>NZ_BJHU01000041.1 GCF_005405905.1 Acidovorax sp. NB1
CGTCCGCAGCAACCAGGTTGTAGGTGCTGCCGCCTGTGGACGTGGTGCCGTTCTTGTTGAGCAGGGCTTCTACGGCTGCGATGTCTGCACCCGAGAGGGTGACGCTGAAGCTGGTGGCCGAGGTGACTTCCACATTGCCTGTGGTGCTCAGGGTGCGGGTGGCTGCGCCTTCGCCAACGATGGTGAGTTTGCTGACGGTGATGTCGTTGGTGGCGCCCACGGTCTTGACCAGGCCGGTGCCGGTCACGGTCAGCACGTGGGTGCTGGCATCGTAGGTGGCGCTGGTGATGGTGGGGGCCGCAACGTTCGATACCGTCACGCCGTTGCCGGTGAGGTCTGCACTCGATGTGGTGCTGGCATCCCAGCTGGCGGCTGCCACTAGGTTGAAGGTGGTGGTGTCCACCGCGCTGGTGCCGTTCTTGTTCAGCAGCCCGTTGATGTTGAGCTGGTCTGCAGCGTTGAGCGTGACCGTGAACGACGTGGCGCTGGCTGCTGTCACGTTGGCGCTGGTGAGGGTGTAGCTGCCGCCTTGCCCCGTCAGGCTCAGCTTGCTCACGTCGATGGTGTCGCCACCAACGATATTCAGTGCCGACACGGTGAGGATGCCGGTGCTGGCGTCATAGCTGGCCGACTGAATGCCAGGTGCAGCGTTGCTGACGGTGATGCCGTTGCCGGTGAGGTCGGCGATGTTGCCGCCGGTGACGACGCTGTTCCAGTCATCTGCCGCAGCGATGTTGTAGGTGGTGGCGCTGGCTGAGGATGTGCCGTTCTTGTTGAGCAGGTTGCTCACGCCAGCGATGTCTGCCCCCGTCAGGGTGATGGAGAAGCTGGTGGCCGAGGTGACCTCTACGTTGCCTGTGGTGGACAGGGTGTAGGTGGCGCCGCCCTCGCCGGTGATGGTGAGCTTGCTGACGGTGATGTCGTTGGTGGCGCCGATGGTCTTGACCAGGCCCGTGCCGGTGACCACCAGCACGTTGGTCGATCCGTCGAAGGTGGCGCTGGTGATGGTGGGGGCCGCAACGTTGGATACCGTCACGCCGTTGCCGGTGAGGTCTGCACTGGTGGTGCGGCTGGCATCCCAGTTGGCGGCGGCGGCCAGGTTGAAGGTGGTGGTGTCCACCGCCGTGGTGCCGTTCTGGTTCAGCAGGCCGTTGATGTTGAGCCGGTCTACAGCGTTCAGCGTGACCGTGAAGCTGGTCGCACTGGCGGCAGTGACATTGGGGCTGGTGAGGGTGTAGCTGCCGCCTTGGCCTGCAAGACTCAGCTTGCTCACGTCGATGGTGTCTCCGGTGACCATGTTGGCACCGGTGACCACCAAGGAGCCTGTAGAGGCGTCGTAGGTGGCGCTGGTGACGAGGGGAGCGGCGTTGGAGACGGTGATGCCGTTGCCCGTAAGGTCGGCGATGTTGCCGCCGGTGATGACGCTGTTCCAGTCATCTGCCGCCGCGATGTTGTAGGTGGT
>NZ_BJHU01000042.1 GCF_005405905.1 Acidovorax sp. NB1
AATTAGCTATCAATATTGAAGCAAATCAATGGCTCTCTGTTGAAGCGGCGGGTTTGGCTGTGATCACATTGGCCCTGCTATGGGCCTGGTCCTGCCAGAACGACAGCTTGCTGTATTGCTCGAACAGGTCTGGCGGAAGGATGCTCTCGCGCCGCTGCAGCCCCACCTGCGGGCGCACCTGGTGCAAGCCGTGCAGCCCCAGAGCTTCGTCAAACTCGGGGGCGTCGTATTTCACGTGCTCAAAGTTGTGCGTGTACTCGGGCTCGCCCAGGAACTGGTAGATCAGGGGCAGCACTTTCTGCGGCGCCTGTGCCAACAGGTCGTAGTCCACCAGCAGCAGTGAGCCGGCGTGTTCTCCGTAGAACGCTTCTTTCAGCGCCGTCCAGGGGTAGCCCACCATGCGGTTGCGCTGGGCCAGGGTCTCCACGCGGCTGTAGACGGTGTTGCGCTCGGTGTCGTCGCTGAACAGGCGGGTGATCTCGTAGGGGTTGGCGCGGTATCTGCGTTCTATGCTGTCCATCACCCAGGCCACGTTGCGCACGCAGGCAATCAGTTTGGCCCCTGGAAAGAGGTCCATGAGGGCAGGCATTTGCGCGCTCCACATGCGGTTGGTGTCAAAGATGACTTCTTTTTCGCCCACCTGGTCTGCGTAGTAGCTGTCAAACAGCCCCCGCGACAGCCGCCTGCGTTGCTCTTTGGTGACCACCGGCCCAAATTCGCTGCCCGCACCCAGTTGGTTGAGCATGTTGCGAAACAGTCCACCCACCGGGCTGGTCATGCCTGCGTGAAAGCGTGGGTTCTGCAGTAGCAGGGCAGATAGCAAGGTGGAGCCCGATCGGGGCAGGCCTGTGATGAAGTGGTAGCGCAATGCTTGTGGTGTGTTCATGTGAATTGTTCTGCTGTCGCGCTCCAGCCATTGAGCATCTGCTGCACGGCCTGCTCCACATGGATCACGCTGGTGTCCAGGCGAAGCGCTGGTGCCACAGGCACCTCGTAGCTCGCCTGTATACCGGTCATCTGTGCCAACTGGTTGGCCCGCGCCTTGGCATACAGCCCCTTGGGGTCTCGCTGCTCGCATACAGCTAGGGGCGTGCTCACATGGATTTCCTTGCACCGGTCTGCACCTATCGCGGAGTACGCTGCGGCACGTGCAGCCGAGGCAGGAGAAACCATGGCAACTATGGCGTGAATGGCATTGGCGTTGAGCATCTGCGCAAGGTGTGCTGCACGGCGCACGTTTTCTGCGCGACTGGCTTCGTCAAACCCCAGGTCTTTGCACAGCCCCATGCGCAGTTCATCGCCATCGATCACACATGCAGCCTCGCCGCGCAGCCGC
>NZ_BJHU01000043.1 GCF_005405905.1 Acidovorax sp. NB1
TCGGCGTTTTGGCATCTCACCCAAGACTGGATATGAGCTGCTCAAGCGTTTTGCCAGCGAAGGCGAGAAGGCTTTCACCCAGCGCTCACGCCGCCCGCTGCACAGCCCCCTCCAGACCGCTGAGGCTGTGCAATCGGCCGTGCTGGAGCTGCGCAGGCAACACCCAGCCTGGGGCGCGCGCAAGATCTGCCGACGGCTGCAGGATCTGGGCCATGAGCAGGTGCCTGCCCCCAGCACGGTCACGGACCTGCTGCGCCGCCATGGGCTGATCGCTCCAGCGGACAACGATACCCAAGGCGAATGGCAACGTTTCGAGCACGAACTGCCCAATGGCCTGTGGCAGATGGATTTCAAGGGCTGTTTCGAGACGGCGGCAGGGCGCTGCTCGCCGCTGACCCTGCTAGACGACCATTCGCGCTTCACATTGGCCACGACGGCTTGCAGCAAGACCGACGCTGCCACGGTCCAAGCGCTGCTGCAGGGCGTCTTCGAGCGCTATGGGTTGCCTGCGCGCATCAATTCCGACAATGGCGCGCCTTGGGGATCTCCCAGCGCCCCGGGCCACTTGAGCTGCCTGGATGTCTGGTTGATTCGCCTGGGCGTTCGCAGCAGCCACAGCAGTCCATACCATCCGCAGACCAACGGAAAGATCGAGCGCTTTCACCGCTCTCTGAAGGCCGAGGTGCTGCGCGGGCGGACTTTCGACAGCCTGGCACAGGCGCAGGAGGCGATGCAGCGCTGGCGTGAGATCTACAACCACCACCGGCCCCAAGAGGCACTGGCAATGCAGACACCGGTGCAGCACTACCGCATGAGTCTCCGGCCCATGCCAACGATCCTGGCACCCATCGAGTACGCCGAGCGCGACCACGTGCTCACGGTGGGCTGGAATGGCTTTGTGAAGTTCCGGGGACACAAGCTGCGGCTATCCAGCGCACTGCACAGGCTGCCGGTCGCCTTGCGCCCGGATGATCTGCACGACGGGTGCTTTGACCTGTACTTCTGTCACCAGCGATTCATGCGCCTGGACATGAACGCTTTGACGGCTTCCAATTGACGAGGTGTTCCCTATGTCCCCGCACACCTGTTACCCATGTGTCCGGTCTGAACAGGCGACGCGAAAGAAAGTTACTCGCATGCCGGGCGACTCCCGGCCTCCACCCCCAGCAAAAGCACGCCGTCCAACCCAGCACACAGTCCCAGACTCAAACAGGCTCAGCCCAACCGCTTGGACCCCCAATAGAAACTATAAAAACAATAGCTAAAAAAGCTTACCAGACAGGCGGAAACGCCCAAAAAGACTCAAAAAAATCAAACCCACCCCGCATCTACCTTGAACTCCTGCGCCGTACACATCGCCGCATCGTCCGACGCCAAAAACAAAACCATCCGCGCAATGTCATGCGGCCGCAGCTTGTCTGGCAAACACTGGTTGCGCGCCAGCTCCTTCTCCCCCTCGGCGTCCAGCCACAGCTTGATCTGCCGCTCCGTCATCACCCAGCCCGGCGACACCGTGTTGATGCGGATCCGGTCCTGCCCCAGCGTCTTGGCCAGCCCGCGCGTGAGGCCGTTCACCGACGACTTGGCAATGGCATAGCAGGGGTAGCCCGTGCCCTTGCCCTGCCAGCCGGTGGAACCCAGGTTGATCACCGAGCCCGCGCCCAGCCTGCGCATGCCCGGCACCACGGCCTGGATGGCGAAGAAGGCGGGGCGTTCGTTGATGGCCATGCGCTCGTCGTAGTACTCGGGGGTTACGGACTCCAGCGTGTGCCGGTCGTCGCTGGCCACGTTGTTCACCAGCACCGCAAAGTCGCTGCCCAGCTCGGCCGCCGCTTCGGCCACACAGGCCTGCAGGGCGTTCACATCGCGCACATCACACACACGCCACCAGGGCCGGGGCAGGCCTGCGTCGGCAATGTGCTGGGCCAGGGCTTCGCTCGCGTTGCGCGCCACGTCCACAAACGCCACGCGGGCGCCTTGCTCGGCAAACGCCGCCACGATGGCCGCGCCAATGCCGCTGCCGCCGCCGGTCACAAACACGGCGCGGCCTTGCAAGCTGGGGAATTTCGCCAAGCCCTGGGGGGCACCCGTGGCATCGGTCGAGGAAGAGGAGGGGGTAAAAAGCTGTGACATATCAATATTGCAATCAATTAATGGCAAAAAAATTCATTTCAAGCATCAATTGGCGTTGATAAGATGCCGCTCGTCAAGTGCCTGGCGGCAGGCCGATGCAAAAAAACGACCGGAGACAACCCACGTGCGCCCTTCGCTGGATACCCCCATCCCACCGTCCAGCGGCGCGTCCGCCTCTGCGCCAACGCCCACCAGCGCCTTGCGCTGCGTGATGGCACTGGGCAACGCGCTGGGCGAGGGCGTGCTGTGGTCGGTGCGCGAGCAGGCGGTGTACTGGGTGGACATCCTCCAGCACGAGCTGCACCGCTGGAGCCCGGCCACCAGCGCCCACCAGCGCTGGACGTTTGACGAAGAAATCTCCGCCGTCGCCGAGCGCGCCAACGCCCCGGGCTTCATCGTCACCTTGCGCAGGGGCTTTGCACTGTTCGACCCCGCTGCCGACATCGCCCCGCGCTACCTGCACCAGCCCGAGCCAGAGCGCACCGGCAACCGATTCAACGACGGCAAGTGCGACGCCCAGGGGCGCTTTTGGGGTGGCAGCATGGACTTTGCGTGCGAGGCCCCCACGGGCGCGCTGTACACCTACACCGCCAGCGGCGACTGCGTGCGGCACGACGATGGCTTTGCCGTGACCAACGGCCCCACCTGGGCCACCACTGCGCAGGGCCCGGCCATGTTTTTCAACGACACGGTGCAGGGCACGACCTACCGCTACCGCTGCGACCCGGCCACCGGCACCGTGAGCGACAAAACGCTGTGGAAGCGCTGGCCCTCTGCGGACGGCGTGCCCGACGGCATGACCACAGACGCGCAAGGCTGCCTGTGGGTGGCGCACTGGGGCGGTGGCTGCGTCACCTGCCACGATGCCGACACCGCCGACGAGCTGGCCCGCATCCCGCTGCCCGTGAGCCAGGTCACCAACTGCGCCTTTGGCGGTGCGGACCTGCGCACGCTGTACATCACCTCGGCCCGCACCGGCCTCACGCCCCAGCAGCTCGCGGCCGAGCCGCTGGCCGGTGCACTGTTTGCCGTGGACGTCAGCACGCCCGGTCTTTCCGCACACCTGTTTGGCGGCTGACGCCGACCCCACGCGCAGCGGCGGGGCCGTGGCTCCGCCATTCTTTTTCTCCATCCCGCAGAAAGCACACCGCCCATGACCGAGGCCTCTTCATCCCACCCCATCGTCTGGCTGCACCACGCGGGGCAGCACTTGGGCTTGGTGCCCACGCTCGGCGGCAGCGTGGCGGCCTGGCAGATCGACGACCCGCAAGCGGCGGGCGCGCGCATCGACCTGTGGCGGCCGTGGGACGGCGCCACGCCCGACCTGTACCAGCTCGCGTCGTTTGCCATGGTGCCCTGGTCCAACCGCATCAGCGGCGGCGGGTTTGAGCATGCGGGGCAGTTCCACCCCATGCGGCCCAACCGCGTGGGCGAGCCGTACCCCATCCACGGCGATGGCTGGCTGCAGCCCTGGCAACTGAGCCAGCCCGCACCCGACACGCTGCAGATGCAGCTGCGGTCAGACCACTTCGACGGCAACCCCTACGAGTACGAATGCGTGCAGACCTTCCGCCTGGTGGATGGCGGCCTGGACCAGTCGGTGCAGGTGCGGCACCTGGGCGCGCAGCCGCTGCCCTATGGCCTGGGCCTGCACCCCTGGTTTCCGCGCACGCCCGCCACGCGCATCACGGCGCCGGTGCAGGGCGTGTGGCTGTGTGGCGACGACCCCTTGCCCACGGAGCACACGCAGCACTTCCCGCCCGGCTGGGACTTGAACAGCGGCGCGCCCGCACACGGTGGCCTCATCGACAACGCCTACACCGGCTGGGGCGGCACGGCGCACATCGACTGGCCCGAGCGCGGCCTGCGCCTCACGGCCCACATGCCCGATTTTGAAAAAGATGGCGGCACGGCACACCACTACTGCCTGGTCTACCGCCCACCACAGGGCCCCGCGTTCTGCTTCGAGCCCATCACTCAACCCATCGACGCCTTTCACCAACCGGGGCAGCCCGGCCTGCGCACGCTGGCGCAAGGGGAGGCAATGGTGATGAATGTGCAGTGGCGCTACTCGGCCCTGCGCGGTTGAGGGCGCATGCCAACGCGCAGCCGGGGTTGAGAACCGCAGGTAGCGCGCAGCGCTCAGCCTGCTTTCTGCCTTGTGCCCTTGCGGCGGCTGCCCATCGCGTTCAGCTCCACCGCCGCGCGGATCAGCGCGCGAAACGCATCCGCATTCAGCGCATCGCCCTCATGAAAATCGATGGCCCGGCGTGCGTTGCCGTCCAGGCTGGCGTTGAACAACCGGCTGGGGTCGGGCAGGGATGCGCCCTTCAAGAAAGTCAGCTTGACGGCGGCGTTGTAGCTCTCGCCCGTGCACAAGATGCCGCCCAGCGACCACACCGGCGTGCCGCGCCACTTCCACTCTTCCACCACACTCGGCGCCGCCTCGTGAATCAGCTGGCGCACCCGCGCCAGTGCCTCCCCCCGCCAGCCGCCCAGGTCGGCAATGCGCTGGTCAATCAGCGCCGATGCCGCAGGGCCTGAAGGCGTCCCGGCTTCTGCCGAAGATGCCTGCTGCGGCGCAGCGGAAGCCGGTTTGCCGGGCGACAGGGCCACGGGGGGGGAGGGGAGTTTTTTGGCAACAGCCACAGCGGGGTCCTTGGTGGGTGGGGCGGTGTGCAGCGGCGCGCAGGGCGGCGCGAAAGGTTTGCCATTGTTGCCGTCGCCTGTGCTTTGGCAAGCCCCAAGGCTTGGCGAGAAGCATCCCTCACGGATGAGCATGCGTGCCTGGTCGAATTCTGAATGAAATAGACATCCACCGCCCTTCCAGTAAGCGCTAGCAGCTATCAATTTTGATTTCTGGCGTTTATCCCTGCAAGGATGGAAAGAGGCCCGCGCAGCCCATTCGTGGTTGCGCAGGCTCAGCTTCCCTCATTAATCTATTCTTTTATCTATTCAATTTTCAATTCAAACGGCGTATGCTTGAGCCATGCCCTCCGCCGCCCAGACCCACGCCAACGCCATCCGCACCCTGTTGCACCCCGGCCCCACCAAAGCGCAGAAGCTGGCCCAGGCGCTCCAGGTC
This sequence comes from Acidovorax sp. NB1, assembly GCF_005405905.1. Taxonomy (GTDB): domain Bacteria; phylum Pseudomonadota; class Gammaproteobacteria; order Burkholderiales; family Burkholderiaceae_C; genus Acidovorax. The sequence goes on from NZ_BJHU01000043.1 coordinate 5,219, forward strand.
AGCCAGCCCACCGTCTCCCGGGCACTCAGCGCGCTGGGGGGCGACGTGGTGCCCTTTGGCGCTGCAAGATCTATTCAATACACGCTCCGCGATCCAGTCCGCGCCGATCTGGAGGCCACCGTGTACCGCGTCACCCCCCAGGGCGCACTGGAAACCCTGGGTACCCTCGTCCCGGTGTGCCCGCAGGGCTTTGTGATGGTCGAAGCGGGTGGAGCCCGGCTGCACAGCGACGGCCTGCCGTGGTGGATTTTTGACATGCGCCCGCAGGGCTACCTGGGGCGCGCCTACTGCCAGCGGCACGGCCAGCGCCTGGGCTTGCCCGAGCGGCTGGGCGACTGGAGCGACACCCACGCGCTGCGCGCCATCCTGGACCAGGGCGACGACATGCCCGGCAACCTGCTCATCGGCCCCACCGCGCGCGACCAGTTCGTCAACGCGCCCGACCCCGTGCCCATTGCCGCCGCGCAAAAGCTGCACACCTACGCCCAGTTGGCCGACCTGGCCGCGCGCGGCGAAGTGGCGGGCTCGTCCGCTGCCGGAGAGCAGCCCAAGTTCACCGCCTACGCAGAGCAAGCCGATGGCACCGCCGCGCATGTGATGGTCAAGTTCACCGCAGAGCTCGACACCCCCGTCAGCGCCCGCTGGCGCGACCTGCTGCTGGCCGAACACATCGCCCTGCAGGTCCTGCGCGACCACGGCGTGCCTGCCGCGCAGTCAGTTACCTGGATGCACGGCACCCAACGGTTTTTGGAAGTGCAGCGGTTCGACCGGCTGGGCGCGCGTGGGCGCAGGGCGCTGCACTCCTTCGCGGCGCTGGATGCCGAGTTTGTCGGCAGCGGCGGCAACTGGCCGGTGATTGCCAGGGCGCTGCTGAAGTCCGGGGTCATCACCCCCCAGGCCTTTGACACGGCCTGCCTGCTGTGGGCGTTTGGCACCTTGATCGGCAACACCGACATGCACAGCGGCAATCTGTCGTGTTTGTCAGAGGGGCGCAGGCCTTACGAGTTGGCGCCTGCGTATGACATGACGCCCATGGCGTTTGCACCCACGGCGGGGGGAGGTTTGCGGGATCGGAGGCTGGAACTGACGGTGGGGGAGCAGGTCAGCGCGGCGGCTTGGAAAGAGGCACTTACGATGGCACAGGTATTCGTTCGGCGGATAGATGGCGAGGAAGGATTCAGCGCGGGTTTTGACGCGTGCAAAGCTGAGTTGGTGCGCCATGTGACGGTGGCTGCGGAGCGTGTCGGGCGGCTAGTGGTTTAGAGGGGGCGACCAGCGCTGCTGCGCCTTGCTCCATCATTTTGAGGTCAGCGGCGCACTTGCAGGCGGTCTGCGCGGCCCGGCTCACACTCGCGGTGCCCTTCTGCATGGCAGGGCCTGACTACGCGCCGTAGGCCGCCATGAAGACCCGTACGGCCTCGCGCAGCAGGGCGTTGTTTTCCCGGGGATCTGGCCGGTCGAGCATTAGCAACCCGCGGAAGTGTCCGGAACCCAGAAACATGGACAGGAAAAGGTCCGCAGCCTGAAGCGGGTTCCGCACCTTCAGCGTGCCCGCCAAGTGGGCGCGCCGCAGGTACGCCGCCAGTTCGCTGGTTGCACGCTCCGGGCCTACCTTGTAAAACTCGCGGCAGACTTCCGGTTGCGCCCCCGCGACTCCGTAGACGGAGCGCAACGCGCCAAGCGCGTCGTCCCCACGTGTCAATGCAAGGAACCGGGTGCCGATTGTCCGCAGTGCCTTCTCTGGCTCGGCCGGATCCAGCGCCTCGGCGCCCGGGACGTCCGCCACCACCACCGCTGTCCTGTCGCGCACGACCGCGTGGAAAAGTCCCTCCTTGGACCCGAAGTTTTTGTAAACGGTCATCTTGGACACACCAGCATCCGCTGCGATGGCATCCACGCTGGCACGCTCCAGGCCATGCTCATTGAAGTGTTTTTGTGCCGCCTCCAGGATGCGCCGCACACGCTCAGGATCGCGTGGTCGGCCACGTTGGGACTTGGGCGAGGGCGAGGGCGAGGGCGAGGGCGAGGGCGAGGGCGAGGGCGAGGGCGAGGGCGAGGGCGAGGGCGAGGGCGAGGGCGATAGGGAGGTTGACATGGTCTATATAGTGTACTTGACTGTACATTATATAAATCTTATATTACTGTACTTGTAAGTCCAATAATAAATCAGCCTACATGGAGCCCATCACCATGGATGACGTCATCATCATCGGCGGCAGCTTTGCTGGCCTCGCCGCCGCCCTGCAACTCGGCCGTGCCCGCCGCAAAGTCACTGTTCTCGATACGGGGCGGCCGCGCAATCGCTTCGGTCATCACTCGCATGGCCTGCTCGGTCACGATCACAAGCCACCGCTGGACATCCTGGCTGAGGCGCGGCAGCAGCTGGCGCGCTATCCTGCGATCAGACTGGTCAGTGCCCGGGCCGAGAGCGTGTCTGGCGCCATCGACGACTTCTGCGTCGTCACTGACGACAAAGAAAGCCTCAGGGCGCGTCGCCTGATCCTGAGCTATGGCGTCGCCGACCAGATGCCCAATGTTCCAGGCTTCGCCGAAAGCTGGGGCACGTCGATCGTGCCGTGCCCCTATTGCGACGGCTTTGAAGTCGCCGACCAGCATTGGGGCGTCCTCTGGTCGGGCCCGCAGTCGTTCCAGTCTGTCAGGCTGTTCCGCGATTGGACTGACAAGCTGACGGTCTTTGCCGATGGCCATGACATTGCGCCAGATGTCCTGGCCGATCTGGCGCGCCGCAACATCCCAGTTGCCGATGGCCGAATCGTCGAAATCGCCCACCAGCAGGGTCACATCGCCACCGTCAATCTCGATACCGGCCGCAACGTCGCCGTCGATATCCTGTTTGCCCAGCCGCGCAACAAGCCGTCCGCAAGCCTGCATGCATCACTGGGCCTCGCCACGGTCGATACGCCCACCAGCATCGTCCTCAAGGTTGATGAGCGCCGCCAAACCAGCGTGCCCGGCATCTACGCAGCTGGCGACCTCGCGACGCCCTTCTTGCCCTCGGTCACCCAGTCAACATGGCAGGGCGCGATGGCGGGCATCTTTGCCCAGCAATCAATGGTGGTTTGAGGACGCCGAGTACCCTTTTGGGGTTGCTGTGGGCTATTGCGAGAAACACGGTCGTGGCGACGAAGCGAGCCGCAACACTTGCCGCCGATCCGGTGAGTCTGTGGCTGTGCATGCCGGGCACGACCTCGTCATGGAGTGATACGGTGATATGAGCTTGCTTGAACTGAAGGTTCCGCCCCCGGTCGTTGCGCTTGTCCTGGCGCTTCTTATGTGGATGACGACGCCGTCCGCTGGAGGCCTCTTGCAGTTGCCCCATCCGGTCAGCGTGCTCTTTGCTGTTGTCTTGGTGTGCGTTGGCCTGAGCATCAGCTTTGCCGGAGTCGTTGCGTTTCGGCGCGCCAAGACCACAGTGAGCCCGACAAAGGCAAGCTCGGCGTCTTCTTTGGTTGTTCAAGGCGTCTACCGGTGCACGCGCAATCCCATGTACGTTGGGTTCTTGCTAACCCTGTTGGCCTGGGCAGTGTTTCTGGAAAATCCGCTCGCTGTCCTATGGGCTCTGGGGTTCGTGCTTTACATCACCCGATTCCAGATCATCCCGGAAGAACGCGTGTTGGCTTCGCTCTTTGGGGCAGAGTACGAGGCATACAAAGGGAGAGTGCGCAGATGGCTGTGAGGCCTGACAGGCTGCAAGCACTTTGTCAGATCCCTGTGACTAGCCTCAACCCTCACCCCACCGCCCGCATCCCCACCAACCCCGGCATCGCCCCCCGCATCGCCTCCAAAAACAACCGCAACCGCGCCGGATAAAACCGCGCATACGGGTACACCAAATACACCGGCAGTGGCGCCGCGTGCCAGTTGGGCACCAGGTGCAGCAAGTTGCCCTGCCGCACATCGTTGTCCACGATCCACGCCGATGAAATGCATGCCCCCAGCCCGGCCAGGGCGGCGCTGCGCAGGGCGTACAGGCTGTCGGTGGCCAAGCGAGGGGTGATGCCGAATGTGTGGGCCTGGCCGCCGGGCTCCTGGGTCAGCGTGACCTCGCGGCGGTAGAAGGTGCTCAGGGCCAGCCAGGGCAGGGGCTGCAGGTCTTGCGCGTGCTGGGGCGTGGGGCGCCCAGCCATCAGGGCGGGGGCGGCCAGCACGATGCGGGGTACTTCGGCCAGGCGCACTGCGACCACGCTGGGGTCGTCCACCGCGCCGACCTGGATGGCGCAGTCGATGCCTTCGGCGATGAAGTTGGGGCGGCGGTCGTGCAGCATCCATTCCACGTCCACCTCGGGGTAGCGGCGCAGGTAGGCCATCAGCGGGGCGATGAACTGGTCTTGCCCAAAGGCATGTGGCGCCAGCACGCGCAGGGTGCCGCGCGGGGTGTCGGCGGTGCCGCGCAGGTCGTCTTCCATGGCGCGCCAGTCTTCCAGCAGGGCTTTGGCGTGGGCAAAGCAGCGGTCGCCGTCTTCGGTCAGCTTCATCACATGGGTGGAGCGCTGCAGCAGCTTGATGCCCAGGCTGCGCTCCAGCGCCTGCAGGCGGCGGCTCACGGTGGGCTGGCTGGTGCCCAGTTGCTGGGCGGCGGCAGACAGGCTGCCGGCCTCCACGATGCGGACAAAGGTCTGCATCAGCTCGATGCGGTCTGCGCCGGGTTGCAAGGCTGGCTGGGTGCTGCTCATGCGTCAAGCGTATAACGAATCTGCAATTCAGCCTACTACCCAGCGAGGCGGTGGGCTAGAACAATCGCACCATTCCTTTTCAATCGATGGTGTTGCGATGTCTTTCATTCAAAATGTGCATGCAAGCGGTGCAGTGGGGCGGGCCCCGGTGGCCCCGCCTGCAGAGGGCGCCGAGCGTGCAGAAAGCGCAGTGAGTGCGCCGCTGCTGTTGCTGCTGGCGACCACGGCGGGGCTGAGCGTGGCCTCGCTGTACTACAGCCAGCCCATGCTGGGCGTGCTGGGGCCCGACATGCAGGCCGACAGCCGTGTGGTGGGGCTGGTGCCCACGCTCACGCAGCTGGGGTATGCGCTGGGCATCTTGCTGCTGGCGCCGCTGGGCGACCGGTTTGACCGGCGCCGCATCATCGTCATCAAGTCCATCGCGTTGATGCTGGCGTTGTTGCTCAGCGGCCTGGCGCCCGGCATGGGCGCGCTGCTGGCGGCCAGCCTGGCGGTGGGGCTGGCGGCCACGGTGGCGCAAGACGTGGTGCCTGCTGCCGCCACGCTGGCCCCGGCGGCGCAGCGCGGGCGCATGGTGGGCATGGTGATGACGGGGCTGCTGCTGGGCATCTTGCTGTCGCGCGTGGTCAGCGGCTTTGTGGCGCAGCAGTGGGGCTGGCGCACGGTGTATGTGGCGGCGGCGGTGGCCATTGCGCTGCTGACGGTGGCCGTGTGGCGCGGGCTGCCGCGCTTTGCGCCCACCACGCAGATGGGCTATGGCGCGCTGATCGGATCGATGGTGGCGCTGTGGCGCCAGCACGCCGTGCTGCGCCGCGCGGCCTGGGCGCAAGGGCTGCTGGCCGTGGGCTTCAGCGCGTTCTGGTCCACGCTGGCGGTGATGTTGCACAGCCAGTTCAACCTGGGCACTGCGGCGGCAGGTGCGTTTGGCCTGGCGGGGGCGGCGGGTGCACTGGCTGCACCGCTGGCCGGGCGCCTGGCCGACAAGCGTGGGCCCGAGGTGGTGACGCGCTATGGCGCCGGGCTGGCCGCTGCGTCGTTTGCGGTGATGGCGCTGGCACCCCTGCTGCCTGCGCAGGCCCAGCTGGGCTTGATTGTGGTCAGTGCCATCGGCTTTGACTTTGGCGTGCAGGCCACGCTGGTGGCGCACCAGACCATCGTGTACGGCATCGACCCTGCGGCGCGCAGCCGGCTCAATGCGCTGCTGTTCACGGGCATGTTCATCGGGATGTCGGCGGGCGCTGCGCTGGGCGCCTTGGTGCTGGCGCAGTGGGGCTGGCTGGGGGTGGTGGGGCTGGCCACGGTGGGTTCGCTGGCGGCGCTGGGGGTGCGGGTGGCGCGGCGGGCAAGTTGATTTGAATAAAAAAGGGCTCTACCGCCTGATGGGTAAGCGCTAGTAGCTATCAAAAAAAGAGCGGCCAGAAGGCCGCTCTTTCTTTTTGCTGAGTCACCTTGCCGGTGGCCTCAGGCCTTTTTCACCTCAATGTGATACAGCCCCCAGGGGCACAGGCCAAAGCGTTCCTTCACGGGCTTGTCCTTGAAGGCGGGCAGCACATCCGCGTCGTACAGGGCCCACTGCGGGCCCAGGCCGCCCAAGGCCATGGGCTGGCCGTCGATGTGGGTGGCGACGATCATGCGGTAGGCCTGCGCGTCGGCCATGCTGATGGTGACGTTGTAGCCGTCCACCGCGCGCAGCACCAGTTGCACGGGGCTGCCGGCGGCCACGCCCGCTGCAGCGAGCACGGTGGTGAGCAGCGGGCCTTTGAGCGTGTGGGGCTTGCTGTCGTATTCCAGCGTGGGCTTGATGGTGACGGCGGGCATGCGCTGCAGGGCGGCGGCGTCCAGCGCGTGGGCCTTGTCGAACTGGATGCCGTGTTTGCCCATCATCTGGTCGATGGTGGCATCGAGCGCGCCCCGGTTGGGCTGGGTGATGGCGCCGCTGATCGTCAGCAGCGCGGGGCTGGTGGATGTTTTGGCGGGTGGGGCGGCGTGGCTGCTGGTGGTGGCGGTCCACAGGCCTGCCAGGCCGACGCTGGCAGCCACAAAGTTTCTTTTGTTCATGCTCGGTTTCTCCTCGTGTGTTGTTTGCTTGGTTGACTGATCGATGGATGGGGCGCATCAATCCGGGGCGCATGGTAAGCGCAGGACTGGCGCTTGCCACCCAAAAAAGTGTCAGTACCTGTGTGCGTGTGCAGCACATGCCGTATGTGTCGTGTGGCATGCGCGCCCTGTGGCCTTCAACCCCCAGGGTGCATGGCGCGCCCCGCCAGCGCGCAGGCGCGTGCCGCACCACAATCGGCCCCCATGACTTCTTCTTCGACGATGCTGCGGCTGATCAGCCTGGCAGCCTTTTGCAGCATGGCGTCCATGCGCGTGTGCGACCCGATGCTGGTGGCGCTGTCTGCGGAATACCAGATCACCACGGGCGATGCCTCGGCCGTGATTGCGGCGTTTGCCGTGGCCTATGGCGTGCTGCAGCTGGTGTATGGCCCGCTTGGCGACCGGGTGGGCAAGGTGCGCGTGATCATTGGCGCCACGGCGGCCTGTGCGGTGTTCAGCGCCATGACAGCGCTGGCGCCCAGCTTCAACGTGCTTGTGGTGGCGCGGGCGGCCATGGGGGCGGCGGCGGCCGGGATCATTCCGCTGTCGATGGCGTGGATTGGCGATGAGGTGGCCTACGAGCAGCGGCAAGAAACGCTGGCCCGGCTGATGGTGGCCACGGTGACCGGGATGATGGCGGGCCAGTGGTTTGGCGGCTTTGCGACCGAAACGCTGGGCTGGCGCGCTGCGCTGGGGGTGCTGGCCGTGCTGTTCTTTTCGGCAGCCACGCTGCTGCTGCGCCATGCGCGCGCCAGCGGTGCGCTGCGCAGGGTAGTGGCGCCGGGCGCCCCAGCGTTTTCGCTGGCCAATTACCTTGCGGGCACGGCGGCGCTGCTGCGCATTCCGCGCGTGCGCTGGGTGCTGACGGTGGTGGCGATCGAGGGCGCACTCGCGTTTGGCACGCTGGCTTTTGTGCCCGCGCGCATGGTGGATGGGTTTGGCCTGTCGGCCTCTGCCGCTGGCGGTGTGATGGTGCTGTATGGCGTGGGCGGGCTGATCTACAGCGTGTTTGCGCGGCGCTGGCTGGCGGCGCTGGGCGAGCAGGGGTTGGCCGTGCTGGGGGCCAGCTTCATTGCCATCGGCCTGCTGTCGCTGGCCTGGGCGCCTGCGGTGGGCTGGGCCATGCTGGGCTGCTTCTTGGCGGGCATCGGCTTTTACATGCTGCACAACACGCTGCAGGTGCAGGCCACGCAGATGGCGCCCGAGGCGCGGGGCACGGCGGTGACGCTGTTTGCGTGCCTGCTGTTCCTGGGCCAGTCCACGGGCGTGCTGCTGGTGGCGTTCAGTGTGGACCGGGGCTGGCTGCCGCCGGTGTTCACGGCGGCGGCCGTGGGTATCTTTGTGCTGGGGCTGCTCATCTCGCGCCGGGTGCAGGCGCGCGGCGCTGTAGCAGGGGCTTGAACTGCCCCAGCGGTGCACCCGTTAGCCCCGCGCCTCGTACCACCCCTTGCTGCGGTTGACCACGGCCACCACCGCCAGCATGACCGGCACCTCGATCAGCACGCCCACCACGGTGGCCAGTGCTGCACCGGAGTGAAAGCCAAATAGGCTGATGGCGGTGGCCACGGCCAGCTCGAAGAAGTTGGACGCGCCGATCAGCGCCGAGGGGCAGGCGATGCTGTGCTTTTCGCCCACGGCGCGGTTCAGGCCGTAGGCCAGGGCGGAGTTGAACAGCACCTGGATGAGGATGGGCACGGCCAGCAGCGCGATCACCAGCGGCTGCTGCAGGATGGCCTCGCCCTGAAAGGCGAACAGCAGCACCAGCGTGGCCAGCAGCGCGGCGATGGACCAGGGGCCGGTGCGCGCCACGGCGGCGTCAAACGCAGCCTGGCCCCTGCGCAGCAGGTGCTTGCGCAGCCATTGCGCGATCACCACGGGGATCAGGATGTACAGCACCACCGAGGTGAGCAGCGTGTCCCACGGCACGGTGATGGCCGACAGGCCGAGCAAGAAGGCCACCAGCGGCGCAAACGCCACGATCATGATGCTGTCGTTCAGCGCCACCTGCGACAGCGTGAACAGCGGGTCGCCCCCGGTGAGGCGGCTCCACACAAACACCATGGCCGTGCAGGGCGCGGCGGCCAGCAAAATGAGCCCGGCGATGTAGCTGTCGATCTGGTCGGCAGGCAGGTAGGGCGCAAACCAGTGGCGGATGAACAGCCAGCCCAGCAGCGCCATCGAAAACGGCTTGACCAGCCAGTTGACGAACAACGTCACCCCAATGCCGCGCACATGCTGGCGCACCTCGGCCAGCGCGCCAAAGTCCACCTTCAGCAGCATGGGGATGATCATCACCCAGATGAGCAGGCCCACCGGCAGGTTGACGCGCGCCACCTCCAGCGCACCCACGGCGCGGGCCGCGCCGGGCAGCCACTGGCCCAGCGCAATGCCCGCCACGATGCACAGCAGCACCCAGACGGTGAGGTAGCGCTCGAACACCGCCATGCCAGCGGCGGGGGAGGGGGGCTGGGCACCAGCCAGTGCGGATGCAGATGTGTTTTGCTGCAGCGTCATGTCAATCCAGGTTCAGTGGGCGGACAGGGTGCGCGCCGTGGCTTGCAGCACGGTGGCGGCCAGCTTGTCGCCCGGCAGGTTCACCAGCAGTTCCAGGCGCTGCTTGATGGCGTGCAGGGTCTTGCGGAAGGCTTCGGCCTTGTCGGCGTCCGAGCCATCACCCGCCGACGGGTCGGCATAGCCCCAGTGCGCTGTGGCCGGGTGGCCTGGCCAGAAGGGGCAGACCTCGCCCGCCGCGTTGTCGCACACGGTGATGATCAGGTCCATGTGCGGCGCGCCGGGGGCGGCAAACTCGTCCCAGCTTTTGCTGCGCAGCCCTTCGGTGGGGATACCTGCGTGGGCCAGCGCCTGCAGGCCCAGCGGGTGGGGCTGTTGGTTGTCGCGCGGGCTGCTGCCGGCTGAATAGGCCTTGAAGCGGCCCTGGCCCATGGCGTTGAGCAGGGCTTCGGCCAGGATGCTGCGGGCAGAGTTGTGCGTGCACAGAAACAGCACGTTCAAAGGAGTGCGTGGGGTGCTCATTGCAGACCTGGGCTCAGCAGCATTTGTTGGGGTTGCTGGCGGTGGGCCCGCAGCAGGCGGCCTGGCCGGGCGCGGGGGCGGACGGCGCGCCCGTGGGGCAGCAGGCGGCCTGGGCTGCCTGGGGTTGCTGCGCAGCGGCTTCGTTGAACACGGGGATGTTGCCCAACGTGTGGAAGTGTTCCCAGGCCACGCCCTGCGGGTCGGTGATCCAATGCTTGTCGCTGCGGGCATAGCAGCAGGTGGTGGCGCCTTCGTCCAGCAGGGCCATGTCGGCACCCTGGGCACGGGCCTTGAGCTCGGCCAGCTCGTCCGCTTCATCGACCTGGAAGCCCAGGTGGTCCACGCCGGGCTTGTCGCCCCGGGTGGAGATTGCGAAGTTCACGCGCGGGTCTTCGAGCATCCACTTGGCGTAGTCGGTCTCGACCCGCGCAGGCTCGGCCGCGAACAGCCTGGAATAGAACGCGATGCTCTTGGAGAGGTCATCGACATGCATGTGAACGTGGAATCGCTTCATGGTGGCTTCCTTTCGGCTGGGGGTCGTGGGGGTTGGTGGGGGTGATCAGCACTTGCAGGCAGCGGTGGCCTCATCGGTCAGGCAGGCGGCGCCCTGGCAGCAGTTCTCGGTCAGGTAGGCGAGCAGCTCGTTCATGGTGGCAAACGAGGCGCGGTAGATCAGGTTGCGGCCCTGGCGCTCCTGGCTCACCAGGCCCGCGTGGGTCAGCTCCTTGAGGTGGAACGACAGCGTGTTGGGCGCAATGCCCAGTTGCTCGGACAGCCCGCCGGGCGTCAGCCCCTCCTGGCCCGCCACCACCAGGGCGCGGAACACACGCAGGCGCACTTCCTGGGCGAGGGCGGCGAGGGATCGGATGACATCGGTTTCTTGCATGGTTCGATAATACAACAAAAGTTGAAATATAGAAATGTTGCCAGATGCCACCTCCGTGGGTGTCAGGAAAATTCAAGAAAAAATGGCACTTACCGCGCTAAGGTATTGCTCTAATAGCTATGAAATTCATAGTTATCGAAGTCTGTGTACCACGGCCTTCATAACTCAGCGATCTAATCACCCGATTTTTTAATCGTTTGTGAACTTACGATTCGCCGATACAGTCGCCCCTCCTTTCCCAGACCCGCGCGGCAGCGGCCACGACCTGTGGCCTGCGCTGCGCCAGTGCTTTTCATGATCGATTTACGGGGTATCACCCAAACCTACCAGGGCCCACAAGGCCCCGTCGAAGCCCTGCGTGGCATCGACCTCAGCATCCAGCCGGGCGAAGTGTTCGGCATCATCGGCAAGAGCGGCGCAGGCAAAAGCTCGCTGGTGCGCGTCATCAACCTGCTCAACCGGCCCACCACGGGCCAGGTGATCGTGGGCGGGCGCGACCTGACCCAGCTGAACGACGCGCAACTGCGCGAGGCCCGCCGCGAGATCGGCATGGTCTTCCAGCACTTCAACCTGCTGTCGTCGCGCACCGTGTTCGACAACGCCGCGCTGCCGCTGGAGCTGGCGGGCATGAGCAAAGCCGACATCCGCGAGCGCGTGAACCCGCTGCTCGAACTGGTGGGCCTGGCCCACCTGGCCGACCGCTACCCCGCGCAGATCAGTGGCGGGCAAAAGCAACGTGTGGGCATTGCGCGTGCGCTGGCCAGCCGCCCCAAGGTGCTGCTGAGCGACGAAGCCACCTCGGCGCTGGACCCGGAGACGACCCGCTCCATCCTCGACCTGCTGCGCCAGGTCAACCGCGAGCTGGGCCTCACGGTGGTGCTCATCACCCACCAGATGCAGGTCATCAAGCAGGTGGCCGACCGCGTGGCCGTGATCGAGGCCGGGCGCATCGTGGAGCAGGGCCGCGTGCTGGACGTGTTCACCCGCCCGCAGCAGGCCATCACCAAGAGCCTGATCGACGAGATCCTGCCGCAAGAGCTGCCCGTGAGCGTGCTCGACCATGTGCGCAAGCTCACCCGCCAGCTGGCCGCCACGGCGCCCGACCACGCGGGGCGGCTGCTGCGCCTGTCGTACTCGGGCGACAGCGCCTACCAGCCCATCCTGTCGCAGTTGATCCGCGAGTTTGGTGTGGACATGAGCATCCTGCACGGCCAGGTGGACGAGATCCAGGACGAGACCTTCGGCTCGCTGGCGGTGTATGCCAGCGGCCAGCCCATGCAACTGCGCGGCGCGGTGGAGCATCTGCGCGCGGGCGGCGTGGCGGTGCAAGAAGTCACGATTGAAATCTGAGGAAGAGGCCAACCATGTTCGACCATTTCACTCCGGCCATGCTGGACCTCTTTGCCTCCTCGCTGTGGGAGACGCTCATCATGGTGGGCATCTCTGGCATCGTGGGTGGCCTCATCGGCGTGCCACTGGGCGTGTTCTTGCGACTCACGGACCACGGTGGCGTGCTGCAGAACGGCCCCGTCAACAAGCTCGTGGGCTGGCTGGTGAATGCCGTGCGCTCCACGCCTTTCATCATCCTGCTGGTGGCCATCATCCCGTTCACGCGCTTCATCACGGGCTCGTCCATCGGCACTGCTGCTGCCGTGGTGCCGTTGACCATTGCCGCTGCGCCCTTTGTGGCCCGCCTGGTCGAAGCCGCCTTGCGCGAGGTGGACCACGGCCTGGTCGAAGCCGCTCAGGCCATGGGCGCCACCACCAGCCAGATCGTGTGGAAGGTGCTGCTGCCCGAGGCGCTGCCCGGCATCGTGGCGGGCCTGACCATCACGTTCGTGAGCCTGACCGGTTATTCGGCCATGGCCGGTGCGATTGGCGGCGGTGGTCTGGGTGACCTGGGCATCCGGTACGGCTACCAGCGCTTCCTGCCCGAGATCATGCTGGCCGTGGTGCTGGTACTGATCTTCTTTGTACAGGCCGTGCAGAGTTTGGGCGACTGGGCGGTGCGCAGATTGAGCCACCGGTAAGTGTTGTTCTACCGACTCTTTGTGCTACTCATTTAATAGCTATAAAGGGATGATGGACGCGCGCAGGCGGCCATTTTTTCTTCAGATTACGGTCTCAATAGCCGCATCCATGACCGCCCCTGTCTTCACTCCCTCTCCCCTCGTGGGAGAGGGCCGGGGAGAGGGCCGGGGAGAGGGGGCGCGCAGGCACGCCGCATCGATTCACCCCCTCTCCCCAACCCTCTCCCGCGAGGGGAGAGGGGGCTGAACCCCCCTCAGCCTGGCACCCGATAGTGGTAGCCATACGCTGTCTTGAAACCCATCGATTCATACAGCCGCAGCGCCGGAACGTTCTGCGCGCGCACCTGCAAATAGGCACTGGCCGCCCCGGCCTCTGCCGCCCAGTGCAGAAGGGCGGTGACCAGCGCGCGCCCGCGCCCGCCGCCCCGGTGCTCGGGCGCCACGGCCAGGTCGTACAGGCCCACGGCGCCGCGTTCCAGCACCGCCAGCCCAAAGCCTACGGGCTGGCCTTGCGCATCGTGCTGCAGGGCAAACGCGGCAGGGTGGGCGATGTGGTCCAGCATGCTGTTGTGCAGCGCGCGGTGGTGCAGGGGCACGCTGTTGGCAGCGGCAAAACCCTCCAGCCAGGCGGCGGTGGGCGTGGTGCTGATGTGGGTGCTGCCATCAGGCTTGCCGGCCGACCCCAGGGCCAGCGGCCGGTGCAACACCAGGGAGGGGTCGAAGTGCTGGTAGCCCGCCTCGGCCAGCTCCTGGTCGGCCTCGGGCGGGGCCAGGGGCGAGATGCGGAACACGGCGGGCAGCCCGTGCCGCGCATACAGCGTGGTGGCCGCCTCGCGCACCCCGTCAAACGGCGCGCCGGGCAGCAGTGCGTTGACCGAGTTGGCGCGCTTGGTGTAGCCGCCCGACAGCCGGAACACCCAGCCCCGGTGGAACACTGTCTGGCGCGCGGGCCAGGCGTTGAAGGCGCGCTCTTCGAGGGCGCGGATCAGGGCGGCGGGGACGGTGGGCTCGATGGTGGTGGGCGTCATGGCTGGCGTTATACCAACCCGCCCCCGCCAGATCACGCTCAATCAATCGGTCGTGATCTTGTTGTCCACCACCAGCTTGCCAAAGCGGGTGGTGTCGCTGGCGATCTGCTCGGCCATCTGCGCGGGTGTGTTGCCGATGGGCTCGGCGCCGATGTCCTGCATGCGCTTCTTGAAGTCGGGCGACTGGATCACCTTGACCATCTCGGTGTTGAGCTTGGCCACCACATCGGCAGGCGTGCGTGCCGGGGCCAGCACGCCAAACCAGGTGCCGATATCGAAGCCCGTAAACCCGACCTCCTGCAGCGTGGGCACGTCGGGTAGCGAGGAAGACCGCTTGGCCGTGGTCACCGCCAGCGCGCGCAGCTTGCCCGCCTTGATGTGGGGTAGCACGGGCGTGATGGTGTCGAACGACATTGACACCTGCCCGCCCAGCAGGTCGGTGGTCAGCGGGCCGCTGCCCTTGTAGGGCACATGCAGCAGCGGCTGGCCGATGGCGGTGGAGAACTGCGTGCCGATCAGGTGCTGCGCCGTGCCCGCGCCGTTGGAGCCATACGAAAACTTGTCGGGCGCGGCCTTGATCAGGGCCACGAGTTCCTTCACATCCTTGGCGGGTGTGGTGGCGCTCACGGCCAGCACGTTGGGCACCAGGGCCACGGTGGTGATGGGCGCAAAGCTCTTTTGAAAGTCGTAGCCGAGCTTCTTGTAGACGCTGGTGGCAATGGTGTGGTGCACCGCGCCCATCAGCAGGGTGTAGCCGTCGGGTGCGGCCTTGGCCACATAGTCGGCGCCAATGGTGGCGCCCGCGCCGCCCCGGTTTTCCACGATCACGGGCTGGCCCAATGCGGTGCTGAGCTTTTCGCCCAGCGCACGCGCCAGCACGTCGGTGGTGCCGCCTGCGGCAAACGGCACGACGATGGTGACGGGTTTGCTGGGCCAGGCCTGCGCGTGGACGGCCGTGCCGGGCAGCAGGCAAGCGGCGGCCACGGCTGCGAGGGCCATCAGGTGTTGGCGGCGCTGCGGGGTGGCGATGCGGGTAGGGCGGTGCATGGTTTGTCTCCGAAAGGATGGGGGTGCGGCGGCCTTGTTTTTTTGCCCGCCGGGTGGCGCCCCGGCCCGTCTGTGCGGGCCTGGGGCATGTGCGGTCAGGCCGCTTTGCGTGCAGCCGGTGCGCTGCCGATCAGCGCGCACACTGCATCGGTCACCTGCGCCGTGGTGGCCGTGCCGCCCAGGTCGCGGGTGTGCAGGGCGAGGTTGGCGGTGACCTGCTCGATGGCCTGCATCACGGCGCGGGCGGCATCTACTTCGCCCAGGTGCTCCAGCAGCATCACCACCGACCAGAAAGTGCCGATGGGGTTGGCCAGGCCCTTGCCCATGATGTCGAACGCCGAGCCGTGGATGGGCTCGAACATGCTGGGGTAGCGGCGCTCGGGGTCGATGTTGCCGGTGGGCGCAATGCCCAGGCTGCCCGCCAGCGCGGCGGCCAGGTCGCTGAGGATGTCGGCATGCAGGTTGGTGGCGACGATGGTGTCGAGCGTGGCGGGGCGGTTGACCATGCGGGCCGTGGCGGCGTCCACCAGTTCCTTGTCCCATTTCACGTCCGGGAACTCGGTGGCCACCTGCGCGGCAATCTCGTCCCACATCACCATGGCATGGCGCTGGGCGTTGCTCTTGGTGATGACGGTGAGCAGCTTGCGGGGCCGCGACTGCGCCAGGCGGAAGGCAAAGCGCAGGATGCGCTCCACCCCCACGCGGGTCATGATGGACACATCGGTGGCCGCCTCGATGGGGTGGCCCTGGTGCACGCGGCCGCCCACGCCCGAGTATTCGCCCTCGGAGTTTTCGCGCACGATGACCCAGTCCAGGTCCTTGGGCGTGCAGCGCTTCAGCGGTGCATCAATGCCCGGCAGGATGCGCGTGGGCCGCACGTTGGCGTACTGGTCAAAGCCCTGGCAGATCTTCAGGCGCAGGCCCCACAGCGTGATGTGGTCGGGGATGTCCGGGTCGCCCGCCGAGCCGAACAGGATGGCGTCCTTGCCGCGCAGGGCATCCAGCCCGTCGGTCGGCATCATCACGCCGTGGGCGCGGTACCAGTCGCCGCCCCAGCCAAAGTTTTCGAACTGGAACTGCAGGCCGGGGTGGCGCGCAGCCAGCGCTTCGAGCACGCGCTGGCCCGCAGGAATCACTTCCTTGCCGATGCCGTCTCCGGGGATGGTGGCGATTTGATAGGTTGTCATGCAGATGCCTGGGTAAAAGAGAAGTCAGAAAAATCTGGAAATGCCCGCGCAGCAAGCCCGGGCGTGGAAAAGAGACACAAGAGAAACCAAACGGTGAGAAGGACTGTAGGCCTGGACGCCTTTGCAGAACGCCGCTAGAGTGAATCCATCGTTAACCTGCAGTTAAAAGACTGCGCGAGATCTATTCGATGAGTTCCACCATTCAGCCCACAGAACTGGGCTTTTTCTCCGCGCTGGCCGCCAGCCCCAGCCTCAGCGCCGCCGGGCGTGAAATGGGGGTCTCCACAGCGGCGGTCAGCAAGCACCTTGCGCAGATGGAAAAGCGCCTGGGCGTGGTGCTGGTCAACCGCACCACGCGCCGCATGAGCCTCACGCCCGAGGGCGAGCTGTTGCTGGAGCACGCGCGCCGCATCCTGCGCGAGATCGATGCGCTCGATGAACTCATCGTGCAGTCCAAGGCCAGCCCCAAGGGCCTGCTGCGCGTGAACGCCACGCTGGGCTTTGGCCGCATGCACATCGCCCCGGTGATCTCGGACTTTGTGCGCAAGTACCCTGAGGTGGATGTGCAGCTGCAGCTGTCGGTGCACCCACCGCCGATCACCGACGATGCCTACGATGTGTGCGTGCGTTTTGGCGAGCCGCCCGACGGCCGCGTGGTTGCCCGCCGCATTGCCCCCAACCGGCGCGTGCTGTGCGCCGCACCGGCTTACCTCGACCGCCACGGCAGGCCCCGCCTGCCGCGCGACCTGATGGAGCACCAGTGCATCGGCATCCGCCAGGGCGACGAGGCCTATGGCCTGTGGCGCCTGACCACCGGGCGCGGCAGCAAGGCGCACACCGAGTCGATCAAGATCACCGGCAACCTCACCACCAACGACGGCGAGATCGCCGTGCTGTGGGCGCTGCAGGGCCACGGCATCGTGATGCGCGCCGAGTGGGACGTGAACCGCCACCTGGCCCAGGGCCTGCTGGAGCCCGTGCTGCCGCACTACCAGACCCCGGCGGCCGACATCTATGCGGTCTACCCCCAGCGCCACCAGTTCTCCACCCGCGTGCAGGCGTTTGTGGGGTTTCTGGCCGAGGCGCTGGCAGCATCGGGGGCACCGGCTGGCGTGCCCGCCAAGCCAGGTAAGCCAAATAAAAGCGCAATGCAGCTTTCTTGATCTGCGGGGGGGCGCCGATCCGGTGGGGTGGTTAGGGTGTCGCTATCCAACTTGCTGAGCCTGCCGTCTTCAACCGCCTTTCCCTGGCCTGCTATTGACTGTGAAACCACTCCCGCTACTTTCTGCCTTGCTGGTGGGCGCCTTCGTTACCCTGCCTGTGCGTGCTGCTGATTCCACCGCAACGCAAGACTGGTCGCTGTCTACCGACGGCGCCTATGTGCTGGACCACCGCGCGGGCCTGGCCTGGCCGCGCTGCGTGGAAGGCATGCAATGGACCGGCAAAACCTGCACCGGCAAACCCCAGCTGCTGGACCGCGCCGAAGCCACGGCCCTGGCCACCGAGCGCTGGAAGGCCGAAGGCGTGGGCTGGCGCATTCCACGCGCGGCCGAGCTGCAGCGGCTGGTGGACAAATCTCTCTCGCCGCCGGGCCTCAACCCCATCCTGTTCCCCGCCGCCCCAGGCCAGTGGCACTGGTCGGCCACCAGCAACGTGAGCGCGCCCAGCGTCAACCAATACACCTACGGCAACATCGCCCAAGGCCGCGCGGGTGACAGCGCCCGGCAGGCCGCCATGATCAACGGCTGGGCCGTGAACCTGTCTACCGGCGAGGCGCGGGGCGATGCGGCGCGGGCTAGCAGGCTGCCGGTGCGGCTGGTGCGGCCGATGCCTGTGCAGTGATCCACACCCTGCGCCCGCAGGTCACGCGCAGGCACCGGGGGCGAGTGGTGCACGCTGCGGGCCTCATTGCCGTGGGTGGGCGTCGGGGCCTCTGGCATCGAAATCGCGGCTAGAGGCAATGACGGCTGCCGCGATGGCGGTGTCGGTCAGGGTGGGCAGATCCGCCCGCAGAAACACCGCATGCACCTTGAGGGCCAGCAGGGCCAGTTCGTCTGGCCTGCGGGGCACGCGGCCGCCGGGGAAGGCCGATGCCTTCTCCTGCATGAACCGGGCTGCCGCCTGCACGGCCTGGTGGGCGGCCTGCGCTTGGTGGCTGCCATACGAGAAGCGCCAGGCGCGCACCCTGGCGTTGATGCGCGAAAAGCTGTCTGTGCCTGCGGCCATGCCCGCAGCGGCGAACACGCGGCAGTCGTAGGCGCGGCAGGCCTGGGGCCTTGCTGGGTAGATGCTGCAGTGGTTGTGCTCCAGCATGGGGCAGGCGCCCTGGGCGGTGCGGCCTAGCACCTGGTAGCCGGGTGGCATGCCCGGGGCCGGGCTCAGTAGTGGTGCAGGGATGGCCATGGCGGCGGCGGAGTCTGACGGTGTCAGGGGGATGAAGTACCCCGAGGTGCAGCACCCCCGGCAGTCGCCGCAGGGCACCGGGGCCGTGGTGCCGCTGTGCAGCCCTTGCAGGGTGTGGGCCAGCCAGTCGGCAAAGTCGCCCGCATCGACCGGGGCCTCCTGGACCATGCGGTGGGTGGGGATTGCAGGGGGTGATGTTTGTTGGCGATGCATGGTGGCGCAGGTCAGCGGTTCAGCAGGTCCAGCAGCCCCCGGTTCAGCGCATCCATCACCCAGCTGGTGCTGTCGGGCTCCACGCTCAAGGTGTTGGTCAGCGCAAAGTAGGCGCTGCGCCCGTCCTGTGCCAGCACCGTCAGGCCCATGAACCCCTGGTCGGCCCCGCTGTGCACCAGGGCCCCCTTGCCGTGCAGCCAGGAGCCCTCCCAGCCCAGCGCGTAGTCGCCGCGGCCCAGCGTGCGCAGGCGCTGCACATAGGCCGCAGGCAGGCTGTGGCTGCGCCCCTGAAAGGCGCGCTGGTGTTCGGCCAGCCACTGGCCATAGCCTGCGGGGCCCATCCACACGTCCCCCGACGGCTTGGCTGCATCCACCCAGGGTTGCACCTCGGGTGCAAAAGCGGTGGCGGGCAGCAACCGGCCCGGGGCGGGGCCCTCATGGCCTTGCGCCGCGTTGGCAGGGGGCTGCCACTGCGGCTGCAGGCCGCGTGGCTCGGCCCATTGCCGCATCAGGGTTTCGAAGTCCTGCCCCGTGGCGGCCTCCAGCATGGCCCCGGCCGCGGTGTAGCCCGCGTTGGAGTACGCAAACTCCCCGGCACCGACCACGGGCGTCAGCGACAGCAGCCAGCCCGACAGCACACGGCGCCGCGCCGCATCGGTGGCAGGGTGGGGGAGGGGCAGTGTGGCCACAAAGTCGGCAATCCGCGCAACCTCGGCCGGGTCGTTGAAGGTGGGCAGGCCGCTGCGGTGGTCCAGCAACTGCGCCAGGGTGGCGTTGGCGTAGGCTGGGTGCTGCTTGGCGGCGGCTTCGGGCAGCAGGTCGGTGGGGCGGCTGTCCCAGCGCAGCTTGCCTTGTTCCACCCAGTGGGCCACCAGGGCGGCGGTCATGGCTTTGGACAGGGATGCGAGCTGGAAGGATTCGCTGCCCGTCATGGCATCGCCCTTCAAGCGGGCTTGCCCGGCCGCACCCAGGTAGAGTTTGTCGGCGCTGTCGCGCTGGCTGCCAAACACGGCGCCGACCAGGCCCGCGTTTACGGCGGCCTGTGCGCGCTCGCGCAGGGCCTGGTTTTCCAGCAACAGCCGGGGGTCGCGCAGTTCGTCGCCTTCTGCGCCGCCACAGGCGCCCAGCAGGGTCAGGGATGTGAGGGCCAGCGCTGAGGCAAGGGCGTGTCGGCGGGTGAGGTGCGGGGCTGTGCAGGGGGTCATGCCGGGGCTTTTCAGAATCAGAAGAAGCCGCCGATTCTGAAAACGGTGCCCTAAAGATTCCCTAAAGAAACGCGCAGGGGCTGCCCCTTGCGCACCCCTCAGCTGCCCGGCTGCATGCCACCCAGGTCCAGCACAAAACCCACGCCCCGCCCGTCCAGTCCCTCGTCCAGCCAAAGGCGCGCATGCAGGCGCTCGGCCGCCTGGGCCACGATGGCCAGGCCCAGGCCCGTGCCGGGTTCGTCGTGGCCCGTGCCGCGCCAGAAGCGCTCGAACACCTGCGCGCGCAGCGCCGGGGCAATGCCCGGCCCGTTGTCGCGCACCGCCAGCCGGATGCCGCCCTGGTGCTGCTCTATCGACAGCTCCACCCGCGTGGCGCCGTAGCGCAGTGCGTTGTCCACCAGGTTCTGCAGGATGGACTGCAGCGGCAGCGGCTCGCCATGCCAGGCCAGCGACTCCGGGCCTTCCAGGGCGAGGGTGACTTTGCGGCGCTTTGCATCGGCATGGGCGTCCAGCAGCACGCCTGCCGCCAGCTCGCACACATCAATGTCCTGCGCATCGCCGCTGCGGGTGGGGTCGAGCGCCGACAGGTCCAGCAGCTGCTGGCCCAGGTGGGCCGCGCGTTGCAGGCCTTGCTGCAGCGCCTGGGCGGCTGCGGCGCGGCTGGCTTCGTCGGGGCTGCCAAGCAGCACATGCGCCTGTGCCGACAACGCCGCCAACGGCGTGCGCAGCCCGTGGGCGGCGTCGTGCACAAAAGCGCGCTCCAGCGCCAGGTGTTCGCGCAGGCGGGCCAGCAATGCATCAAAGGCCCGTCCCAGCGGTTGCAGCTCGGCATAGCGCAGGTCCGCATCCAGCGGCTGCAGGTCGCGCCGTGTGTCCAGCGCCTCGATGCGCTGCGAGAACTGGCGCAGGGGCCGCAAGCCGCTGCGCACGGCCAGCCACAGCGTGAGCAACAGCACGGGCAGGGCGATCAGCAGCGACATCCCCACCTCGCCCAGCAGCCACTCCAGCAGCTCCAGGTCGGTGAGCAGGGGTTCCAGCATCAGCAGGTTCCAGCGCTGCCCTTGCGCGCTGTAGGCCACATGGGGATGGCCATCGATATCCAGGCGGCTCAGCCCGGTGGGGGCTGTCTGGTTGCGCAGGTCGCGCCCGCTTTCGTACACGGTGCCGCCGCCATGGCGTTCCAGCCGGACGGAGACGCTGGCACTGCCAGGCACCACCTCCTGCCGGACGCGGTTCAGCTCGGCGATGAAGGCCTGCAGCACGGCGGTGGCGGCTTCGGCATCGTCCAGCGCATCCAGCGACTTGATCAGCACCGAAGCCAGAGGCGCAGCAGTGGACTGTTTGTCCAGCTCCGTCCGGGCGTTCCAGTAGTTCATCGCGATGACCAGCACGCTGATCAGCGCAAACGCCAGCAGCAACGCTGCCACCAGCCGCAGGCCCAGGGTTTTCTTCACACCGACTCCAGCCAGTAGCCCACGCCCCGCAGCGTGCCTACGCGCTCAGTGCCGATCTTGCGCCGCAGGTTGCTGATGTGCACCTGCAGCGCTGCCGTGTCCATCGGGTCGCCCAGGGGCTCCAGGCGCTGGGCCAGCGTGCGCTTGGGCACCACATCGCCACCGCCCTGGGCCAGCGCCAGCAGCAGTTGGAATTCGCGCGGCGTCAGCTCCAGCGGCTGCCCGCCCAGCTGGGCCTGGCACTTGCGGGGCCACACGCTCAGGGCCCCAAACTGCCACTGCTCGCCCGACTGCGCGGCCGTGCGCCGCAGCACCGCCCGCAGCCGCGCCAGCAGCTCGGGGATGTCAAAAGGCTTGACCAGGTAGTCGTCCGCCCCCGCGTCCAGCCCGCCCAGGCGGTCTTGCAGCGCGCTGCGTGCCGTGATCACCAGCACTGGTGCGGCTGCCTGGGCACGGCGCCAGCGGCGCAGCAGCTCCATGCCACTGCCATCGGGCAGGCCCAGGTCCAGCAGCACGGCGCTGCAGCCCGGATCGTCCAGCTGCAGGGGCGCATCGTGGGCGCGGCGCAGCCATTGCACGGTGAACCCGTCCTGCTGCAGCGCCCGCACCAGCGAAGCCCCCAGGTCCAGGTCGTCTTCGATCAGCAGGATGTGCATGGGGCTCAGCGCGCCGCGCCGGTTTCAACGCCCGCAAAGGCATCGGCGATGAACTGCTCAAGGCCGGCTTGCTCCAGCAGCTCGATGGAGAAGTTTCCAAACCGCCGGGGCAGCCACAGGATCCGGTTGCCCCCCGGCGCACTCAACTGGTCGCGGGCCAGGGGCTTGCCGTTCTCGTCCTCGGGCTGCACACCACGGGCCACCAGCGCGTCATAGGCCGCCTCGATGTCGGGCGTGCTGTAGCAATGGCGGTAGATGGTGCCGTCCCCGTGGGTGTCCAGCAGCTCCTTGAGATTGCCCGCCAGCGGCTGCACCAGCATGAACCGCTCCACCCCCATGCGCGCGATCGCGTAGCGCACATGCAGCCCGTCGCGCTCCCACACCAATGTGCGGGAGATCTGCGCGTTCAGCACCGCCTGGTAGTAGGCGCAGGCCTCCTCCAGATTCAGGACCAGGACATCGACGTGGCTGAATGTGAGTTGCATGGAGGAGGGCGGGGGCGGCGAGGGGGGCGGATTTTCTCATGGACCCGTTGTGGGCTTTGGGAGTCGCGGCACGCTGCTGCGCGCGGAGTGGGTGCGCGGAAATGCCTGTCGGCGGGTTGGTTGATGTAGTTATTGGTGCAGTACAGCCGCTTGGACGTGGATATTCGTGCGGTTCATGCGCAGCGGCACCGGACGTCGTTTCGGTTTAAGACGGTTTTTGATTTTTTGGTAGCGGCTTTGCAGGAGTGAGGGGGCTCTGAGTCAACGCCCAAGTTAGGCTGCAGATAGATGCGCAACCTGGTGTTATTCCTCGGCGTCATCAGGATTTTCCTTGAACTCTGTCGGTGGGATGTATCTGAAATAAAGCACGTCTGCAGGAGAGCCGTCTTCCTTTTTTAAAGTGCTGGAATAGTGGATTGTGGCAATTTCGTTTTGAACGTAATTGTCGGGTAGTTTGACCCCTACTGACTGCATGATGGCTTCTAACATGCCTCTAGGTGTTTGGTTCCAGATCTGATATGCCTGCTCAATTTTTCGACCTTTAAAAATTGCATCATCAGGTATTCCTTGTATCTCTCTGAATGCATGTAGCGCCTTATCGCTAAAATAATAAAGATGCTCATCAAATAGATTGCGCCTGCTGGAGTCAATCACTAGCGCGCCTAAGTAGCCTGTGAATAAATCAATTTTTTCGCCGCCTTGAGCGTCCATAGGTTGGTTGAGGTCAGGCCGCCCGTTGAAGCCGGCGTGCGGATCTTTGTGGCATACGCGGCAAAGCGTAATTCCGTTACCAGTCTGGTATCGGAGATATTTCCAAAAGCTTTTGCGAATTATGTGATGGGCAGAAAGGCCATTCTTGGAGTTGCAAATAACGCAGCGGTGTCCATCTCGCTCTCGAATGAACTTACTCCACAAGCTTAAGCAGTATGTGTTGCTTCTGTTTCCGTCAACTGCTTTTACCAATCCATCATAAATATGGGAGAGGTCGGTTTTGAGGTTCTCGTTCATAAAAGCCTAACGTAATTTAGACCGCGAAACCTGCGGGATAAACTGGATCGTGCGAGATTTTCTGGCCACTGACTCCTCCTGAGCGTGGCTTGCAGCCTGGGTTTGCAGTCGCTGCGCTGTGAGAGCACTCAGATATAAAAAATATAAGAAACCCGGCAGACTTGCAACGGGCGGACTATAGCCCGCGAGCAGGCGAAACTTGGGTACCAGATGGGCAACCCAAGGACACCGGCCTGCTGCAGCAACGCGCCCCGCGCAGCTCCCTCACACCCTCTTGCAAAAAAACGTCGTCCCGCACAACGCCCCATCCGGCATCAGCGCGTAGTCCGGCACCACGCCCACGCGCTGCCAGCCTGCGCGTTCATACAGCCGCTCGGCGTCGCCGCCGGTGACGGTGTCGAGCACCAGCACGGTTTTGCGCTCCTCACGCGCGGCGTCGTCCACGGCGGCCATGAGCTGTTGGGCGATGCCCTGGCGGCGGGCGCGGCGGTGGACCAGCATCTTGGCGACGTCGGCGCGGTGGGGCTGGTTGTCGGGCATGGCGGTGACGAGCTGCACGGTGCCCACGATGGTGCCGTTGGCGTCTTCGGCCACCAGCAGCACGCGCTCGTTGCGCGCTACGCCGTCGGCCACGCCGCGCCAGAAGGCCAGGGCCTTGTCGCGGGGCAGGGGCGCCATGAAGCTGACCGAGGCGCCGCCGTGCACACAGTCGATCAGCACATCGGCCAGCGCGCCTACGCTGGCGGCGGCTTCGTTGGGCCCCAGGCGGCGGATGGTGGTGGTCATGGTTGTCTCCGGGCGGTTGGGGTGGTGGCAGTGGGGGCAACTGCGCGCGCAGGGGCCGGGCTGCGCGGGGTGAACCCTGCAAAGGGCGCGATCGTGGCCAGCGCGACCAGGTAGCGCGCGGGCACGGTGCCGGGGTTGTGGAACACGATGGGCTGGTTGAGCTGCATGGCAAGGCAGTCGCCCGCAGCCAGCGGCCAGAGGGTGTCGCCCACGGTCAGCTCCATGTGGCCTTCCAGCAGCCAGACCTGCTGGTGGATGTCGGCGCCGGGCACGGCCGAGTCCAGGGCCACGCGCTGGCCGGGGGGGAAGACGACTTCCACCAGCTGCAGCGGCGAAGGCGCAGGGGGCGAGAGGCGGCGGCGCACGTAGCCCGAGGCGGGGTCTTGCCACCGGGGCTGGTCGGCGGCGCTGATGTGGGGGGAGGGGGCTGCGGCACTTTCATTGCCTTCACCGCCATCAGCGCTGTCGTCAAAAAACGAGGCCAGCGCTACGCCCAGGCCGATGGCGAGCTTGTCGAGTACGGCCGCCGTGGGGCTGCTTTCGCCGCGCTCGATGAGCGAGATGTTGGAACGGCTCACGCCGCTGCGTTCGGCCAGGGCGTCGAGCGAGTAGCCCCGGGCGCTGCGCAGTTCGCGCAGCCGCTGGGCGATGTGGTGGTGGATGTCCATGGCGGCAGTTTATTGGAAATTAAATCCACAAAACTGGAAATTGCCGAAATCCACCAGAGCGCTTTGGCGAGATACGGCGCGCCGTTATGCGCTACGTTGTGGGTGTTTACTATATTTTTGATAGCTGGTTGGGCAATACAGTCGCGCGGTAAGGCCCATTTTTGCTTGTAACCCACAGGGTGTGCCCGCTGGCGCGGGCCCTGGGCGATGCTGATACTGTGTGTACTTTGCATTTTTCTTCACCCACCCGCCGATCCCTTCGGGCTGCCCGATATGGCGGATCGCACCAGAACACCGGAGACAACCCCCCATGACCCTGCCGCTTCACCCCCTGGACGCCGACCTGTTTGCCCGCGCCTTGCCGCTGCTCGACGACGAGTGGCTGACCCGCGACCCCGAACTGGCACCCGTGCTGCCCACCGTGCTGGCGCGCAATGTGGGGCAGGACTGGCACAAGGCGGGCACGTTTCGCCACCACCTGGTGGGCGTGACGCGCACGCTGACGGTGTGGCAGCAGCCGCGCGATGTGCGCCTGCTGGGCCTGCTGCACAGCGTGTATGGCAATGCGTTTGTGGACCTGGTGAAGTTCGACCCCGCCAAGGAGCGCGCCCGGGTGCGCGAGATCGCGGGCGAGTCGGCCGAGCACCTGGTCTACCTGTTCTGCACCCAGTCGCGCACGCAGTTTGTGCAGAAGGTGCTGGCCCACGCGCTGGAGGCCGACGGCAGCTTGGTGCTGCAAAAGGATGGGCAGGACCACGTGCTCACCCCCTACGAGGTGGCGGCCTTCATCATCGTGAGCATGGCCGACACCATCGAGCAGTGGTTCAGCTGGCAAGACGACATCTTCTCGCGCTTCCCCGAGGTGCAGCACCGTAGCCAGAAGGCGCACTGGGCCGCGTCGCTCTGGCCCGGGCCCATGCGGCCGTCGGGGCGCATGGTGCACCAGATCAATGGCCTGGCCAAGGCGCTGCAGCACCCTGGGCTGAAGGATGTGCTGCCCATGCCGCCCGTGTTTGCGCACTGCTCGCAGTACCTGTCTGCGGCCGACGAGGCGGCAGCCACGTCGCTGTATTGGTCCGTCATCCAGCAAGACCAGCCGCTGGTGGACCTGGACGTGGCCACTGGCGTGCTGGAAAGCGCCGTGCGCCACAACCCCTGGGTGGGCGAGCCACAGATGGTGCTGGCGCAGCTGTATCTGTCGGCCGGCCGCAAGGACGATGCCAAGGCCGCCGCCGAGAGCGCGCTGCACCTGTTCTGCGCCTGGGGCAATGCGTGGGACAAGCGCGTGCAGTGGGACGCCTGGGTGGCCTGGACGCGCATCCTGCTGCAGGGCGCGACAGTGGAGGGCACCTGGCCCGAGCGGCTGGACAAGCTGAACAATGTGGCGTTAAGAGGGTGACCCCCTGAGGCGCTGCGCGCCTTCCCCCAAAGGGGGACGCCACCAGCGCACGCAAGCGAAGCGCCGCATGCGCGGCTTGGCGGCCCTTGCGCGGTGGCCGCTGAAGGGGCGCACGCCTTTTCAAAGCGCAGGGTGCATGTTTTTATATGCAATTAGGTTGTAATGAAATGAAAACTTAGTTGTTCCAGTTTTATCGGGGAAACCCTAGGATGCAAGCCATCTCTTTACGAAAGGTTTTCCCTGTGAACAACAACAAGCGCCTTCTCCTGCAATCCGCCCTGGCCCTGGCTGCCGCTGCTGCTTTCTCGTCGGGCGCCATGGCCCAGGACAAGCCCATCAAGGTGGGCGTGACCGGCGGCCCCCACGCGCAGATTTTTGAGCAGGTGAAAAAGGTCGCCGAGAAGGA
This sequence comes from Acidovorax sp. NB1, assembly GCF_005405905.1. Classification (GTDB taxonomy): domain Bacteria; phylum Pseudomonadota; class Gammaproteobacteria; order Burkholderiales; family Burkholderiaceae_C; genus Acidovorax. Next base: position 31,904 of record NZ_BJHU01000043.1, read on the forward strand.
CGGCCTGAAGATCCAGATTGTCGAGTTCAGCGACTACGTGCAGCCCAACGCCGCGCTGTCGGCGGGCGACCTGGACGCCAACAGCTACCAGCACAAGCCTTACCTCGATGCGCAAGTGGCCGACCGTGGCTACAAGCTGGTGTCGGTGGGCTACACCGTCAACTTCCCCATCGGCCTGTATTCCAAGAAGGTCAAGAAGCTGGAAGACCTGAAGGAAGGCGCCAAGTTCGGCATCCCCAACGACCCCACCAACGGCGGCCGCGTGCTGCTGGTGCTGCAGGACAAGGGCCTGATCAAGCTGCGTGACGGCGCGGGCCTCAAGGCCACGCCGCTGGACGTGGTGAGCAACCCCAAGAAGCTCAAGTTTGTCGAACTGGACGCCGCCCAGCTGCCCCGTTCGCTGGACGATCTGGACGCCTCGGCCATCAACACCAACTTTGCGCTGTCGGCGGGCCTGAACCCCGGCAAGGATGCGATTGCCCAAGAAAATGCCAAGAGCCCCTACGTCAACCTGATCGCCGTGCGTGAAGCCGACAAGGACAAGCCCTGGGTGGCCAAGCTGGTGAAGGCCTACCACTCCGAAGAAATCAAGAAGTTCATCCAGACCGAGTTCAAGGGCTCGGTGCTGCCGGGGTTCTGAGGCTGAGGGTCTGAGCGCTCTGCAAGGGAGAGCGGGCTTGGGGCAATGGTTTTGCCTGTGCGCCCCCTCTCCCCAACCCTCTCCCGCGAGGGGAGAGGGGGCGTGGGCCGGGGTAGATCGACCGACCTGCCCTGTGGGTGATGGATGCTTGCCATGGCATGCCGTGCCGTGCCTTGTAATGGCCGCGCGATTTCCCTTCACCCCCTCTCCCCTCGCGGGAGAGGGTCGGGGAGAGGGGGGGGACTTCTCGCCATCGCCGCACCTGTATGCCCCGCGCTCCAACCCGCCACAGGATGGGCCGTTCGGGTACCGCGTACAGCACACGAAAATATGGATTAAAAAAGGCCCTTGCGCCTGTCCAGTATGCGCTGATAGCTATCAAATTTGTAGCTTTTGAGCCGCCGCAGTACCCCAGTGCTTCTCTGGGAGAACTGCGCGGCTGCGCTTGCCTCCACAATGGAAGGGTAACGCCCGGTAACACCCGCCCCCTTCCTCACCCATGCCCTTCGCCGAACGAGCCCTCACAGCGGTCTGGCTGGGCGCAGCCTTGCTGTTGTTCGCCGCATCGCTCTGGGTGCCGGATGCGCCGACGCGGCTGTTTTTGGACAACGCCTCCTGGACGCTGGCGTTTGGCCTGTCGGCCTTCTGGGCCTGGCGGGGGCGGGCGCAGGTGCCGCCCGCACAGCGCTTGCTGCACACGGGGCTGTGGGTGGGCACGGTGCTGGTGCTGGCCGGGCAGCTGGTGTGGAACCTGCAGGTGGCACTGGACTGGAACCCCTTCCCGGCGCCTGCTGACCTGTTCTTCCTGAGCGTGGGGCCGCTGTGGGCGGCCACGGTGATCCGCGCCACGTTTGCGCGGCTTTCCAAGGACCGCGCCTATCCCGCAGCGCTGGACTTTGGCGGCGCGGTGCTGGCGCTGCTGGCTTTTACCCTGGTGATCTACCTGCCCTCGGGGCAGGCGCAGCCATTGGCTACTGCCACGGTGCTGCTGCTGTACCCGGCGGTGTACCTGACGGCGGCGGGTGTGACGGCGCTGGCCATGCCCACGGTGGGTGTGCGGGTCACGCGGGCCCACCTGCTGGTGCTGGCGGGCATGCTGGGCTATGGCCTGAGCTGGATGCAGTGGAACCTGATGCTGCTGCGCGGCGATGTGTTGCCGGGCATGGTGTTCAACGCCAGCTTCAGCCTGGCTGCGCTGGCGCTGGGCTGGGGCGCGCGCAGGCTGCGGTTTGAGGTGTCGGACGACGCGGACTACCGCCGCCGCTGCGACCAGGCCATGAACTATGTGCCCCTGGTGGCGATGGGGCTGGCGGGCATCACGCTGGTGCGGCTTTTCATCATCACCCCCGAGGGGCGGGCGGGCGTGCAGGCGCTCATCCTGGTGTGCTGCCTGCTGGTGCTGCTGCTGGCGGCGCTGCGCCAGGCGATTGTGGTGGGCCTGCTCAACCGCCTGCGCACGGCCGAGGCGGCGGTGCTGCGTAACGAAGAGCGGCTTTACCACGTCGCGCATTTCGACGCCCTCACGGGTCTGCCCAACCGCCGCTATTTTGAGGACGCGCTGGAGCGCGCCGTGGCCGAGGCCGGGCGGTACACGCAGGCCCCCGACCACTGCGTGGCGCTGTTGCTGATTGACCTGGACCATTTCAAAAGCGTGAGCGAAACCTACGGCCACCGGGTGGGCGATGCGCTGCTGAGCGAGGTGGCGCAGCGCATTCACCTGCTGCTGGAAGGGCGGGGGCTGGTGTCGCGGCTGGCCAATGACCAGTTCACGGTGATGCTGCAGCGCCCCGCGTCGCGCACGGTGCTGGAGCAGCTGGCCACCACGCTGCTGGAAGGGCTGGCGCGGCCCTGGGGGCTGTCGGACGTGGGTGCGCAGTACATGGGCGCGAGCATCGGCATCAGCCTGTTCCCCGACGATGCGGGCGACAGCGTGGAGCTGGTGCGGCACGCGCATTCGGCGCTGCATGCCACCAAAAGCGCGGGGCGGGGCTCGTACCGTTTTTACATCGAGGAATTTACCCAGGCCGCGCGCAGCCGGCTGGAGCTGCGCCGCCGCCTGCACGGCGCACTGCAGGGCGGGGAGTTCACGCTGGTGTACCAGCCGCAGCTCAACCACCTGCGCCAGACGGTGGGGGCCGAGGCGCTGCTGCGCTGGTCGGTGGACGGCAGGCAGGTGCCGCCCGACGAGTTCATCCCCCTGGCCGAAGAGAGCGGGCTCATCGTGCCCATGGGGCTGTGGGTGTTCGAAACCGCCTGCCGCCAGGTGGCGCAGTGGCGCGCCGAGGGCTGGCAGGTGCCGGTGGTGTCGGTCAATGTCTCCACCATCCAGCTGCGCGAGCCGGGGTTCACCCAGGCCCTGCTGGGCATCGCGCAGCGCACTGGGGTGGCGCCCGCCTGCCTGGTGCTGGAGATCACCGAATCGCAGTTGCTGGATGAGTCGCTGTATGCCATGGCGCTGGACCTGAAAAACGCCGGGTTCGTGCTGTCCATCGACGACTTTGGCACCGGCCACTCGTCGCTCGTCAAGCTCAAGCGCCTGCCGGTGAGCGAGCTGAAGATCGACAAGGTGTTTGTGCGCGACATCGTGGTGGACCCGAACGACCGCGAGATCTGCGCCACCGTCAACGCCCTGGCCCGCGCGCTGGGCCTGGAGGTGGTGGCCGAAGGGGTGGAGACCGAGGAGCAGTGGCAGCTCCTGGTCAAGATGGGCTGCCAGCGGTTTCAGGGCTGGCTGTTTGCGCCTGCGCTGGCGCCCGGGGAGCTGGCGCGGCACTGGCTGCAGCCGGTGGCAGGTGGCCCGTTGGTGCAGATTGTCAAAAATGATAGCTAGCGAGGCATGATGGACGCGCGGCAGGGGCGATTTTTCTTTGAATCGAACCCTCCAAAGCGCAACACCCGGCGCGTGGCCGTGTGTGGGGGAGCGCAAGGCAGCCGCTGCTGCTGAAGCAGCCTGCGGGTTATGCCACCTGCGACACACGCGCCTGGTTGGCGGCCACGCTGGTGTGGCTGCTGATCTCCACATCCGCCGAGGCCAGGGCAGCGGCCTTGGCGTCCGGGCCCATGGCCACGCCTTCGGCGCGCACAAAGCGCACGTCGGTGATGCCGAAGAAGCCGAACACCACCTTCAGGTAGCTCTCCTGGTGCTCCATGGCCTGGCCGCCTTCGCTGGTCGAATACACGCCGCCCCGGGTAGAGGCCACGATCACCGTCTTGCCACCGGCCAGGCCCACGGGGCCCTTGTCGGTGTACTTGAAGGTGCGGCCTGCCTGCGCCAGGCGGTCGATCCAGGCCTTGAGCTGGCTGGGGATGGAGAAGTTGTACAGCGGTGCGCCGATCACGATCACGTCGGAGGCCAGGAACTGGCTCACCAGCGCTTCGGACAGTGCGTTTTCAGCGCGCTCTGCCTCAGTGGCTGCGGCCTGGCCTGTGCGGAACCCCAGCGACTGTGCCGACAGGTGCGAAGGCGCCTGCTGGGCCAGGTCCAGGTACTGCACGGTGGTGCCGGGGTGGGCAGCTTGCCACGCAGCCACGGTGCGGGCAGTCAGCTGGCGGGACACGGATTGTTCGCCGGTGATGGCAGAGTCGATGTGAAGCAGTTGCATGAGAAATCTCCTGAAAAGGGCGCGGGGCTGTGGTTGCGCTGGGGTTGCAAGCCACGCCGTGTGGCCATGGGGAGAATTGTGGTTGGTCATCCAGCTGTTGATAAGGCAGGGAACTTGCGATAGATTGTTCTATCCATAGGACGATGAAGCCCATGCAAGACCTCAACGACATGCTGTATTTCGCCGAAGTGGTGGAGCGCGGTGGCTTTGCCGCCGCGGGCCGCGCCCTCGGCATTCCCAAATCGCGGCTGTCGCGCCGGGTGTCTGACCTCGAGGCGCAGCTGGGCGTGCGCCTGCTGCAGCGCACCACCCGCAAGCTCTCGCTGACCGAGGTGGGCGAGGCGTATTTGCGCCACTGCCAGGCCATGCGCGAATCGGCCCAGGCGGCGGCCGACACGGTGGCCCAGGTGCAGACCGTGCCGCGCGGCACCATCCGCGTGAGCTGCCCGGTCACACTGGCACAGACCGTGGTGGCCGAGCTGATCCCCCGGTTCCTGGCCAGTTGCCCCGAGGTGCGCATCGACATGCTGGTGAGCAACCGCGCCGTGAACCTGGTGGAAGAGGGCATCGACGTGGCGCTGCGCGTGCGCCCCTCGGTGGACGACAGCGGCAGCATGGTGGTCAAGCGGCTGGACCACACCACGCAGATCCTGGTGGCCAGCCCCGAGCTGCTGATCCGTCAGGGCACGCCCAAGACGCTGGACGATCTGGCCCAGCTCGACAGCATTGCCATGTCGGCGCCCGATGGCCGATCGACCTGGAACCTGATCGGCCCGGGCGGCGTGCACCAGGTGGTGCAGCACACGCCGCGCTACGTGGCCGACGACCTGCTCACGCTCAAGTTCGCCGCCGTGGCGGGTACCGGCGTGTGCTGGATGCCCGACTACATGTGCCAGGACGAAATGCGCGAGCGCAAGCTGGTGCGGGTGTTGCCCGACTGGGCGCCCGCGCCCGCCATCGTGCATGCGGTGTTCCCGTCGCGCCGGGGGCTGTCGCCTGCGGTGCGGCGGTTTCTGGATTTTCTGGGCGAGGCCATGCCGGGGCGCAGCAGCCTGCGCACGCGCCAGGCGCTGCAAGGGCTGGACGGCGCAGACATCTAGGGCACCCAGAGCGGCCTTGCACGGGTTTGGCAAGCGGCCGCCACAAAGACCGCGTGCCCCCGTGGGACGGCGCCCGCAGCACGCATTTTTGGCCCCACAATGCAACGAATTGCAACTGTGTGGGCTGCCTTCTTGCACCACCGCGCACCTGGGCGCACCAGGGTGTCGCGCGGCGCGGAACGGCCCGGAACTGGGCCCTTGTGACCGCTTCTCACCCCATCGACCAAGACATCCGGCAGGCCCGCGTGCACCCCGCCGTGCGCGCCATCGTGATCCCGCCATGCCCCGAGTCGCTGCTGCGCCTGCAGCAGATCCTGGCCGAGCCCGAACTCGACGCAGCGGCCCTGGAGCAACTGGCCGCCTCCGACGTGGCTCTGGCCGCCGCCGTCATGCGGCTGGCCAACAGCCCGCTGTATGGCCTGGCGCAGCCGGTGCAGACGGTGGGCATGGCGCTCACGGTGCTGGGGCTGCGCCCGGCGGTGGAGCTGATGTCGGCCTTCATCACGCGCAACGCGCTGCAGGTGCGCTCGCCGCTGCTCGACCACTTCTGGGAAAGCTCGCAGCGCCGCGCCATCGCCTGCGAACACATCGGCCACCAGCTCTACAGCTTTGACCCCGGGCTGGGCTACAGCTTTGGCCTGTTCTGCCACGTGGGCATGCCTGTGCTGGTGAAGGCCGTGCGCGGCTACGCCAGCACCGTGACCGAAGCGCTGGCCCGCAAGGACCGCACCTTCACCCAGACCGAAAACGCCAGCCACCGCACCGACCACGCCGTGATGGGCGCCATCGTGGCGCGCACCTGGCACCTGCCGGGCAACGTGGCCCAGGCCATCTGGCTGCACCACGACTTTGCATGCCTGAACGACGAACAGTTTGACCCCACGGTGCGCCACCTGGTGGCGCTGGGCCTGCTGGCCGAGTTTCTGGTCAACCAGCACGACGGCCTGGCGCCCACGCGCGAGTGGCTGCTGCATGGCGAGGCCTGCATGGACCACCTGCATGTGACGCAGGACGAGCTGGACCACTGGATCGATGCGCTGCATCCGGCGTTTGAGGCGGTGCGGTTTTGATCTCGGTGCGCGGCTGATGCGCTAGAGCTCTTTCAGCGCGCAGCGTCCAGCAGTTCGGCTAGGCGCGTGTGCCCCCGCTGGGCTGCCTGCTGCGCCGCGTTCTGGCCCTCGCGGTCCACCAGGGCGGGCTTGGCGCCCAGGGCCAGCAGCTTCTGTACGGTGGCGGTGTGGCCGTTCAAGGCCGCCAGCATCAAGGCGGTTTTTCCTTCTGGGTCGCGGGCGTCCACCGGCGTGCCCTGTTGCACGAGGGCTTCCACCTGCTGGGTGTGTCCTGCGCGGGCAGCATCCCACACGCTGCGGGGCACAGCAGCGCCGAGCCTCTTTTGCATGGCGGGGGCGGCGGCTGTGTTGTGGTCGGGGGCCAATGCATCAGCCTGCGGGCTGCGAGCTACCGGGGCGGCGGCCCCAGGAGCCATGGGGGCCGTGGGGGGGGCCGGGGCTGCCTCTTGTAGGGCTGGTGCTGCGGCTGCTGCCGGGCGCTCGCGCCTTTCGGCACTGGGGGCTGCGGCCGTGGAGGGCGACGCTGGGAACCCGGACGGGGCCCGGGTTGCACGGGGTGCTGACTGGGTTTCCGGTTCGATGACAGAAGGCGACGCGGGCGCAGCCCTGGCCGCAGCTTGTGCGGGTGCCGGTGGCTGCGCAGGCGAGGGCGCAGGTGCCGTGGCGGGCTTGGGGGCCACGGCGTCGGCCGATGGGCCGGTGCTGCTCCGCGCGCTTTTCTGAGCACTTTCGGGGGCAGGAGGCGACGCTGGTGGGGGCTCTGCCGGTGGCTGGGCCGCTGGTGTGGCCAAGGGCACAGGGGAGGCTGGCGCCGGTGCCTCGGCCCTGCGGTGGCTGAAAGCGGTGTCTCGCTCTTCGGGCGTGCCGCGTTCAAATTGCAGCATCAGCAAGCCGGTCAGCCCCACCACGGCCACCGTGGCCAGGGCTGAAATCTTCCAGCGCGCCTGGTTGGCGGCAGGGGCCGCAGCCTGGGGGGCCGGGCCTGCCGCCGCTGCGTTGGCCAGCATCTGGGCATGCGCACGCACGGCATCGCGCACGTGTGTGCCGGGGCGGGCGCCTTCCTGTTCACTGGCTTCGTGGTAGCGCCGGACCAGTTCGTCGTCCTGCCGGGTCATACAAACTCCTTGAGGTGCTGGCGCAGGCTGGCCCGTGCGTAGCGCAGGCGGCTCTTGGCGGTTTCAAAATTCACGCCGGTGGCCTCGGCAATCTCCTGCACGCTCAGGTCGCCTTCGGCCTGCAGCAAGAAGGCCTCGCGCTGCTCCAGCGGCAACTGCTCCACCGCCGCAATCAGCGCGGCCGCCTGCTCGCGCGACTGCAATTGCCGCACAGGCCCGAAGCCCGAGTCGGCCACCAGTGTGTCGGCCAGCGTGCGCGCATCGTCGTCGCTCGCGTCCAGACTGGTGTGGTGTTTGGCGGTGCGCAGGTGGTCCACCAGGCGGTGGTGCGCCAGCGTGAACAGCCAGGTGCGGAACTTGGCTTTCACCTCGTAGCGGCTGGCATTGCGCGCCACGGCAAACCATACGTCCTGCAGCAGGTCGTCGGCCACCGCCTGCACCTTCACGCTGCGAAACACAAACCGCCACACGGCCAGTTCATGCCGGGCGTACAGCCGGTCGAACGCGGCCATGTCGCCCGTGGCGTAGCGCAACATCAGCGCTTCGTCGGCGTCGTGGACATCGTCAGAGGGTGGGGCGGTGGGCACCCGGGCATTATGCGAAACCCCCATGCGCTCACGGGCCGGTCCCGGCCTACCGTGGGTCGGGTACGTACGACAGGTTGTCCGACTGCGGAAACGCGCGGGGCACCGGGGGCACGTAGGGCCGGGCGATGGGCTCGCGGATCACGCCGCTGGCGATCAGGTTCTCGCGGCTGTCGTAGCGGATGCTGATGATTTCATTGGGTTGCTCCTGCAAGCGCGTGAAGCTGGTGTGGGTGACGACCGATGTCTCGCGCTGGCCATGCGCCGTGCCCAGCTTGGCCGATGGCATGGGGGCGGCCTTGGCCACACTGTCGGCAGACTGCGAGCGGGCAGAGGATTCGGCCTCGGCCGATGGGGCTGGGGCAGCTGGAGCACCGGCAGCCCCAGCGGCTGCGGGCGATGCGGGCTCCTCCCGCAGGCGCCCGAGGCCCAGGCCGTTGTCGCGGCGCTGGCTGTAGGGCTCGGGCGTGATGGCCGGGGCCGGTTGGGGCAGCGGCAGCTGTTCGCAGAACAGGGCCACGCCAATCACGCCCACATGCGCCGGGCGGCCCGTGCGGGCGGCATACGAGTTGGCAATGTGGGAAAACTCGAAGGCCGCCACCTGGCTGTCGCTCTTGCGCCAGCCGGTGATCTGGTAACGCTCGTAGGGCGAGAACACATAGCCGCGCTGGTCCCATGCGGCGGTTTCGCCGCTGAGCACATTCACACCGTCCACCGAAGGCACGGCCAGCACCCGCTCGCCCAGCCGGTTGCGCACCGTGATGGCATACCGCGCCCCAGGCCGCCCGGCCACCCAGTATTCGCCCCGGGCGTAGTGCACCGGCAGCGTTGCGCCGGTGTCGCGGTCCACGATGGTGACATCGGCCAGGCGGCCAATGGCCTGAGCAGGAAGGTGGGCCAGGCCCAGCAGTGCGGTCAGGGCGACGAGGGCGGGCAGGGTGAGCGAACGGGGTTTCATGGCAGCTCCATCAAAAAAAGTGGTGGTGCTGGGTGAAACGAACGGGGCGATGGAACGGGGTTAAACCAGGCGAAAAAAAGAGGCCCACTGTGGGCTGGAGCCCCGAAAACGACGAAATGAGCGGTGGTTAGATGATTTGGCGATTAAATAACAAGAATTAAGTCGTTTGGGTTTTAAAGAGCGGCTCGCAGAATGCCAGCCCTGTGACCTCTACCACCTCCATCATCATCGTCCCCGGCTGGCGCGATTCGGGCCCCGGCCACTGGCAGAGCCTGTGGGCCGAGCGCCTGCCCAACGCGCGCCGTGTGGTGCAGGACGACTGGATCACGCCCACGCGTTCGGCCTGGGTGAGCCAGCTTGAAAAGACCGTGCTGGCTGCGCCGCACCCTGTGGTGATCGTGGCGCACAGCCTGGGCTGTATTGCCACCAACCACATGGACCCGGAGGCTGCGGCCAAGGTGTGTGGTGCGCTGCTGGTGGCCCCGGCCGACCCGGAGCGCCGTGCCATCCTGAGCGACTTTGCGCCCGTGCCCTATGCCGCGCTGCCCTACCGCAGCATTGTGGTGGCCAGCAGCAACGACCCGTTTTGCCCCATCCGCCTGGCGGGCGCTTATGCCCGGGCTTGGGGCAGCGAGTTTGTGCGCATGCAGAACGCGGGGCATATCAACATCGATTCGGGCCACGGCGAATGGCCGCTGGGCTGGGCGCTGTTGCAGTCGCTGGAGGGTGGGCCTGCTGCCCACCCGCTGGCAGCCACCCCAGCCCATTCCCATCCGGCTGTGATGTAGTTGCTATGATTTTTGTAGCTATAAATCCATACTGATCGCGCGGTAAAGGCTATTTTGGATGCATGGATGGCAGCGGCTATCCGCAGCGGACAGTCCATCAACAATCCATATGCCAATAGCTGATTATTTAACAAGAATATATTCTTTTGAGTTTTAAGAGCGCCTCCGCACAATCCGGCATCTCCAGCAATTTTTTGGGCGACACCACCATGACTTCTCTGAAACTCAAGACCCTCCTGGCCTCCCTGGCCCTGGCCGCGAGCGGCATGGCTGCCGCGCAGAACTCGCTGCTCAACGTGTCGTATGACGTGGCTCGCGAGTTCTACAAGGACTACAACGCTGCCTTCGCCGCCCACTACAAGAAGACCACCGGCCAGGAGGTCAAGATCGACCAGTCGCACGCCGGCTCCAGCGCCCAGGCGCGTGCCGTGAACGACGGCCTGGCCGCCGATGTGGTGACCATGAACACGACGACCGACGTGCAGTTTCTGGCCGACAGCGGCGTGGTGGCCAAGGACTGGGCCAAGAAATTCCCGCACGACGCATCGCCCACCACCTCGACCATGCTGTTCCTGGTGCGCAACGGCAACCCCAAGAACATCAAGGACTGGGACGATCTGATCAAGCCCGGCGTGCAGGTCATCGTGGTCAACCCCAAAACTGGCGGCAACGGCCGTTATGCCTACCTGGCCGCCTGGGGCGCCGTGCGCGAAAAGGGCGGCACCGAGGCCCAGGCCGCCGAATTTGTCAGCAAGCTGTACAAGAATGTGCCCATCCTGGCCAAGGGTGGCCGTGACGCCACCGCCACCTTCCTGCAGCGCAACCAGGGCGATGTGCTGATCACGTTCGAATCCGAGGTGGTCTCTATCGACCGCGAGTTCGGCGCGGGCAAGGTCGATGCGATCTACCCTTCGGTGAGTGTGGTGGCTGAAAACCCCGTGGCCGTGGTGGAGCGCACCGTGGCCAAGAAGGGCACGGCCCAACTGGCCAAGGCCTACCTGGACTACCTGTACTCCGAGGAAGCGCAGGAAATCGCGGCCAAGCACGCCATCCGTCCCCGCTCGGAGACCGTGCTCAAGAAGTACGCCGACACCTTCAAGCCGCTCAAGCAGTTCACCGTGGCCAAGTACTTTGGCTCGCTGACCGAAGCGCAGAAGGTGCACTTCAATGACGGCGGCCAGTTCGACAAGCTCTACACGCCCGGCGCCAAGTAAGTAGGCCCGGCGCTTCTCCCGTCTCACCACTGCATCTATGACCACTGCGACCGCTGTGGCCGCAGCCCCGGCCGGACGGCGCGCGCCCAAGCGCGTGCTGCCCGGCTTCGGGCTGTCACTGGGCTACACCCTTTTCTACTTGAGCATCATCGTGCTGATCCCGCTGTCGGCACTGATCTTCAAGACCTTCACCCTCACCTGGGACCAGTTCTGGGCCGCCATCAGCGCGCCGCGCGTGATGGCGTCGTACCGGCTGACCTTCGGCGCATCGTTCATCGCAGCACTGGTTAATCTGGTGTTTGGCCTGCTGATCGCTTGGGTGCTGGTGCGCTACAAGTTCCCCGGCAAGAAAATCGTGGACGCGCTGGTGGACCTGCCGTTTGCGCTGCCCACGGCCGTGGCGGGCATCTCGCTCACGGCTTTGCTCGCGGGCAATGGCTGGGTCGGCAGCATTCTGGAGCCCCTGGGCATCCAGCTCGCGTTCAAACCCGCAGGCATCGTGATTGCGCTGATCTTCATCGGCCTGCCGTTTGTGGTGCGCACCGTGCAACCGGTGCTGGAAGACGCCGAGAAGGAGCTGGAAGAGGCCGCCACCTGCCTGGGTGCCACACGCCTGCAGACCTTCACCAAGGTCATCTTGCCCTCCATCACGCCCGCACTGCTCACCGGCTTTGCCATGGCGTTTGCGCGGGCCGTGGGTGAATACGGCTCGGTCATCTTCATCGCGGGCAACATGCCCATGGTGTCCGAGATCACGCCCCTCATCATCATCGGCAAGCTGGAGCAGTACGACTACGCAGGCGCTACGGCTGTGGCCGTGGTGATGCTGGTCATCTCCTTCATCCTGCTGCTCATCATCAACGCGCTGCAAGCCTGGCAGCGCCGCCACGCGGGGGCCCCAGCATGAGCGGCGCCAACTCTCGAACTGTTCGCCGCGCCCAGGCCGGCACCACCGAGGCGCCATGGGTGCGCTACACGCTGATCACGCTGGCACTGGCTTTCATGCTGCTGTTCCTCGTGCTGCCGTTGGCCGCCGTGTTCGCCGAGGCGCTGCGCAAGGGCTTTGGCGCCTACCTGGAGGGCCTGCGCGAGCCCGATGCCTGGTCGGCCATCAAGCTCACGCTGATCACCGCGCTGATCGCGGTGCCGCTGAACCTGGTGTTTGGCGTAGCGGCGGCCTGGTGCATTGCCAAGTACGAGTTCAAGGGCAAGGCGTTCTTGACCACGTTGGTGGACCTGCCGTTTTCCGTGTCGCCCGTGGTGGCGGGCCTGATCTACGTGCTGATGTTTGGTGCCCAGGGCTGGTTTGGCCCGTGGCTCGCGGCGCATGACATCAAGATCATCTTTGCCGTGCCGGGCATCGTGCTGGCCACCGTGTTCGTCACGTTCCCGTTTATCGCCCGCGAGCTGATCCCGCTGATGCAGGCCCAAGGCAACGACGAGGAACAGGCTGCCATCGTGCTGGGTGCGAGCGGCTGGCAGACCTTCTGGTACGTGACCTTGCCCAACATCAAGTGGGGCCTGCTGTACGGCGTGATCTTGTGCAACGCCCGGGCCATGGGCGAATTTGGTGCGGTGTCGGTGGTGTCGGGCCACATCCGGGGCCAGACCAACACCATCCCGCTGCACGTCGAGATTCTCTACAACGAATACCAGTCGGTGGCCGCGTTTGCCGCAGCCTCGCTGCTGGCCTTGCTGGCGCTGGTCACCCTGGTCATCAAGACGATTGCCGAACACCGCAACGAGCAGGCCCTGAAGGCCGCCGCCGAACTGCCGCCAGAGCGCCCCGCGCCCGCTGGTGTGTGAAGGAAACAGAACATGAGCATTGAAATCCGTAACGTCAGCAAGCAGTTCGGCGACTTTCAGGCGCTGCGCGATGTGAGCCTGGACATTCAGTCCGGCGAACTCATTGCGCTGCTCGGCCCCTCGGGCTGCGGCAAGACCACACTCTTGCGCATCATCGCCGGGCTGGAGACGGCCGACGTGGGCACCATCCACTTCAGCGGCGAAGACACCACCGACGTGCATGTGCGCGAGCGCAACGTGGGCTTTGTGTTCCAGCACTACGCGCTGTTCCGCCACATGACGGTGTTCGAGAACGTGGCCTTTGGCCTGCGCGTCAAGCCCCGCAGCGAGCGCCCGAGCGAGGCGCAGATCAAGAAGAAGGTCATGGACCTGCTCAAGCTGGTGCAGCTCGACTGGCTGGCCGAGCGCTACCCGTCGCAGCTGTCGGGTGGCCAGCGCCAGCGCATTGCGCTGGCCCGCGCTCTGGCAGTGGAGCCCAAGGTGCTGCTGCTGGACGAACCCTTCGGCGCGCTCGATGCCAAAGTACGGAAGGAACTGCGCCGCTGGCTGCGCCGCCTGCACGACGAACTGCATGTCACCTCCATCTTCGTGACCCACGACCAGGAAGAAGCGCTGGAAGTGGCAGACCGCGTGGTGGTGATCAACCAGGGCAAGATCGAGCAAAGCGGCTCGCCCCAGCAGGTGTGGGACCAGCCCGCCAGCCCGTTTGTGTATGGCTTTTTGGGCGATGTGAACCTATTCCATGGCCGGGCCCATGAAGGCTTGGTGCATCTGGAGGGCATGCAGATCGACTCGCCCGAGCACCAGGCCGCGCAGAACGCCAAGGCCTTTGCCTATGTGCGTCCACACGACCTGGATGTGGAGCGCTACTCCCCCGGCGCGGGCCTGGACGCCGAAGGCCGTCCCCGTGGCATCGTGGCCCAGCTGAGCCGCGCCATTGTGGTGGGGCCGATTGCGCGGCTGGAACTTATTCCGACCGATGACCACAAACCAGCGGACAATGCGTCCCCAGAGTCCCTGATCGAAGCGCAGATCCCTGCGCAGCAGTTCAAGGAAATGGGTTTCAAAGAGGGCGAAACGCTGGTGGTCACACCACGCCGCGCCCGAGTGTTCTTGGATCACGCCGCTGGCATCTGAGCTGCTTCCCTTGGGATGCCGCGCCAGGCACTGCGCGGCTTAGAGGGATAACAAAGATGTTGTTGAACTGGATCGATCAGGCCCCGCGCCGCGTGCTGGCCCTGATCAGCGTGGCCTGTGTGGCCATGCTGGCCTTTGGCATGTACCTGCAGCATGTGGTGGGCCTGGAGCCTTGCCCCATGTGCATCGTGCAGCGCTATGCTCTCATTGGTGTAGCTATCTTCACAGGTCTGGCAAGCGCTAGAGGCTCAAAAGGATGGTGGATGGGCTGGGGCGTGATGGCCCTCATTGCCTCGGGCTTCGGCGCCTTTGTGGCGGCCCGCCAGAGCTGGCTGCAGTGGTATCCGCCCGAAGTCGCCACCTGTGGCCGCGACTTCTACGGCATGATCGAAAACTACCCCATCAGCCGCGCCATCCCCATGATCTTCCGGGGCTCCGGCGACTGTGCTGCGATTGACTGGACGTTCCTGGGCGGCTCGATTGCCAACTGGTCGTTTGTCTGTTTTGTGGGGTTTGCCGTGGTGCTGCTGGCCTTGCTGGTGCGTGGCCTCCGGGGCGGGCGCCAGGGCGGCTCGGGATACTCGATGGCCTGATATCCGTGATGCAACGGACCCTTTAAAAAGGCGCTCTTCAGAGCGCCTTTTTCGTTGTTGGACAGGTTGTGAGTCCTGTGCCGTCTTGATCAAGAGATGCCCACCTCCCCGAGCGTCTGTACGGGCGGATGGGGCGATCAAACAAAAAGAGCGCCACCAGCGTCCAGGGAGGGCGGACGCAGAAGGTCCTCGTCGATGCCCATGGCCTGGCTGGCGCGTTCCACAGCCTGCCACAGGGGCGCTGGCATTTGCAGAATCTCGTCCGGGGTCGAGGAGCGCGCGATCCATGCGCTGATTTGCGTGTGCTGCTCGTGGGTGAGCAGGTCCAGGTTCAGCATCTCGTCGATGATCTTCATCTTTGGCAAATCCAGGGTTGTGGGGTGTGGCTGTGCATCCGCAAAGCCCGGGAGGGGCAGATGGCGGATTGCCGAAATAGGGCGCGCTCCAGCCACTTTAGACGGTATGGAGCGCGGAGCGTCTGAAGAACATGGTGCCCTGGGCCCCAATCTCAAGCAGAACCTTGGCGAGGGATTCAGTCGGTGCTCTCGATCCCGTGCGGGAACAGCACTCCTTCTGTCCCATCCATCCACGCCGGCAGCTTGTGCATCACGCTGGCCAAAAGATCGCCAGCCTGCCACTGAGCCAACCAGGCTTGCAGGCGGGGCCAGGGCTGTGCGGCCCACCAGTCGGCGTCAATGCCTGCAAACTGCCGCACAAATGGCGCAATCGCCATGTCGGCCAGGGCCGCGTGGGTGCCGAACAGGCAGAGCTGATCCGGCGAGAGGCGCGCGTCCAGCGTATCCAGCCAGGCTAGAGCCCGGGCGCGCTCTGCGCCTTGGTCGGCATCGGGGTAGCGGCTGGGGTACTTGCACCGGTCCAGCGCTTGCTTGAACGGGCCATCGCATTCGGCGATCAGCGCCAGCATGTCCTGCAGGCTCCCGTGGCTGGGGGTGAGCCAGCCCTCGGGGTCGTGCTGCGCCAGCGCCCACAGCATGATGTCCAGGCTTTGCTCCAGCACCTGGCCGCTGGGCAACACCAGCACGGGCACGGTGCCCTTGGGCGATGCCAGCAGCAGGCCCTGGGGCTTGTTCTTGAGCACCACTTCGCGCAGCTCGCAGCCCTGGCCGCTCACGGCCAGGGCCAGGCGGGCGCGCATGGCATAGGGGCAGCGGCGGAATGAGTACAGGACGGGCAGGGCGGTCACGTTGTGCCATCCGTGCCATCGTCACCGGCGTCCTTGGCCGCAGTGTGCGGAGGGCGGCCGGGTTGCTGCGCGCCGATGTGCTCTTGCCCGCGCTGCCGGGCCAGCTGCATCTGCCGCTCGCGCTCGGCCAGTGCGCGCTCCTGCTCGGGTGTGCGGGTGCCGTGGCAGTAGGGGCAACTCACGCCGGGCACATAGTGCGGCGACTGCAGCTCTGCTTCGCCCAGGGGCATGCGGCAAGAGCGGCACAGCTGGTGGTGGCCCGGTGCGAGGCCATGGCCTACCGACACGCGTTCGTCGAACACAAAACAGTCGCCATGCCACCGGCTGGCTTCTTCGGGCACGGTCTCCAGGTATTTGAGGATGCCGCCTTCCAGGTGGTACACCTCGTCAAAGCCTTGTGACTTGAGGAAGGCGGTGGATTTTTCGCAGCGGATGCCGCCGGTGCAGAACATGGCCACACGGGGCTTGCCCGCCAGCACGCCACCGGCCTGTTTTTCACGTTCGACCCACGCGGGAAACTCCGCAAAGGTTTTTGTGTGTGGATTGACCGCACGTTCAAACGTGCCAATGCCCACCTCGTAGTCGTTGCGTGTGTCCACCACGACCACGCCCGGGTCGTCGATGAGCGCGTTCCAGTCTTCGGGCTTCACGTAGGTGCCTGCGTTGCGCGCAGGGTTCAGGCCCGGCACGCCCAGGGTAACGATCTCGCGTTTGAGGCGCACGCGCATGCGGTAGAAGGGCATGCGCTCGGCCTGCGCCTCCTTGTGCTGCAGGGCGGCAAATCGCGCATCGCTGCGCAGCCAGGCCAGGACGGCGTGCACGCCCTGCGGTTCGCCCGCGATGGTGCCGTTGATGCCCTCAGGCGCGAGCAGCAGCATGCCGCGCACGCCGTGGGTGTCGCACAGGGACTGCAAGGGCTCACGCAGAGAGGCAAAGTCCGGCAGATCCACAAACTGGTAGAGCGCGGCGGTGAGAAAGTGGGGTGTGACCGAGTCCACGAAATGGGCGTTTTTGAAACAAGGGGGTGATGATAGCTGTCACCTTTCGTTACGATGCAGGGTCGCCAACGCTGTTTCCAAGGTGGTTGTATGAGCAAGGAATCCACGATCCATCTGTTCCGCAGGCTCGAACAGCTCAACGGCATTGGTGCTGCGCTCTCGCGCGAGCGGGACATCGACCGGCTGCTGGAGAACATCCTGGAGGCCGCCAAGACCATCACGGGAGCCGATGGCGGCACGCTCTACAGCGTCACCGAAGACCAGTCGGCACTCAAGTTTGAGATCCTGCGCACCGACTCCTTGGGCATCCGCCTGGGGGGCACCACGGGCAAACCCATCGATTTGCCGCTGCTGCCCCTGCGCACGGCCGCTGGCGCGCCCAACGACTCGCTGGTGGCAGCCCACTCGGCCATCCACGACCGCACGGTGAACATTGCTGACGCCTACAGCGCGGCGGGGTTTGATTTTTCGGGCACACGCGCGTTTGACCAGCGCACGGGCTACCGGTCGCAGTCGTTCCTCACGGTGCCGATGAAGAACCACGACCGCGAACTCATCGGCGTGCTGCAGCTCATCAATGCGCGTGACCCCGATACCGGCGAGGTGATCACCTTCTCGCAGGCCGACCAGAGCCTGGCCGAGTCGCTGGCCTCGCAGGCGGCCATTGCGCTCACCAACCGGCTGCTCATCACGCAGCTCGAACGCTTGTTCGAGTCGTTCGTGAACCTGATCAACCTGGCGATCGACGAAAAGTCGCCCTACACCGGCGGCCACTGCCAGCGCGTTCCCGCCCTCACCATGATGCTCGCCGAAGCCGTGGATGCCACGCGCGAAGGGCCGTTGGCGGGTTTTGCGATGACCGACCGCGACCGCTACGAGCTGAAGATGGCGGGCCTGCTGCATGACTGCGGCAAGATCACCACGCCCGTGCATGTGGTGGACAAGGCGACCAAGCTGCAGACCATCTACGACCGGATCGGCCTGGTGGACACGCGGTTTGAAGTGCTCAAGCGCGACGCCGAACTGGCCGCGCTGCGCCGCCAGCTGGCGCTGCGCCCCGTGGTGGACGCGCGGGCCGAGGGTCAGGAGCTGCAGGCCCTGCAGCACGAGATCCACACGCTGGAGGAAGACCGCGAGTTTCTGCGCCGCTGCAACACCGGCACCGAGGCCATGCGGCCCGAAGACCAGCAGCGCGTGCGCGACATCGCCGTGATGCGGCACTGGCGCAACCCGCAGGGTGTGCAGACGAGCTTTCTGAGTGCCGAAGAGGTGGAGAACCTCACCATCCGCGCGGGCACGCTGAACCAGTCCGAGCGCGACACCATCAACTACCACATCGTCGCCACCATCAAGATGCTGGAGACGCTGCCCTGGCCGCGCCACCTCAAGAACGTGCCCGAATACGCGGGCGGCCACCACGAGCGCATGGACGGCAAGGGCTACCCGCGCGGTCTCACGCGCGAGCAGATGTCGCTGCAGGCCCGGATGATGGGCATCGCCGACATCTTCGAGGCCCTCACGGCCGCCGACCGGCCCTACAAGAGCGGCATGACCTTGTCGCAGGCGCTGGCCATCATGTGCCGCATGCGGGACAACGGCCACATCGACCCCGACCTGTTCGAGGTGTTTGTGCGCGAAGGGGTGTACCTGCGCTATGGGCAGGCGTTTCTGGACGCGGGGCAGGTGGATGCGGTGGATGTGGGGGCGCTGGGGTTTTAGGCGCCCCATGGTTTGCCTGGTGTGGCGCGCCAGGACGGCACATGCTCGCGCCAGAATTCAGTAACATGTTGAAACGCTTGCGCCGTTCCATTCGTCTCCTGACCTTTTCAAGAGGCCTTGTTTGCTGACTTCCCGGCTTCGTGCATCGGTGATTCACCGGCTGTCCCTGTCGATATGGGGATTGTTTCTGGGCTTGGTGGTCCTTCTGTCCCTGCTCGGGTACGCCGCACTGAGTGCGGTTGCCGATCACGCGGTGCCATTGTTGATGCGCCAGGCGGTGGAGCTGCGTGCGCAGGCGGTCGAGGGCCTTTTTGTGCAGGCGGGGCAGAGTGCCCAGCAGGTGCAGCAGGACTTGCTCACACGGCTGCGCGCTGCCGATACCGAGGCTGCCCTGAGCCGGTTCGATGAGTTGTTTGCGCGCGGGCCGGACGGGCTGTGGCGGCTTCGGCCCGGCAAGGTGGACACGGCCAATGCGCCCACGCTGTACCTGCACCACGGCCCGGCGGGGCCCGATGAGTCCACGCGCGTGCGCGCAGCCGTCAGCTATGACCTGTTCAGGGAGCGGGGGCCTGCGCTGGTGCCGCCTTTTTTCTCTGCCTACATGGATTTTGTGGAAGACGGCCTGATGGTCTATGCGCGCGGTGTGGACTGGGGCAGCGGCGCCACGGCCGATGCCAGCAACGCCGACTACCCCACCATGCGGGGGGCCGACCCCCAGCGCAATTCGGAGCGGCGCATCTTCTGGACCCCGGTGTACTTTGACGAGCAGGCCAAGGCCTGGATGGTGTCGGTGATCCAGCCCCTGGACTGGCAGGGCCGCTGGGTGGGCACTGTGGGCCACGACCTGTCGATTGAAACCCTGATTGACGCCGTGGCCGCCAGCCGGGACCAGCTGGGCATGCAGCTGATCCTGAGTGCGGAGGGCGATCTGATCTCCCACCCCGACCTGCGGGACCGGATCGCCGCAGCGAATGGTCAGCTTCAGATTGCAGGCCTCAAGGACCCCCTGCTGGAGCAGGTGCACCGCATGGTGTCGAACGCGCATACCGACCGGGGTGCGGGCCTGAGTGCCGACGGGACGCAGTGGATTGCCTGGTCGCGCATCCGGGGGCCGAACTGGTACCAGATCTACCTCATGCCCCAGTCGCGGGTGGACGGACTGGTCATGTGGGGCATGCTGGGCCTGGGCGGCATTGGCCTGTTGGGGCTGGTGCCGGTGCTGTGGTCCATGCGCCGCAGGGTGAACACGCTGGTGGTCCGCCCTCTGCAGCACCTGACGGAGGCCGTCGATACCCTGGGCCAGGGACAGACGCCGACCCCTGTCGCCCTGGACACTGAAGACGAACTGGGCCGCCTGGCCCGGGCGTTTGACTGCATGGTGTCCGAACTGGTCCAGAAGCGCGCCATGGCCACGGCGCAGGCGCAGGCATTGCAGGCCGAGGTGGACGGGCGGCGCCAGTACATGGTGAGCCTGGAGGAGGAGCGGGCCCGCCTTTTTGCGCTCCTGGGGGCCATGAAGCTGGGCATCCTCTTTGTCACGACCGAGAACCAGGTGACCTACTGCAACCCTGCGTTCTTGAGCATCTGGCGTATCGAAGGCGATGAAGCGTCGTTTGTGGGCCGCCCTGCCAGCGACATCTTCCAGGCCGTGCAGCATGGGCCAACGTCCTTGGCGGCCCTGGCACACCACGCGCACCATGCGCGGGAGTCGCTGGTGGCGCCGGGGCTTTCCAGTCGCTACGAGATGGACGTGGGCGACGGGCGGACCTTGCTGCTGCGATCGCACCCCGTGCACGACAGCGACAAACGCTACATCGGCAGGCTCTGGATTCACGAGGACGTGACACGCGAGCGCGAGACGGCCGCACAGCTGATCTATCTGGCCGAGCGCGATGCCCTCACGGGCCTGTACAACCGGCGCAGGTTTGAAGACGAATTGCTGCGGTTCTTCCGGGGGTACGAGCGGCATGACCGGCGCGATCCGCGCGATCCGAGTGACCTGCGCGAGCGGCAGGGTGCCTTGCTGTTCTTTGATCTGGACGAATTCAAGGCCATCAACGACACCTTTGGCCACCGCATCGGGGACTCGGTGCTGGTGCGGGTGGGCGGCGATGTGCAGGCGCTGGTGCGCCAGACGGAAACCCTGTGCCGCCTGGGCGGCGACGAGTTTGCGGTGCTGATGCCCCATGCCTCGGTGGAAGAGGCCCAGCATCTGGCCGAGCGCATTGTTCGCGCCATTTCAGAGGGGCCTTTTGTCATCGAGGGGCAGAGCCTGCGGCTGACCACCAGCCTGGGCATTGCCCTGGCGCCGCAGCATGCGGACAACGCGGAAGACCTGGTGGCCCACGCGGATGCCGCGATGTACCAGGCCAAGCACCTGGGCAAAAACTGCTGGTCGGTCTACCAGCCAGGTCACCATGCATCACAAGAAACGATCACGCGCCTGGCCTGGAATGAGCGCATATCCCGGGCCCTCGAAAGAGACCTCCTGCGCCTGCACTACCAGGGGGTGTACGACGCCGCTACCGGGGAGCTGTCCCACCTGGAGGTGCTGGTCCGCATGCGGGACGAGGCCGATGGCACGCGGCTTATTGCTCCCCGCCAGTTCATTGGCTATGCCGAGAAGAGCGGCAAGATCCTGGAGATCGACCGCTGGGTTGCGCGCGAGAGCATTGCCCTGCTGGGTGCGCAGCCGCAGCTGCCTGCGTTGGCGATCAATATCTCGGCGCGCTCGTTCGACGACCCCAGCCTTCCTGCCTACATCGCGGGCCAGCTGCAGGCAGCGGGTGTGGCGCCCCAGCGGTTGTTGGTGGAGCTGACGGAAACTTCGGCGGTGTCGGACCTGCGCGATGCCGAGCGGTTCATCGACGCCTTGCGCCACACGGGGTGCCAGGTGTGCCTGGACGATTTCGGGACGGGTTTTGCGTCGTTTGCCTACCTCAAGCACCTCAAGGTGGATGTGCTGAAGATTGACGGGCTGTTCATCCGCAACCTCACCCACGAGCACGACAACCAGGTGTTTGTCCGCGCCATCATCGACGTGGCCCGTGGGCTGGGCAGGCGCACGGTGGCAGAGTTTGTGGAAAGCCAGGAGATCCTGGACATGCTGAAGACACTGGGCGTGGACATGGTGCAGGGCTACCACCTGGACCAGCCGCAGGCCGAACACCCCGCGCTGGCCACATCCGCTGTGTAGACGCTGCGCGGGCACCAATGCCCCATCGGTTGTGGCGCTGTACCGCTACAGATTGCCTCTTGTAGCTATTTTTTTGATAGCTATCAGGGCATGATGGGCACGCGCAAAGGCCTATTTTTCTTCATGTTTTTCATCTTGCTTCGCTGCTCTCGTCCACACGGGCCTCTTCCATGAGCCAGTCACTGAAAGCCGCCATGGCCCCGGTGGCCGGGCGCGACTGCAGTCGTGTGAGCCAGTAGGCGCCGCGAGGCAGCTCCTGCGCAAAGGGCTGCACCAGCCGTCCTTGCTGCAGCTCGCGCGTGAACATCTTCACGGGCAGCAAGGCCATGCCTGCGCCCTGGGCGGCGGCCTCGGCCAGGGTGAGGGACGAGTCGAACACCGCGCCGCGCACCACGGGGCAGGGCGCGCCCGCGGCGTCAAACCAGGCTGCCCATTCGTCGGTGCGGTAGCTGCGCAGCAGGGGCTGGCGTGCCAGGTCGGCCACCGTGCGCAGGCCGTGGGCCAGCGCGGGCGCGCACATCACCGACATGGGCGCATCCATGATGCGCTGCGCATGCGTGCCGTGCCAGGCGCCGTCGCCAAAGCGGATCGCAAAGTCCAGCCCTTCACCCGCCATGTCCACCCGGTTGTTGTGCGTAAGCAGGCGCAGGTCCACAAAGGGGCAAGCCTGCTGAAAGTCGCGCAGCCGGGGCAGCAGCCAGCCCACGGCAAAGGTGCCCACCGCGCCCACGGTCAGCACCTCGCGCGGGCGGGTGTCGCCCAGCTTTTCCAGGGCGCGCTGCAGCTTGCCGAACGATTCCACCACCACCGGCAGCAGCGCCTGGCCCTCGTCCGTCAGCGCCAGCCCGCGTGGCAGGCGGCGGAACAGCGGCTTGCCCAGCCGGTCTTCGAGCTTGCGAATGTGCTGGCTCACGGCGGTCTGGGTCACGTGCAGCTCTTCGGCGGCGCGGGTGAGGTTCTGGTGGCGCGCAGCCGCCTCAAAGGCACGCAGGGCGTTGAGCGGCAGGTGCATATAGTCAAAAGGTAAAAGTTTTTCTTGGGGCTTTTGGCAATTATTGTCGATGGTGCTGGGGGCTGAACCCCCGTATCGTTCGGGCCTTGTTTCCCATCACGCTTCCAATTGATATGCAAAGAAGACAGTTTTCCTTGGGTTTGATAGCGGCCACGGCCCTGCCTCTGTGGGGGTGCGCCGCTGCCAGCACCCCGGCCCACCATGACCAGACCACCCGCGCGTGGAACGATGCCCTCGCCACCATCGAACGCACTGCCCAGGGCCGCCTGGGCGTGGCCATGCTGGACACCGGATCGGGCCTGGCCCTGGGCTGGCGGCAGGACGAGCGTTTTGCCATGGCCAGCACCTTCAAAGCCGTGCTGGCGGGCTGGATGCTGGCGCTGGTGGACCAGGGCAAGGAGCGGCTGGACCACCGCCTCCACTACGGCCGCGATGCCGTCATCGCTCATTCGCCGGTCAGCGGCCCCAGGGCGGGCGATGGCGGCGGCCTGACAGTGGCCGAGCTGTGCGCTGCTACCGTGAGCCTGAGCGATAACACCGCCGCCAACGTGCTGTTGGCGCAGCATGGTGGCCCAGCCAGCTATACGGCTTTCGTGCGTTCGCTGGGCGATGCCGCAACGCGGCTGGACCGCTACGAGCCACACATGGCTGAAGCCGCAGCGGGCGACCTGCGCGACACCACCACGCCGCAGGCCATGCTGCAGACGCTGCAAAAACTGGTGCTGGGCGACGTGCTCACCCCGGTGTCTCGTGCGCTGCTGCAGCGCTGGCTGCTGGAGACCAGCACTGGTGACAACCGCCTGCGTGCAGGCGCACCGGGCTGGAAGGTAGGTGACAAGACAGGAACTGGCGCCAGCGGCAGCGGCACGGCCAACGACATCGGCGTACTCTGGCCTGCGGGTGGGGGCGCTCCGGTGCTGGTGACTTGCTACCTCACGCGCTCTGCGGCGTCGCCCCAGCAGCGGGATGCGGCGATTGCTCAGGTGGCGCGCGCCGTGGTGGCGGCGCGCGAAACGTTCAGACGGGGGTAGTGAATCCGACGTGGCCGAGCGGGTGCGGAGGGTTCGTTCGCCCCTTCTTAGAGCTTCTTGACCAGCACCTGGCTCTTGCGGTCCCAGTTGTACTTGCGCTTGCGTGCGTCGGGCAGCCAGTCCGGGTCCACGGGCTGAAATCCGCGCTTGATGAACCAGTGCATGGTGCGGGTGGTCAGCACAAAAATGCTGTCCAGCCCCAAGAGGCGCGCACGCTGCTCGATGCGCTTGAGCAGCTTCTCACCATCGCCCGTGCCCTGGCTTTGCGGCGACACCGTCACGGCAGCCATCTCGGCCGTTTTCGCCTCGGGGTAGGGGTAGAGCGCCGCGCAGCCAAAGATCACGCCGTCATGTTCGATGATGGTGTAGGTGGCGATGTCGCGCTCGATCTCGGTGCGGTCGCGCTTGACCAGCGTGCCGTCTTTCTCAAACGGCTCGATGAGCTGCAAGATGCCGCCCACGTCGTCAATCGTGGCCTCGCGCAGCTCTTCCAGCTTTTCGTCAATGACCATGGTGCCGATGCCATCGTGCACATACACCTCCAGCAATAGCGATCCATCCACCGCAAACGGCAGGATGTGGCTGCGCTCCACGCCGGCCTTGCAGGCCTTCACGCAGTGCTGCAGATAAAAGCCCGTGTCGGTGGGCTGCTGGGCGGGCGGCAGCTGCGCCAGCAGGGCCTGCGCGGCGGCCAGGGGCAGCTCCGTGTCGATTGGGTTGTCGTCGCTTTCGGGCTCGGTGGGCGACATGCGGATGCCCTGCACCTCGGTCAGGAAGATCAGCTTGTCGGCCCGCAACTCGATGGCCACGCTGGTCGCCACTTCTTCCATGCTCAGGTTGAAGGCCTCGCCCGTGGGCGAGAAGCCAAACGGAGACAGCAGCACCAGCGCGCCCATGTCCAGCGTCTGCCGGATGCCCGCCACATCCACCTTGCGCACCAGGCCCGAGTGCTGAAAATCCACGCCATCCACAATGCCCACGGGCCGCGCCGTGAGGAAGTTGCCCGAGATCACGCGCACCGTGGCGCCCGCCATGGGCGTGTTGGGCAGGCCCTGGCTGAAGGCGGCCTCGATCTCATAGCGTAATTGGCCCGCAGCTTCCTGCGCGCAATCGAGCGCTACCGAGTCGGTGATGCGGATGCCGTGGGAGTATTTGGCTGCATGCCCCTTGGCTGCCAGCTGCTCGTTCACCTGCGGGCGAAAGCCGTGCACCAGCACGATCTTCACGCCCATGGCCTGGATCAAGGCCAAGTCCTGCGCAATGTTGTGCAGCTTGCCTGCCGCAATCGCCTCGCCCGTGAGCCCGATCACAAAGGTCTGGTTGCGGAACTTGTGGATGTAAGGCGCCACCGAGCGGAACCAGGGCACGAAGGTGAAGTTGAAGACGGCGGACATGGCGGTGCAAGCGGTGGGGCGGACCTTGGAATGACGGAAAAAGCGGCAACGGTGGGCGGCCCCCTGGGGCCGCCAAACCGCGCATCATAAGCATGCTGAGCTTTGCCGCGCCACATTCGGCGCCACAGCGGGTGCAGCGGTGCCGTTGGTGTGTTGCTGAAACGCCGCCAGCCGCGCCGCAAAGGGCTCCAGCACCAGGGCTTCGTCCGTGCCGGATGCGGGCGGCACGGCGATAGCGATGCCGCTGTCGGCCATCAGCGCCTGCATTTCGGTCCGGGCAATCATGCCGTGGTCCATCAGCGCATCCACCAGCCGGTTCAGCGCACCCTGGTGCTGGCGCAGCAAGGTGCCTGCGCGCTGGTATTGCGCCTGTAGCAGCTCCTCAATGGCGGCGTTGCTGGGCCCCACATCGGTGTTGATGTGGTGGTCCATCTCCACCGTCACATCGGTGCGCGCCAGCCGGGCGCCAAAGCCGTGGTGGCGGATGTAGCGCGCGGCTTCGGCTGTTACCTGCTTGTAGTCCTGCTCGGCGCCCGTGGTGCAGGCCATTTCGCCAAACACCAGCTCCTCGGCCACGCGGCCTGCCAGGCCCACACACATCATGTCGAGCGCGTTCTGGCGTGTGGTGACCTTCAGGCCTGCAAAGCTGTTGTAGCCGCCCTCAAAAGATGCGATGTTGATCTTCACCTCCTGCGGGGCCTGGCCCAGCAGCAGGCCATAGACCAGCGCGTGGCCTGCTTCGTGCACTGCCAGCAGCGCGCGAAAGTCGGCGTTGGCGCGCTGCTTGAGGCGGTTCAGCTCCAACGTGACTGGGAGGAGGGCCTGCTGCGCCCCGGCCTGAACCACCAGGTGGCGCTTGTCCGCTGCGAGCGTGATGGGGTAGGTGGTGCCAAGCGGCAGCGCCTGCTCCAGCACCCACAGCGCGGCCTTGACCAGATTGGCGCTCAGGATGGCGTGCACCGACGAGAACAAAGGGCGCGTTCCCTGCGCCGGGAACACTGCGTTGGCATACAGCTCGTCCAGCACATCCTGCCCGATGGCAAAGCGCACGCCGCACTGGGTGGCAATGTCTTCGCAATACCGCGCGCACAGATTGCGGATGAGCTGCTCGTAGGTGGCCTTGTTGAACGACGGGTAGACCACATGCTCGTTGCCCAGCCGTGCGATCTGCTCAGGCTTGAAGCGCTCCGAGAGCGCTTTCTTCACATCAATGAGCGACAGCTTGCGTGTGAGGCGGTGGAAGATGTCGGCATCGGTGTCGCAGTCTTCCACGCGCTGCGCGGTCTCGTGGTACATCTCGTCGAGGTTGCCGCACACAAACACCAGCAGCTTGCTGTAGTCGGTTTCCCACGACGACAGCGACTGCTGGAACCGCGTGAACAGCGCCTGCACCTGCGCGGGCGGCCACTGCATGATCTCTGCCAGGGGCTCCGAGAGCTTGAGCATGCGCTTGAGTTCCTGCGCGTCCCAGGCGTCGAGCTGGAAGCGGTAGGACTTCTTGCCCGCACGATCGCCGTCGCCATCCTCGGCGCGTTCGGCCTCGTAGTGCGCATCGGCCAGCTTGCGTTCGATGTTGGTCAGCGCACTCAGGGCCGGGGGCAGGCGCCCGTCGGAGAGCAATGTCCACACGTCCTGGTAGCGTTCCACCTTCACGTCTTCGCCCTTGCGGTCCACGGTGCGAAAGCGCTGGAACTCGTCCAGCACCAGAATGCCGGGCACGCCCTCGTGGATGCCCGAGTCGCCCAACATGCCCGAGATGGACGAGCTGCGGTAGCTCGCGCCATGGCTGAAGCCGTCCATCTGCACTTCCACAAACCGGTCATAAAAGCCCAGCAGCTGCGCCAGGCGCCGCGTGAGCTGGGTTTTGCCCGTGCCGGTGAGGCCCCACAGGCAGACGATGACGGGCCGGGTGATGAGCTGCGGCAGCACATACCAGGCACGCACCGCGTCGATCACGCGGTCGATCACGTCGTCGATGCCGAACAGCTCGGTCCTGAGCTGCTCGGCAGCGTGGGCCAGTGCCTGCTGGCGCTGGGCCAGCAGTGCCCGGTGTGTAGGGGTGGGCGGGTGCTGCCCATGCGGCAGCGTTGGAGTTGGGGTTGAAAGGTCCATGTTTTCTATCGTTCTTGTCAGTCGCGCTCGGTAAAACGAGCGTTCAGGGTCGCCTTGCGCAGGGCGACGGTGTCCGCACGGCGCTGGGCGCCACGGGCTCGGATGTGTTTGCCTGCTGCGCTGGACAGGCTGCGTTGGGCCAGTGCGGCGGCCACAGGGTTTCGGGGCGGACCCGAGGCTTCGAGCTTCAGCACCAGGGGCTGCTTCATGCGGCGCAGCTTTTTGATTTCACCCTGGGCGAAGGCCCGAGACAGTTTTTTGGCACTCATGTGTGCGTTCCACAAACAAAAAACCCCGGCAAATAAGCCAGGGCTTGTGGAGCGCTGCACTGGGGTGCAGGAGGTCGCTTGTCTGCCGTGGCTGGATGCGTGAAAACACAGTCCAGCCGGGGCGGTGGACAGTGGTCAGGCGGGAGCGAACAAGGGAACAAACATAGTGGTGACCTCCAGGGCTTTCAGGGGCTGGCCGACAGGGCCACGCAGTGCTGAAAGAAGGCGCGATTGTGGCGAGGCGTGCCGCGCGTGGCAAGCGCACAGGGCGCGGCACCGGCGGATATGTCGCACAAAACGCACAGTGCAAAGGGCGGGGCGGCTCAGTCGTGGCGGCGATACGCCCAGCCTGCGGCGTGTATCCACTCCTCCTTGTCACGGATCTGCACCACCAGTTCCACCAGGTCGCGGCCCGCGTTGAGCGGCACCTGCACAGTCATGCCTGCGCGGTCTGCCGTCAGGGGCAGCAACAGCTGGCTGTCGTCCCAGAGCAGGTAGCCAGGCAGCTCCGGCAGCTCTTGCAGGGTGGCGGTCCCTGCGCCCATGGCCAGCGGGATGGAGTCGGGGGTTTCGTTGGCCAGCAGCCAGGTGCTGCCAAGCCGCGCGGACCACTGCGGCGGCAGCGGGGCCGGTGCCTTGGGCATCTGCTGTGCCATTGGCATGGTCACCCCGTAATGCCCGGCCGTGGCAGGCTCGCGCGAGAGCAGGTAGCGGCGGCCTTCGGCCTGCTCCCAGCGGTACTGGGTGCGGGGCTGCGTGTCCGACCACCACCAGCCGTCACTGCGCAGGCGCATCCCCGTGCACAGCGGCTCCCAGTCTTTGGCCTTGGCCGACCAGATCGATAGATCCACTTGCTGGCCGTCGGGCGAAGCCGCTTTCATGGGGTGGGAGGAGCAGCCGTAGATGCCCAGCACTGCCTCCACCGCCACAGAAGAGATGGTCGCGAGCGCAGGCATGGCCACCGACACCCTCGGCGGCAGCACGCGCAACTGGCCTGTTTCCTGCAGCGCACGCAGCAAGATGCCTTCGGCAATGGTGCCGGGCTTGAAGCCAGGCGCATTGCCGGTGAGCAGCAGCGCCAGCCCTGCCTGTGGCAGCACATAGAAGTCGCTGGAGTGAAACATCGTGCCGCCGCTTTTTTGCCATGCCACAAAGCCCGCCGCAGCCAGGCCTTGCTGGCGGGCACTGTCCCAGCCCAGGCCCCAGTGCCAGTCGGGGGTGAGGTTCAGGCGCATGCCCTGGTTCTGGGCGCTGCCCATTTCGGCCACACCAGCCTTGGAAACAATGCGCTGCTCATCCAGCTCGCCGCCCCGCATCAGCAAGGTGGCCAGCTTCATCATGTCGCCCGGGGTGGTGCATAGCCCGCCGGTGGCGTGGCCCATCACAAACTCCTGGCGCTGGCGCACATCGCCGATGTACCCCGGGGCAAAGCTGCCCGCAGGCAAGGGCTGCAGCGTGTAGCCCGAGCGCGCCATGCCCAGCGGGTTGAGGATGGCCGACTGCACAAACGCCGGATAGGCCTGGCCGGTGACGGCGTGCACGATGCGTTCGACCAGCGTGAAACCATCGTTGCAGTACACCGCCATGGCACCAGGTGTGTGCTTGAGGTGCATGTCGGCCAGGGCCGCCTCCAGGTCGGCCGCATAGCCTGGCTGCGGGGCAAAGGCAAACATGTGGCGGGCATAGGTGCCGGGCAGCCCTGATGCGTGGCTCAGCAGGTGCCGCACCGTGATGTCGCGGTAGCCCGGCGACAGCATGGTGAACTGCGGCAGGTAGCGCACCACGGGCGCATCCAGTTCCACCAGTTGGCGGTCCACCAGAATCATCACGGCCAGCGCCGCCAGCACCTTGCTCACGGAGCCCACGTTAAAGCGTGTGTCGGGCGTGGCGGGCGCGCGGGAGGCATCGTCCAGCACCCCAAAAGCCTCCTGCCAGACCAGGCGGTCGCCCTGCAGCAATGCGACGGAGGCCGCGCGCGCCTGGCTGGCCTGCATGGCCTGCCGGATTTCATGGCGGCCCCAGGCCTGGGTGGCCGCCAGATGGGGGCCGGGGTTGTTGCTGCCCCCGCAGCCCGACAGCAGGGCGGGCAGGGGTGTGAGGGCGGTGGCGCCCGCCCACGCCAGCCAGTCGCGGCGTGATGGTGTGCGGGGTGTTGCACGGGGCGGGGTGCGGTCGTCGGCAGCGGGCGGGAGGGCGGATGTCTGCAAGGGCATTCGGGCATTCCAGAGGGGATGCACGCCACGGAGACATCGCCAGGCGGTGCAGGAACTGTGCGCATTACATACTGAAAATGCGGGCTCTCGGATAATGCGTGCCTTCATGACCGAATCCGCGCCTTTCTCCCCCCCGCCCACCGCCCCCCGCGCCGCCCCTGCCACCCCGCCGCTGCGCATCACTTTTCCCGAATCCCTGCCCGTCTCGGGCAAGCGCGAAGAGATCATGGCGGCCATCACCAAGCACCAGGTCATCATCGTGTGCGGCGAGACGGGCTCGGGCAAGACCACGCAGCTGCCCAAGATTGCACTGGCGCTGGGCCGCGGCAAGTGCAATGCCAAGCCAGGTCAGAAAGGCCAGCTCATCGGCCACACCCAGCCGCGCCGGATTGCCGCCAGCAGCGTGGCCAAGCGCATTGCCGAAGAGCTGAACACGCCACTCGGTGACGTGGTGGGCTTCAAGGTGCGTTTTCAGGACCGCCTCAGCCGCGATGCCTCCGTCAAACTCATGACCGACGGTATCTTGCTGGCCGAGACGCAGACCGACCCGCTGCTCAAGGCCTACGACACCATCATCATCGACGAGGCGCACGAACGCAGCCTCAACATCGACTTCCTGCTGGGCTACATCCGCCAGATCCTGCCGCGCAGGCCTGATCTGAAAGTCATCGTCACGTCCGCAACGATTGATGCCGACCGGTTTGCCAAGCACTTTGAAAGTGCCAAGGGCCCGGCCCCGGTCATCATGGTCTCGGGCCGCACCTTCCCGGTGGAGCAGCGCTGGCGGCCGTTTGAAGAGACGCGCGACCACGGCCTGAACGAGGCCATCGCCGATGGCGTGGACGAGCTGTGGGCGGGCAATGCGGGCGGCGACATCCTGATCTTCTTGCCTGGCGAGCGCGAGATCCGCGAAGCCGCCGACCACCTGCGCAAACACCTGTCGCACCAGCCCGTGATGCGAAACGCCGAAGTGCTGCCGCTGTTTGCCCGCCTGTCGCAGGCCGAGCAGGACCGCATCTTCGACGGCCACACCGGCCGCCGCATCGTGCTGGCGACCAACGTGGCCGAAACCTCGCTCACCGTGCCCGGCATCCGCTATGTGATTGACGCAGGCACAGCGCGCGTCAAGCGCTACTCTTTCCGTAGCAAGGTGGAGCAGCTGCTGGTGGAGCCCATCAGCCAGGCCGCCGCCAACCAGCGCGCAGGCCGGTGCGGCCGCGTGGCCAACGGCATCTGCATCCGCCTGTACGACGAGGCGGACTTCAACAGCCGCCCGCGCTTTACCGACCCCGAAATCCTGCGCAGCTCGCTCGCAGGCGTCATCCTGCGCATGAAGTCGCTGCACCTGGGCGATGTGGGGCAGTTTCCGTTCATCGAGGCGCCCTCGGGCCGCGCGATTGCCGACGGCTACCAGCTGCTGGGCGAACTCGGCGCGGTGGACGATGCGAATGAACTCACGCCCATGGGCGTGGAGCTGTCCAAGCTGCCGCTGGACCCGCGTGTGGGCCGCATGATCCTGGAGGCGCGCGAGCGCCGCGCGCTCGACGAGGTGCTGGTCATCGCCAGTGCGCTCAGCGTGCAGGATGTGCGTGACCGCCCGCTCGAAGCGCAGCAGCAGGCCGACCAGGCGCACGCCAAGTTCGACGACGAAAAGAGCGAGTTCAGCGGCTACCTCAAGCTCTGGAAGTGGATCAACGAAGCGCGCGGCGGGGCGCCCAGCCTGCCGTCGGCGCGTGCACAAAAGGCCATGGCGCAGCAGAAGGCGCCTTCGCAGGCGCATCTGCCCGTGGCCCAGCGTGCCTTGGCGGCTGCGGCACCCGCATCGGCCGTTGCTGCCGTTTCCGCGCCCACCCACAAGCTCAGCAACCGCCAGTACGAGCAGCTGCTGCGCCAGAACTTCATCAGCATTCGCCGCCTGCGCGAGTGGCGCGACATCCACACTCAGCTGCTCACCGTGGTGACCGAGCACAAGTGGCAGATCAACACCCAGCCCGCGAGCTACGAGCAGATCCACCTGTCCATGCTCTCGGGCCTGCTGGGCAACATCGGCGTCAAGAGCGACGAGGAAGACTGGTACCTGGGCGCGCGTGGCATCAAGTTCTACAAGCACCCGGGCGCCCACCTGAACAAGAAGCCGGGCCGCTGGATCGTGGCGGCCGAGCTGGTCGAGACCACGCGCCTGTTTGGCCGGGGCATTGCCGCGATCGAGCCCCAGTGGCTGGAGCAGGTGGGTGGCCACCTGCTCAAGAAGCAGATGCTGGACCCGCACTGGGAGAAAAAAGCCGCGCAGGTCACGGCGCTGGAGCGCGCCACGCTCTACGGCATCGTGGTCTACAACAACCGCCGCGTGGACTTTGGCAAGGTGGACCCGCAGGGCGCCCGCGAAGTCTTCCTGCGCGAAGCCCTGGTGGGCGGCGAGTGGGACACCCGCCTGCCGTTCCTGGCCGCCAACCAGAAGCTCATCGCCAAGGTCGAAGAGCTGGAGCACAAGTCGCGCCGCCAGGACGTGCTGGTGGACGACGAACTCATCTACGCCTTCTACGACCAGCAGGTGCCGCAGGACGTGTGCAGCGGCACCACCTTCGAGCGCTGGTACAAGGACGCGAGCCGCGCCAACCCCGAGCTGCTCAAGCTCACGCGCGACGAACTCATGCGCCACGAGGCGGCGGGCATCACCACCAGCGCCTTCCCCAAGACCGTGCGCCTGGGCGGCGTGGACTGCACCGCCACCTACCTGCACGAACCCGGCGACGCGCGCGACGGCATCACCGTGACCATCCCGCTCTTCGTGCTCAACCAGGTGAGCGACGAGCGCTGCGAATGGCTGGTGCCCGGCATGCTCAAGGACAAGATCCAGGCGCTGCTCAAAAGCCTGCACCAGCGCCCGCGCAGCCGTTTTGTGCCGCTGCCCGAATCGGCCGCGCGGCTGGCCGAGCTGTTCAACGCGCCCGAGCGTTTTGGCACTGGCAGCCTGACGGACGCGCTGCTCAAGCAGGTGCGCGACGAGACCTCGCTCGACGTGAAGCGCGCCGACTTCAAGCTCGACATGCTCAGCCCCCACCTGTTCATGAACTTCCGCGTGGTGGACGAGCACGGCCGCCAGCTGGGCCATGGCCGCAACCTGGGCGCGCTCAAGGCCGAGTGGGGCGCCAAGGCGCGTGGTGCCTTCCAGGCGCTGGCGGGGCTCAAGCTGGGCGGCGCGGCGGCAGAGGAGCAAAAATCTGAGTCAAAAATGCCCTCTGCGCGCGATGGTAAAGCGCAAACAGCTATCAAATCAGGAGCATCTGCGTCAACACAGTCCGCGCAGGCCACCCCGCCAGTGCACGCCACCCCGTCGGCCCCCGCAGGCCAGCGCTATACCAGCTGGACGTTTGGCGAGCTGCCCGAACTCATGGAGATCAAGAAGGCCGGGCAGACGCTGATCGGCTTCCCGGCCCTGATCGACGGCGGCGACGCCGTGAGCATCGAAGTGTTTGACGAGCCCGAGGTGGCCGCCGCCAAACACCGCGCGGGCCTGCGCCGCCTGTTTGCGCTGCAGATCAAGGACGCACTCAAGTACCTCGAAAAGAACATCCCCGACCTGCAGAAGATGGCCGTGGCTTATATGCCCCTGGGCACGCAGGAAGAACTGCGCACCCAGATCATCGATGTGGCGCTGGACCGCGCTTTTCTGCTCGACCCGCTGCCCACCGACGAGTTCGCCTTCAAGCGCCGCGTGGAAGAGGGCCGGGGCCGCCTCACACTGATCGCCAATGAGGTCGCGCGCCTGGCGGGCACCATCCTCATCGAATACGCCGCCGCCGCCCGCAAGATCAAGGACACCAAGAACGCCCCGGATGCGACTGCCGACGCGCAGCAACAGCTGCAGCGCCTCGTGCCCAAGAACTTCATCGCCGTGGCCCCGTGGGCGCAGCTGGCGCACTACGCCCGCTACCTCAAGGCCATCACCCTGCGCCTGGACAAGTACCGCGCCGACCCCGCCCGCGACGCCGCCAAGCTGGCCGAACTGCGCCCGCAGGAGCAGCGCTACTGGCGCCTGGTGGCCGAGCGCAAAGGCGCGGTGGATGCCCGCATGCAAGAGTTGCGCTGGCTGCTGGAGGAACTGCGCGTGAGCTTCTTCGCACAAGAGCTGCGCACGCCCCAGCCGGTGAGCGTGAAGCGGCTGGACAAGCTGTGGGCGCAGGTGAATAGCTGATGTAAGGGGACGGACAGCAGGCGGGGCTGTGGGCGCTTCAGGTGGCTTTGCAGCGATTGCGGCCGCCCGATAACTTGCGCACTACTCACGCTCTAGGACGCATTCCAGACATTGCGGAGCGCAAATTCCGATATTGCTCTGGCTCAATGAATAGGACCTGCCATTGGCACTGCTGTCACCGCGCACTACCAGCTTGACCAGCCGGGTAGCGTCCTGGCTCGGCAACCAGGCATTAGCGGTGCCTGAGGCGTTGTGCACCACCAGGGCGGTTACAGCTGGCGTGACGCCAGCTGCCGTGACCCTGCGGCCCTTGAGCTGGGTGGGGTCGATGGTGGGACCAGCTGCATCACCCCCTCCACCTCCGCCACAAGCAGCAAGCAAGCG
Source organism: Acidovorax sp. NB1 (assembly GCF_005405905.1). Taxonomy (GTDB): domain Bacteria; phylum Pseudomonadota; class Gammaproteobacteria; order Burkholderiales; family Burkholderiaceae_C; genus Acidovorax. The sequence goes on from NZ_BJHU01000043.1 coordinate 66,238, forward strand.
GGTCAGGACTACAGTGAGCGCGATTGCAGGCACTTTAAGGTGTACTTGGTCACAGTCTTTGATGGCTGTTGTTGCTCTTCCATGGTTGCTGATGGTTCGCGTTTCACGATTTCAGAATGGGTGAGGTCCTGGGCATGTGTCATTCAGAACCAGAACCCATGTGGCATGTCCGGCGCCATCCCCACTACCGACAGCGCCATGTGCCCCGGCGCCCCTGGGTCCGTGATGATCCCATTCACCTTCCCGTCCGCGTCGAACTGCCCGCCATCTTCAATGTGGAAGTCCAGCCGCAGGCGTCCTCCCTCCATCACCATCTTGCCTCCGTAGGGTTCGCTGGCGATGTTCACCCATTGACCAGTGGCGTTCTCTTTCCAGTATCCATTCACGCCCAGCGCCGGGTCCACGTACAGGCTGAAGTTCTCTCCAGTCTTACCTTGTCCCAGCTCTACCGTGAAGCTCACCAATCCGATGGGTATTTGCATGCCCGCTGGCAGGTCTTGCGGCGCATCCAGTTGTTTGAGGCTGGTGATGCGTGAATTGTCGTTGCCACTGCCCACCTTGCCGTCTTGACTGCTGGCCACCAACGTGGTGAAGGTAGGCGGTGCGTTGCCGGGGTTGCTCTCGCCCGTGGGGCTGAGCACGAAGCCTATCGAGGCCACTCCCGGCTGTTCGCTGTCCCTGACGCCGTCTCCGTTACCGTCTCCGGTGGTTGTTGTGCCACCGGGGCCAGGGATCCCTGGGGTCAGGTCTTCCACAGCGTTAGGCACGCCGTCGTTGTCTGGCACCCCGGGCGTCGGCGGGGTCACGGGTGGGGTTACCGGCGGTTCCGGGTCGGGAGTGACTGGCAAAGTACCCAGTAGCAGTTCTCCGGCCGTTGTATCACTTGCAACATTGCCAGCGAGATCGGTAACTGTCGCCACCACCTCGTAGCGCTGGTTCAGTGCCAGTGTCAGTGTGCCGCTGGCCGGCACCGCCGTAGCCAGATCCAGGCTCCAGGCACCGGCCACCGGCACGACGTCATAGGTGGCGCCGCCCACCGTGACAGTCATGGTTTCACCGGCTCCCAAGGCGGCGGCGCCCGTTAGCACCGGCGTCAAGCTTTGGCTCGACAAGGCAGCGACGGTCGGTACGGTAGCTGCTGTGTCGTAAATGTAGGCCTGGCCGAGCACAGCACCATCGTTGCCTGCCGTATCGGTGACCTTGACCAGCAGTGTGTCGCTGACGCTCAGCGTCTGGCCCCCCAGCGACCAGGCGTTATTGCCGACAGTCGATGTGGCTGCAGTCCAGGTGGCGCCGTTATTGAGCGAGACCAGCACCTGTTCCCCAGAGGCCAGGTTGGCAGACAATGTGCCGCTGACCGTCTGCGCTGCCGTCTTGGTAATGAAGTCGGTGGACGAGACTCCCGTGTCAGCCGACAAGACCACCGAGGCTACGCTCGTGGTCGGAGCGGTAGTGTCAAGCACGTAGGCCGCATTGGTTGCGGTGCCATTGTTACCGGCCACATCGCTCACTCTCAATTGCAGCGTGTTACTGCCGGCCAAAGTGACGCCGTTCCAGGTCAGCGTGGTGCCAGACACTTTGTTGGTGACGTCGGTCCAGGTGGCGCCGTTGTCAAGCGAGCCGTACACCACGTCGCCAGCGGCCGGCGCGCCGCTCAACGTGGCGCTGATGGTCTGCGCCGCCGTGTGGGTGATCAGGTCGCCCGCCACGCCGGTGTCGGCCGACAGCGCGATGCCGCTGAAGCTGATGGTCGGCGCCGTGGTGTCGAGCACATAGGCGTGCCCGTACGCGGTGCCGCTGTTACCGGCGTCGTCCACCACTCTCACCTGAAGCGTATTGCTGCCCACCAGAGTCTGGCCGGGAAGCGACCAAGCGCTGGCCCCAGTCGAGGCAGCAGCCAGCACCCAGGTGCTTTCGTTATCGAGCGATACATAGACCTTCTCGCCACCGGCCAGATTGGATACCAGCGTGCCGCTGAGGGTTTGCGCGGCTGTCTTGGTGATGAAGTCAGTAGCGGACGTGCCAGTGTCGGCCGAGAAGGTGGCGCTGGCAATGGTGTTGGTCGGCGCAGTAGTGTCGATGACCAGGTCTTTGTTCGCGCCCAAGGAACTGGCCGCTCCCGGCGTAGCCAAGGTCAGTGCGGCAGGCTGATGAGAACCGCCTGCATCAACAATCGTGGCGCCATTGAGCGTCAGCGCGCTGGTCGAACTGTAGTCGAGGTCGGCGCTGTTCTGGCCGGCGCCGACCGTGTAGACGAAGGTCAGTGTGCTGCTCCCAGAGCCACCTGAATAGGTAGCGGTGCCACCGCCATCCAGCGCCAGGGTCGGAATACCGCCGGTGGTATCAACATCCACTGCCGTGGAGAAGTCGACAGTGATGGTGACCGTCGAACCGACTGCGTATGCGCCGTCGGCCGTGCTGGCGCTGACGTTGGTGATACTGGGGTTGGAGCCGTCGACATCGACAGCGGCGGTGCTGGCAACGCTGTTGAGAGTGGTCGCGGCGCTGTTGCCAGCGGCGTCCCGCAGTGTGCCACCATTGACCGACAGTGCACCAACGGTGATACCGTTGGCGTCGACGTCGCCACTTTGAACGGTGTAGCGGAACAACAGCGCGCTTGTACCCGAGCCAGACACATAGTCGGCGTAGCGGGTGGTGGCGCCGACCACGAGGGCGATGCGTGGTGTACCCCCGCTGGTGTCTACAACAACCGCCTCGAAGAAGTTCGCCGTGAAGTCCAGTGCGGCCCCACTGTAGTAAGTGCCGTCGGCAGGCACTGTAACCGATGTTACGGCAGGGGCGGTGGTGTCGACGGTGAAGGCCAGCGCAGCCGAGGCGGCCGAAGCATTTCCGGCCGTATCGGTCGACACGACGGTGATGGTGTGGCCACCCTCCGCCAATACGCCAGTGGTCAAGGTCCAACCACCAGCGCCGGCAGTGACGGCGCCAAGCAGGGTAGCACCGTCAAAAACCGTGACGGTGCTACCGTTTTCTGCGTTGCCGGTCAATGTCGGAGTAGTGTCGCTGGTGATGCCATCGCTGTTGGACAAGCCGCTGTCGCTAGCACTGTTCAGCACCGGGGTGCCTGGCGTGGCTGGGGTGTTGGTGTCGAGCGCATAGGCCTGGCTGCGCACGGTGCCATCGTTGCCGGCAGAGTCGGTCACTCGCAGCTGCAACGTATCGCTGGCAGTCAGCGTGACGCCATTCCAGGTCAGCGCCGTTCCAGACACCTTGCTGGTGATATCAGTCCATGTGGCTCCGTTGTCGAGCGAGCCATACAGAATGTCGCCGCCGCTCAGAACATTGCTGAGCGTTGCGGTAATGGTTTGGGCCGCGGTCTTGGTGATGAAGTCGGTGGCACTGGCGCCCGTGTCGGCCGACAGCGACAGATTGCTGAAGGTGGTGGTGGGCGCGGTGATGTCGTACTGGTAGGCCTGGGATAGCACGCTGCCGTCGTTGCCGGCGGTGTCGCTGACCTTGACCTTGAGGGTGTTGCTGGCGGTGAGCGTGCGCCCCGTCAGCGACCAGGTGTTCTGGCCCACGGTGGTGGTGGCGGTGGCCCAGGTCGCGCCGTTGTCGAGCGAGACCAGCACCGACTCGCCAGCGGCCACGCTGGCCGACAGCGTGCCGCTCAGGTCCTGCGCCGCCGTGCGGGTGATGAAGTCGGACGACGAGGTGCCGCTGTCGTTGGAGAAGCTGGCCGTGTCCACGGTGGTGGTGAGCGCGGTGGTGTCGAGCGTGTAGTTCTGGGAGCTCAAGCCGCTGTCGTTGCCGGCCGCGTCGGTCACCTTGAACGCGATGGCGTTGCTGCCGGCGCCCAGCGTGGCGCCATTCCAGGTCAAGGAGGTGCCAGCCACCTTGCTGGTGACGTCGGTCCAGTGGCTGCCGCCGTCGACGGAACCCCAGACGATGTCGGTGCCGGCTGGCGCGCCGCTGAGCGTGGCGGTGATGGTCTGGCTGGCCGTCTTGGTGATCAGGTCGCTGCTGCTGGTGCCGGTGTCGGCCGACAGCGTGATGGCGGTGAAGCTGGTGGTGGGCGCCGTGGTGTCCAGCGTGTAGCTGTGCGTGTAGGCGGTGCTGGAGCCGTCGGCGTTGGTGACGCGGGCCTGGAAGGTGCTGCTGCCGGCCAGCGTGGTGGTGGTGCTCCAGCTGCTGGAGCCGACCGCGTAGGTGGTGGCGTCGCTCCAGCTGCTGCCGTTGTCGTACGACACCTGGACCTTTTCCCCTGTGCTCAGCGTGGTCGACAGCGTGCCGCTGATGGTTTGCCCGGCGGTCTTGGTGATGAAGTCGCTGCCGCTGGTGCCGGTGTCGGCCGACAGGCTGGCGCTGCTGACCGTGACCGTGGGCGGGTGCAGCACGGCCTTGACGTCGGTGATGTCGAAATTCTGGAACAGCCCGAAATCGCCGGAACTGAACACCACCTGCTTGACGTCGTTGATCGGTTTGCCCAAGCCGCCACTGGTTAACGTTTGCCAGCCGTTGGCCAGCGAGTTGACCGTCAGGGTATCCGTCGTACTGTCGGCATACGTAAAGTCTATCGTCAGGCTACCTGTCAGGACGCCGACATCAAATGAGTTGATGTCAAACGAGTAGCCAGCCGCGGCGGTGATGGTCAGCTTGATCTCGTTGGTGGGGCCTTGATAGGAGTACAAGCCGTCCGAACTATAAGAAAAATTATCTATGCCCAGCCCGCCGGCGGCGGCGCCACCTGTAAAGGTGATATTTTGGCCGTTGACCTGTTTTACGATAGTGGTGGAAGAGTAGTCGGCATCCACGCCAGTGAGGCTGATCAGGGTGAATACATCCTGATAGTCGGCAATCTCTAGGGTTTTGGTGTCGATCTTGCCTTCGTGCGCTTCTAGCGCCCAGTTGCCACCCAGTGCCGCGGCTCCCGTCAAGTCTGTTGAAGCCGCGACGTCGGCACCAGTCAACTGGGCCAGTGTCGATACGAATTGCGCGCCCCCCTCGCCGGCACCCACATCACAGGCATACACCAGCAGGTCGCCATCCGGTGTCATGGCACGGCCGATGGCGGTCAACTGCGCACTATGGGAGTCCAGTTGGTTGCCCAGCACGGTATTGCCCAGCAGCAACTGCCCTTCGCTTCCATGGGCCAGCACGTGCACCGCCCTCACGTCGCCACGCTCCCCCAGCGCCGCAGCCATTTGCTGCAAGCCATCTTCACCGGCTTTCAGCACCACCACCTCCGCACCCGGGGGCAGGCCTTTGAGCAGCGTAGCGACGTCCTGCACACGGCTGTCGACAATAAAGATTTCACGGGTATGGGTGTCAGTGGTCATGGTGGTTTGGGGAGAAAGTGGCTCTAGCGCTTATGGTTATTGTGGTGGCAGCTATCAAATCGTAGTCAGTGCAGGGGGCGCCTGGTGCTGTCGGCCCCCCTTGCGCCCATGCGTGCGCAAGGGGGGCCGACGCCGGGGAGTCCGGTAGGTCACCAAGGGGTAGCAGATGGTTGTGGATTCACGAAAGGGGACACTGGCTGCACACAGGAACCCTCTGGGCAGATCTGCGCGCGGGGGGGGCGAATAAGGGGCGTAGTTCACTGCAATGCCCTTTCTGCAGGGCGCTGTACCTTGCATTTCGAATACCAACCCGGGGTTTGGCATCACTCTGGGCAGAAGTGACCAACGGCGATATTGTTTTTTACCAGAAAGTAATTTCAACTACGAATGTTAATTTGTGGATACGAGGAACCTTCACGCCCCACCGGCAGGTTGGAGTGCCGTTGCACTGTCAGTCCACGCCATTTCGCCAGCAGTGTCCCGAAAGCGTCTGGATGTTTCGCAAAAGTATCCGCAGCTAAAAACCAATACGAAGTACCCTGAGCGCTTATCTATGAGGCCCCAATAGCTATCAATTAGATGGCAATGCAGTGGACAGCAGAAGCCCTTGCTGCGCCGCTACGGTATCGCGCAAGAATGCCCACCAGTGCACCGCAGGCGGGACGCTCCTGCGAGATGACGATGTCCGCCTCTCGGCGCTAAAGGTGCACCAGCGCTTGGCAGCGCCTGCAGGTCACCCATCAAGCCGGGATGGTCCAGCGCAAAGCGAGCCAGTTTCGATGCTCGGATCAGGTTTGCACGGTCGGCCGGCTCGGGTTGGCTTGTAGCCAATCTGCGAGCGGCCCCACTAAGGCTTTAAGCGAGGTGGGAAGGTCTCGAAACTTGCAGAACGCATGGTCCCATGCGATCACCTGCATTCCAAGTAGAGTGGCCAAAAGAAGCTATGGGCAAGTGAAGTTTGTCTTGATGTCCCTCCGGTATTTCACCAACGAGTTGGGCGTGACAGACAATGCCCTCGCGTCAAAAGCGAACAACTCTTGGGCAGCAACGAGAACAATACGATTTCTAGGGTGCGAACGGTCTAACCGCGGCTCGCTCTGCGAGCTGGCTCGAACCAGTGAGTGGCGCATTGCTGCGACGAGAATTGCTTGGCATGCATGATCATTGCCACCAGGAGTTCCTCGCGGAAGTTTCGAGGATTTTTTAGCACACCAGTTTATTAATCGGCATGTTGGGTTTGTACGCCTTCCCTAACGAAAGTGAAGCAGCTGGTTTCGGTGTGTGGAGTCATTCAAGGGTCAAGGCATGAGTGGCTGCTGCCAGCCTGAATCTGACACCTAACTCCTCCACAACCGCATGCGTTGTCGCGGCACATACGTTCTCGCCTGTGCCGAGCTGCTCTGCGTGGCAGCGTGGTCACTTTGGCGACGCAGAACCGGGCCACCCCCATTGCCCGGCCACCGCGCGGCATCTAGGCTAGTGGGCAAAAGGAGACTGTCTGCCCTATGCGTTCGCATCACAAGTTCTGGCCTCGCCGCCTGCCGCATTCCATCACCTTGCCCGCCACCTCGCTGTGGGACAACCTGGCCACCAACGCCCGGCGCTATCCGGACAAGCCAGCGCTGGTCTTTTTTGGCAGCACCGTGACCTATGCGCAGCTGGCTGCGGGGGCCGAGCGGGTGGCGGCGCGGCTGGCGGCGCTGGGTGTGCAGCGGGGCGACCGGGTGGTGCTGTGCATGCAGAACTGCCCGCAGCTGTTGATGGCGCACTTTGGCATCCTGCGCGCCAATGCGGTGGTGGTGCCGGTCAACCCCATGAACCGGGCCGAGGAGCTGAAGCACTACATCACCGACCCCGACGCCAAGGTGGCGATCACCACGGGCGACCTGGCTCCGGAGATGGCCAAGGCGAGCAATGCGCTGCACCCGTCGGAGCGCCTGGCGCACCTGGTGGTGACGCAGTTCACCGATGCGTTCGATGTCAATGTGACGGGCGCCGATGCGCCGCCCGAGGCCTGGGCCGAGTGGCTGGGCACCCGGCACCCGCTGCCCGTGCTGGAGGGCGGCGAGGCCCATGCGTGGGCAGACGCCGTGGCCTGCTCCGACACCCCTCCGGCGCTGGCGGTAGGCCCGCACGACCTGGCGCTGCTGCCCTATACCAGCGGCACCACGGGCCTGCCCAAGGGTTGCATGCACCTGCACAAAAGCGTCATGCACAACGCGGTGGCGAGCAGCCTGTGGGGCAGTGGGTCGGCCGACAACGTGACGCTGGCCGTGGTGCCCATGTTCCACATCACCGGCATGGTGAGCGTGATGCACACGTCCATCTACTGCGGTGCCACCCTAGTGATCATGCCCCGGTGGGACCGTGACTTGGCCGGACGCCTGATCTCGCGCTACCGGGTGACCACCTGGACCAACATCCCCACCATGGTCATCGACCTGCTGGGCAGCCCGAACTTTGCCAGCTACGACCTGTCGAGCCTGGCCTACATCGGCGGCGGTGGGGCGGCCATGCCCCAGGCGGTGGCGCAGCGCCTGCTGGAGCAATATGGCCTGCGCTACGCAGAAGGCTATGGCCTGACCGAAACGGCAGCCCCGTCGCACGCCAACCCGCCCGACAATCCCAAGCAGCAGTGCCTGGGCATCCCGTTCATGAGCACGGATGCGCGGGTGATTGACCCCGACACCTTGCAGGAAGTGCCCGTGGGCGAGCAGGGCGAGATCATCATCCACGGCCCCGAGGTGTTCGAGGGCTACTGGAAACGGCCCGATGCCACGGCGTCGGCCTTCATCGAGTTCGAGGGCAAGCGGTTCTTCCGCTCGGGTGACCTGGGGCGCATGGATGAGGACGGCTATTTCTTCCTCACCGACCGGCTCAAGCGCATGATCAATGCGAGCGGCTTCAAGGTGTGGCCCGCTGAGGTGGAGGCGCTGATGTTCCGCCACCCTGCGATCCAGGAGGCCTGCATCATCTCTGCCAAGGACAGCTATCGGGGCGAGACGGTGAAGGCGGTGGTGGTGCTGCGCGCATCCCACAAGGACACCACCGAGCAGCAGATCATCGACTGGTGCCGCGAGAACATGGCGGTGTACAAGGTGCCGCGCATCGTGCAGTTTGTGCCAGCGCTGCCCAAGAGTGGTAGCGGCAAGGTGATGTGGCGCACGCTGCAGGAGCAAGAGGCTGCGTAGCCACTGGACAGGACGAACGGGACTAACGAGTGAAGGGCTGCCGGTGCGCAGCCCTTTCTTTTGACGGGTGGGGCAGGGCGGGGTGGGGCTGCGTCAGGACGCAGCCGACGCAAGGGTCAGCTCGCCCAGGTCCCGCTCCAGCAGGGCCGGGTCGCCCAGTTGTAGCTCGATCAGGCGGCGCAGGTGGGTCACGCTGTCCAGGTCGATGCCCCGGCACAGCAGGCCAGTGTGCAGCCCGTGTACATGGGCCACCTCGGTGGACATGGCGATGTGGTTGCCGGTTTCGGCCAGGGGGATGGTGATCTGGCAGAGCATGCCGGGCTCCAGCTCGGCCTGCGCAGGCACCGTGATCAGGGCGCCCTTGAGTGACAGGTCCAGCACATGCACGCTGAACGCATCGTGGGAGGTGGTGAGCAGGGCCGGCGCGTCAAAGCTGACGCGGACAAAGTGGCGGCGTTCATGGGGCATTGCTGTCTCCTGAGCGAGGCGTGGTGGGCACATGCTACTCCAACCACCGTCTGGTCAGATTGCCTTTGGAGCTTTTGGCAAGCTTTCGTTACGATGCGGCTTCCGCCGTTGATGGATGGAGTCAGGCCGTGGGTCCAGGCGTTTACCGGTTCAGGCGCCGAGGTATTGGCGTGCTGCGATGGGTTGTGGTGATCTCCCTGCTGTGGGTGGGCGTCAGCGCGATCAACGCATCTGCGGCCCCGCGCGAGCTGCGGGTGGGGGTGTATTCCAACGAGCCCAAGGTGTTTGTCGATGAGGACGGCAAGGCTGCGGGCATTTTTGTGGATCTGCTGCAGCTGGTGGCCGCGCGCGAGCAGTGGACGCTGAAGTTTGTGCCCTGTAACTGGCAGGACTGCCTGGAGGCCCTGCGCACCGGGCAGCTTGACCTGATGCCCGATGTGGCCCGTTCGCCCGAGCGCGAGGCGCTGTACGACTTCCATTCCCTGCCGGTGCTGCACAGCTGGTCGCAGATCTACCGGGCGCAGGGCAGTGCGATCCACTCGCTGTTTGACCTGCAGGGCAAGCGGGTGGCGGTGCTCAAGGGCTCGGTGCAGCGCGCTACTTTCATCAACATGATGGACAGCTTTGGCATCCAGGTGTCGCTTGTCGATGCTCCGAGCCTGATCGAGGCCTTTGCGCTGGTGCAGCGCGGCGAGGCCGATGCGGTGATTGCCAACCACCTGTTTGGCAACTTCCACTCGGTGCGGTTTGGGGTGACGGACTCGGGCATTGTCTTTCAGCCTGCCACGCTGTTTTTTGCCACCACCCCGGGGCGCAACACCGATCTGCTGGCGGCCATCGACCGGTCGGTGCAGGACTGGCGCAGCGGTGCCGACCCCGCGTATGCCGAGGTGCTGCGCCGCTGGGGCGTGCAGGCGCAGGAGAGGCGCATGTCGCCCCTGGTGTGGTGGAGCCTGGGCGGGCTGCTGGCGTTTGGGCTGCTGGCGGCGCTGGCGGCCCTGGTGCTGCGCCGCCAGGTGCAGGAGCGCACCCGGCACCTGCAGGACAGCGAGCAGAAGCTGGCCACCATCCTCGACAGCGTGGGCGCCTTCATCTACATCAAGGGCCGCGACTACCGCTACCAATACGCCAACCACCACACGCTCAAGCTGTTTGGCAAGGCGGCCAGCGAGGTGGTGGGCCATGATGACACCGCCGTGTTCGATGCTGCCACAGCCGCGCAGCTGCGTGCCAACGACCGGCGTGTGCTGGAGGACGGCGAGACGCTGGAAGCCGAGGAAGTGAACACCCAGCTGGCCACCGGCGAGACCCGGGCCTACCTGTCCATCAAGATCCCGCTGCGCCATGCCGACGGCAGCATCCATGCGCTGTGTGGCATCTCCACTGACATCACCGAGCGCCGCAAGGCCGAGGAATCGCTGCAGATTGCCGCCACGGTGTTCGAGTCGTTCGAGGGCATGATCGTCACCGGGCCGGACCAGCGCATCCTCAAGGCCAACCAGGCCTATGCGCGCCTCACGGGCTATGCGGTGGAAGAACTGGTGGGGCAGACGCCCCGGCTGCTGCACTCTGGCAGGCAGGACGCGGCCTTCTATGCCGCCATGAAAACCGCGCTGCGCACCACCGGCATGTGGCAGGGCGAGGTGTGGAACCGGCGCAAGGATGGCACGGAGTACCCCGCCTGGATCACCATCACCACGGTGCGCTCGCCCGAGGGCGAAGTCACGCACTATGTGGGCACCCAGACCGACATCTCCAGCCGCAAGGCGGCCGAGGAGGAGATCCGCCTGCTGGCCTTCTACGACCCGCTCACCGGCCTGCCCAACCGGCGCCTGATGACCGACCGCCTGCAGCACAGCCTGGCAGCCAGCGCGCGGTCGGGCACGGGCGGGGCGTTGCTGTTTGTGGATCTGGACAACTTCAAGGACCTCAACGACACCCAGGGCCATGAGCTGGGCGACCAGTTGCTGCGCCAGGTGGCGGCCCGCCTGTCTGGCTGCGTGCGCATGGGTGACACTGTGGCCCGCCTGGGGGGGGACGAGTTCATCGTCCTGCTGGAGGGCCTGAGCCCCCAGGCCGCCGAAGCCGCAGCCCAGGCCGAGACCGTGGGCCGCACGGTGCTGGCGGCGCTGAGCCAGAGCTACCTGCTGGGTGGGCTGTCGCACCACAGCGCGTGCAGCATCGGCATTGCGCTGTATGCCGATGCACGCGGTTCGGTGGACGAGCTGCTCAAGCATGGCGATATGGCGATGTACCAGGCCAAGGGCGCGGGGCGCAACACTTTGCGGTTTTTTGACCCGCGCACGCAGGCCAACGTCACGGCACGCACGCTGCTGGAGGCGGGGCTGCGCGAGGGGCTGCGCGATGGCCAGTTCTTGCTGCACTACCAGGCGCAGATCAACGCGCACCAGGGCGTGGTAGGCGCCGAGGCCCTGGTGCGCTGGCAGCATCCGCAGCGCGGCCTGGTGTCGCCCGCCGAGTTCATCCCCGTGGCGGAGGCCTCGGGCCTGATCGTGCCCCTGGGCACCTGGATCTTGCGCACGGCCTGCCAGCAGCTGGTGGCGTGGGGCCAGGACGCGCGCACCGCGCACTGGACGCTGGCCGTCAACGTGAGTGCGCGGCAGTTCCGCCACAGCCATTTTGTGGACGAGGTGCTGGGCGTGCTGGAGGAAACCGGCGCCAACCCCCACCGCCTGAAGCTGGAGCTGACCGAAACCCTGCTGCTCGACGACGTGGAAGACACCATCGAGCGCATGGAGCAGCTGCGCCGCCACGGCGTGGGCTTCTCGCTCGATGACTTTGGCACAGGCTATTCCAGCCTGAGCTACCTCAAGCGGCTGCCGCTGGACCAGCTCAAGATCGACCAGGGCTTTGTGCGCGACCTGCTCACCGATGCCGACGACGCGAGCATTGCGCGCACCATCGTCACGCTGGCGCACAGCATGGACCTGGGCGTGATTGCCGAAGGTGTGGAAACCCGCGAACAGCGCGACATGCTGGTCGGCCTGGGCTGCCTCACCTGGCAGGGCTACCTGTTTGGGCGCCCGGGTCCGGCGGAGGCGCTGCTGGCGGCCGCTGCCGCCCATGCTGTGGCGCCTTGATGGGGGAGAGCCAGGGGTGTTGAAACTCCTTTTTTGATAGCGTAAAGGCCATGATGGATGCGCGGTAGGGGGCATTTTTATTCATAAAATTGGATGATGCTCCGCCCCTGTAGCGGGGCACCCGATGCGCGGCATCTGTCGCCATTGGCTGACATCCTGGCTGTCTCCCCGGGGGTAAGGTACGGCAGGCTTGGCGATCAGCGCAGGCCCCCTCCAGCCCGCGCAGCGGTGCTGGCATGTTTTCGGAGTCCCCCATGAACACCATCAAAACGACAACAACCTTCACCACCTTGCGTCGCCAGGTTTATGGCGCCGCAGCCGCGCTGCTGCTGGCGGCCGCAGGCGGCGCGCACGCCCAGACCTACATCAACGCCACGGTGGGGGGCGAACTGGCACCCGGCGTGTATGGCCGCATCAACATCGGCAATGCGCCACCGCCACCTCTGATCTACGCCGAGCCCGTCATCATCCACCGCCCTGCCGTGGTGGTGCCACGCGCACCCATCTACCTGTACGTGCCCCCGGGCCACGCCAAGAACTGGGGCAAACACTGCGCACGCTACAACGCCTGCAACCAGCCGGTGTACTTTGTTCAAGAACCCCCGCCACGCAAGGGCCCCAAACACCACCACCAGGGCCGCGATGACCGCCGCTGGGACGATGACCACCGCCACGGCGGCGGCAAACACGACCGCGACCACGGGCGTGGCCATGGACGGGGTGATGACCGTGGTGAGCGTGGCGAAGGCCGTGGCAAGGGCCATGGCCCCCGGGACTGAACGGCCTGAGCTGCCGGACGGACTGGCGGCCTGAGCGGCTGCGTGCGGCGGGTGTTACGCCCGCTCCCGTCCTCTCCTTGCGCCACCGCAGATCGCGGGCCTGCGCCAGCGGTTAAGCTCGGGCTTCTATGGCCCAAGTCACCTTTTCCCCACCATTCACTACCCCTTCCGAAGTCGCCAGCCAGCTGCGCCAGGGCGGTTTTGCCGTGTTGTCCCCGGCGGCTGTGGCCGAGTGGATTGGCTGTGATCTGCCTGCGCTGATGGCCCTCAACAGCGACTGGGCCGCGCTGCCGCCCGATGAGTTTCTGAAGGACGGTGGCCGCTACCGCCGCCGCCGCCACGCCTGTTTTGTGGTGCAGGGCGGGCAGGTGCAGCAGGCCCCGCACCGCGCGCACTGGCAGCCGGTCGAATACAACGCGCTGCATGGCGGCATGGAGCGCTGGTTTGCGCCCATGGAGCCTGCCACTGTGGCCCAGCCCGTGTGGCAGCAGTTGCTGGCTGCACTGGCGGGCGTGTCCGATGCTGTGTTTGCCGGGCCGCACGCGCCCGCACCCTGGTTTGTGGAAGCGCACCAGTTCCGCATCGACACCACCGACGGCATTGGCCGCCCCACACCCGAGGGCGCGCACCGCGATGGTGTGGACTTGGTGGCGGTGTTTCTGGTGGGGCGCGAAGGCGTGAAGGGCGGCGAGACCCGCGTGTTCGAGGCCACAGGCCCCAGCGGCCAGCGCTTCACCCTCACCGAGCCTTGGTCGCTGCTGCTGCTAGACGATGCCCGCATGATCCATGAATCCACCCCCATCCAGCCCGTGGCTGCGGGTGGGCACCGCGACACGCTGGTGGTGACCTGCCGACGTGGCAATTTCCAGGGCGCCGATGTGGTGGGGCGGAGCCCGGCCGCCTGAAAACCGGTGCGAGTGCGCTGGATTTGATGCGAATCAAGATGCGGGGTATGGTGGCGGTTCACACTGTGTCCATGGTCAGGCCATAAGAACCTGTTCAAGATCTTTTCGGGGTCGCACAAGTCCCTTGCCGGGATGGAATGCTAGGCGCGGTGCGCCGCCAATAGCTCGGCTATTGGCAAGCGCAGCAACGCCGCAGACCGCCCGGCAAGGCACTTGCCCGAAGGGTTGGAGTGAAATCGGGCGATTGGAAGCCTCGGCTGCTTGCATGGGCATGAGCCCATGCGGCGCACCAGAAGCCTCCACTCGTGCCGATTGCACTCCAATGCGATCCCCGAAAAGATCTTGAACAGGTTCTAAGCCTGGTCCCACCCCTCACTTAAGGAGTAGCACCATGTTCAAGCACATTCTGGTTCCCGTCGATGGCTCCAAGACCTCGATGCTGGCTGTTTCCAAAGCCGCAGCCCTTGCCAAGACCTTTGGCAGCGCCGTGACGGCGGTGTATGTGATCGACCCTTATCCCTTCACCGGCGTGGGCGCCGACTTTGCCTACGGCCAGGCGCAATACATCAACGCCGCCACGGCCGAAGCCAATGCCGCCCTGGACGCCACCAAAAAGGCCATGGCCGAAGCGGGCGTGCAGGCCAACGCCCTGGTGGGCGAGGGCCATGCGGTGCACGACGGCATCCTGCGCGCACTCGAAACCTCGGGCGCCGACCTCATCGTGATGGGCTCGCACGGCCGCCGTGGCCTCGAAAAGCTGGTGCTGGGCAGCGTTACCCAGCGCGTGCTGGGCGTGGTGCACATCCCCGTGCTGGTTGTGCGCGACTGAGCGTTGCACAGCAGCATCGCTCCATGACAAACGGCTCCCGAGGGAGCCGTTTTTTGCTGCGGTTCTTGGTGGCGCCAGGCATCGCCGCAGCCATGGAAACTGGCACGCCCCCAGGCCAGTGCACCCGTGGAGCTGGCTTCGCCAGGCCACCGGGTGCGTCCCCCTTCAGGGGGAAGGCGCCGCAGGCGACTCAGGGGGTCACTCGATCTTCGCGCCAGAGGCTTCCACAATGCCCTTCCACTGCGTGTATTCCTTCTTCAGGAGAGCACCCAGCTGGGCCGATGTCATGGCTTCGGGCTCGGCGCCCTGGGCATGGATGGCGGCCTTCATGTCGGCCGTGGCCAGCAGCTTGTTGACCTCAGCGTTCAGCGCAGCAACCACCGGCGCAGGCGTGCCAGCGGGGGCAAACACGCCGTACCAGGTGCTCACGTCAAAGTCCTTGAAGCCGGATTCGGCCACGGTGGGCACGTCGGGCAGCGACGAGCTGCGTTTGGCCGATGTGACGGCCAGCGGGCGCAGCTTGCCCGCCTTGATCTGACCCATGGCCGAGGGCAGCGAGGACACGAGCAGGTCCACATTGCCTGCCAGCGCATCCATCAGCGCGGGGTTGGAGCCCTTGTAGGGGATATGGCTGAGCTTGGCGCCAGCGGCTTGCTCAAATAGATGCCCCGCCAGATGGATGGACGTGCCGTTGCCCGGCGAGCCATAGGTGATGGTGCCGGGGGCGGCCTTGGCGGCAGCCACTACGTCGGCGAGGGTCTTGTACTTGGAGTTGACGCTGGTGGCGATGACCACAGGCGTCCAGGCCACATGGGCCACGGGCGTGAGGTCTTTGGTCGGGTCCCAGGGCAGGTTCTTGTAGAGCCAGGGGCCGATCACCAGGTTGTCCTTCTGGCCCATCACGATGTCGTAGCCGGTGGGCGCGGCCTTCACGGCTTCGCCGATGCCGATGGTGCCGCCCGCACCCGCCCTGTTGTCGGCCACCACAGTCCACTTGGCGCTTTCGGTGAGCTTGGTGGCCACCAGGCGCGAGAGGATGTCGGTGCCGCCGCCGGGCGGGAAGGGCACGATCAAGCGGATGGGTTTGGTGGGATAGGCCGCAGCCGGTGCAGGCGCCTGGGCGTAGGCCGTGGCACCCATGGCGAAGGCGAGGGCGGTGAAGGAAAGCAGGGTTCGAATCATGGTGGGCAATGTCTCCGTCGGTTCAGGGGTGTGCGGGCTGCCGCTGGGGGAGGAAGGGGGCGCCCGGCTGATCTGGGTCAGCGGGCGCCAATGATCGCTGATCACTGGCAGCGCCCGCCTTGCCAATAGCGGGTGGCAGCATCGCCGCTGGCGATGGCAGCCACACCGCGACGCTGAGAATCAAAGGCGCTCGAAGATCGCCGCAATGCCCTGGCCGCCGCCAATGCACATGGTCACCAGTGCATAGCGGCCCTGCACGCGCTGCAGCTCGTGAATGGCCTTCACGGTGATCAGCGCTCCGGTGGCGCCAATGGGGTGGCCCAGCGAGATGCCCGAGCCGTTGGGGTTGACCTTGGCCGGGTCCAGGCCCAGGTCCTTGGTGACGGCGCAGGCCTGTGCGGCAAAGGCCTCGTTGGCCTCGATCACATCCAGGTCGGCCACGGTGAGCCCGGCCTTCTTCAGCGCCAGCTGCGTGGCGGGCACGGGGCCAATGCCCATGTACTTGGGGTCCACACCCGCGTGGGCGTAGGCCACCAGGCGCGCCAGGGGCTTGGCACCGCGCGCCTTGGCGGCAGCGGCGTCCATCAGCACCACGGCGGCGGCGGCGTCGTTGATGCCCGAGGCGTTGCCCGCCGTCACCGTGCCGTTTTCCTTCACGAACACGGGCTTGAGCTTGGCCATGTCGTCCATCGTGGCGCCGGGGCGGAAGTGCTCGTCGGTGGCGTATTGCACATCGCCCTTCTTGCTCTTCAAGGTGACGGGAACGATCTGTTCCTTGAAGTAGCCCGCCTGGGTGGCGCGTTCGGCGCGGTTGTGGCTTTCCACGGCCAGTTTGTCCTGGTCTTCGCGGCTGATGCCCCACTTGGCGGCGATGTTCTCGGCCGTCACGCCCATGTGGATGGTGTGGAAGGGGTCGTGCAGCGCGCCGATCATCATGTCCACCATCTTGGTGTCGCCCATGCGGGCGCCCCAGCGCATGTTCAGGCTGGCAAAGGGTGCACGGCTCATCACCTCGGCGCCGCCGCCAATGGTTACGTCGGCATCGCCCAACTGGATGGCCTGCGCGGCCGACACGATGGCCTGCAGGCCCGAGCCACACAGGCGGTTCACGTTGAACGCGGGCGTGCCTTCGGCGCAGCCGCCGTTGATGGCTGCGACGCGCGAGAGGTACATGTCCTTGGGCTCGGTGTTCACCACATGGCCAAACACCACATGGCCCACGTCCTTGCCTTCCACGCTGGCGCGCGCCAGCGATTCCTTGACGACCAGCGCACCCAGGTCGGTGGGGGCGATGTCTTTGAGGCTGCCGCCAAAGGTGCCAATGGCGGTGCGCACAGCGCTGACGACGACGACTTCACGGGTCATGGGGAGGTCCTTGTAGAAAAAATATGAATAAAAATAGCCGCTTCCGCGCGGCCATCATGCGTTAGTAGCTATGAAAACAGGAGTAATTGGGCTCACGCCTCGCGCACGTCGGCCACCGGGTTGGTGCCGAAATCTGCGCGCTCCAGCCAGGCGAGCACGCGGGTGGCGGCGTCGGCAGGCGATGTGAGCTGGCCACCCGTCTTGAGGTTGGCGAAATTCTGGCGGTCCGGGAAGGCGGCCGGGTCGGCGGCGCGCAGCTGGACCTGCATGTCGGTGTCGATCACACCGGGCGCCAGCGAGCATACCTTGGCGCCATGGGGCTTGATGGCCTCGTCCAGCGCCACGCAGCGCGTGAAATGGTCCATGCCGGCCTTGGCGGCGCAGTAGGCGGCCTGCGAGGCCATGGCCCGGCGGCCCAGGCCCGACGAGATGTTGAGCACCTTGCGCGGCACTGTCCAGGCGTCCGTCGCGCCCAGGAAGGCGGCGGTGAGCTGCATGGGCGCCTCCAGCCCCACACGCAGCGCGTGGGCCAGGTCGGCCAGATCATGCGGGTTGGCGCTGGCCGACAGCGGCGCGATGCGCGGGATCACGCCCGCGTTGTTGATGAGCGTGGCGCTGGCAAACGCCTGCGGGCCTTGGGCCTGCAGCCAGGCCTGCAATTGGTGGGCGGCCTGCGCGCCCTGCGACAGGTCTTGCTGCCACTGCTCCAGCGTGGCGCCTGCGGCCTTGGCCTCGGCGGCCAGATCGGGGTTGGTGCTGCGGGCGATGCAGATCAGGGTGTTGCCGCTTTGGAGCAGCTGCTGGGCCATGGCCAGGCCCATGCCGCGCGAGGCGCCGGTGAGGATGATGAGGTGGTTGTGAGGCATCCCGCCATGTTACTGCGCAGTACGCACTATCAACAGGCTCTCACTGACCTTCGGGCGACTCCAGCACAGCGAGCAGCTGGGCCAGCTTGCGGTCCAGGGCCGCGAGGTCGGCTGCGCGCAGCGGCGCCAGCAGGGCGTGTTCGTTGGCCACATGGGCATCTACCGCGCGGTCGATCAGCGCCAGGCCCGCCGGGGTGAGCTGGACCAGCAGGCTGCGGGCGTCCGCAGGGTTGGGCAGGCGTGTGATCCAGCCGCTGGCTTCGAGCCTGTTCATGCGGTGCGTCATGGTGCCCGAGGTGACCATGAGCGTGGAGAACAGCGTGGTGGGCGCCAGGCAATAAGGCGCGCCCGAGCGGCGCAGCGTGGCGAGCATGTCGAACTCCCAGAACGACAGGCCGAGGGGCGCGAAGGCGGCTTCGAGCCGCCGGTCCACCAGTGCGGCGCAGCGTTTGAGGCGGCCAATGGGGCCCATGGGGGACACGTCCAGGTCGGGGCGTTCGGTGTGCCATTGGGCCAGGATGGCATCCACGGCGTCGGCGGGGCGAAGGTCAGGCATAGGCGTTATTTATCTTGATGTCGAGATTTTATGCTACGGTGATTTATCTTGAATTAAAGATAAAAATCATGGCTTTCACCTCGACCTCTTCACCGTCCTCCCGCTGGCTTGACGTGTGCATCACCGCGCTGGCGCCTGCCATCTGGGGCTCCACCTACATCGTCACCACCGAGCTGCTGCCACCCGGGCGGCCATTCACCGCCGCGCTGCTGCGGGCGCTGCCCGCCGGGCTGCTGCTGGTGCTGTGGGCACGGCGCTGGCCGGTGCCCGGCGGCTGGGGACGCATGGCGCTGCTGGCTGCGCTCAACATTGGTGTTTTCCAGGCGCTGCTGTTTGTGGCGGCCTACCGCTTGCCGGGCGGGCTGGCTGCCGTGGTCGGGGCCATTGGCCCGCTGGTGGTGATGGGTCTGGGCTGGGCGGTGGACCAGCGCCGCCCCCCGGTGGTAGCGCTAGGGGCGGGTGTGCTGGCGGTGGCGGGTATGGCGCTGTTGCTGCTGGCACCCGGCACCGTCTGGGACGCTTGGGGCGTGGCGGCGGCGCTGGCAGGCACGGTGTGCATGGCCATGGGCACCTTTCTTTCGCGCCGCTGGCAGTCTGGCCTGCCGGTGCTGGCCTTTACCGGCTGGCAGCTGCTGCTGGGCGGGCTCATGCTGGCCCCGGTGGCCTGGTGGGCCGACCCGCCTTTGCCTGCACTGACGGCCACACAGGCCGCTGGGTATGTGTACCTCTGCCTGGCGGGTGCGCTGGTGGCCTACGTGCTGTGGTTCCGGGGCATCGAGCGCCTGCCTACGGTGGCGGTGGCATCGCTGGGGCTGTTGAGCCCGCTCACCGCCGTGGTGCTGGGCTGGGCGCTGCTGGGTCAGTCCATGCGTGGCGTGTCGCTGCTGGGCATGGCCACGGTGCTGGGCTGCGTGCTGGCGGTGCAGTGGGCCATGGCGCAGCGTAGCGCGGGGCGGTGAGCCCCCCTGGCGTCTGCCCACGCCCGGTCGTCGGGTTTCGTTCTTTGTTTTTCCTCCTTTTTTCTTTTTTGATCTGAAAGGTCTGCTCTTCCATGTCTGCCCATACCGTGGCTTCGGCCATTGAAAACCGCGTCTCCACCCACCTTTTCGATGCAAACCATGCGCTGGACGAAGCCCAGATTGCCGAGCTGGTGCGCCTGGCCACGCTGGCGCCCACGGCCTACCACCTGCAGAACTGGCGCTTCATCGCGGTGCGCACGCCAGCGGCCAAGGCACAACTGCACGCCTTGGCCTGGCGCCAGCAGAAGGTGCTGGATGCGGCTGTCACCTACATCGTGTGCGGCACGCTGGGCGCCCACACACAGCTGGCCGACAGGCTGACGCCCGTGGTGCGTGCGGGTGTTTTTGCACAAACGGTGGGGGATGCCTGGGTGGCCCAGGCCACCGCAGCCCATGCACCCGATGCCCAGCTGCAGCGCGATGAGGCGGTGCGCTCGGCCTCGCTGGCCGCCATGACGCTGATGCTGGCGGCTGAGGGCATGGGCCTGGCCAGCGCGCCCATGGGCGGTTTTGATGCGGCGGGGGTGGCCAGCGCTTTTGGGCTGCAGGCCGATGAATTGCCCGTGATGCTGGTGGCGGTGGGGCGCGCCGCTGCGGTGGCGCCGCCCAAACCGCGCAGGCCGGTGGCCGAGGTGCTGGCGCTGGCCTGAGCGCTGAGCTGGCAGCAGACTTGTGCGGCCGAGTGTGGCGTCAGAAATCCGGTGCGGATTCGAAGCGACACGGCGCCCCGTGCCGAGGGTGCGCAAACTCCAGCACACAGGCGTGCAGCAGCAGCCGAGGCGCTTTTTGCTGGGCGGCTTCGTCGGCATACAGCGTGTCGCCCAGGATGGGGTGGCCCAGGGCGGCCAGGTGCACGCGCAGCTGGTGGGTGCGGCCGGTGATGGGCTCCAGCTCGACGCGCGATGTGTGTGCCACGCCATCTTGGGCCAGCAGGCGCCAGCGGGTCTGGCTGGGTTTGCCCAGGGTTTGGTCGATGACACGCAGCGGGCGGCGCTCCCAGTCGGCGGCGATGGGCAGGTCGATCTCCTGCCAAGTTTGCTCTACCGGGCCCAGCAGCCCCTGCACCACCGCCTGGTAGCGCTTGTGTACCTGGCGCTCGGCAAAGGCGTGGCTCAGGCGGCGCTGCATGTCGATGTGGCGCGCCATGAGCACCAGGCCCGAAGTGGCCTGGTCCAGCCGGTGCACGATGAGCGCGCCGGGCCAGCGCTGCTGTGAGCGGGCGCTCAGGCAGTCCTGCTTGTCGGGGCCCCGGCCGGGCACACACAGCATGCCGGGAGGTTTGCACAGCACCAGCAGGTCGTCGTCCTCATACAGCGCCTGTACGCCATCTGCCACGGGTTCAGGCAGGGTCATGGCCCACGATCAGCCGTTGCACGGTGGCGCAGAGTTCTTCCACGTCGTTGGGTTTGTGGATCAGGGCCTGGGCGCCTTCGGCCAGCGCAGCCTGCTCGATTTCGGCCGTGACATACCCCGAGGCCAGGGCCACGGGCAGATCGGGGCGAATGAGGCGGGCCTCGCGCACCAGGTCCACGCCGCAAAAGCCGGGCATGTTGTAGTCGGTGACCAGCAGGTCGTAGCGCTGGGGCGCCGCGCGCAATGCTGCCGTGGCCTCGTGGGGGTCGGTGAAGCCGCTCACCTCGTAGCCCCGGCGGCGCAGCAGGCGCTGCACCAGAAAGACCAGCGCCTGGTCGTCGTCTACGTACATCACATGGTGCTTCTTGGCGGGTGTGGAGCTGGACGGTGCCGCAGGTGCGGGCGCTGCGGCCTCCGTGGCTAGGGGCTGTGTCTGCGGCGCCGAGTTGGCTGGCGCAGCGGTTGTGGCACTGGTCGCCACCGGAAAGTAAAGCGTGAACCGACTGCCCTGGCCGGGCGTGCTCTGCACGTCCACACCGCCTTCGTGCGTGCGCATCACGCCATGCACCACGGCCAGGCCCAGGCCTGTGCCCTGGCCCACGGGCTTGGTGGTGAAGAAGGGCTCAAAGATGCGCTCCAGGGTGGCGGCATCCATGCCGGGGCCGGTGTCACGCACCGTCAGCGCGACGTAGTCGATGGGGGCCAGCCCCAGGCGTTCGGAGAGGCGCTGGTCGGGCTGCACGGTGGCAGCCTCCACATGAATGCTGCCGCGCTCTGCGCCCTGGCCCTGGATGGCATGGACGGCGTTGGTGCACAGGTTGAGCAGGGCCTGTTCGACCTGCGTGGCATCGGCCAGCACGGGCGGCAGGCCCGCCTGCAGCTGCATGTGCAGTTCGATGGCGGGAGGCAGGGTCACGCGCAGCAGGCGTTCGGTGTCGTGCACCACCTCGGCCAGCGAGACCGCCGAGCGCTGCGGGGGCTCGTTGCGGCTGAAGGTGAGGATCTGGCGAACCAGGTCGCGTGCGCGGCGCCCGGCCTTGTCGATCTCCAACAGGCTCTCCAGCACGGGCGAACCGGGCGCGTGGGTGGCGCAGTCGGCCTTGGCCAGCTCCACGTTGCCCAGGATGGCGCCCAGGATGTTGTTGAAGTCGTGGGCAATGCCTCCGGCCATGGTGCCCACCGCCTGCATCTTGTGCGATTCGCGCAGCTGGGCTTCCAGCTCATTGCGGTGCGCCTCGGCCTTCTTGCGGCCGGTGAGGTCGCGCGCGAACACGGTGGTGGTTTCGCCGCCGCCCACGCTTTCTGCATGGCGCTCGAACGACACGCTCACCTCCACCGCCAGCTCCTTGCCGCTGGCGGTCAGCGCGGTCATCTCGCCCAGCAGGGCCTGCGTGGTGAGCTGTGCAAACGCGAGGGCCTGCGCCGCGTCAGGCAGGAAGCGGTCGAGCGTGCTGCCCAGCGCATCGCTGGCGCTGCACTGGAACAGCGCGGCGGCGGTGGGGTTGAACACGGTGATGCGCTGGTGCTGGTCCACGCAGATGATGGCGTCCAGCGCGGAGTTGATGACGGCCTCCAGCCGCTTTTCGCTGGCGCGGATCTGCTCGTTGCGCTGCTGCAGGGTCTCGGCGCTGTGCTGCAAGGCCTGGCGCTCGGCCAGCAGCGGGCCCTGGTCGATCACGGCGCACAAAAACTGTGACAACGGCGGGCCGCTGGTTTGCGGTGCTTCGATGTGGGCGATGTGCAGGTCGCCGGTGATGCGCGTGGTGTCGCTGATGAGGAAGACCACCTCCTTCACCTCGCTGTGCCCCAGGTCTTGCGCCTGGGCAAAGGCATCGCGCACGCGCGCGGCGTCTTGCGGGCACACAAAAGGCATCAGCGCGGTCAGTGGCCGGTCGCGCTCGGTGGGCTGGAACGAGCGGTGTGCCATGGAGTTGGCCTGCACCACCATGTCGTGGTCGTCCACCACCATGAGGGCCAGCGGCACGCTGGCAAACAGGGTCTCGAAGCGTTCGTAGGCGCTCTCGGCCACGGTCTGGCTGTAGCGCAGCACCTTGTTCTGGTTTTCTAGCTCGGCCTGGTAGGCGCGCAACTCAGCCACCAGGCCCTCGGCCGGAGCGCCGGGCGTGCGGGGTGGGCTGGCAGGCTGGCGGGGCATGTGTTCTGCAGTTGCGGGCTGGCGGCCTGCAGGGTCCAGAAAAGACAGGTCGGGTTCACTCATGGAGGGGCGCGGTCAGCCGGGTGCGTGCCCGGGCGCTCGCCTAGGCTTTCTCAAGTGTACGCCTGCCCATCTGGCACCAGGCAATGGCGGCTGCACCATCAAACTGCGATTTCAACGCGCGTTTGGGTCGATTGTTGATGAATCGCGAACAATCCGTTTCTTTGGCAGGGCTTACCGAACCGTTGTGGGGTGCCTACAGTTCAACCATCGATACATCCCTCGATCCACACATTCTTTCAGGACCCTGCCATGACCACAGACACCACCCTCGCCCAACCCCTGCTGAACAAGCTGCAATGGCGCTACGCCGCCAAGAAGATGAACCCCGCCAAGAAGGTTCCGCAGGACAAGGTGGAGCGCATTCTCGAAGCCGCACGCCTGGCCCCCACCTCCAGCGGCCTGCAGCCGTTCGAGATCATTGTGGTGACCGACCCCACCGTGCGCGCCAAGATCCAGCCTATCGCCTGGAACCAGGCCCAGATCACCGACGGCTCGCACCTGCTGGTGTTCGCTGCCTGGGACAACTACACGGCTGACCGCATCAACATGATGTTCGACATGACCAACGACCAGCGTGGCTTCAAGAACGAAGGTTGGGAAAACTACCGCCAGATGCTGCTGAACAGCTACCCCCAGCGCGATGCCGAAGTGAACTTCCAGCACGCCGCCCGCCAGGCCTACATCGGCATGAGCGCAGCCCTGATCGCTGCGGCGTTTGAAGAAGTGGACTCGACGCCCATGGAAGGTTTCGATCCCAACGCGCTCGATGAAATCCTGGGCCTGCGGGCTCGTGGCCTGCGCAGTGTCGCGATTCTGCCGCTGGGCTACCGCGCCGATGAAGGCGACTGGCTGGTGAGCCTGAAAAAGGTGCGCCGCCCCCGCGAGCAGTTCGTTACCGAAGTCTGAGGCTCTCCTCCTCAGGCACAAAAAAGGCTGGACAGTGGTCCAGCCTTTTTTGCGAGCGGAGTATCAGCGTGTGGCGGGCGCTGCATCCGTCACGTGGCGCATGGGCGTCAGCACAAAAGCTAGTGCTGCCAGCACCACCAGCGTGCCGCCGCTGGCTGCAAACAGCTGGGTGAGCGTAATGCTCTTCATCACCCAGCCGGTCACGGCGGCAGAGATGGGCGCCAGGCCCATGAAGATGAACATGAACAGGCTCATCGCCCGGCCCAGCAGCGCCGGGGGTACACGCTGCTGTATCCAGGTGAACACGCTCACCTGCATGAAGCCGCCCAGCAGGCCGATAAGCAGCATCAGCGCTGCCCCCTGCCACACGGCGGTGATCAGGCCCATGGGCATGAACAGCGCGCCGATGACCACGTCAAATGCCAGGATGGTCATCCCCAGGCTGCCAAAACGCAGCCGGGGCACCATGCCTGACACCACCATGCCCAGCAGCGTGCCCGCACCGTGGGCGCCCACGATGATGCCGAAAGCCGCCGCCCCCAGCGCGGGTGTGCTGCTGGCCAGCACCGGGATCGCTATGTGGATGGGGCCCATGATGAACAGGGCGATCGCACTCCAGTAGAGAAAGCAGGTGCGCAGCTCGCTGTCGCGCCAGAAATGCACCAGCCCCTGGGCCACCGAGGCCAGCACTGCCTGGGGTGCGGCTGCGGGGGCTGCATGGCTGGCATGGGTTTGCACTTTGGATAGCGTCCAGGCCGACACCGCAAAACTCAGTGCATCGAGCGCAAAGGCCAGGCCAATGCCGAAAGCGTTGGCGCGAGTGGGTGTTTCAACGGCCACAGTGCCAGTGGCCTCGCCCGTGCCAAACAGCGCGATCAGCAGCCCTGCCAGCAAAGGGCCGAGGAACATCGTCAACTGCCGCAGGCCCAGGCTGATGCCGTTGGCGGCCTGCAGCTGCGTGCGCGCCACCACAGACGGCATCATGGCCGTGCCGGCCGGAATGCTGAAGGCCGTGGCCAGCCCAATGCCCAGCGACAGCGCGTACACCATCCACAACGACAGCGTGCCCGCAAACACCAGCCCCGCCAGGGCGGCCAACAGCACCAGGTTGACGTATTTGGTGATCATCAGCACCTGCTTGGGCGAATACCGGTCTACCAGTGCGCCGCCGATCAAGATGAACAGCGCACGCGGCACGCTGACGAGGGCCAGAACGGTGCCTAGCACCAGCGTGTCGCCAGTCATCTGCAGCACCAGCCAGGGCAGTGCAATCAGGGTGAACTGGTCGCCCAGCATGGACAAGGCCGAGCCGCCAAGCATCCAGCGGAAGTTGCGGTCCTGCAGCAGCGCGGCGCGCGGGTCTGCGGGTGGGTGGGCAGGACGGGGTGAGGTGTCAGGTCGCATGGATGAGGTCTCCCAAAGAATGGCGGGCGTGCGTGCGCCCCGTGAGCAAGCGGCCCACAGCGGTAAAACGCACTAACAGGTGGTAGCTGGCTAGGCACAGGGCCGTCGTGGCCAGCACGTTGATCAGCATCTTGGCCAGGGCCGGAACGGGCAGGCCATACAGCAGCGCACCCAGGCCGATGGTGAGTGGCAGGTGCACGAGGTACACCCAGTACGAGCTGTCGGCCAGGTAGGCCAGCCAGGCGCGGGGCTGGCCCACATGGCGCAGAAACAGCCCGATCAGCGCAAAGCTCCACAGCCACGACGCGCTGTTGTAGGCCAGCGCCATCCAGAACTGCAGGTGCCGGGTGGCAGACACGGGCGCGGCCAGCAGGTCAGTGAAAGCCCCGGTGACCAGCACCAGTGCAAAGGCCGATGCCTCCGGCTGGGCCAGCACTTCTGACAGCAGCGCAGTGATCAGGAATCCCGCAAGCCCCAGGCCCGCCAGCGCAGGCCAGTGCCGTTCGTAGCGTGCCATCAGCGCCTTGCGGTGCGCATACAGGCATAGCCCAAAGCCGTAGAACAGCCCGTTGTGTATCCATTCCGCCAGCGGCGGCAGGAAGGACCCACTGGGCGTGACGATGCCGTGGTCGTAGCCCGCGCCAATCCAGGCCAGCGGCAGCGTGAGCACCAGCAGGCCCGCCGGGGTGCCACCCATCCAGAGGGCTCCGCGTTGCAGGGCCTGTTGCATCTTTTGCGGCAAGGCACGCACCGCTGTCCATGCCACGGGCGTCAGCAGCGCCAGCCACAACAGCATCCACAAGAACCAGAGGTGCATGGTGGCCGGGCCCTGGGGCACGTTGGGGCCTTGGGGCAGCAGACTGCGGTCCACGCCCCAGGTGCCATAGGCCATGCGGTGCAGGAACATCAGCCCGAGCAGCGCGCAGGCGACGAACAGCGGCGGCCAGAACAGCGCAAAGGGCAGTCCCAGGCGGCGCAGCCGGTTGCGCACCATGCCAGCCAGCCCGTGCCGTTGGACCAGCGCCGCCACAAAGAACCCGGCGAGGATAAAAAACAAGGGCATGCGGAAGGCATGGATCACCGCCACCAGCAGGTCAGCCAGAGGACTGGACTGGTCGTCGTGCCAGGGCAGCGGCGATGGCCGGCTCATGTAGAGCACCGAGACATGCAGCACGATGCCCAGCCACATCATGGTGGCACGCAGGTTGTCCAGGGCATGCAACCGCCGGGTGGAGGGGGCGGGGGAGGGCGTCGATCCGTTCATAGGGACCGACTGTGGCGCCTCACGTTGCGTGAGGGTCAAGCACTTTTCAGTGGTTTTTTGGGAGGCGGTGCGAGACCGTTTCAGCAGCGCGCAGAGATGGCTGCAGCCACAGCAGGGCTTGGCATCGCTAGCGCTAGCGCCAGCGCCGCATGCAGGTAGGCGCGCACGGGGGCACTCAGGGGCGAGCCTGCCTGCAGCAGTGGCGCATCGCCGCGCGTCAGCTGGTCAAACAGCTTGTTCCAGTGCAGTGCAGCCGCCGCTGCTTCGACGTGGTCGGTGGGGATTTGGCGGGTCAGCAATTGCTGTACGTCGCGCTCCAGCGCCGCCCACGCGGTGTGCGGCACATGGCCCAGCATGCGCAGGTCGTCGCGGGTCAGGTACTTCTCCAGCAGGGCAAGGCGCAGCTTGATGGCTGTCTCCACGTACTCGATCATGTCGCCCGGTGGCGCGTGGTTGCGGCCCTGCGTGCTGGGTTCGGTACGGAACATGTGGCCCCAGCGCTCCAGCAGGTCGAGGTCACCGCCCATCCAGTGCAGCATGAGCGCCATCCAGCGGTAGGCCAGTGCCTGGACCTCGGGCGCATCGGGCGGCAGCTGCCGGTCCATGGCATCGCGCACCAGGTCCTTGACCACAAGCCAGTCCGCCTCGATCAGGCTCCAGTTGGTGAAGATCTGCTTGAGTTCGGTGGTGCTGAAGTACTTGCCGTAGGTGGTCATCAGCGCCAGTGCTTCGAGCCAGTTGCCCATGTTGGGCTCTGCCCCGGCCATCAGGCCATCGCGCAGCATGGTCAGGCGCCCGCGCAGTTCGGTAGCCTGCGCAATCTGCTGGTCCAGTGCCCGAATTTGCTGGGCAATGATGCGCTCGGGGGCCATGCCTTCGCCGGCCAGCAGATCGCCGATGTCGCTGAGCGCCAACCCCATCTGGCGCATGGTCTGGATGCCGTGCAGGCGCTGCACATCGGCCTGGCTGTAGAGCCGGTAACCCGCCTCCGAGCGGCCCGAGGGCGTGAGCAGGCCGATCTCGTCGTAGTGGTGCAGCGTGCGCACCGTGAGGCCAGTGCGCCGCGCGAGGTCACCGACCTTCAGCAACATGGGATCAACGGCCGATGGAAATCAGCTCGACTTCAAAGTTCAGCGTAGCGTTGGGTGGAATCACGCCACCTGCTCCCCGAGCGCCGTAGGCGATGGAGGGTGGGCAGGTCAGCTTGGCCTTGCCGCCCGGTTTCATGCGCTGCACGCCTTCGGTCCAGCAAGGGATCACGCCATTGAGCGGGAACGAGGTCGGTTCGCCACGCTTGTAGGAGCTGTCGAACTCCTTGCCGTCCAGGAACATGCCCTTGTAGTGCACCTTGACCGTGTCGGTGGCCTTGGGCGATTCGCCCGTGCCGTCTTTGAGCGATTCGTAGACCAGGCCGCTGGCGGTGGTGACGGGCTTGGAGGTCTGGGCCATGGCGGCGGGGGCCATCACAACGGTGGCGAGCAAAAGGCACAAGAGGTTTCGCAAAGGGGGCTCCTGAAAGAGTGAATCACAACGCAGCCCGCGATCTTATGCGCGTTCGTGCTGCGACCCGTGGGAGAGGCACCACGAAAAAAGCCCTGGGCATGCGGGCACCAGGGCTTGGTAAGTCAAGAACCACGGCAGCGGGTGGGCCGCCATGGTCTTCATGGCAGGGTCAAGCGTAGTCGCTCACCGGGATGCAGCTGCAGCTCAGGTTGCGGTCGCCCCACACGTTGTCCACGCGGCCTACGGGCGACCAATACTTGGCCTGGCGCAGGGCCGCCACGGGGTAGGCGGCAGCTTCGCGGCTGTAGGGGCGGGCCCATTCGCCGGTGAGAAGGTTCTCTGCCGTGTGGGGGGCGTTCTTGAGAGGGTTGTTGTCCTGCGGCAGCTTGCCCGCTTCGATCTGGCGGATCTCTTCGCGGATGGCGATCATGGCGTCGATGAAGCGGTCGATCTCGAACAGCGTTTCGCTTTCGGTGGGCTCCACCATCAGCGTGTTGGGCACGGGGAAGCTCAGCGTGGGGGCGTGGAAGCCGTAGTCGATCAGGCGCTTGGCCACGTCTTCGGCCATCACGCCGCTGGTGTCCTTCAGGCCGCGCAGGTCCAGGATGCATTCGTGCGCCACATGGCCGTTCTCGCTCGCGTACAGCGTGGGGTAGTGGTCCTTGAGGCGCGCGCTGATGTAGTTGGCGCTCAGGATGGCGGTTTCGGTGGCCGCTTGCAGGCCGTCGGCGCCCATCATGCGGATGTACATCCAGCTGATGGGCAGCACGGCGGCGTTGCCCAGGGGGGCGGCGCTCACGGGGCCCACCTTGCCGTTGGTAGGGCTCTTAGGCTGGTCATCCTGGCCAGGCAAACCGGGCAGGAAGGGCACGAGGTCTGCGACCACACACACCGGGCCCACGCCGGGGCCGCCACCGCCGTGGGGGATGCAGAAGGTCTTGTGCAGATTCAGGTGGCTCACGTCGCCGCCAAACTCGCCAGGGGCGGCCACACCCACCAGGGCGTTCATGTTGGCGCCGTCCACATACACGCGGCCGCCGTGGCTGTGCACCAGGGCGCACAGTTCCTTCACCTGGGTCTCGAACACGCCATGCGTGCTGGGGTAGGTGATCATCACGCAGGCGATGTTGCCGCTGTGCTGCTCGCACTTGGCCTGCAGATCGGCCAGGTCCACGTTGCCGCTGGCGTCGCAGGCTGTCACTACCACCTGCATGCCCACCATCTGTGCGCTGGCGGGGTTGGTGCCATGTGCGCTGCTGGGGATCAGGCAGATGTTGCGGTGGCCTTCGCCACGCGACTCGTGGTACGCCTTGATGGCCAGCAGTCCCGCGTATTCGCCCTGGCTGCCCGCGTTGGGTTGCAGGCTGATGCCTGCATAGCCCGTGGCCTCGCACAGCCAGGCGCGCAGTTGCTCGTCCAGCTCCTTGTAGCCCTGCTGCTGGTCGGCCGGGGCAAAGGGGTGCATGTGGGCAAACTCTGGCCAGGTGATGGGGATCATCTCGCTGGTGGCGTTGAGCTTCATGGTGCACGAGCCCAGCGGGATCATGCTGCGGTCCAGCGCCAGGTCCTTGTCGGACAGCTGGCGGATGTAGCGCAGCATGCCGGTTTCGCTGTGGTGGGTGTTGAACACCGGGTGCGTGAGGTACTGGCTGGTGCGGCGCAGCGCGGCGGGGATCAGGGGCTCGATGCCGTTCTCAAACGCGTCAAACGTGGGCAGGGCCTGGCCGTCCTTGGCGAAGACTTTCCACAGCAGCTCGATGTCGGCGCGTGTGGTGGTTTCGTCGAGCGAGATGCACAGGTAGTTTTCGAAGTAAATACGCAGGTTTGCGCCTGACTGTATTGCCTTTGCAGCTATTGATTTTGTAGCGTTATCGGTTTTCAGCACCAGCGTGTCGAACGTGGCTTGTTCGCGCACGGGGGCGCCCAGTTGTTGCAGCCCCAGGGCCAGGATGGCGGTGTAGCTGGCCACGCGCTGGGCAATGCGCGCAAGGCCCTCGGGGCCGTGGTAGACGGCGTACATGCTGGCGATCACGGCGGGCAGCACCTGGGCCGTGCAGATATTGGAGGTGGCTTTTTCGCGGCGGATGTGCTGTTCGCGCGTCTGCAGCGCCAGGCGGTAGGCGGGCTTGCCGTGCACGTCCACGCTCACGCCCACCAGGCGGCCAGGCAGGCTGCGCTTGTATTCGTCGCGGCAGGCCATGAAGGCCGCGTGCGGGCCGCCCGCGCCCATGGGCATGCCAAAACGCTGGGTGGTGCCCACCACAATGTCTGCGCCTTGTTCGCCGGGCGGGGTGATGAGTGTGAGGGCCAGCAGGTCGGCTGCCACGATGAAGGCGGCCTGCTTGGCGTGGGCTTTTTCCACGTCGGCGCGCAGGTCGTCAATGCGCCCGCTGGTGGCGGGGTATTGGGCCAGCACGGCAAAGTAGTCGCCTGCCAGCAGGGTGTTCCACTCTTCGGCCGAATTGGCCAGGCGCACTTCCAGGCCCAGGGGCTTGGCGCGGGTCTGGATCACTTCAATGGTCTGTGGGTGCGCGTCGCCCGCCACCACAAACACGTTGCTCTTGCTCTTGACCGAGCGCTTGGCCAGGGTCATGGCTTCGGCAGCGGCGGTGGCCTCGTCCAGCATCGATGCATTGGCGATCGGCATGCCGGTCAGGTCGCACACCATGGTCTGGAAGTTGACCAGCGCTTCCATGCGGCCCTGCGAGATTTCGGCCTGGTAGGGCGTGTAGGCGGTGTACCAGGCGGGGTTCTCCAGAATGTTGCGCAGGATGACGCCCGGTGTGTGTGTGCCGTAGTAGCCCTGGCCGATGAAGCTCTTGAGCACCTTGTTCTTGCCCGCGATGGCCTTGAGCTCGGCCAGTGCCGATGCCTCGGTGGTGGCTGCTGGCAAGTCCATGGCGCGGCTGCGTGCGATGGAGCGCGGCACGATGGAGTCGATGAGCGCGCGGCGCGAGGCCTCGCCGATCACGGACAGCATGTGGGCTTCGTCCGCTGCGTCGATGCCGATGTGGCGGGGCAGGAATTCAGCGGCGTTTTCCAGCGCGGACAACGGTAAGGAGGTGGGCAGGGCGGCAGTCATGGCGGGCGTTCGGGGTGCTATGAAAAAAGAAGCTGCTGGCGCTTGTCAGCTATTGGTTTCAGTGGTTTTTTATCTGAAACCTAATGGAATCAAGCGCTGGCAGCTATGGTTTTTGAAACCAGAGATGAATGGGCTAAGCGCCTTCAGGCGTTGGCCGCAAAGGCGCTGTAGGCGGTTTCGTCCATCAGGGCGTCGAGCTGGGCGACATCGGCCAGCTTGACCTTGAAGAACCAGCCAGCGTTCAGCGGGTCGCTGTTGGCCAGCGAGGGGTCGGCGCGCAGGGCTTCGTTCACTTCGACGATTTCGCCGGTGACGGGCATGTAGACATCGGCAGCGGCCTTCACGGACTCGACCACACCCGCCACATCACCCTGGTTGAAGGTGGCGCCGACCTCGGGCAGGTCCACAAACACCACATCGCCCAGCGCATCCTGTGCGTGCACGGTGATGCCCACCACAGCAGCGGCCGTGTCGGCGGTGTTGATCCATTCGTGTTCTTTGGAAAATTTGACGGTCATGGGGAAGCTCCTCCAGCAACGGGATAAATAAAGGAATCAGCAATGTAGCGGGCGCGGGCCGCGTTGGTGCGCAGCCGCCTGCGAAATCAGCCGCGAAAGTAGTTGGCGGGCGTGAAAGGCATGGCGCGCACTTCCATCGGGACGGCCTTACCGCGCACGATGGCGTTCACGCGGGTGCCGATGGCGGCATAGACAGGGGCGACGTAGCCCATGGCCACGGGTTCGTTCACCGTGGGGCCCAGCAGGCCGCTGGTGACTTCGCCGATCTTTTGGCCGTCCGTGCTCTGCAGTTCGGTGTGCTCGCGCACTGGCACACGCTCCAGCGCGACCAGGCCCACGCGCTTGCGGGGCAGGGTGGCGGGGTTGTCAATCTGTGCCAGCACCTTGTCGGCGCCAGGGAAACCACCTGCGCGTGCGCCACCAGTGCGACGCACCTTCTGGATGGCCCAGTTCAGCGCGGCTTCGGGGGGCGTGGTGGTGGTGTCGATGTCGTTGCCATACAGGCACAGGCCCGCTTCGAGGCGCAGCGAGTTGCGTGCGCCCAGGCCGATGGGCTTGACTTCGGGCTGGGCCAGCAGGGCGCGGGCGAGCGTCTCGGCCTGCGCAGCGGGCACGGAGATTTCAAAGCCGTCTTCGCCGGTGTAGCCGCTGCGGGTCACAAAGCAGTCGCAGCCCGCGATGCTGAACGCGCCACCGGTCATGAACACCAGCTTTTCCACACCGGGCGCAAGGCGCGCGAGGGCGGTGACGGCCTGCGGGCCCTGCAGGGCAAGCAGGGCGTGGTCGGGCATGGGCGCCACGGTGCAGCGCTGGCCGATGCGGGCCTCTATGTGGGCAATGTCGCCCACCTTGCAGGCGCCGTTCACGATGACGAACAGCGTGGGTTCACCATCCACCACGCCCTGGTTGAAGAACATCAAATCGTCGATGACCGTGCCCTCGTCGGTCAGCAGCAGGCCGTAGCGCTGCTTGCCCACGGGCAAGTCGATCACGTCCACGGGCATCAGGGTCTCAAACGCCGCAGCGGCATCGGCACCGATGAGCTTGAGCTGGCCCATGTGCGAGACATCGAACAGGCCCGCAGCGGTGCGGGTGTGCACATGCTCTGCCATCAGGCCAGCGGGGTACTGCACGGGCATGGAGTAGCCTGCAAAAGGCACCATGCGGGCGCCCAACTCGATGTGCAGGGCGTTCAGGGGTGTGGTGAGCAGGGGGGCGGTGGCGGACATGGCGGAACTCCGGGGCAAATGGGGGCCGCAGCCACCAAGGTGACTACGGGATTTGCCCTGCTGTCCGCTTTACCTGAGAGATTCACCGCAGCGCCCTGGCTGGCCGTGCGGCTTGCTCCTTCGGTGGATGGCCTGCACACAGTTTCTTTTCTGTGGGGCCGTCTCTCTCCAGCAAGGGAACGCCCGCATCACTGCGGGCGGTTGCCAGTCCTTTTGCCTGAGCGTTCGGCTGCTGCCTGCGCCTTCGGCGGTGCTGCACGCCCGGTTGGGTGGGCGGAGCACTCTCTCCTGACGGGCGGGATTCTAACGCCTACTTGGCATAGACCAGGTCACGCAATGCCAGAGAAATCGATGGCACATAGGTAATGACCAGCAGGCACACCAGGATCACCCCCACAAAGGGCAGCAGGTGTTTGATGATCCGATCCAGCGAAATCTTGGCCACGGTACAGGCCGCAAACAGGTTCACGCCAAAGGGCGGCGTGATCATGCCCAAGGCCAGATTCACCACCATGATCAGCCCGAAGTGAACGGGATCCACACCGAAGTGCATGGCCACGGGCGCCAGGATGGGCGCGAGCACGATGATGGCGGCGCTGGTCTCGATGAACATGCCGATCACGAACAGCGCCGCATTCACGCCCAGGAGGAAAAGCGTAGGCGACTGCAGAACCGCTTCGAGCCAGCGGCCGATGGCATCGGGCACCCCGGCGCGGGTGATGAGGAACGCGAACAGCCCCGCATTGGCAATGATGAACATGATCACCGCCGACGAGATGGCCGACTTACGCAGGATGGCGTACAGGTCTTTGAGCTTGATCTCGCGGTAGATCACCACGCCCACGATCAGCGCATAGAACACGGCCACGGCCGATGCCTCGGTGGGTGTGAAAACGCCGCCGTAGATGCCCCCCAGGATGATGACGGGCATGAGCAGCGCCCAGCCTGCCTGCAGCGTAGCCTTGCCAAAGGACAGGCGGCCATCGCCATCGTTCTTGCCCCAGCCCTTGTACTTGCAGTACGCCCAGACAAACAGCATCAGCGCGCCGCTGATCAGCAGGCCAGGGCCAAAGCCCGCAATGAACAGCTCGCCAATCGACACCTCGGCACTCACGCCATACAGGATCATCGGGATGGAAGGCGGGATGATCACGCCCAACTCGGCACTGGTGGCCTGCAGCGCGGCTGCATAGCTGGTGGGGTAGCCATGCTTGATGAGCGCCGGAATCAGGATGGCGCCAATCGCAAACGTGGTGGCCACCGATGAGCCGGACACCGCCGCAAAGATCATGCAGGTCAGCACACAGGTCATGGGCAGGCCACCCTGCACGCCGCCCACAATGCTTTTGGCAAATTCCACCAGGCGGCGCGAGATGCCGCCGGTTTCCATCAGGTTGCCCGCGAGGATGAAGAAGGGGATGGCCGCCAGCGGAAACTTGTTGATCGAGGCGAACATCTCCTTCACCGAGATCAGCATGTTGGCGTTGGACGCCTGGATGCCGAGGATGGATGCAAGACCAATCGATACGGCCACCGAGATGGTGAGCGCAAAGCACAGCACCATCGTGGAAATCATCACGGCGCTCATTGGGCGGTCTCCAGTTCCATGCGCAAGGGGTCGATCAGGTTGCCGATGATGCCCACGGCGCAAAAGACGCCGCCCACGGGCATGGCCAGGTAGGCCCAGAACATCGAGACCGACTCCAGCCCGGCCATGCTTTGCACGCCGCCGCGCTGGGCGTAGTCCCAGCCGTACCAGATGACAATCCCGATCAGCGCCAGCGCTGCCAGCGCCACCACCCAGTCCAGCACCCGCCGCATGGCAGGGCGGCTCCAGCGGTACAGCACGTCCACGCTCACCATCGCCCCCTGGCGGAAGGCAGCGGGGATGGCCAGGAACACCATCCAGATCAGGCTGAAACGGATCAGCACTTCAGTCCATTCGGCGGGCTGTTCCAGCACAAAGCGCATGAGGATCTGGAACATGCCCAGCGAGGCAGACAGGGCCAGCATGGTGCAGGCCCCTAGCATGGCGATGAAGGTGGTCCATCGCTCAAAAGTGAGAAAAGCATTTTTCATGGGGCTGTGCCGACCATGGGCAGTTGTTGAATCGACAGGTGGGGCAACACGGTGGGAGAGCAGGAAGGCAACCCGGGGCAGGAATAAAAACGCCCGATAGCGCAATGGCTACGGGCGTTGGTTGCTACTACAAAGATAGTAGCGCGTGCATCACTTGACGTCGCGGATCTTGTCGAGCGTGGCCTTGCCGAACTGCTTTTCGAACTCGGCATTCACGGGGGCCAGGGCCGCCACAAACTTGGACTTGTCGGGGTTGTCCACCACTGTCATGCCCTTGGCACGCAGGTCGGCCACACCCTTGGCGTCGTCCTCGTCCACGCGGGCGCGGTTGGCCTTGGTGCCTTCCTTGGCGGCCTCGATGAAGGCCTGCTTGTCGGCGGCCGTGAGCTTGTCGAACGAGCCCTTGTTCATCACAAAGATGGCGGGCGAGTACACGTGGCCGGTCAGCGTCAGGTGCTTTTGCACCTGGTCGAACTTGGCCGAGATGATCACGGGCAGCGGGTTCTCCTGGCCGTCCACCGTGCCTTGCTGCAGGGCGGTGAACACTTCGGGGAAGGCCATGGGCGTGGTGATGATGCCAAAGCCCTTGTAGGCAGCGATGTGCACGGGGTTTTCCATCGTGCGCATCTTCAGGCCCTTGAGGTCTTCGGGCGTGTTGACCGAGCGCTTGCTATTGGTCATGTGGCGAAAGCCGTTTTCGGCCCATGCCAGGGCCTTGAAGCCCTTGCTGTCGAACTTGGTCAGCATCTCCTGGCCGATGGGGCCGTCCAGCACCGCACGGGCATGCGCCTTGTCGCGGAACAGGAAGGGCACGTCCAGGATCTTGGTTTCAGGCACAAAGTTGGGGATGGGCCCCGTGGAGCTGAAAGCCAGCTCTTGCGTGCCCAGCTGCACGGCTTCAATCGACTCGCGCTCGCCGCCCAGGGCACCGTTGTAGAAGGTCTGGACCTTGTAGCGGCCGCTGGTGCGCTTTTCGACTTCCTTGGCAAACGTGTCGATGGCAACCCCCTGGTGGGAATTCTGGGCCGTCGAGATGCTGATGCGCATGGTGGTTTGCGCGCCAGCGGTGGCCATAAAGCCGAGCGCGAGGCTCAGTCCAACGACGAGTTTGGTCAATTGCATGGTGTCTCCTGTTGATGGTGGGTCAGGGGGCGCGTTTGGCACCCTTGCGGAGCTGCCCCCGACCTCGCTGAAATTATGGCGGTGCAGCATGACCGCAGGCATCCGGGTTTGTGCTGGTAAGCGTGCTTATCAACTGGGCGGCAGGGCGCTTGCAGTTGCGTTGGCGACACCCCTGATGCCGGGCTGGCAGATGTTTGCACGCAGTCTGCATGGCGGCCGATGGGTGCTAGCAATGGGGGCCGGAATGCCAAGGGCCCCGTGCTGGCGGTAACCAGCCGGGGCCTTGTCAATTTGTGCACTCCGGTAAGAGCGCCTTGATGGAAGAAGTATGCGCCGCGTGGCAGAGATGAATTTGCTGAATTCGCTTGGTTTCATCTCATTCGCAGAAAAATTTTCTGTACTGGAGATTTTTTGTGAATAATCCGGCCGATGGATCGCCTCGATAGAAAAATTCTCGCCGTGCTGCAGGGCAACGCGCGCGCCAGCTTGCAAGAGATCGGCCAGGCCGTGGGTCTGAGCCCCTCGCCCTGCTGGGGCCGCATCAGGAAGATGGAGGAGGCGGGCGTGATCCAGGGCTACACGGTGCGCATCAACCCGCAGTCGCTGGACCTGGCGGACACTGTGCTGGTGCAGGTCACACTCGACAGCCACTCGGACAACACGCTCGAAAAATTTGGCGAAACGCTGGCCAGCATCCCCGAAGTGATCGAGGCCCACCTGGTGTCGGGCGACTACGACTACCTGCTGCGCATCGTCGTCAAGGACACGCGCGACTACGAGCGTCTGTTGCGTGAGAAGCTCTACAAGATCAAGGGCATACGCCACAGCCGCTCCAGCTTTGTGCTGCGCACGCTCAAGAAGGCGGATCTGCCGCTTTTTGTCGGATCCGTTTGAATAAAAATGGCCGCTTCCGCTCAATGGGTAAGCGCTTTAAGCTATCAAAATAAGAGCATTCAGCGTTTGCTGGAATGCACTTGGGGGTCCTCACCATGAACCTGCGATTTGTCGAAGCCTTCTATTGGGTGGCCTCCCTCAAAAGCGTGACGCGTGCGGCTGAGAAGCTGTTCCTCACGCAATCGGCCATGTCCAGCCGCATCGCTGCACTCGAAGAGGAGCTGGGCGTGCTGCTGCTGGACCGGCGCGACAAGCACTTCAAGCTCACGGTGGCAGGGGCCCGTTTTCTGGTCTATGCCAAACGCATGCTGGAGCTGCAGCGCCAGCTCAAGGCCGAGATGGGCTCGGGCGGGCCGCTGGAGGTGTCGATCCGCCTGGGGGCCATCGAATCGGTGCTGCACTCGTGGCTCATCCCGTGGGTGGAGCAGCTGCGCAAAGACAATCCTTTGCTGGAGCTGGAGCTGACAGTGGAGACCACGCCGGTGCTGCTCGACCAGATCCGCCGGGGCACGCTGGACGCCGTGTTTGCCGCGCTGCCCGCAGCGGCCGACGGCATCCGCAGCCAGGCCGTCACGCCCATGGAGATGGTGTTTGTGGGCAACAGCAAAACGCACCGCAAGCGGCGCTACGCGCTCGAAGACTTTGCAGGGGCCGACATCCTGACCTTTCAGCGCGGCTCGCAGCCCCATGTGTCCTTGCTCGACACGTTGCGCCAGGCCCAGGTGGAGCCGCGCTGCGTGCACACCATCTCGTCCATCTCGGCCATGGTCCAGCTGGTGCAGGGCGGTTTTGGCGTGGCCACGCTGCCCCGACTGGCAGTGCAGCGGCTGCTGGCCTTTCCGGACTTGCGGGCGCTGGCCTGCGACACGGCGCTGCGCCCCTTGCCCATCCACGTGAGCTACCACGAAGACCCATCCTCACCGGCGATGGAAGCTGTTGTGCGCTCGGCACTCAGCTTCATCGACGCGCAGCCGCCACTGCCCAAGGCACGCAAAGCCCGCGCCTGAGCAATTTTTCGCGCCCCCGTAGGCGCCCCTGCACCTGCGCAGTGCATGGGTGCAGCACCTGCATTGCGCATCCGCTGCAGCAACAAAGGGCGATTGAAAAGCATGTCGGCCAGCACGCGCGCGCTCCACGGCCGTCAGAGGCTCTTTTTTTTTCCGGGTTAACCCTTAAATTGCCACCAAGGGTTAACCCTTGAGCACCAGTCTGGTTCACTCTGCCCCAATGAAGTGCATCGAAAAAATCGATGAGCTAAGAGAAAATTTTTGAATTTGCCAGCAGGCAGTGCAGGCCAACACAATCCGCCCAACGTCATGCAATTGACATTTCTCAATGCAAGGAAACACGGTGGATTCAGTTCAAGACAAAGCGCTGGCAGTGTTTGGCGCCGAGGGAATCAACAACCCCGGCCACGTGCGCAGCGTCATCCGGCAAGGGGCCTGGTCGTCGCACACCAGTGGTCTGGCACACGGGCGGGTGCAGGGCAACCTGGTGATCCTGCCCGAGGTGCAGGCGGGTGACTTTCTGCGCTTTTGCCAGCGCAACCCCAAGCCCTGCCCAGTGTTGGCCGTGAGTGAGCCCGGCCAGGTCACGCTACCTTCGCTGGGGCAGGGCATCGACATCCGCAGCGATGTGCCTCAGTACCGCGTCTGGCGCCACGGCGAGCTGGCGCAAGAGGTGGCCGACATCACCGACCTCTGGCGCGCCGACCTCGTGACCTTTGTACTCGGCTGCTCGTTCTCGTTCGAGTCGGCGTTGCAAGAAGCCGGCATCAGCCTGCGCCACATCAACGAGGGCAAGAACGTGGCCATGTACCGCACCAACATTGCGACCGAAGCCGCAGGGCCCTTTGGCGGCGCCATGGTGGTGTCCATGCGGCCCATGCCTGCTGCCGATGTGATCCGCGCCGTGCAGGTCACTTCGCGTTTCCCCAACGTGCATGGCGCCCCGGTGCACATCGGCGACCCGGCACTCATCGGCATTGCCGACATTGCCCAACCCGACTACGGCGATGCCGTGGCGCTGCTGCCCGACGAGATCCCTGTGTTCTGGGCCTGTGGCGTCACGCCGCAGTCCGCCATCCTCAACGCCCAACCGGCGTTCTGCATCACCCACGCCCCGGGTTGCATGCTGGTCACTGATCTTCTTAACCACCAACTCGCCAGCTTCTAAGCGGCTTTCCCCCAGGAGTCTCACCATGAAAAAATTTGCACTGTGTATGACGGCCGCTCTCAGCGTGTGCGCGGCCCAGGCCCAGGTCAAGTGGGATCTGCCCACCGGCTACGGTGCCAACAGCTTCCAGACGCAAAACGTGCAGCAGTTCGCCACCGATGTGGACAAGCTCACGGGCGGCAAGCTCAAGATCACCTTGCACCCTGGTGGTTCGCTGTACAAGGCCAACGAGATCAAGCGTGCCGTGCAGACCGGGCAGGTGCCGTCGGCCGAGTTCATTCTTTCGGGTGCCTCCAACGAGAACCCGCTGTTTGGTGTGGATTCCATCCCCTTCCTGGCCACGAGCTACGCGGACTCCAAGCGCCTGTACCTGGCTGCCAAGCCTGCGCAAGAGAAGCTGCTGGCATCGCAGGGGGTGAAGGTGCTGTTCACCGTGCCATGGCCCGGCCAGTCCCTGTATTCGCTCAAGCCCCTGAGCACACCTGCGGACTTCGCGGGCACCAAGATGCGCGCCTATAACCCGGCCACCACACGCATCGCACAGCTGCTCAAGGCCCAGCCCGTCACGATCCAGCTGTCCGAACTGGGCCAGGCCCTGGCTACCAACACCGTGCAGAACTTCTTGACGTCGAGCGCCAGCGGTGTGGAGTCCAAGCTGTATGAGCAGGTGAAGTATTTCTACCCCGTCAGCGCCTGGCTGCCGCGCAACGCCACGGTGGTGAACCAGAAGGCGTTTGATGCGCTCGACAAGCCCTTGCAAGAAGCCGTGCTCAAGGCCGCAGCGGATGCAGAAGCGCGGGGCTGGGCCACCAGTGAGCGGGTGGACAAGGAGTTCATCAAGGAGCTGACCGCCAAGGGCATGACGGTGGCCGAGCCCAGCGACAGCATCAAGAAAGAACTGGCCAGCATTGGTGAATCGATGACGGCTGACTGGGTGAAGTCGGCCGGTGCCGAGGGCCAGGCCATCATCGACGCCTACCGCAAGAAGTAAGCGCAGCGTTCTAGGCCCCGCCACGGGGCCGGGCAGCCCCCCTGTGCGTGCTGCCCCGTTTCCAGCCACTCCCTTTTCATTTTTCAAGCGTTACCGGAGTACGCCATGGACAAACTCGTCCGAAATTTCTACAGGCTGCTGATGCTGCTGTCCGGCATCTCCATGCTGGCCGCGTTCGCCGCCGTCACGCTGGGCGTGTTTGCCCGCGAAGTCATCCACCTGAACATCGACGGGCTCGATGCGTACGCAGGCTACGCCATCGCCGCTGCGCTGTTCTTTGCCTTGCCCAGCACGCTGCAAAACGGCGATCACATCCGCGTGACGCTGGTGCTGGACCGGCTGCCGACGCGCCTGCGCTCGGCCTTCGAATGGTTCTGCCTGAGTGCGGCGCTCGTGCTCACGCTCTACATCGCCTGGTACGCCGTGCGCTCGGTCTGGATTTCTTACATCACGCACGACATCTCGCCCGCAGCCGACGCCTCGCCGCTATGGATCCCGCAGATCAGCATGGCCATGGGCTGCATCGGCTTTGCGCTGTCGTTTGCCCATGCCCTTGTCCTGCGCTTTCAGGGTGTGGCCTTCAT
This sequence comes from Acidovorax sp. NB1, assembly GCF_005405905.1. Taxonomy (GTDB): domain Bacteria; phylum Pseudomonadota; class Gammaproteobacteria; order Burkholderiales; family Burkholderiaceae_C; genus Acidovorax. The sequence goes on from NZ_BJHU01000043.1 coordinate 107,121, forward strand.
GGCCGTGTCCGAGTCGGCGCGTTCCGAATAACCCGAACCCGGAGACACCATCATGGACGTCATCATCGCGTTGGGCCTGATCATTGTGCTGTTCGCAGTGCTCGGCTCGGGCCTGTGGATCGGCCTGTCATTGCTGGCAGTGGCTTTGGTCGGCATGGAATTTTTTACCAACCGCCCCGTGGGCGACAGCATGATGCTGACCATCTGGGGGTCTACCTCCAGTTGGACGCTCACGGCTTTGCCGCTGTTTCTGTGGATGGGCGAAATCCTTTTCCGCAGCAAGCTGTCGAGCAGCATGTTCAAGGGCCTGGCCCCGTGGCTGGAGCGCCTGCCGGGCCGCCTGCTGCATGTGAACGTGGTGGGTTGCACCATCTTTGCCGCCATTTCGGGCTCGTCGGCCGCCACCTGCGCCACCATTGGCAAGATCACGCTGCCTGAACTCAAGCAGCGCGGCTACCCCGAAGACATTTCGGTGGGCACCCTGGCTGGGGCGGGCACGCTGGGCCTGCTCATTCCGCCGTCGATCATCATGATCGTCTATGGTGTGGCGGCCAATGTGTCGATCTCCAAGCTCTTCCTGGCGGGCGTGATTCCAGGCCTGCTGCTGGCAGCACTGTTCATGGGCTACATCATCGTGTGGGCACTGTTCAACAAGGACAAGGTGCCAGCGCCTGATGCCCGGCTGAGCTTTGCACAGAAGCTCTACGCCTCGCGCCACCTGATTCCCGTGGTGTCGCTCATCGTGGTGGTGCTGGGCGCCATCTACAGCGGCATCGCCACGGCCACCGAGGCCGCCGCGCTGGGCGTGGCCGGGTCGCTGATCCTGGCCAAGATCGAGGGCTCGCTCAACTGGGCCCGCTTTAAGGAAGGCCTGGTGGCGGCCTGCCGCGTGTACTGCATGATCGGCCTCATCCTGGCTGGCGCAGCCTTCCTCACGCTGGCCATGGGTTTCATCGGCCTGCCACGGCACCTGGCCGAGTTCATCGGCGCGCTGCACCTGTCGCCGTTTGCGCTGATGCTGCTGCTCATCGTGTTCTTCATCATCCTGGGCTGCTTTCTGGATGGCATCTCCATGGTGGTGCTGACCATTGCCGTGCTGCTGCCCACGGTGGAGGCTGCGGGCTTTGACCTGGTGTGGTTCGGCATTTTCATCGTGCTGGTGGTCGAGATGGCGCAGATCACGCCGCCCGTGGGCTTCAACCTGTTCGTGCTGCAGGGCATGACGCGCCGCGAAGTCACATGGATCGCCCGCACCGCGCTGCCTTTATTCGCGCTGATGATTGTTGCCGTCGTCACGACCTACTTCGTGCCCGACGTGGTGCTCTGGCTGCCGCGCCAGATGCAAGGCTGATCCACCGCACTGCGACCCAGCCTGCACAGGAGTCCCCCATGAAAACCGTTGCGTTTCTGGCCGCGCTCGCCGTGGCCCCGGTGCTACACGCCCAAACCCAGTGGAAACTGGCCACGGGCTACCGCACAGAGTCTTTCCACACCCGCAATGTGGTGCAGTTTGCGCAGGACGTGGAGCGCGCCTCGGGCGGGGCGTTGCGCATCGAGGTCCATGCCAACAACACGCTGTTCAAGCTGGGCGAGATTCCCCAGGCCGTGCAGGACGGCAAGGTCCAGGCAGGCGAGACCATCATGACCAGCCTGGTGCAGGCCATGCCCATTGCCGGAGCCGATGCGGTGCCCTTTGTGGTGCGCAGCTACGCCGATGCGCGCCGCCTGTGGGATTTGCAGCGCCCGCTGATCGATGCGCACTTTGCGGCCAAGGGCCTCAAGGCCTTGTATGCCGTGCCCTGGCCGCCGCAGGGACTGTTCTCCATCGCGCCCGTGCGCTCCTCGGCCGATTTCAAGGGCACACGCATGCGCACCTACAACCCAGCCACGGTGCGCATTGCCGAGCTGCTGGGCGCCGCCCCGGTGGATGTGCCCATGGTCGAGGTCAACAAGGCGCTGTCGGCGGGCAAGCTCGATTCCATGATCACCTCCGCCCTGACCGGGGTGGAGAACCAGGTCTGGGGCCAGATCAAGCAGTACTACGGCATCAATGCCTGGTTCCCCAAGAACATCGTTTTTGTGAACCAGCAGGCCTTTGATGCACTGCCGCCCCCGGCGCGCCAGGCCGTGACCCAGGCAGCCGCCGAGGCCGAAACGCGCGGCTGGGCCCTGAGCGCGGCCGTGGCCGAAGAGTCGGTGGGCGAGCTGCAACGCAAGGGCATCAAGGTCGAACGCGCATCCGCCGAGCTGGACACCGAACTCAAGCGCCTGGGCGAACGCTTTTCCCGGGAATGGGTGCAGTCGGTTGGCAACGAGGCCAACAAGATTTTCATTCCCTACTACTTTCAACGTTAGTCCGTTAACCAGTGAGTCTCATCACCATGCAAGCATCCTCCACCATGACCACCGCACCGGCTGGCAACCGCTGGCAGTTCTGGATCGACCGGGGCGGCACCTTCACCGACATCGTGGCCAAGCGGCCCGATGGCTCGCTCACCACCCACAAGCTGCTGTCCGAGAACCCCGAGCAGTACAAGGATGCGGCCGTGGCAGGCATCCGCCACCTGCTGGGCCTTGCGCCTGGCGAGCCGGTGACACCCGCGCTGGTCGAATGCGTGAAGATGGGTACCACCGTGGCCACCAACGCATTGCTGGAACGCAAGGGCGAGCCCACGCTGCTGGTCACTACACGCGGTTTTCGCGATGCGCTGCGCATCGCCTACCAGAATCGCCCGCGCCTGTTTGACCGCCACATCCAGCTGCCTGAGCTGCTCTACACCGAAGTCATCGAAGCCCGTGAGCGCATGGGCGCCCATGGCGACGTGCTGCAGAACCTGGACGAAGCCACCTTGCGCGGTGACCTGCTGGCGGCCTACGGGCGCGGCCTGCGCAGCGTGGCCATTGTGTTCATGCACGGCTACCGCTATGCCCAGCACGAAAAGGCGGCGCAGCGCATTGCACGCGAGATCGGCTTCACGCAGATCAGCACCTCGCACGAAACCAGCCCCATGATGAAGTTCGTGAGCCGGGGCGACACCACAGTGGTGGATGCCTACCTCTCGCCCATCCTGCGCCGCTATGTGGAGCAGGTGGCCTGCGAGATGCCGGGCGTCAAGCTGTTCTTCATGCAGTCGTCTGGTGGCCTCACCGATGCAGGCACGTTTCAGGGCAAGGACGCGATCTTGTCTGGCCCTGCGGGCGGCATCGTCGGCATGGCACGCACGGCAGGCCTGGCCGGGCACGAAAAAGTCATCGGTTTTGACATGGGCGGCACGTCCACCGATGTAAGCCACTACGCCGGTGCGTTCGAGCGTGAGTTCGAGACCCACGTGGCGGGTGTGCGCATGCGCGCGCCCATGATGAGCATCCACACGGTGGCGGCGGGCGGTGGCTCGGTGCTGGCGTACGACGGTTCCCGTTTTCGCGTCGGCCCCGAGAGCGCAGGCGCCAACCCCGGCCCCGTGAGCTACCGCCGTGGCGGCCCGCTGGCCGTGACCGATGCGAACGTGATGGTGGGCAAGGTGCAGCCCCGCTACTTCCCCAGCGTGTTCGGCCCGGCGGCCAATGAAACGCTGGACGCCGATGCGGTGCGCGCCCGTTTTCAGGAGATCGCCACCCAGACCCAGCGCCAACCCGAGGAAGTGGCCGAGGGCTTCATCCAGATCGCCGTGCAGCAGATGGCCAACGCGATCAAGAAGATCAGCGTGGCGCGCGGCTATGACGTGACCCGCTACACCCTGCAGTGCTTTGGTGGCGCAGGCGGCCAGCATGCCTGCCTGGTGGCCGATGCGTTGGGCATGTCGCGCGTATTCGTGCACCCGCTTGCCGGTGTGCTCAGCGCCTACGGCATGGGCCTGGCCGACCAGACCGTGATCCGCGAGCAGGCAGTGGAAATGCCGCTGGCTGCAGCATCCTTGCCGCTGATCGCCGAGCGCCTGGACACGCTGGGCACTGCCGCGCAGGCCGAGCTGGAGCGCCAGCAGGTCAGCACCAACCCCGTGCAGGTGCGCCACAACGTGCATGTGCGCTACGAGGGCACCGATTCGGCCCTGGTCGTGCCGTTTGGCGACATGGCCAGCATCCAGGCTGCGTTTGAAACGGCCTACCGCCAGCGTTTTGCCTTCCTCATGGCGGGCAAGGGCCTGGTGGTGGAGGCTGTCTCGGTCGAGGCCGTGATTGCAGGCGATGCCCCCGCCGAGCCGCACCTGGCAGTGCACCCGCACCGCAAGCACCCGCAGCGCGAAACCGTGCGCATGTATTCGGGAAGCCAGTGGCACGACGCCGCCCTGGTGGTGCGTGAAGACCTGCGCCCCGGCGACGTGATCCCCGGTCCGGCCATCATTGCCGAGAAGAACACCACCACCGTGGTGGAGCCCGGCTGGTCTGCGCGTCTGACCGATCTGGACCACCTGGTGCTGGACCGCGTCACCGCCCGCAAGGTGCAGTACGCCGCCGGCACCACGGTGGACCCGGTGCTGCTGGAGGTGTTCAACAACCTGTTCATGAACATCGCCGAGCAGATGGGGCTGCAACTGCAGAACACGGCGTACTCGGTCAACATCAAGGAGCGCCTGGACTTCAGCTGCGCGTTGTTCGATGCTGCAGGTAACCTGATCGCCAATGCGCCCCACATGCCCGTGCACCTGGGCAGCATGGGTGAGAGCATCAAGACCGTGATCCGCGAGAACGCGGGCAAGATGCACCCGGGCGATGTGTACATGCTCAACGACCCGTACCACGGTGGCACCCACCTGCCCGATGTGACGGTTATCACGCCGGTCTATGTGTCCGAAGGTGCCGAGCCCACGTTTTATGTGGGCAGCCGGGGCCACCATGCCGACATTGGCGGCACCACGCCGGGCTCCATGCCGCCGTTCTCCACACGCATCGATGAAGAGGGCGTGCAGATCAACAACGTGAAGCTGGTGGACCGGGGCATCTTCCTGGAGGAAGAAGTGCGCACCCTGCTGGCCACGGGCGGTGGCACCACGCCATACCCCAGCCGCAACCCGCAGCAGAACCTGGCCGACCTGCGTGCGCAGATCGCCGCCAACGAAAAGGGCGTGCAAGAGCTGTCGAAGATGGTGGACCAGTTTGGCCTGGATGTCGTGCAGGCCTACATGCGCCATGTGCAGGACAACGCCGAAGAGTCCGTGCGCCGTGTGATCACCCACCTCAAGGACGGCCAGTTCACGCTGCCGCTGGACAACGGCGCGCAGATCAGCGTGGCGGTCAAGGTCAATGTGGCCGAGCGCAGTGCAGTGATCGACTTTGCGGGTACCAGCGCGCAGCAGATGAACAACTTCAACGCCCCGCGTGCCGTGTGCATGGCGGCCGTGCTGTATGTGTTCCGCACGCTGGTGGACGACGACATCCCGCTCAATGCCGGGTGCCTCAAGCCGCTGCAGGTCATCATTCCGCAGGGCTCCATGCTCAATCCCAACCCGCCGGCCTCGGTGGTGGCGGGCAATGTGGAGACCTCCACCTGCATCACCAACGCGCTGTTCGGCGCCCTGGGGGTGATGGCGGGCAGCCAGCCCACCATGAACAACTTCACCTTTGGCAATGCGCAGTACCAGTACTACGAAACCATCGCCGGTGGCAGCGGCGCGGGCGCAGTGCTGGATGCCTCGGGCCAGGCCGTGCGTGGCTTTGATGGCACCAGCGTGGTTCAGACGCATATGACCAACTCGCGCCTGACCGACCCCGAGGTGCTGGAGTTCCGCTTCCCGGTGGTGCTCGACAGCTACGAGATCCAGCGCGGCTCGGGCGGTGCAGGCCGCTGGGCGGGGGGCGACGGTGGCGTGCGGCGTGTGCGCTTCCTGGAGGCGATGACGGCCAGCATCCTTTCGAACGGGCGCCTGAATCCCGCCTTCGGCATGGCGGGTGGAAAGCCAGGCCGCGCGGGCGCCAACCGGGTGCTGCGCGCCAACGGCCAGGTCGAAGAGCTGGGCCACATCGGCGCCGCGCTCATGGAGCCGGGTGACGTGTTCGAGATATCTACACCCGGCGGTGGCGGGTTTGGAGAGTGTGTCGCGCACTGACTGCTGCGATAGGAGTAGGCGCTGGCTGCAGTTGCCGCCAGCGCCGCCCTCGGTCCTGCATTCGGCCCCGCCGGGTGCGGGGCATGGATGAACCAGGAGAACGCTCATGAACTACTTGCCCGCTACATCTGGTGTCTCTCACGCCACCTCCTTGCCTGGAGCGCCTCTTGATGCAACCGCTCAGGGGCCACGGGCCGACGAGGCCCAGGCGCCAGTTGTGGCCCGGCGGGGGCGCCGCAGCCTGAGCGTGGGTCAGAAGCTCGCAGCCAGCTTTGGCATCCTGGGCCTGGCTGTGGCGCTGCTGGGGGCCACCACCTGGATGACGGGGGAGGGCACGGGCCGCCAGGCCGCGCTGCTGACGGCGGAGCAACTGCCCATCGAACGCTCGGTGCGCGACTGGAAAACGCAGTCGGTGGCCATCGGCCAGATTGCGCTGCGCGCCACGCTGTCGTCGGACGTGTTCCCGCTGGTGGCTGAGATGCGCACCCAGCTGGCCGCCGAAGACGCCCTGCGCAAGCGCATCGAGGCAGCCCTGGCCCAGGCCTCGACCGCCGAAAGCACCAAGCCCCTGTGGGCCGAGGCCCAGGCGCAGCGGCAGCGCTATGCGGTGCTGCGCGATGCGCTGGTGCAGAACGCTCTCGAGGCCAAGATCATTAGCCAGAAGGAGCTGCAGGAGCATGCCGCCGCCCTGGCCCAGTACCTTAAGGCCATCGACCAGTTGCTGGCAGCGTCGGAGCAGGCATCGCTAAAAGCGGGCGACAGCATGATCAGCGATGCCTCGCGCGCGCAGTGGATCAGCGCCATTGCGGTGCTGGTGGTGGTGGGCCTGTCTGCGCTGTTTGGCTGGCTGCTGCGGCGCTCCATCGTGTTGCCGCTGCGCCAGGCCTCAGAAGCCGCTGCGGTGGTGGCGCGCGGCGATCTCACGGTGCGCATGGACACGCAGCGCACCGACGAGATCGGCCAGCTGCTCATGGCGCTCAATCGCATGGTCGAATCCCTGCACTACGTGGTGACCGAGGTGCGCGATTCGGGCGAGTCTATCCATGTGGCCAGCTCCGAGGTGGCGGCGGGCAACACCGACCTGAGCGCCCGCACCGAGCACGCGGCCAGCAACCTGCAGCAGACGGCGGCCAGCATCGCCCAGCTGGCGCAGATGGTGGCGGCCAATGCCGACAGCACACGCCAGGCCAACGCACTGGCCCACAGCGCCACGCAGGTGGCCAGCAAGGGCGGCGAGGTGGTCCACCAGGTGGTCAAGACCATGGAAGAGATCAACGCCAGCAGCAAGAAGATTGCCGACATCGTGGGCATCATCGACGGCATTGCGTTCCAGACGAACATCCTCGCGCTCAACGCTGCCGTGGAGGCCGCCCGCGCGGGCGAGCAGGGGCGTGGCTTTGCCGTGGTGGCCAGCGAGGTGCGCGGCCTGGCCGGGCGCAGCGCCAACGCGGCGCGCGAGATCAAGGCACTGATTTCCGACAGCGTGGCCAAAGTGAGCGATGGCGCCAGACTGGTGGTGACCGCAGGCTCCACCATGGGCGACATCGTGCACAGCGTGGAGCGCGTGACCACGCTGATGTCCGAGATCAACGAAGCCAGCAGCGAACAGAGCACACAGATCGGCCAGGTGAGCCAGGCGGTGGACCAGCTCGACCACATGACGCAGCAGAACGCCGCGCTGGTGGAAGAGGGCGCTGCCGCCGCCCAGAGCCTCAAGGACCAGGCCAACCGGCTGGCCGGTGCCATGGGCCAGTTTCAGCTGGCGCGGGTGGCGTAAAAATCAATAAAAAAGGGGCCCTGCGCGAGCCCCTTAAGCATTGTTCGCTATCAATTTTGATTACATGCCCGAGTAGTTCGGGCCGCCGCCGCCTTCGGGTGTCACCCACACGATGTTCTGCGTGGGGTCCTTGATGTCGCAGGTCTTGCAGTGCACGCAGTTCTGCGCGTTGATCTGCAGGCGCTGGGCGTTGCCGCCCTTGGCTTCATCGGCCACGAACTCGTACACACCGGCAGGGCAGTAACGGGCCTCGGGGCCTGCGTACTTGGTCAGGTTGATGTTGACCGGCACGCTCGCGTCCTTGAGCGTGAGGTGGGCGGGCTGGTTCTCTTCGTGGTTGGTGTTGCTGATGAACACGCTGGAGAGGCGGTCAAACGTGAGCTTGCCATCGGGCTTGGGGTAGACGATGGGCTTGCACTCTGCAGCGGGCTTCAGGTACGCGTGGTCGGGCTTGTCGCGGTGCAGCGTCCAGGGGATGTGGCCGCGCAGCACAAACTGCTCGAAACCGTTCATCAGCGTGGCCGTGGTCAGGCCGTACTTGAACCAGTTCTTGAAGTTGCGGTCCTTGTTCAGCTCGGTGTAGAGCCAGCTTGCCTCGAAGGCTTCGGGGTAGGCGGTCAGCTCGTCGTGCTGGCGGCCCGCCACCACGGCGTCGTAGGCGGCTTCGGCCGCCAGCATGCCGGTCTTGATGGCGGCGTGGCTGCCCTTGATGCGGCCCACGTTCAGGTAGCCCGCGTTGCAGCCCACCAGTGCGCCACCCGGGAACACCGTCTTGGGCAGGGCATTGATGCCGCTAGCGTTGATGGCGCGCGCGCCATACGACAGGCGCTTGGCCGTGATCTCGCCCTTTTCGTTCTCGAAGTAGTAGCGGACGTTGGGGTGCGTCTTCCAGCGCTGGAATTCCTCGAACGGGCTCAGGTAAGGGTTGGCATAACCCAGGCCGGTGACGAAGCCCAGCGCCACCTTGTTGCCCTCCAGGTGGTACAGGAAGGCGCCGCCGTAGGTGTCGTTCTCCATGGGCCAGCCAGCGGTGTGCATTACAAAGCCGGGCTGGTGCTTCTTGGGGTCGATCTCCCACAGCTCCTTCACGCCAATGCCGAAGCTTTGCGGGTCGCGGTCCTTGTCGAGGTGGAACTTGGCGATCAGCTGCTTACCCAGGTGGCCGCGTGCGCCTTCGGCAAACACGGTGTACTTGCCCAGCAGCTCCATGCCGAGCTGGAAGTTCTCGGTGGGCTCGCCGTCCTTGCCGATGCCCATGTTGCCGGTGGCCACGCCTTTGACGGAGCCATTGTCGTTGTAGAGCACCTCGGCAGCCGTGAAGCCGGGGAAGATTTCCACGCCCAGGGCTTCGGCCTGCTCGCCCAGCCACTTGGTGAGTGCACCCAGGCTGATGATGTAGTTGCCGTGGTTGTGTGCAAACGGCGGCAGGAACATGTTGGGCACGCGAAAGCCCGATTTTTCACCAAGGAAGATGTAGGCGTCGTCGGTGACGGGCTGGTTCAGCGGCGCGCCGCGCTTTTTCCAGTCGGGGATCAGCTCGGTCAGTGCCTTGGGGTCCATGATGGCGCCCGAGAGGATGTGTGCGCCAGGCTCGGAGCCTTTTTCGAGCACCACGACTGAGACATCCTGGCCTTTTTCTGCCGCCAATTGCTTCAGGCGGATGGCTGTGGCCAAACCGCCAGGGCCACCGCCAACGACCACCACGTCGTATTCCATGGATTCGCGGGGGCCATATTGGGCGAGGATTTCTTCGTTTGTCATGGGCTTCTCGTCGGGCGTTTGATAATGGACTATTGTCGGCAGAGCATGGGCCAGACCCTGTCTGTCTGGCGACTGATTGTATTCACGGAATATGGACAATCGAACGACCGTTCTTTTTTGATCAGTGGGGAGACTCTAAATGGCGTACAGCATCGACTTGTCGGGCCGCGTGGCCTTCATCACCGGCGCATCCAGTGGCCTGGGCGCGCAGTTTGCGCGCACGCTGGCGCGTGCCGGTGCCGGGGTGGTGCTGGCCAGCCGCCGGGTGGAAAAACTCAAGGAACTGCGCGCGCGCATCGAAGGCGAGGGCGGTGACGCCCATGTGATCGAACTCGACGTGACCGACCACGCTTCGATCAAGTCCGCCGTGGCACACGCCGAGACCGAGATGGGTTCCATCGACATCCTGATCAACAACTCGGGCGTGAGCACCACCCAGCGCCTGCAGGACGTGACGCCCGAGGACTACGACTTCATCTTCGACACCAATGTGAAGGGCGCCTTCTTTGTGGCGCAAGAGGTGGGCAAGCGCATGCTGGCCCGTTCGCGCGGCGCGGCGCCGGGCAGCTTCACGGGTGGGCGCATCATCAACATCGCGTCGATGGCGGGCCTCAAGGTGCTGCCGCAGATCGGCGCCTACTGCATGAGCAAGGCCGCCGTGGTTCAGATGACCCGCGCGATGGCGATGGAGTGGGGCAAGTTCGGCATCAACACCAATGCCATCTGCCCCGGCTACATCGACACCGAGATCAACCACCACCACTGGGACACCGAGCAGGGCCAGAAACTCATCGCCATGCTGCCACGCAAGCGCGTGGGCAGCCCGCAGGACCTGGATGCGCTGCTGGTCATGCTGGCCAGTGACCAGAGCCATTTCATCAACGGCGCGGTGATTGCTGCCGATGATGGTTTTGCGGTCTGATCCCCAGGGAACATGCGGGCATGAAGATCGAAATCCCTGAGGTCAAAAAGCTGGTTTTTGAGACACGCTTCCCTGTGCGATGGGGCGACATGGACGCGATGGGCCATGTCAACAACACGGTGTACTTCAGGTACCTGGAAACAGCGCGCATCGACTGGATGGTGTCGGTGGGCTGCAACCCCGACCCACGCGGCCAGGGGCCGGTCATCGTCAACGCGTTCTGCAATTTCTACAAGCAGCTCGAATACCCGGCCGACGTGTTGCTCAAGCTCTACGTGAGCGACCCCGGCCGCACTACGTTCGAGACCTGGGGCACGATGGAACGCGTGGACCAGCCCGGCGTGATCTGCGCTGCAGGTGGGGCCACCACCATCTGGGTGGACTTCCCGCTGCAGAAGGCCGCGCCGCTGCCGGACTGGATGCGTGCGCTGGTCACCTGATGGACGAAGGCGGGCTGGGGGGCTGCGGTGGCAAAGCCATGCAATGGGCCACGGGCATGCCCCTGTTTTGCGTCACGCCCAGCAGAAGCACAAGGCGCAGCTCTGGCAGGTAGCGGATGGCGGTCTGTGGAGCGCTGTAACCACGGTCATTGACCAGGGGTTCGCGCATGCGCACCGCTTGCCCGCTGGGCAGGTGTTCGATCTGTAGCGTGCGGGTGCCGGTGTAGAAGGTGGTGTCTATCAGGCCTTCCGAACCATAGAAGCCACCACGTACCTGGGCCTTTCGCCGCTGCCCATCAAATGAAGTGCTGATGCGCAACTGCCCATCGCGGCTTGTGCAGGCACCTTCGAAGGCTGCAGCGCAGTCCATCGGCAACGGATTGCGCTGCACCACAACGGGTTCCATCGCACCTGTCTTGAGTACATCCATGGGCACCTGCGCCAGGTGTGCACACACCCCGTCGGGCATTACCGCCCAGGCCGTGGCGCCCGGCAGGTCGGGAATCTGCAGCCGTGGCACGCCCGCGCCTGCGCTCAGGTAGTAGGCGGGCGGTTCGCCATCGGCTCGGTACAGCGATGACGACATCAGTGGCGACAGGGCACCCTGGGGCACTTGCAGTGGCAGGGGGTGCACTGGCCAGGAGCCCGATGGCGCGCCAAATCCAGCAGCCTGCGCCAGGCTGCACGCCATGGCCTGGCCCAGTGCCAGCAGCATGGCTGCGGTGCCATTGGAATGCAGGCGAAGGCGAGGCATGGTGTCAGGCTGCCTTGGGCTTGGGCACACGGCCCATCAGATAGAACTCGGGGTTGGGCAGCATGCCCGCAAAGCTGGCCATGCGGTTGGACAGGCCAAAGAACGCGGTAATGGCCGCAATGTCCCAGATGTCCTCGTCGTCAAAGCCGTGGGCGTGCAGGGCGGCGAAGTCGGCGTCCTCGATCTCGTGCGAGCGCTGGCAGACCTTCATCGCAAAGTCGAGCATGGCGCGCTCGCGCGGGCTGATGTCGGCCTTGCGGTAGTTCACGGCCACCTGGTCGGCGATGAGGGGCTTCTTCTCGTAGATGCGCAGGATCGCGCCGTGCGCCACCACGCAGTACAGGCACTGGTTGGCGGCGCTGGTGGTGGTGACGATCATCTCGCGCTCGCCTTTGGTCAAGCTGCCTTCCTCTTTCAGCATCAGCGCATCATGGTAGGCAAAGAACGCGCGCCACTCGGCCGGGCGGCGTGCAAAGGCCAGGAACACATTGGGGATGAAACCCGCCTTCTCCTGCACTTCCACAATGCGTGCGCGGATGTCTTCGGGCAGGGTGTTCAGGTCGGGAAAAGGGTAGCGGCTCACTTGATCTCCTTTGCTGTGATGTGCGCGCAGTATGAGCGATCCATGGCGCGAAGATCCGAGCGCTGCGTGTGAGGCAGGCGCGGCCAAGGCCAGTGCCCCCGCGCAAGGGCCGCCGTGCCGCGTGGGCGGCGCTTCGCTTGCGTGCGCTGGGGGCGTCCCCCTCCCGCATTGCGCAGCAATGCGAGAGAGGGGGAAGGCGCGAAGCGACTCAGGGGGAGCTTTATTTCACGGGTGCCAGTGGGTGGCCCGCACCGGGCTTTGTGCGGGCGCGGCCGAATTGCCTGCCAGCGCATACGACAACTGGGTGGCTGCAGCCATCACCGTCTGCGCCAGCGCTTCGAGTTTTTCGGCGGGCAGGCGCGATGCCGGGCCCGAGATGCACACCGAGCCCATCAGCCGCCAGTGCATGCCGAACACGGGCGCTGACACCGTGGCCACGCCTTGTTCGCGTTCGCCAATCGACCAGTGGTAGCCCTTCTTGCGAATCTCTTCATAGGCCTTGCCCGGCTCGCCCGAAAACGCCAGGATCACGCGGCCCGGTGAGCCCTTGTCCAGCGGCAGGCCCTCGCCCATGCGCGCGTGGTGGCGCAACGCTTGTGGGCCTTCCACGCGCACGAGGCAGGTCCGCACATTGCCTTCGCGCACGTAAAAGGCCGCGCTCTCGCCCGTGGCAAGGGTCAGCTCGCGCAGTGCGGGTTCCAGCACGTTCTGCACATCAAAACCGGCCTGGTAGCGCGCGCCCAGCCAGCCCGCAGCGGGGCCCAGGCGCCAGTCGCCGTCCTCGCGTTGCACCATGAAGCCCGACTGCGCCAAGGTGCGCGCCAGGCGCAGCACGGTGGTCTTGTGCAGGCCGCAGCGGCGGCTCAGCTCGGCCAGGGGCAGGCTGGATTCGCCCAGTGCAAAGGCCTCCAGCACCTGCAGGGCGCGTGTGACGGCGATGACGCCGCCACCGCCGGGTTCTGCATCTGCCGATGCCACGGCACGGGGCGCGGGGGCGGGTTGGGAGGGCTTGGTGGGGTGGTTGCTCATGATGGAATTCGTTTCATGGTGCGCAACTGCATTGTATGGGTTGAAACGTCTGCGTACAGTCGAACCCACGGCGACGGACCAGAACACGTATCACAACAAAGGCCCTGCAGACCGGCGTGACGAACCACCACAACGGAGACAAATCCATGACCGCCTTCACTTCGCTTTCGCGCTCCCTGTGCGCTGCCTTCCTGGGCCTTGCGGCCGCAGCTGTGCCCACCGGCGCAGCCCTGGCGCAGACCGCATACCCGAACAAGCCCATCCGCCTTGTTGTGCCATTTCCTCCCGGTGGTGGCACCGACATGATTGCGCGCACCGTGGCGCAAAAGCTCGCGGACCAGAACAAATGGAACGTGATCGTGGACAACCGTCCCGGCGCGGGCGGCAACCTGGGCGTGGATGCCGTCGCCAAGTCGCCCGCCGATGGCTATACGCTGGTCATGGGCCAGACCAGCAACCTGGCCATCAACCCCACGCTGTACCCCAAGCTGCCCTACGACCCGATCAAGGACCTGGTGCCCGTGGCGCTGGTGTCGTCCTCGCCCATCGTGATGGCCGCGCCCATCAACTCACCCTTCAAGAGCTACGCCGACGTGGTGGCGGCCGCCAAGGGCAAGCCCGATGCGCTCACGCTGGGCTATTCGGGCAACGGCACAGTGGCACACCTGGCAGGCGAACTGGCGGAAGACGCGGCAGGCATCAAGCTGCGCCACATCCCCTACAAAGGGGCCGCCCAGGCCATGACGGACCTGGTGGGCGGGCAGATCGATCTGTACATGTCGTCCGTGCCCACGCTGCTGGGCCAGGTGCGCAACGGCAAGCTCAAGGTCATCGCCATCACCTCGGCCAAGCGCTCGCCACAGCTGCCCGATGTGCCCACGCTGGCCGAATCTGGCTACAAGGGCTTCGAGGCCGTGACCTGGTTTGGCATCCTCGCGCCTGCGGGCACGCCCGCACCCGTCGTGGCACAGCTCAACAAGGCCATCAACGTGGCCCTGCAGCAGCCCGATGTGGCCGACAAGCTGCGCTCCGAAGGCGGCGACGTGCTGGGCGGCACGGCCGAGCAGTTCAGCCAACTGCTCAGGGCCGAAGTGCCGCGCTGGGCCAAGATCGTGAAGGACTCGGGCGCCAGCCTGGACTGACACCGCTGCCTGCACCGCAGCCCGCCCACGCTCGCCCAGCCATCGCCATGTCCCGCGATTGCCTTGCCACGCCCGTCCCGTTCTCGGCGGGCACCGCCGCGCCACATACCGCACTGCCTGCTGGCGCCTGCGATTGCCATGTGCATGTGTACGACCAGCGGTTTCCTGCCGCACCCGGCGCCAGGCTGTTGCCACCCGATGCCTCGGCCCAGGACTACCGCGCGCTGCAGCAACACATCGGCACCACGCGGGTGGTGCTGGTCACGCCCTCGACCTATGGCCATGACAACCGCTGCCTGCTCGAAGGGCTGGCCGCGCTCGCGGCGATGGGAGTGGATGCGCGCGGCGTGGCCGTGATCGATGGCAGCGAAAGCGACGCCGAGCTGCACCATCTGCACGCTGCCGGTGTGCGCGGCGTGCGGCTCAACCTGTCGCTGGGAGTGTCGGGTTCGGTGGACTCCATCGTGCCGCTGGCCCACCGCATCGCACCGTGGGGCTGGCATCTGCAGTTGCTGGTGCCGCCCGAGCAGCTGGCAGAGCAGGGCGTCGTGCTCGGCCAGTTGCCCGTGCCGCTGGTGTTTGACCACTTCGGGCGCATCGCCCCCGCGCAGGCCGGGCGCCATGCCGCACATGCGGTGCTGCTGGGGCTGCTGCAAAGCGGGCGGGCATGGGTGAAGCTGTCGGGTGGCTACATCGTGAGCAGCGTGCATTCGGTGGAAGACCCGCTGCTCGACGCCCTGGCCGCCAGCTACCTGCGTTGCGCGCCCGGGCGTGTGGTGTGGGGCAGTGACTGGCCCCACGCCACGGCATCGGCCGGTGTGCAGCCCCTGCCCGACGACGCCCGCCAGGTAGACCGCCTGGCGGACTGGACCGCTGCCTGTGGCGGCCCTGCGCTGCTGCACCAGGTGCTGGTGGACAACCCGCAGGCGCTCTACGGCTTCGGCCGCCCGCTGTGACAACCCCTTTGTTCGATTGTTTGGAAGGCATTGCCATGACCACCACTTCACGCCCCCTTCATCGCATCGCCCGCCGCAGCCTGCTGGCTCTGGGGGGCGCCATGCTGGCTGTGCCTGCCTGGGCCCAGGCAGACTGGCCGGGCGGCAAGCTCATCACCTGGGTGGTGCCGTACCCCGCAGGCGGCAGCACCGATGTGCTGGGCCGCAACATCGCGCAGCGCCTGGGCCCGGCCCTGGGCACCAACGTGATCGTGGACAACAAGGCGGGCGCCACCGGCACCATTGGTGCGGCCTTTGTGGCCAAGGCGCAGCCCGATGGATTCACCTTGCTGGGCACCTCGATCGGCCCGCAGGCGATTGCGCCACACCTCATGGCCAAGCTGCCGTATGACCACATCACGTCGTTTGAACCCGTGGTCACCGTGGGCACCATTCCGCACATTCTGGTGGTAGGGGCCAACCAGCCGTTCAAGAACGTGGCCGACCTGCTGGCTGCCGCCAAGGCGCAGCCGGGCAAGCTCGCGTTTGCCTCGGGCGGCAACGGCACCATCCTGCAGATGCAGGGCGAGTTGCTGCAGCAGCAAACGGGCGCACGCTTCATCCACGTGCCCTACAAGGGCGACACCCCGGCGCTGCAGGACACGCTGGCCGAGCAGGCGCAGTTCATGTTCGCACCCGCCGCCGCTGCGTTGCCCCATGTGCAGGCGGGCAAGCTGCGCGCGCTGGCCGTCACGTCGGCCCAGCGCCTCAAGCCGCTGCCTGCCGTGCCCACGATGGGCGAGGCGGGCCTGAAGGACTTTGTGGTCGAGCAGTGGCAGGCCGTGTTTGCACCGGCCAAAACGCCTGCGGCCGTGGTGCAGCGCCTGAACCATGAAATCAACAAAACCCTGAAAGACCCTGCCGTGGTCGCCCTGGCCGACAAGCTGGGCGTGACGCTGGTGGGTGGCACGCCCCAGCAGCTGGGCGACCTGCAAAAGGCCGACTCCGCCAAGTGGGCCAAGGTCATCAAGGACGGAAACATCCAGGCCGATTGAGCCCGGCCCGCACTCGGCCCCTTTGCGCATTCCTCACATTCTTTTTCTATCGAACGGAACCCACCATGAGCCAACTCCCCGAAATCATCCGCACCATTGAGCGCGTGGGCGCCGACGTGGTGACCCAGGCCGCAACCTACCAGGCCGCGATCCTGGCCGACGTGGCGGGCCGGCGCGGCACGATGCACGGCCGCGTGGCGCCGGTGCACCAGAGCATGAAGGTAGCGGGCCCCGCCTTCACCGTGGAAGTGCGCCCCGGCGACAACCTCATGATCCACGCTGCCATTGCGCTGGCCCAGCCGGGCGACGTGCTGGTGATCGACGGCAAGGGCGACCAGACCGCCGCGCTGATGGGCACGCTGATGCTCAGCGCCTGCAAGAAGCGCGGCCTGGCGGGTGTGATCGTGGACGCCGCCATCCGCGACAAGCTGGAGATCCTGGAGCTGGACTTCCCCGTGTTCAGCGCAGGTTTCAACCCCGCAGGCCCCACCAAATATGTGCCTGGCCGCATCAACCATCCCATCTGTACCGGTGGCGCCGTGGTGAACCCCGGTGACCTGGTGGTGGGCGACGCCGATGGCGTGGTCGTCATCGAACGCGAAAAGGCCCCCGCCATGCTGGCCCTGGCCGACAAGAAGGTGGCCGACGAAGCGGCGCGCATCGAGGCGATTGCTCGCGGCGACACCGCATCGAAATGGCTGCCCGCTGCCCTGCGCGCTGCCGGCGTTCTCAAGGAAGGGGAATCGCTGTGAGCAACGCTACCCACCCCGTCATCATCGTGACCGGCGCCGACCTGGCGCAACAAGCCCTGGATTTGCTCGCAGGCTACGAAGTCGTCTACGCAGGCAAAACGCCCACCGAGGACGACCTGGTGGCCCTGTGCCAGCGCCACAACCCCGTGGCCATCATCGTGCGCTACGGCAAGGTGGGCGCGGCGGTGATGGACGCAGCCCCCGCGCTCAAGGTCATCTCCAAACACGGCAGCGGCACCGACACCATCGACAAGGTGGCCGCCAAAGCCCGTGGCATTGAGGTGGTGGCCGCCGTGGGCGCCAATGCCGCCGCCGTGGCCGAACAGGCCCTGGCCCTGCTGCTGGCCTGCGCCAAATCCGTGGTGGCACTGGATGCGCGCATGCACGCAGGCCACTGGGACAAGGCCACGCACAAGAGCCTGGAGCTGGGTGGCCGCACCGTGGGCCTGGTGGGCCTGGGCGCCATCGGCCTGCGTTTTGCCAAGATGGCCGACGCGTTGGGTATGCGTGTGATCGGTTTCGACCCCTTCGCCAAGAACCTGCCCGCTTATGTGCAGAGCGTTCCTCTCGAAACCATCTGGCGCGAAGCGGATGCAATCTCGCTGCACTGCCCGCTGACCGACGACAACCGCGGCATGCTGAACGCCACCACGCTGGCGCAATGCAAGCGCGGCGTGATCGTGGTGAACACCGCGCGGGGCGGTCTGATCGACGAGGCCGCGCTGCTGGCTGCTGTGCGTTCGGGCCAGGTGATGGCTGCGGGGCTGGACAGCTTTGCAGTCGAGCCCATGGTGGCGGGCCATCCGTTCCAGGGTGAGAAGAACGTCATCCTGTCGCCCCACATCGGCGGCGTGACCAGCGATGCCTACGTGAACATGGGCGTGGGTGCAGCCCAGAACCTGCTGGCCGTGCTGGCCCGCACTCCTGGCGAAGTGGCGGCGGCTGCTGCTGCCTGACGACAGCCACGCGCTGAACACAAAAAGAAAAAGGCATGGGGCAGGGCGCCCCGGCCTGTGGAGACAACGATATGCACCAAATTTTTAAGAAAAAAGCGGCCTCTGCGCGCGTCCATCAAGCGCTGATAGCTATTGTTTGTATAGCATCTGGCGCTGCAGGGGCGCAAACCGCATACCCCCACAAGCCTGTGAGGCTGGTGGTGGGGTTTGCCGCAGGCGGCCCCACCGACGTGGTGGCGCGCGCGTTTGCCGACCATGCCAGCCGCGCGCTGGGCCAGCCCTTTGTGGTGGACAACAAACCCGGCGCCAACACCATCCTGGCCGCCCAGGCAGTGGCCAGCGCACCGGCCGATGGTTACACGCTGCTGTTTGGCGCCACCAACCACACCATGATCCCGGGGCTGTATGCCGGGCAGGTCAAGTTTGATGCGGTCAAATCGTTCAAGCCGCTGTGCACCGTGGCCACCAGCCCCACGGTGCTGGTGGTGGGGCAGGCCCTGCCGGTGAAGTCGCTGGCCGACTACATGGCCCGTGCGCGCAAGGAGCCGGGGCGCCTGTCTGCGGGCACGGCGGGTGTGGGCAGTTCGGGCCACTTTGCCACCGAGATGTTTGCCCGCGCCAACAGCCTGCAACTGAACCACGTGCCCTACAAGGGCGCTGCGCCCGTGGTGACGGACCTGGTGGGCGGCCAGCTCGACAGCTCGTTTGCCACGCTGGGTTCGGTGCTGCCGCAGATCAAGAGCGGCAAGCTCACCGCGCTGGCCGTGGCGTCGCCCAAGCGGTCGTCGCTGCTGCCCGACGTGGCCACGTTTGCCGAAGCCGGTGGTGGCAACTATTCGGCCGACGCCTGGTATGGCCTGCTGGCCCCGGCGGGCCTGGACGAGGCCACCACCCAGCAGTTGGAGCGCGTGGCCCGGGACTTTGTGCAAAGCCCCGCTGCCACCGACAAGCTGCGTGGCCTGGGGCTGGACGCCGATGCTACCTGCGGCGCCGCGTTTGCCAGCCAGGTGGGCCGCGAGGTGGTCACCTACACGCAGATTGCGCGCGATCTGGACCTGAAGGCGGACTGAGCTGCAGAAACCGCCGCACTTTTTACGCCCCAACATTCAATCCCGCGAGGAGACTCCCCATGTTCCGTTTTGTGAAACCCCTGATCGCCGCCTGCGCCCTGACCGCTGGCCTGGTCCATGCCGCCTTCCCTGAGCGGCCCATCACCCTGGTCGTGCCCTACGCCCCTGGCGGTGCGGCCGATGCCGTGGCCCGCGTGGTGGCCACGCGCCTGGGTATCAAGCTGGGCACCAGCGTGGTGGTGGACAACAAGGCCGGGGCCAGCGGCACCATTGGCGCCAGCTTTGTGGCCAAGGCCCCGGCCGACGGCTACACCATGCTGTACGACGCCACGCCGCATTCCATCAACCCGCACCTGTTCCCCAAGATGCCGTATGCCAGCAACGCGCTGCAGCCGCTGTCGCTGGTGATGCTGGCGCCCA
Organism: Acidovorax sp. NB1; assembly: GCF_005405905.1. GTDB lineage: Bacteria > Pseudomonadota > Gammaproteobacteria > Burkholderiales > Burkholderiaceae_C > Acidovorax. The sequence goes on from NZ_BJHU01000043.1 coordinate 126,761, forward strand.
ACGTGCTCATCGTGAGGGCCGATGCGCCTTTCAAGAACGTGGGCGACCTCATCGCCAAGGCCAAGGCGCAGCCCGGCAAGATCAACTTTGCCTCGGGCGGCAGCGGCACGGTGCAGCGCCTGGCGGCGGAGCTGTTCCGCCAGCAACTCGGGCTGGACATGGTGCATGTGCCCTACAAAAGTGGTGGCCCCGCCATCACCGATGTGATGGGTGGGCAGGTGGACTTCATGTTTGGCACCGTGGCTGCCACCTACCCGCATGTATCGGGCGGCAAGCTGCGCGCGCTGGCCGTGTCGGCGCCTGAGCGTTCCAAGCGCCTGCCCGATGTGCCCACGGTGGCCGAGGCTGCCGTTCCGGGCTACGAGGCTTTTGAGTGGAATGGCGTTTTCCTGCCCGCTGGCACGCCCGCCCCTGTGGCCACCCAGCTGCAGCAGGCGCTGCAGGACGTGATGAAGGAAGAAGAGGTGAAGCAGCGCCTGGCCGACATGGGCGCACAGCCCGTGGGCTCCACGCCCGCCGACTTTGCCGCCTTTCTGAAGAAGGAAGACGCGAAATGGGGCGAGGTGGTGAAGAAGGGCAATATCAAGCTGGACTGAGCCATGCCTTTGCCTGCGCTGACTGCGCCCGTGCCGCACTCGGCGGGATTGAACCGCCCCCAGCGCCCGCTGCCGCCCGGTGCGTGCGATAGCCACATGCACATCTTCGACGCGCGGTTTTCTCCTTCGCCCCACTGGCCGCGCACGCCGCCCCATGCACCCGTGGCTGCTTACCGGCAGCTGCAGAAGCGCCTGGGAACCTCGCGCGCGCTGGTGGTCACGCCCTCGACCTATGGCACCAACAACGCCTGCACGCTGGATGCGCTGGACCAACTGGGCGACAGCGCACGCGGCGTGGCCGTGGTGGGCGAGGGCGTGGGCGACATAGAGCTGGCCCACTTGGCCGCCCGGCGCGTGCGCGGCCTGCGGATCAACTTTGTCTCGCCCCAGTCCTGGGGCACCACGACCCCTGAGATGCTGGCCACGCTGGCGGGCAAGGTGGTGCGCCATGCAGACTGCAATGGCTGGCACATCCAAGTGTTTGCACACCCGGAGCAGATCGTGGCGCTTGAACCTGTGCTGCGCGCCATGCCGGTGCCGCTGGTCATCGACCACCTGGGGCGCATGGATCCGGCCGAAAGGCCGTCGTCTGAGGCGATGGGCGCGCTGCGCCGGTTGCTGGACGGGGGCAACACCTGGGTCAAACTTTCGGGCGCCTACATGCGCTCCCGCGTGCAGGGCCCAAGCTACGCCGACACGCTGCCGCTGGGCCGCGCGCTGGTGTTGGCCGCACCTGAGCGCCTGGTGTGGGGCAGCGACTGGCCCCACACCACCGAGGCACCGGGCAGTGTGAACGATGCCGACCTGGTGGACCTGCTGCACGCCTGGGCGGGATCGGAGGCTGTGATGCACCGCATCCTGGTGGACAACCCGGCGCGGCTGTATGGTTTCGAGGCCATTTCCTGACAACGAGGGACTTTTCCATGTTTCTTCTGCAACCCCCTGAGATCCGCGATCTGGCCTTGTTCAGCGCCATGCCCGAGGCCTTCCGCCGCCCGGAGCGCAGTGCCTGGGCCGACGCCAACCGGGGCGGCACCATCACCGACTCGTTCCTCGAAGGCCCGGTGTTCGACGGTGCAGGCAACCTGTACGTGACCGACATCCCCTGGGGCCGCATCTTCCGCATCGACCCCGAGGGCGCGTGGACGCTGGTGGCCGAGTACGACGGCGAACCCAACGGCATGAAGTTCATGGACGCAGACACGCTGCTGGTCACCGACTACAAGAACGGCCTCATGCGGCTGGATGTCGCCACCGGCACCGTCACGCCCTACCTGGAGCGCCGCAACAGCGAACGCTTCAAGGGGGTGAACGATTTGATCTTCGACGCCGAAGGCAACCTGTATTTCACCGACCAGGGCCAGAGCGGGCTGCACGACCCGAGCGGCCGCCTGTACCGCCTGCGCCCCAACGGCCAACTCGACCTGCTGCTGACCAATGTGCCCAGCCCCAATGGCGTGGCACTGTCGCCCGACGGCCGCGTGCTGTACCTCGCCGCCACGCGTGGCAACTGCGTGTGGCGCGTGCCGTTGCTGCCCGATGGCAGCGTGGCCAAGGTGGGGCAGTTCTTCACGTCATATGGCCCGAGTGGCCCCGACGGGCTGGCCGTGGATGCGCAGGGGCGGCTGCTGGTGGCCAACCCGGGCCTGGGCTATGTGTGGGTGCTCAACCACCGTGCCGAGCCCGTGCTGGTGCTGCGTGGGCCTGCGGGCGCCTCTACCACCAACCTGGCGTTTGGCGGAGAAGGGCGCACCATGCTGTACGTGACCGATTCCACCCATGGCCACATCCTGCGCGCACAGATGGAGGTGGGTGGGCTGCCGTTGGCACGGCCGCGCTGATTGGGCGGTCGCTCCGGCGGGGTGCATCTTCGGAAACACCAATGGTGATGTGGTGTTCTATTGAAATTGACTATTAAAGGGATTCAATCGATTCAATTTACCTGTCATCGATTGCTTCCTACCATCTGTCCTGTCGATACGTTCATTCACGTTCCTACAGGAGATGCCCCATGACCACCGAAGCCAAGTGCCCCTTTGACCACACCAAGGCGGTGCCCACAGGCCCCCGCAATGCCGACTGGTGGCCCAACCAGCTCAATCTCCGCCCCCTGAACCAGAACTCGCCGCTCACCGACCCGATGGGTGAGGGCTTCAACTACGCCGAAGAATTCAAGACCCTGGACCTGGCGGCTCTGAAGAAGGACCTGCATGCGGTCATGACCGATTCGCAGGACTGGTGGCCCGCAGACTTTGGCCACTATGGCCCGCTGTTTGTGCGCATGACCTGGCACAGCGCAGGCACCTACCGCCTGGCGGACGGCCGTGGTGGCGCGGGGGCAGGGCAACAGCGTTTTGCGCCGCTCAACAGCTGGCCCGACAACGCCAACCTGGACAAGGCGCGCCGCCTGCTCTGGCCCGTCAAGCAGAAATATGGTCGCAAGATTTCGTGGGCCGATTTGATGATCCTGGCGGGCAACGTGGCGCTCGAATCCATGGGCTTCAAGACCTTTGGTTTTGCCGGTGGCCGCCCCGACGTGTGGGAACCCGATGAGAACGTGTACTGGGGTGCCGAATCCACCTGGCTGGCGGGCGACAAACGCTACAGCGGCGAGCGCGACCTGGCTAACCCCCTGGCCGCTGTGCAGATGGGCCTGATCTACGTGAACCCCGAAGGCCCGAACGGCAACCCTGACCCCATCGCCGCCGCGCGCGACATCCGCGACACCTTCGCCCGCATGGCCATGGACGATGAAGAGACCGTGGCCCTGATTGCTGGCGGCCACACCTTTGGCAAGACCCACGGTGCAGGCGACGCTGCGCTGGTGGGCAAGGAGCCCGAAGGCGCAGGCATCGAAGAGCAGGGCCTGGGCTGGAAGAGCAGCCATGGTTCTGGCAAGGCTGGCGACACCATCACCAGCGGCTTGGAAGTCACCTGGACCACCACGCCCACGCAGTGGAGCAACAACTTCTTCGAAAACCTGTTCGGCTACGAATGGGAGCTGACCAAGAGCCCGGCGGGTGCCCACCAGTGGACGGCCAAGGGCGCGGCAGCGACGATCCCGCACGCCCACGACCCGTCGAAAAAGCTGGTGCCCACCATGCTCACCACCGACCTGTCGCTGCGCTTTGACCCGGCCTACGAAAAGATCTCGCGCCGCTTCCTGGCGCACCCCGAGCAGTTTGCCGACGCGTTTGCGCGTGCCTGGTTCAAGCTCACGCACCGCGACATGGGGCCGCGTGCACGCTACCTGGGGGCTGAAGTGCCCGCCGAAGTGCTGGTGTGGCAAGACCCGATCCCTGCGGTGGACCACGCGCTGGTCGATGCGCAAGACATCGCTGCGCTCAAGGCCCAGGTGCTGGCCTCGGGCCTGTCAATCTCGGAGCTGGTGTCCACTGCCTGGGCGTCTGCCTCTACCTTCCGTGGCGGCGACAAGCGCGGTGGCGCCAATGGCGCGCGCATTCGTCTGGCGCCGCAGAAGGACTGGGCCGTGAACCAGCCCGCACAACTGGCCAAGGTGCTGGGCCAGCTCGAAAAGATCCAGCAGGCGTTCAATGCGGCGCAGACGGGCGGCAAGAAGATCTCGCTCGCTGACCTGATCGTGCTGGCCGGCGGCGCCGCCGTCGAGGCCGCAGCGAAGCAGGCGGGACAGAACGTGACCGTGCCCTTCACCCCCGGCCGCACGGATGCATCGCAGGACCAGACCGATGTGCCTTCGTTCGAGGTCATGGAGCCCGTGGCCGATGGTTTCCGCAACTATGTGCGCCCCGGCCTGGAAGGCGCCGTGGCCGAGTTGCTGGTGGACCGTGCCAACCAACTCACTCTGACGGCACCCGAGATGATGGTGCTGATCGGTGGCCTGCGCGTGCTGGGTGCCAATGTGGGCCAGGCGCCCCATGGTGTCTTGACGCAGCGCCCTGGCACGTTGAGCAATGACTTCTTCGTGAACCTGCTCGACATGCGCACCCAATGGCAGAAGTCGGCGGGCGCAGCCGGTGTGCTGGACGGTGTGGACCGCAGCACGGGCGCCAAGAAGTGGACCGGCACGGTGGCCGACCTGGTGTTTGGCTCCAACGCGGTGCTGCGTGCGCTGGCCGAGGTCTACGGCAGCAGCGATGCCCAGGCGGTGTTTGTGCAGGACTTCGCCCGCGCCTGGACCAAGGTCATGAACCTGGACCGGTTTGATCTGGCGGCGGCCAAGGCCTGAGTGTTGAGCCCACGCCCCCTGCAGGTCCCGAGGGACGCCGCAGGGGGCGTTTTTATGGGTGTGTGCCTTGTGCGTGCAAGGGGGCGGCTACGATGGCGGCCCCAACTGAACCAGAGAGCCCGCATGACCCAACCATCCACACCCTCCACCAAGGATTTCGACAAAGGCCTGGCCACGCGCAAGCAGGTCATGGGCGAGGACTTTGTGGCCAATGCCTTTGGCAATGCCACCGAATTCACCCAGCCGATCCAGGAGTTCATCACCCGCAATGCCTGGGGCGACGTGTGGCAGCGGCCGGGGCTGGACATGAAGACGCGCAGCCTGATCACCGTGGCTTTTCTGACGGCGCTGGGCAAGCAGCATGAACTCAAGGGCCATGTGCGTGGCGCGCTCAACAACGGCGCCACGTCGGCAGAGATCCAGGAAGTGCTGCTGCACGCCAGCATTTATTGCGGGCTTCCTGCAGCCGTGGAGGCCTTCCGCACTGCTGCCGAGGTGATCGACGGACCCAAGAAGGGCTGACAATGCGGTCTTCCGCTTGGACTGCTTCCTGTCGCCCGTAGAACTGGCATGCACCAAGCCAGCGCCACCGTGGAACTGGCTTTGCCAGGCCACTGGTGGCGTTCCCCTCAGGGGGAAGGCGCGAAGCGACTCAGGGGGGCTATCCCCCCGCCAGCAGCTTGTGCACCAGGTCGGCCGCGGTGGAGGCGTTGTACTTGCGCATAAGGCGTGCACGGTAGATTTCCACTGTGCGGTGGCTGATCTCCAGCGCACGGCCAATCTCCTTGGAGGTCAGCCCCTCCAGCAGGCGGGCTGCCACCTCGCGCTCGCGGCCAGTGAGTTCGGCTTTCACGGTGCGTTGCGAACTCAGGTCTTCAAAGCTCCAGATGCCTGAAGCGTGCGGATTCTCGCGGTTGAGCGCGCGACCCGAGACATGGCACCAGAACACCTCGCCGTTGGCGCGCTTCATGATGCGGTTGTCCGCATAGTGGCCCTTGGCGTTCAGGATGGGTTCCATATGGGCCCCAAGCCGTTCATATTCGTCGGCGCTGGGATAGAGTATCTGGAACGACTGGCCAATCAGCACCTCGCGCGAGGCGCCGAACATCTCGCACACGTGCCGGTTGCAATCGACCATGGTGCGGTTGCGTGACAGCACCAGCCCCACGGGGGCCATGTCGAAAGCCAGTCGGTAGTCAACGTCCATAGTGCAAGTCTTTACGAGAAACTACTTATTTAGATACGTAGTATCGTAGCGCATCCCATTCATAAGGAGATCGTGGTGAACAAGATATTCCCCTCCGCAGCCGAAGCCCTGAAGGGCGTGGTTGCAGACGGCCAACTCATGGCTGTTGGCGGTTTCGGGCTGTGTGGCATTCCTGAAGCCCTGATCGACGCGCTGCGCGATTCGGGTGCAAAGAACCTCACCGTGATCTCCAACAACGCGGGCGTGGACGGCTTTGGCCTGGGCAAGCTGCTCGAAACCCGCCAGATCAAGAAGATGATCTCGTCGTACGTAGGCGAAAACAAGGAATTCGAGCGCCAGTACCTCGCGGGCGAGCTGGAGCTCGAATTCACCCCCCAGGGCACGCTGGCCGAAAAGCTGCGCGCGGGCGGTGCTGGCATCCCGGCCTTCTTTACCAAGACCGGCGTGGGCACCATCGTGGCCGACGGCAAGGAGCTGCGCGAGTTCGATGGCGAAACTTATGTGATGGAGCGCTCCCTGGTGCCCGAGGTCTCGCTGGTCAAGGCTGACGTGGCCGACAAGTCGGGCAACCTGCGTTTCAACCTGACGGCACGCAACTTCAACCCCGCAGCGGCCACCGCTGGCAAGGTCTGCATCGTCGAGGTGGAAAAGATCGTGGAAGTGGGCGAACTGGCCCCTGATGACATCCACCTGCCTGGCATCTATGTGCACCGCATCGTGCTCAATGCCAACCCTGAAAAGCGCATCGAAAAACGAACGATTACCGAGACCAAGACCGAGAAAGCAGGAGCCTGACCATGCCGTGGACCCAAGACCAGATGGCCGCCCGTGCGGCCCAAGAACTCGAAGACGGCTTCTACGTGAACCTGGGGATCGGCATTCCCACGCTGGTGGCCAATTTCACCGGTGACAAGGAGGTGTGGCTCCAGTCCGAGAACGGCATGCTGGGCATCGGCCCCTTCCCGACCGACGACAAGGTGGACCCGGACCTGATCAACGCTGGCAAGCAGACGGTGACCACCATCAAGGGCTCGTCCATCTTCGGCAGCGATCAGTCGTTTGCCATGATCCGTGGCGGCAAGATCAATCTGTCCATCCTGGGTGCCATGCAGGTCAGCGAAAAGGGCGACCTGGCCAACTGGATGATCCCCGGCAAGATGGTCAAGGGCATGGGCGGCGCTATGGACCTGGTGGCGGGTGTCAAGCGCGTGATCGTGCTCATGGAGCATGTCGCCAAGAAGAAAGACGGCACAGAAGACCTGAAGATCCTGCCCGCTTGCACGCTGCCCCTCACGGGTGTGGGTGTGGTGGACCGTATCATCACCGACCTGGCAGTGATGGACGTGACGCCGCAAGGCCTCAAACTGGTGGAACTGGCCCCCGGCGTGACGTTTGAAGCCCTGCAGGCCAAGACGGGCGTCACGCTGATCAAGTAATCAACCTTTCGCAGCGATTCATTGGCTGCTTGGCATCCAGCAAAAAAGGCCGGAGCCCCGCAAGGGACTCCGGCCTTTTGTATGGCATTTGCACTTCACGACCGGCCTGCACAGGCCGGTTGGAATTACATGGCGCTGAATTCGCCCGAAGGGATCTGGCCCGTGCGCAGGGCTTCAGCAGCCTGGGCACGCACAGCAGCGCGGTCAGCGGTGCTCTTGTAGGTCACCACACGCGAACCTGCGGGTTCGATGGAGCGGGTCTGGGCCACCGTGGCGGCTTCGGCAGCCACTTCAGCACGGGTGCGGTTGGTGTCGAACTTCAGAGCGAACTGCGAGCCATCGGCTTCGTCAGCGTGGGCGCCGAAGGCAGAGAAAGCAGCCACAGCGGCGATGGAGATGATGCGAGCGGTCTTGTTCATGGTGAAACTCCGATGAAATTCAAAAAAGAGGGATGTACTAGGCAATACGAAACAGGAAGAGCGGTGGATTCAGCGAATCAAGCGCTGATCAATCAACCACGCTCGCCGTAAGAGATCGGGCCAGTGCGCACAGCTTCGGCAGCTTGGGCACGCACAGCAGCGCGATCAGCGGTGCTC
>NZ_BJHU01000044.1 GCF_005405905.1 Acidovorax sp. NB1
ATCTTGGCATCGCCGAACACCGTGGACCACTCCGCGAACGTCAGGTTGGTGGTGATCAACACGCTGGTGTGCTCGTACAGCTTGGACAGAAGGTGGAACAACAAGGCACCACCGGCCTGGCTGAAGGGCAGGTAGCCCAACTCGTCGAGCACGACCAGATCCATGCGCACCAGACTCATGGCGATGCGTCCGGCACGGCCCTGGCTCTTCTCATGCTCCAGGGCATTGACCAGATCGACCGTGGAGTAGAACCGCACTCGCTTGGCGTGCCGGGTGAGCCCAGCAATTCCCAGCGCCGTGGCCAGGTGGGTTTTGCCGGTGCCTGGGCCGCCGACCAGCACCACGTTCTGCGCATCCTGCGTGAACGAGAGGTCCGCCAGTTTCTGGATCAACGCGCGGTCGACCTGCGCGACGGTGAAGTCGAACCCAGCCAGGTCGCGGTGCATCGGGAAGCGCGCCGCTTTCATCTGGTGGGCGATGGAGCGCATCGCCCGATCAGCATCTTCAGCCTGTAGCAGGTGCTCCACCAGCCAGCGTGATGCGGCCAGGGTCGTATCGCCACCTTGCTCCGTCAGATCGGCCCAGGCCGTGGCCATGCCGTTGAGCCGCAGCGCCTTCAGTTGGGCCTGTACATCGATGGAGGTCTCACGCATGATCGACCTCCTGCTCATGGTCCGTGTGGGTGGGGCGCAGCCGGTCATAACGCGCGGTGTCGGCCTTGGGCGCCTGGGTGAGTTGCAAGGACGTCTGCGCCTGCGCTGGCGTGGCCGGGTTGTTCAAGCGGGCCAGCACGTTGCGCACGTGCTCCACGCTAATGCTGCCACTGGGGGCCCTGCCTTCGAGTACCAGCTCGATGGCCACCAGCACCGCTTCCAGCCCAGCCTGCGGCACCACGGCCAGCACCTGTGCCATGACCCGGTCTCCTCCAGGGTGCCTGAGCAGCGACTGGCGCAAACGCAGCAACGGCGCCGGAAGGTCCAGGAACGGCGTGCCATTGCGCAATGCGCCCGGTTTGCGCTGCACCAGGTCGATGTAGTGCTGCCAGTCGTAGCTGGTCTGGCCACTGCCCGGCAGCCGGGCATGGCTGGCTACGACGGCATCTGCGGCCGCCACATCGATTCGTTCGGGATAGACGCGGGTGCTGACGATGTGGCCGGCCCACTCGCACGGCACGGAGTAACGGTTGCGCGCGGCGGCCACCAGGCAGGTGCTGCTGACCCGGGCCAGCCGCTCGACGTAGCCGTTGAAGGGGGCCGGCATGGACATGAGGTGAGGCTTCTCCAACTCCCACATCTCGGCCACGGTGAACTGTCGGTGGATCGGATGCGTGGTGTCGCTCCACACCGAACGACACCGCTCGCTCAGCCAGGCATTGAGTTCGATGAACGAGCCGAAGCGACGGGTCGCGGCTTCGATCCAGATGCGCCTGCGGCTGTCCTGCACGTTCTTCTCGACCACCCCCTTCTCCCAGCCCGAGGCGACGTTGCAGAAGTCGGCGTCGAACAGGTAGTGGCTGCACATGGCCGCGAATCGCGCGTTGACGGTGCGCTGCTTGCCACGCTGCACCTTGTCCACGGCGGTGCGCATGTTGTCGTAGATGCCGCGCCGGGTGACACCGCCAAGCGCCTGGAACGAGCGTGTGTGCGCGTCGAACAGCATCTCATGGCCCTGGCTGGGGTAGGCCACCAGCCAGAAAGCACGGCTGGCGCACAGCTTCAGGTGCGCAACTTGCACGTTGTAGAACACGCCGCCGACGACCATGGCTTCGACGCTCCAGTCGAACTGGAAGGCCTCGCCCAGCTCGAAGCTCATCGGAACGAACGCCTTGGCCGCACTGGCTGCTGACTCCACCCGCCAGCGCCGGATGTAGTCGGTGACGGCGCTGTAGCCGCCGCGGTAGCCCTGGGCCTGTATCTGAGCAAACAAGGCACGGCCGCTGCGCCG
>NZ_BJHU01000045.1 GCF_005405905.1 Acidovorax sp. NB1
AGCCCGCGCCGCTCAGAAGCTCTCCCAGTCGTCGTCGCTGCCCCCCGCCTTGGGCGCCGGGGCCGGGCTGTGGGCTTTGGCTGCGGGAGCTGCTGGTGCAGTGCTGGTGGCTGCCGCCTTGGGTGCAGCCAGGCTGGCTGCTGGTTTGGTGGCGGGCTTGCGGGTCCCCAGGCTGGCGGTCTTGGCCGGGGTGTTGCGCGGGGCGTTGTAGCTGGGGGCTGCGATGGGGGGGCGCGCTGTTGTCGCTGTGCTGTGGCTGCTGCTGCGCTGGGCGCTGGTGGCGTGGGCGTCCAGCTTGAACACGGCCACGGCGTTGACCAGTTCGCCTGCCTGGGCGTTCAGCGCGCTGGCTGCCGCTGCCATTTCTTCCACCAGGGCGGCGTTTTGCTGGGTGGCCTGGTCCATCTGGGTGACGGCTTCTCCCACCTGGCCTACGCCTGCGCTTTGTTCGCTGCTGGCGGCGCTGATTTCTCCCATGATGTCGGTCACGCGCCGGATGGAGGCGACCACTTCGGTCATGGTGGCACCGGCCTTGTCCACCAGGGCGGTGCCTTGTTCCACGCGTTCGACGCTGGCGGTGATGAGGCTTTTGATTTCCTTGGCGGCTTCTGCGCTGCGCCCTGCCAGGTTGCGTACTTCTCCGGCCACCACGGCAAAGCCCCGGCCTTGTTCACCGGCTCGGGCCGCTTCCACTGCGGCGTTGAGTGCCAGGATGTTGGTCTGGAACGCGATGCCGTCGATGACGCTGATGATGTCTGCAATCTTGTTGCTGCTGGCGTTGATGCCTTTCATGGTCTCGACGACTTCGGCCACCACGTCTCCGCCTTGGACGGCCACAGTGCTGGCACT
>NZ_BJHU01000046.1 GCF_005405905.1 Acidovorax sp. NB1
TCCGCAACGATGAGGTCTGGCCTGCGCCTGAGCAGGTCGCTGGGCGACCCCGTCGCGATGCCTTGTGGCGTGCTGGGGATATGGCCTGGTGCGATAAGTTCTGCGCGGTAGGTGCCTGGGGGCGTTCCCAGGATCACATCCATCGCGTTCATCGCCGTGTCCAGGGACGCATCCAGCATGGGGATGGCCGCTTGCGCCTGCGAGAGCGCGCCTTCCGCCTGCCGCACCTGGAGTTCGGCCGCGAGGCCTTTGCCGTGCAGCAGCCGGATGTTGGCCAGCAGAGCTTGCTGGGTCTGCACCTGCTGGCGGACCACGTCCCGGCGGGCTTGCAGACCACGCACGGTGATGTAGATGTCTGCCGTTTGCGCCGCCACGGTCAGGCGGGTGGCCACCGCGCCTGCTTCCGAGGACTGGTATTCGGCCGTGGCCGCCTCCCGCCCCCGGCGCAGGCCGCCAAACATGTCCAGCTCCCAACTGGCGCCCAGGTTGGCCTCGTAGGCGCTGCCATACCGGTCAAAGCCGGGCGTCGAACTCAAAACCTGCCCCAAAGGCGTTTGCGTGGACTGGTAGGCCCGTGCCGCCTGGCCTGACACGGCGGCAGACGGCAGCAGTGCGGCGTCGGCAGCGCCCAGCCCCGCACGCGCCTGGGCCACACGGGCAGCGGCTTGCGCCAGGTCCAGGTTCTGCTGCAGCGCCAGCGACACGAACTGCGTCAACTGCGGGTCGCCAAAGCTGGACCACCAGTGGGCCAGATCAGGGGGCGCCTTCTCCAGCGGTTGCTCTCGGAGGGTCCGCTCCTGGAACTGCCCAGGCAGGGCGACACGGGGGCGGACATAGTCCGGCCCCACGGCACAGCCAGCGGACAGGCTGGCCACAAGAAGGGCGGCGAGGGTACGTTTGGGCAACATGGTGTTTTCCGATCGTCAGGGCATTGAGTTGTGACCATAATACCAAATGGTCACTAGTTGTCTAGTGCGCGAGACTGTCGTAAGCTGCACCCATGACCAAAACCAGCCATCCCACCGCCGCAGGCCGGGGCCCTGCGGACCACGAGGTGCGAAACCAGATCGTGACGGCCGCCACCGAGCACTTCAGCCGCTACGGCTACGAAAAAACCACCGTGTCCGACCTCGCCAAGGAAATCGGTTTTTCCAAGGCCTATATCTACAAGTTCTTCGAGTCCAAGCAGGCCATTGGCGAGATGATTTGCGCCAACTGCCTGGGCGATATCGAGAGCGAGGTTCGGGCCGCCGTGGCCCAGGCCGATCGCCCACCCGAGAAGCTTCGGCGCATGTTCAAAGCCATTGTCGAGTCGAGCCTGCGGCTCTTTTTTCAGGACAGAAAGCTCTACGAGATCGCTACTTCGGCGGCGACCGAACGCTGGCAATCCACCATCGTTTATGAAGAGCGCCTTCAGTCGCTGCTGCGGGATGTGTTGCAGGAAGGCCGGCAAACCGGCGACTTCGAGCGCAAGACGCCGCTGGATGAAACCACCGCTGCCATCCACTTGGTGATGCGCCCCTACCTCAACCCCCTGATCCTCCAGCACAGCCTGGACTACGCCAACGAGGCGCCCGCGCAGTTGTCCAGCCTGGTTCTGCGCAGCCTGTCTCCCTGATCCACAATTGATTTGTGACTATTGACTAATTTAGTCACAAGAATCACAATGAAAGTCCCGATCCATTCGCACAAGGGACTTTCATGCTCCGGCCTCGCCTCGCCACCCTGTTTCTCGTTTCTGCCTTGCCGTTGGCGCTGGTCGCTTGCGGCGAAAAGGCTTCTTCCGACCCCCGCACCCAGGCGCCGCTGGTGCGCGCCGCCGTTGTCCAGGAGGCCTCGGCTTCGACCCGGGCGTTCACCGGCACCGTAGCGGCACGGGTGCAAAGTGACCTGGGCTTTCGCGTCCCGGGCAAGGTGCTGGAACGGCTGGTGGATGCGGGGCAGACCGTCAAACGCGGCCAGCCGCTCATGCGCATCGATGCGGTGGACTTGAAGCTGGCCGCCCATGCGCAACAAGAGGCAGTGGCCGCTGCACGCGCCCGTGCACGTCAGACGGCGGAAGATGAAGCGCGCTACCGCGATTTGCGCGGCACAGGTGCCATTTCTGCCACGGCCTACGACCAGGCGAAGGCAGCGGCAGACGCCGCCCAGGCGCAGCTCAGCGCCGCCGAAGCCCAGGCCGATGTCTCCCGCAATGCCAGCCGCTACGCTGAGCTGGTGGCCGATGGCGACGGCGTTGTGGTGGAAACACTGGCTGAGCCCGGCCAGGTGGTGAACGCCGGGCAACCCGTGGTCCGCCTGGCCCACGCTGGCCGCCGCGAGGCGCTCATCCAGTTGCCCGAGACTCTGCGCCCCGCCATCGGTTCGCAGGCGCAAGCCACCTTGTTCGGCAAAGAAGGCCTCGCCGTCCCGGCCAAGCTGCGGCAGCTGTCCAGCGCGGCAGACCGGGTGACGCGCACCTTCGAGGCCCGTTACGTGCTGGAAGGCGACTTGGCCAACGCGCCCCTCGGCACCACGGTGGTGGTGCGCATCGCAGACGACAAAACCTCTGTGGCGGCGGGCCTGCAAGTGCCCATCGGCGCCTTGTTCGATGCGGGCAAGGGCCCGGGCGTTTGGGTGATTCGCGGTGAACCGGCCAAGGTGGCCTGGCAGCCCGTGGCCGTCCAGCGCCTGGACGATGCGGGGGCTTACGTAGCGGGCCAGATCAAGCCTGGGGAGCGGGTTGTCGCGCTGGGTGCGCACCTGCTGCGTGAAGGCGATTCGGTCCGGCTGACCGATATGGCGGCTGCAGCCGCTGTGACCGAAGGAGCACGTCCGTGAGCCAAGGCCGCTTCAACCTGTCGGCGCTGGCCGTGCGCGAGCGCGCCATCACCCTGTTCCTGATTTTCCTGATCTCAGCGGCAGGTATTCTGGCCTTCGCCAAGCTCGGGCGCGCAGAAGACCCGCCTTTCACGATCAAGCAGATGACGATCGTCACGGCCTGGCCCGGCGCCACAGCACAGGAGATGCAAGACCAAGTCGCGGAACCTCTGGAAAAGCGCATGCAGGAACTGCGCTGGTACGACCGCTCGGAAACCTTCACCCGCCCTGGCCTGGCGTTCACCATGGTGTCGCTGCTCGACAGCGCACCGCCCTCGCAGGTGCAGGAAGAGTTCTACCAGGCCCGCAAGAAGATCAGCGACGAGGCCCGAAGGCTGCCTGCGGGCGTTATCGGCCCCATGGTCAACGACGAGTATGCCGATGTGACCTTTGCGTTGTTCGCCCTCAAGGCCAAGGGTGAGCCCCAGAGGCAACTGGTGCGCGATGCCGAGGTGCTGCGCCAGCAACTGCTGCACGTGGCGGGCGTCAAGAAGGTCAACATCATCGGGGAGCAGTCCGAGCGGATCTTTGTCTCCTTCTCCCACGACCGGCTGGCCACGCTGGGCGTGTCACCGCAAGACATTTTTGCAGCCCTCAACAGCCAGAACGTACTGACCCCCGCAGGCTCCATCGAAACCCAGGGGCCGCAGGTCTTCCTGCGCGTGGACGGCGCCCTCAACACGCTGGAGAGGATAAGGCAGACCCCCATCGTCGCGCAGGGGCGCACGCTGAAATTGTCGGATGTGGCAACCGTCGAGCGCGGCTACGAAGACCCCGCCACGTTCCTAGTGCGCAACGGTGGCGAGCCCGCCCTGCTGCTGGGCGTGGTGATGCGCGACGACTGGAACGGGCTCGACCTGGGCAAGGCACTGGAGGCCAAGGTCACCCAAATCAACGCCGAACTTCCGATGGGCATGACGCTGACCAAGGTGACCGACCAGGCTGTCAACATTGCCTCGGCGGTGGACGAGTTCATGGTCAAGTTTTTCGTCGCCCTGCTGGTGGTGATGGTGGTGTGCTTTGTCAGCATGGGCTGGCGTGTGGGCATCGTCGTGGCAGCCGCTGTGCCGTTGACGCTGGCGGCGGTGTTCGTGGTCATGGCCGCCTCTGGCAAGAACTTTGACCGCATCACGCTGGGCTCACTCATCCTGGCCCTGGGCCTGCTGGTGGACGACGCCATCATCGCCATCGAAATGATGGTGGTGAAGATGGAAGAGGGTTACGACCGTGTGGCCGCCTCGGCCTACGCCTGGAGCCACACGGCGGCGCCCATGCTTTC
>NZ_BJHU01000047.1 GCF_005405905.1 Acidovorax sp. NB1
TTCGAACTCAAGAGCCTGCCCAATGTCGCGGAAGTGGCGTCGGTGGGCGGCATGGTCAAGCAGTACCAGGTGGTGCTTGATCCGATCAAGCTCGCAGCCCAAGGGCTGACCCAGGGGCAGGTGCGCGAGGCCATCCTGGGCGCCAACCAGGAAACGGGAGGATCGGTGCTGGAGTTGTCCGGGGCCGAGTACATGGTGCGCGCCAGCGGCTACCTCAAGACACTGGACGACTTCCGGGCCATCCCGCTGGTGTCGCGCGCCGGGATTCCGGTGCGCCTGGGCGATGTTGCAACGCTCCAGATCGGGCCAGAGATGCGGCGCGGCATCGCCGAACTCGACGGCGAGGGCGAGGTGGCCGGTGGCGTGGTGGTCCTGCGCTCGGGCAAGAATGCCCAGGAAACCATAAAAGCCGTCAAGGCCAAGCTCAGTGAGCTGCAAAGCAGCCTGCCCCAGGGCGTGGAGATCGTGACCACCTACGACCGCAGCGCACTCATTGAGCGGGCGATCCAGAACCTCACGACGAAACTCGTGGAGGAGTTCATCGTGGTGGCTGTGGTCTGTGTCTTGTTCCTCTGGCATCTGCGATCCGCGCTGGTTGCCATCATTTCTCTTCCGCTGGGGATCATGGCGGCGTTTCTGGTGATGCGTTACCAGGGCATCAACGCCAACATCATGTCCTTGGGCGGGATTGCTATTGCTGTGGGCGCCATGGTGGATGCAGCGGTGGTGATGATCGAGAACGCCCACAAGAAGCTGGAGGCCTGGCAGCACAAGCATCCCGACCAGCAGTTGGTCGGTGAAGAGCGCTGGAAAGTGATCACCGAAGCAGCCGAGGAAGTTGGGCCCGCGCTTTTCTTCTCGCTGCTCATCATCACGTTGTCCTTTGTGCCCGTTTTTACGCTGGAAGCACAGGAAGGCCGCTTGTTTGGACCGCTGGCGTTCACGAAGACCTACGCGATGGCCGCAGCTGCGGCCCTCTCGGTCACGCTGATTCCGGTCCTCATGGGCTACTGGATCCGGGGGCGTATCCCTGACGAGCAGAAAAACCCCATCACGCGTGCGCTGATCGCCGTGTACCGACCTTGCCTGGAATGGGTGCTGCACCGTCCCAAATCCACCCTGGTCATCGCCGTGCTGGCGCTGGCGACCACGATGTGGCCGCTCTCCCGGCTAGGCGGCGAATTCCTGCCCAGACTGGACGAAGGCGACCTGCTGTATATGCCTTCGGCGCTCCCGGGTCTTTCGGCACAGCGGGCAACCGAACTGCTGCAACTGAGCAACCGCATGATCAAGACGGTTCCCGAGGTTGAGCGCGTCTTCGGCAAGGCTGGCAGAGCGGAGACCGCCACCGATCCAGCGCCTCTGGAAATGTTCGAGACCACGGTAAAGCTCAAGCCCAGAGACCAATGGCGTCCAGGAATGACGCCCGAGGGTCTGATCGAGGAGTTGGACAAGGCCGTCAAGATCCCCGGCCTGTCCAACATCTGGATTCCGCCGATTCGCAACCGGATCGACATGCTCGCGACGGGCATCAAGAGTCCCATCGGGGTCAAGGTGACCGGCAACGACCTGAAGGTGATCGACGGGATCGCTGCCCAAGTCGAGCAGGTCGCCAAGGGCATTCCGGGAGTGACTTCGTCGTTGGCAGAGCGCCTGACGGGGGGGCGCTACGTCGATGTCCGCATCGACCGCACGGCCGCAGGGCGCTATGGGCTGAACGTGAGCGAAATCCAGGCTGTCGTTTCCGGGGCCATCGGTGGTGAAAACGTCTCTGAAACAGTCGAAGGCTTGGCCCGCTTCCCCATCAACCTGCGCTATCCGCGTGAGTGGAGAGACTCGCCCGAACGCTTGGCCCAATTGCCCATCTTCACCCCCATGGGGCAGCAGATCACGCTGGGCACGGTGGCCAGCATCGCCATCACCGATGGGCCACCCATGCTCAAGAGCGAGAACGCCCGCCCATCAGGCTGGGTGTATGTCGATGTGCGGGGGCGCGATCTGGCATCGGTGGCCAATGACCTGCGCGATGCGGTGAGCCGCCAGATCAAGCTGGAGCCCGGGGTCAGCATCACGTACTCAGGCCAGTTCGAGTACCTGGAGCGGGCCAATGCCCGCCTGAAAGTAGTGGTGCCTGCCACCTTGCTGATCATCTTCGTGCTGTTGTACTTGACCTTCTCGCGCATGGGCGAGGCGGGACTGATCATGGCGACACTGCCATTTGCGCTCACTGGGGGCATCTGGTTCCTGTACCTGATGAACTACAACCTGTCCATCGCCACCGGTGTGGGCTTCATCGCTCTGGCGGGGGTCGCGGCAGAGTTCGGGGTGGTCATGCTCATCTACCTCAAGCAGGCACTCGCAGAGAGATGTCCAGACGGCAGGCAGCCCACGCTGGAAGAGCTGCTGGATGCGATCCGGGAAGGTGCTGTGCTGCGCGTGCGCCCCAAGGCCATGACCGTGGCTGTCATCCTAGCGGGCCTGGTGCCCATCGTGTGGAGCAGCGGGACAGGCTCGGAGGTCATGAGCCGCATCGCGGCCCCCATGCTGGGCGGTATGGTGACAGCGCCGCTGCTGTCCTTGTTTGTGATTCCTGCGGCCTATGTGCTGATGAGAAAGCCGAGAAAACGCGATCAGCCTGACACTGAGGCTTCGTGAGGCAGGCTTAGGGCGGCCCCCTTAGGGGCGTCGAGTTTGCTGATCGAGAGGCTGCGTGGCTGTCATTTTCAAAAGACAACAGCACGAAATATCAAAAGTCGGCCGCACGGTCTTTTCTGACGTTGAAGCACCTCAGAAAACGGAAAATAAAGCACGCTAAGGCGTAGCTCCCTCGGCTACACCGCGTTGGCACTGCGCGGTTCTTTCTCCCCTTGCAGCGCAGCAATCAGCGGACATGAAACGTTCCCTTGCCGCGCATGACAGGCGCACACCAGTTCAGACAGCACGCTTTCCATGCGAGCCAAGTCGGCCATCTTCTCGCGCACATCCTGAAGTTTGTGCTCGGCCAGGCTGCTGGCTTCCTCGCAGTGGGTGCCGTCATCCAGCCGTAGCAGCTCGGCGACCTCGTCCAAGCTGAAGCCCAGCCGCTGGGCTGATTTCACGAAGCGCACCCGCGTTACATCCGCCTCGCCATAGCGGCGGATGCTGCCATAGGGCTTGTCCGGCTCCAGCAACAAGCCCTTGCGCTGATAGAAGCGGATGGTCTCCACGTTGACCCCGGCCGCCTTGGCGAAAAGGCCGATGGTCAGATCCTTCAAATTGTTCTCCATATTGCTTGACTCCGTACATTGGTACGGAAGTAAGCTTAAGCTATCCAATTCAGATTCGAAAGGACAAGCGTATGCCTGAACCTCAAAACGGGCGCGGCGCCCTCTTCACTGGAGGGCTGGCCGCCATCCTCGCCTCGGCTTGCTGCCTCGGGCCGCTGGTTCTGATCGCCTTGGGGTTCAGCGGCGCTTGGATCGGCAACTTGACGGTGTTGGAACCCTATCGCCCCATCTTTATCGGCGTGGCGCTGGTGGCGCTTTTCTTCGCCTGGCGGCGCATCTACCGCCCGGCGCAAGCCTGCAAACTGGGTGAGGTCTGCGCGATTCCCCAAGTGCGCGCTACTTACAAGCTCATTTTCTGGGTCGTGGCCGCGCTGGTTCTGGTCGCGCTCGGATTTCCCTACGTCATGCCATTTTTCTATTAATCACAGGAGTTCACTATGAAAAAACTGTTTGCCTCCCTCGCCCTCGTTGCCGTTGTTGCCCCCGTGTGGGCCGCCACCCAGACCGTCACGCTGTCCGTACCGGGCATGACTTGCTCCGCTTGCCCGATCACCGTCAAGAAGGCGATTTCCAAGGTCGAAGGCGTCAGCAAAGTTGATGTGACCTTCGAGACGCGCGAAGCCGTCGTCACCTTCGATGATGCCAAGACCAGCGTGCAGAAGCTGACCAAGGCCACCGGGGACGCGGGCTATCCGTCCAGCGTCAAGCAGTGAGTCACTGAAAACGGCACCGCAGCACATTTGACGTCATTGCCTGGCGCCACAAACGATAAAGGATCTGTTGCATGACCCATCTAAAAATCACCGGCATGACCTGCGACTCGTGCGCGGCGCACGTCAAGGAAGCGCTGGAAAAAGTGCCCGGCGTGCAGTCGGCGCTGGTGTCCTATCCGAAGGGCACAGCGCAACTCGCCACCGAGGCGGGCACGTCACCGGATGCGCTGACTGCCGCCGTGGTCGGACTGGGCTACAAAGCAACGCTCGCCGATGCGCCACCGACGGACAACTGCACCGGGCTGCTCGACAAGGTGAGCGGCTGGATGGGGGCCGCTGATGAGCGCAGTGACGGTGAACACCAGTTGCAGATCGCGGTGATCGGCAGCGGTGGAGCCGCGATGGCCGCGGCGCTGAAGGCCGTCGAGCAAGGCGCGCACGTCACGCTGATCGAGCGCGGCACCATCGGCGGCACCTGCGTCAATATCGGTTGTGTGCCGTCCAAGATCATGATCCGCGCCGCTCACATCGCCCATTTACGCCGGGAAAGCCCATTCGACGGCGGTATCACCGCGACTGTGCCTGCGATTGATCGCAGCAAACTACTGGCCCAGCAGCAGGCCCTCGTCGATGAACTCCGCCATGCCAAGTACGAAGGCATCCTGGACAGCAATTCAGCCATCACCGTTCTGCATGGTGAAGCTCGTTTCAAGGACGACCAGAGCGTTGTCGTCCGTTTGAACGAGGGTGGTGAGCGCGTCGTGATGTTCGACCGCTGCCTGGTCGCCACGGGTGCCAGTCCGGCCGTGCCGCCGATTCCGGGCCTGAAAGAGTCACCGTACTGGACGTCGACCGAGGCGCTGGTCAGCGAGACCGTTCCCGAACGCCTGGCCGTGATCGGCTCGTCGGTGGTGGCGCTGGAACTGGCGCAAGCCTTTGCCCGGCTGGGCAGCCAGGTCACGATCCTGGCGCGCAGAACGCTGTTCTTCCGCGAAGACCCGGCCATCGGCGAGGCCGTTACCGACGCTTTCCGTGCCGAAGGGATCACGGTGTTGGAACACACGCAAGCCAGCCAGGTCGCGCATGTGAACCGCGAATTCGTGCTGACCACGGGGCACGGTGAAATACGCGCCGACAAGCTGCTGGTCGCTACCGGACGGACACCGAACACGCGCAGCCTGGCACTGGACGCGGCGGGGGTCACCGTCAATGCGCAAGGGGCCATCGTCATCGACAAGGGCATGCGCACCAGCACGCCGCACATTTATGCGGCTGGCGACTGCGCTGACCAGCCGCAGTTCGTCTATGTGGCGGCAGCGGCCGGCACCCGTGCCGCGATCAACATGACGGGCGGAGATGCGGCCCTCGACTTGACCGCGATGCCGGCCGTGGTGTTCACCGATCCGCAAGTGGCGACCGTGGGCTACAGCGAAGCGGAAGCGCATCACGACGGGATCGAGACCGACAGTCGCACCCTGACCTTGGACAACGTGCCGCGTGCGCTTGCCAATTTCGACACACGCGGCTTTATCAAGCTGGTCATTGAGGAAGGTAGCGGAAGGCTCATCGGTGTGCAGGCGGTGGCCCCGGAAGCAGGCGAACTGATCCAGACGGCTGTTCTCGCAATTCGCAACCGCATGACGGTGCAGGAACTGGCCGACCAGTTGTTCCCCTACCTGACGATGGTCGAGGGCTTGAAGCTCGCGGCGCAGACGTTCAGCAAGGACGTGAAGCAGCTTTCCTGCTGCGCCGGATGAGGGAAAAAGGAGGTGTTCAATGAACGCCTACACAGTGTCCCGGCTGGCCCTTGATGCCGGGGTGAGCGTGCATATCGTGCGCGACTACCTGCTGCGCGGACTGCTGCGGCCGGTGGCGTGCACCCCAGGCGTTCGATGACGCCGCCTTGCAACGCCTGTGCTTCGTGCGGGCCGCCTTCGAGGCGGGCATTAGCCTGGACGCACTGACGCGGCTGTATCGGGCGCTGGATGCTGCGGACGCCAACGAAGCGGCCACGCAGCTTGCCGTGCTGCGCCAGTTCGTCGAACGTCGGCGCGAAGCGCTGGCCGATCTGGAAGTGCAGTTGGCCACCCTGCCGACCGAGCCGGCCCAGCACGCGGAGAGTCTGCCATGAACAGCCCCGAGCGCTTGCCGACCGAGACACACAAGCCGTTCACCGGCTACCTGTGGGGCACGCTGGCCGTGCTCACCTGTCCCTGCCATTTGCCGATTCTCGCCATTGTGCTCGCGGGAACAACGGCCGGCGCGTTCATCGGGGAGTATTGGGGTATTGCAGCCCTCACGCTGACCGGTTTGTTTGTCCTGTCTGTGACGCGGCTGCTGCGGGCCTTCAGGGGGCGATCATGAGCGCTTCCCAACCCATTGAATGGACGGTGGCGCAACTGGCGCTGGCGCTGGCGCTGGCGGTTGCGGTTGCGGTTGCGGTTGCGGGCGGTCAGCTTGATCTGCACTACCAGCCGATTGTCGATTTGCGTAGTGACCAGATTGTCGGCGCGGAAGCCCTGTTGCGCTGGCGTCACCCGATGCTCGGACTGTTGCCGCCGGGCCAGTTCCTGCCCGTGACCGAATCGTCTGGCCTGATGCATGAAATCGGTGCTTGGGTGCTGGGCGCAGCCTGCCGTCAGATGCGCGACTGGCAGGCGCTGGCATGGCAACCGTTCCGGCTGGCCGTCAATGTTTCGGCGAGCCAGGTGGGGTCTGACTTCGACGGGTGGGTACCAGGTCAGCGGCGCCCCCCCTGTCGCTATCGCTGAAAACTGAAGATCCGATAAGAGCACCGTCGCCGCCATCAATGGCACCCAATTGAGCTATCGATCAAGCATGGATGCAAAGGAACCGAACACATTCCCACTTCTGAAATGCGTAGTGCTTGCGGGCGGCAGTAACGGGCTCAGGGGGAACGCGCCTTGCGCTGGTCGATTCAGGAAGGTGGTTTACAGAATCTCAATGAGATTTTGTGGCGAGCGCCCCTCAGGACGCTCGCGGGGGAGGCTACCTGGATGGCATGGCCGCCTGGCGGTCCACCATCATTTGCATCATTTGTTCCATCATGGCCATGCGGCGCTCCATTTGAGCGTGCATGCCCATCATGCCGCCTCCCATGCCCGAGTTTCCAGATGCTGCAGGTGCGGCAGGTTTGGCCTGCGCCCCTTGCTGCATCATCCCCATACCCATGCCACCAGAATTACCTGCACCCATCATGGTCATACCGGACTGCATGAGCTTCATGTGTTCATCCATCAGCGCAGAACGTTCGGCGGGAGTCTTGGCCGCCTGCATTTTTTTGTGCATTTCCTGCATCGCCGTCATCTGACGATCAAAGGCGTCCGGTGTCGGCGGGGTGGTAGCTGCCGGGGCAGACTGGGTGGTTACGCCACCGCTCTGCGCATCACCGGGGTGGTGGCCTGCGTGTTCGTCCGCAGGTTTTGGAGATTGCGCGACGGCACAGCCCGCCACGAAAAGGGTTGTCAACAGCCCAGCGACGATATTCAGACGCATGATGGTCTCCTTGTTGGTTCAACTGCAGCATGACGACGTACGGTTCGCAGCACCTTGATTCACATCAACAGAGGTTGTGGACCGAGACGAACAGCAGCAGCCACCGGTTGTTCGGCGCGATGAAGTCGCCACCACGGCGTCTGCTTTGTATCCGGCACGCTCAATTGCAGAGCGAACAAGCTCTACAGTGTCGTCTTCGGCTTGCCCAGGAACGCGGACCTGCCGCGCGGCCACATCGATTTCTACTTCGACGCCTGCTGGCAGTTGGGCCTGAGCTATTGCTCGACGAATACGCTGAGCACAACCGCCGCACGTCATATCAAGAACATTGAAATGGACCATGTGAGCCTCCTTTGGTTGATTCACGTTTTGACTATGAACCTTGCCACGGTGGGAAGGTCAAGGCCTCACGGAATTCAATCGGCATATAAGCTCGGAAAGCAGCAAACGAGCCCATTGCTGGTGGTGTCTCTACGAGTTAGAACGCTCGCGCCTTGGGTGAACGACCGTCGAAAATCTCCATCTCAGCCGAGGGGAAGGACACCTTTGGCGCCTTGCGCATTCCCGCCGCGTGCCTAGCGCGCAGGCGCCACCATAGCGGTGGCAATTGCCAAATGTTGGGCTGGCCCTGTACCTGCCTGAGAGAGAAAGCCCTCGGCGAACGAGAAGTTTTTAGCAGATCGAACCACATGCGCTTGGAATGCAAGCGACTCGTTGACAAGTGCAAGGGACAAAAATTTGACCGACAACTCCAGAGTGACGACGACCTTGGAATCGTAGTGACCCAAACCGGCAAGCACGAAGGCTGCATCAAAACCTGCGGCGATAACACCGCCATTGATTGCGGAGGTTCCTCCACCTCCCTGAAGGCCAGATTCGATTTTGGTGAAATTGATGATCGCCAAGCCTGGCTCTTTGAACGCCCCCCTAAACCCAAACCAAGCAATTTCTTTCCTGGCGTTGAATTGAGCCAATTGCTCTTCGCGCTGAGTGGAGACTAGGCGAAACGGGATGGTCGGACTATGCATGGGAAAGCAACGGTGCGTTTACCGTCCAAATGTACATTGAGGGCTCGTCCAAATGTACATTCAGGATGCGTCCAACCTTGCATCCAAGACACTTGCGGCAGGGGATTTCTCGAATGAAGGTTCGATAGTTAGACCGTTTTTAAGTCCACCGTGCCCCGCGAGCTGCTATGGGGTTCTGGCCGACAAGGCGACATGACAGCTGCGCAGTTTCTCCCTCAGTTCGTGTTGTACCTCGGGGTTTGACAAGCCCGTAGTTCCCTCGCATGCGATCAGGTTTTGCCGACAGGAGTCAGGCCAATCTTCCAGATCATCATCGAGTGCTATCCACTGATGGGGTTTTCTGCGCTGAGCGTCTTCTTGAACTTGCACGCCCCGGGGTGTGGTGCGGAACATGGACAGGTTCCATGGGTCCACGCCATGCACACGTCTGTGGTAGGTCCCGCCAATAAACCGAGCACGCAAGGACGCCGGAAGGCGCTTAAGGGTTGCGCTGTACCCTGGGCGGATGCACCAGGTGCTACTCAGTACCAGGGCGACTGCCGGGTGGGGTTGGAGCACCGACTCCAGGAATGGAACCCATTCGAACAGCGAATGTCCTGCAGCCTCATACGGGCTCATGTAGATGCCCTTGCGTGGATGCCAGAGCACTTTTTCATGGTGAACAACGCCATCGAGATCGAGGTACAGGACGACGTCCGCGCTGCGTGGAGTGGACGCAGGGAGATATGGGGAAATTTGGCCAGAGGACAGAGCCATATGTTGGGACTGGACTGTGCTTGGTGGGGATATAGTCAAGGAGGACGGCGGGGCCAGAGCGGACTCAGAACTTGCCAGCCACGTGCGTATTCCTACGAGAACGCACCAGACTGGACACGCATGAGCAAGCTCCGCACCACCTCAAGGCCGCCGGGCTCTTTGAGCACATCGAGAGGCCTTCGATCACCCAACGCTGGGACCACCCCCACGAGCCAGTGATTAAGCCAGGTCTGTGCGTCGAAACCAGTTGGGTCACCAGACTCATCAACCATGCGCCGCACAAGCATAGTGAGAATAGCGATGTGGTCTTCTAGGGCGATGGGGGCAGAATTCGTGTCCACAAGTTACCGATCAGTCCCGTTAACAATGGCACAGCGGCGTCGCCTGAGTGTCGGATCTTTGGTTGCATCGCCCGAGCGCGCATATTCCCTTGCGGTGATGACAGGAAGAGCGTGCTTGACCTTGATTGTGATGACGCGCTTCGCCTTGCGGGCAGCCTGACCTGTGCGGTGCAATTCCATGGCGCGGTGATCTCTCAAGAGCTGTCGCGAGCTTCGGAGAGAGATTTCATCAAAGTACCTCTCAGAAAAACGTCGCCCCCGGGGGCATGCTTTCGCAGAGGTCGCACCGGGGGCTTGCTTTGCGCTAATGATAGCAACGAAGTTCAAACTCATCGCGGGGTTGTATCGGTAGGAGAACCAGCGCTGACTCACCAAAGGCCACGCTTGCTCACTTTTACCAGCGCACTCGTAAGGGCCATCAGCGTCTCTGCATCTGTCAGCACCTCCGCCCCCTTCAACGTGGACGGCAACGCAATTCCAGCGATCTCTTGAGTACGGTTGAGCACCTGCTCCACCAAACTGGTTCGGGGAACAAACATGTAGTGCACTTCACAGTCCAGGCCATGAGCCAAACGTGCAAGCGTATTCAGCGTGATAGTGCCGTTGGCCTCGGCCTGCTCCAGTTTGCGGACTCCCTGCGCCGTCATGCCCAAGCGCTCACCTAGCGCTTTGGAACTCATGCCCAAGGCCAATCTCACCGTCTTTGCCCAGCCACACCTGGGCGTGGCATTCCGCTGCAGCTTCGCGAAATCGCAAAACTGCCGATCAAGTTCGGCCAAGCGGGTGAGATCCAGGCGGTTTTTCAAGGGGGCAAACGCATGAGGCAACAGACTGGTTGCCTCTTTAAGCAGATCTGGGCAACCGGTTTATTTCCATTGGGAGACGGGCACACTTGGAAAACAAAAATGGCATTCCATTCAGCTATCTTCGCACGCCACGGCCCCAAACGGGACCAATTAGTCTCATATTAACTTGAATGAAGAATGATGCTGCGTTTGGAAAAAGCGACCCTAGGAAAATTTGGAGCACAGGACATGTTGCGCCTGATCACGTCACGGGGTTGGGAAGCCATCCTGCCGGATGCGCTGGATGACAACCACCTATTGTTGATGTCAGACCAACTCCGAGACCTTCTGTCTGGCTCGGATTGGAGCGGGGATCACGATCCCGCTAGTGCAGCCTTACCGCTCGCCCTGTTGCTTCTGACCAAGGCGGGAGCCAAACGTTCAGGCGACAGCATGGAAGTGGGCCTCGAAACTCTGCAAGAAGCACTGTGCTTGCTCAGCACTGCTGTGGATCGGGAGATCGTCAATCGAATGCTGCACCGCCAAGATGCCACACCCATTGGCACCGGTCTGATACAAGGGCTTCAAATGCTGGTTCAGTATGCCAAGGAACAGGCCGAATCGGAATGCCAAGCCTAGTCTGAAATGATGCCCTTGAAGTCCGCTTTGACGGTCCTGAGGAGTTCATTGACCAAGTTCGTGTCCAGGGCTGGGCAGTACGCGGTAGCAATCAAGGTCAAAGGGTGGATCTGCATCTGCTCGGCCAATACCTCGATGGTGCGGATACTGGGCACTTGATGTCCCTGCTCGATGCGACTGATGTGTCGGCGGCTCGTTGCCAGCAACATGTCTTCCTGAACCAAGCCGCGTGCCGCGCGCAATTGCTGCAGCGCCCGACCAAAGTCGGCTTGGGGTGGAACACGCTTTCGGGAAGACATCCACCCGATTTCCGTCCAATGAGACTAAAAAGACCACGACCAAATAGTCTCATAGGCTCGCTAACTCGAAAAAATATTCAGCCCTATTGGAAATCTGTTTCTGAAGTCGCGCTGTGCCCATACTCTTTCTGGATTTTGATGGGGTCCTGCACCCAGAGCACTGCCACGAGTCGAGGCACTTCTGTTGCCTATCGATCTTGGAAGATGCGTTACGACAGGTGCCCGAGTGCCAGATCGTGATCACCAGCACCTGGCGCCTGGAACAGGCCTATGAGGATCTATTGGAAAGGTTCTCTCCGGACATTGCCGCCATGATCGAAGGCGTTACCCCCAGATATTGCGATCTAACGAACGTCCCGAATACGCTGGTGGGGTACGAACGGGAGGCCGAGTGCCATGCCTGGCTTTGGGCCAACGATGTGCCACATCGCAGATGGGTGGCGGTGGATGATCGATCGTGGCTCTATCGGCCGTTCTGCAAGTCGTTGTTTTTGGTCGATGGGCGAACGGGACTCACGCAGGCCACCGGTTCACAACTGACAGCTCGTCTTCAAACCACACTTTGAAAAGACTGCCAGGAGGGCAGACCACCTGACCTCAGAAAACACTAATCTAGGGTTAACCCGAGCGTCCTAACCGGGTAATCTGCACCGAAAGTGAGATCACCCCAGATGCTGGCACACGATGTGCGGGGCCCTGCCGTGGCGGCATAGCCTCGGCCTGACTGCCTGCGTGGCAGGCCATGGGCTGCGGGGCCCTGGATTTGATTGATAATTCATTCTCATTAAGAAAATCCCGCAGCCCACCCATGGAACGATTCACCCGGCAACGCACAGCGATCTACGCAGTGATCGCTGGCGCGCAGCGCCCCCTGTCGCCGCAGGAGGTGCTGGACAACGCCCGGGCATCGGTGGAAGGCCTGGGCCTGGCCACGGTGTACCGCAACCTCAAGGCGCTGCTGGAGGATGGCAGCATCGAGGCGGTGTCGCTGCCCGGCGAAAGCCCGCGCTACGAGCCTGCGGGCCAGTCGCACCACCACCACTTCCAGTGCACGCAGTGCGCCCGTGTTTTTGATGTGCATGCCTGCCCGGGCGATTTGCAGGGCCTGGCGCCCCCGGGGTTCACGGTGCAACGCCATGAATTGACGCTGTATGGCCTGTGCGCGGATTGCACGCCCCAGGCATGAACGCCAGAACCCGCGCCATGAACCGCACACAGAAGCCGGGGCGCCCCTGGTGGCTGGCCTTCGTGCTGCTGTGTGTGCTGGGCGCGCAGACCTTGGGCGTGTTGCACAGCTTCGCCCATGCCAACACCCACCCCGCGCATGCCGATGCAGGCGTGCGGGCCCACGCAACGGCACAGGGCCTGGCGCATACCCAGGATGTGCTGGAGCCCTTGTTCGACTCCCACGAAGACGCCGGGGACTGCCGCTTGTTCGACGCCCTGGGCCAGCAGCCAGGCTCCGTAGCCGCCGGGCCTGCCTACCCGCCCGTGCAACCCCCGTCCATGCCCCGGCTGCGGCGGCTGGAGGGCGCCTGTGTCGCGCGCTGGGCCACGCTGTTTGACGCACGCGGGCCGCCCCTTTCTCACCGATCCCTCGTTCGCAAATTGGTGGCCAGCGGGCATGCACCAGCGTGCAAGCGCCCCGCCGGGCCACATCGACCCATTCAGTGAGAAAAACCATGAAGCATTCATCCCTTCAGGGCGGCTTGGCGCTGTCCCTCGTTTTGGCATTGGCCGCCTGCGGCGGCGGCAGTGGCGACAGCAGCAGCGAAGCCCCGCATGACAACACCCGCATCGACACCGCAGGCCGCCTGGCCATGGCCGAAGACGCAGCCACCGCGCTGCGCATCTACGACCTGGACAGCAGCACCGTGGTGGCGAACTTCCCCCTCGCCAACCCACCGTCTGCCGTGTATGCCAGCCCCGGTCGGCGCTACGCGCTGGCCTTCCAGCGGCCGCAGGACATAGTCCAGATCGCCGATGCCGGGCTCTGGCAGGAAGACCACGGCGACCACCTGCACGACTACCAGGCCGCGCCCAAGCTGCTGAGTTTCCGCATCAACGGCCCGCAGCCCACCCACTACGACGACCGTGCAGGCCAGGCCAGCATCTTCATGGACGGCCGTGCGCCGTCGGCCGTGGCCTCGGCCAGCGTTTTCAAGGATGCCGACCTGGGCGCGGGTCGCGTAGGCGCGAGCATCAGCTTTGCACAGCCCATGCACGGTTTTGCCGAGCCCAACGGCAGCTTCCTGATTGCCACCTACCGCGCGCCCGAAGCCACCGGCCCCACCCAGGCCGAGATCTACAGCCGCCAGGGCACGCAGTACACGCTGGTGCGGCGCCTGGATGCGCAGTGCCCCGGCATGCACGGCAGCTTCACCAGCGGTGGCACCACCGTGAGCGGCTGCTCGGACGGCGTGCTGGCCGTGTCGCCCCAGGCTGCGGGCGCAGCCGCAGCCACCAAGATCAGCACCCCCACGGGCGTGGGCACCATCGCGGGCCACCCCCAGCTGGGGGCGCGGTTCATCGGCATCGGCAACGCCGGGACGCCTTCCACCACCCGCTTCTACGACATCGATGCGGCAGCCGGCAAAGCCACCCCCATTGCCATCCCCGGGTGGGCTGAGGGGCGCATGCGCCGCGCGCACGGGTTTGACCGCGCGGGGCGCACCTTCTTTGTGCTGGATGACACCGGCACCCTCCATGCGCTGGAGCGGGGTGCAAGCGGCTGGGCGGTGAAGAAATCCATCGCGGGCGCCATTGCGGCCATGCCCACGGCGGCGCCGTTCCCGGCGTTTGCGGCCAACGAGGCGCGTGACGAGGTCTACCTCTCCGACCCCGGCGCGCGCCAACTGGTGGCCATCAACACCACCACGCTCGACGTGGCGCGCCGCGTAGCCCTGGACTTCCGCCCCACCTACCTCGCCTGGCTAGGCATCGCGCGGTAGGTGCAGGGGCCAAGGCCGCAGAGGCCCCTGCGCCTACCGTTCGCGCGCGGCCTTGAACAGCAGCCCCAGGCACACCGCCATGCCTAGCAGCGGGATGGCGGCAAGCAGCGCCGCCACGGCGCGCCCCAGGGTCGACCAGTCAAAGTCGCGCGCGGTGCGCCAGGCGCCAAAGGCCGCCACCAGGCCCAGGCCGAACATGCCCATGCGGAAACTCGCCCCGGGCTTGAAGAAGGCCATCAGCAGCAACACGTTGGCCACCCCCACCACCAGCGCCACATGGCCCAGGTGCAGCGAGAGACCGGTGCGGACGCCGGAGCCCCCACGGCCCGCATCTGCTTCTTCGTCCTCATCGTCGTCATCGCCCCGCGTGGTGCCTGTGCGGTTGGGCGCCGGGCGGGTGGGTTGCGGCGCCGCACCGCCCGCCCGGCCCCAGTCCGATGCCGACAGCCCGGCTGCGGCCACTGAGGCCCCTGCCACGGCACCTGCCACTGCGGCGGGTGCTCTACTGCCCCCTGCTGCCACCGCAGCCGCCAGCCCACGCTGCCGCAGCACCTCGCGCAGGCGCCCTGGCTCGCGCAAGGCGGCCACCAGGGCGCGCACGGGGCCCTGCTCCTCGGGCTTGATGCGCAGGTCGGCCACCTGCATGGTGGTGCCACGCGTGTTGGCGAGCATGAACAGCGCCTTGGCCACCTGCGCATCCTTGGGGCCGCCCTTGCCGCTCTCGATGAAGGTGCCCAGGTTGTAGGTGGCATCGGCGTGGCCCGCCTCTGCCGCTTGGGCGTACCAGGCGCGGGCCTGGGCCAGGTTCACCGGACCGCCATAGCGGCCGTGTTCGTCGCTGGTGCCCAGATGAAAGGCGGCGTGCGGGTCGCCCTCGCGGGCATACCAGCCGGGCAGGTCGCGCATAGGGTTGCCCGTCCAGGCCACCGGCGCAGCCGCTGCCAATGCATGCGAGCCTGGCGAGGCTGGCGGCATAGGCGCCAGGCTCAGGCCACCGGGCGATTCGGCCTCTTCCCGTGCCTGCTGCTTTTTCTGGGCCCGCTGCCGTTGCTCTTGTGCGGCGGCGTTCCACTTCGCGGCTTCCTGCGCGTCCACCGTGCCGCCCCAGCCCCGCTCGTGCATCACGGCCAGCAGGCGCTTGGCGGGCTCGTGGTCCCATTCGGCCGCGCGCTGGCACCAGGTGCGGGCGTTTTCGAAGTTGGGCTGCTCCCAGCCGATCACGACATCCAGCGCGTGCAGGAAGGCCGCGACCTCGTGCCCCTGCGCTGCGGCGGGCTCCAGGGCATCGGTGGCTTCGATGCGTTTGCGCGAGTACAGCGCCATTTGCTCGCTGCGGGCCACGGCGTCGTCCACCGCCTTGCGGTCGTTGTCGATGATCTGCAGCAGTTGCTCGCCCGGCGCCGACTTCAGGCGCGCCATCAGCACCTGGATGCGCGCCTTGGCCTCGTCGGGAAACCGCTGGAAGAACGCTTGGGCGTCTTTGCGGGTCTCGGCATCGTGGGCGCCCATCAGCTGCAGCGCGGCCGCCAGGTCAAAGTGCCTACGCTGTCCCATGGTGCCAAAACGCAAGGCACGGCCCAGGGCATAGAGGGCGTGGGGGTTGCCGCGCGCGGCCCAGCGGCGGTACTCGGCCCAGGCGGTGGCATCGTCACCCGCCTTGCGGGCGCGCGCAGCACGCTGCACCGGCAGGTCGGGCTCTTCGGGCGCATCGCCGTTGGCCAGGTAGTGCACGCCGCTTTGTGGGTCATACAGGTTCAGGCCCAGGCGCACGGCCTGCTCCCAGCCATCGTCGAACGGCGGGCCCCATTCCGAAGCGCGGGTGTTGATGCCCACGCCAAAGGTGGGGTCGGTCATTTCCGGGCCGCCAAGGTAGACGTCCCAGAACCCGGGAGAGCGCTGCTCGACAGCCTGGGCCCAGGCAACGAACTTGGGGTTCATCGGCACCTGGGGGCCCGCCTCCGCACGCTCGTACTGCGCGTCCGCCTCGGCCTTGGTGGTGGGCCAGGGCCAATCAGCGGGCTTTTCCCAGATCTGGATGGTGTAACTCACAGGTCCCTCCTCGGATGCCGCTGGGGTGCGGCTTGTTGTGGTCTTGCCTTTTGCTTGCGCTTTGTTTGCCCTTCGCTCGCCTTGTGTCAAGGGCGAACGAATTCTAGAAGCGACCTCCTGCCGTGACGCACCAGCGCACCCCTCCGTTTTGTCCAGTGACGCACCAGCGCCACACCAGGAGGTCAGCACGCAGTTTTGGGTAAAAATGGGCTTCTCCGCGCATCCACCATACCCAAATAGCTCCTATTTTCATAGCAAACCTATGTCCCAGCCACCACTTCCTGCCCTCTCCCTCGCCATGCCCGTGCCCACCGGTGACCAGCTCAAGACCGCCCGCACCGCCGCCGGGCTGAGCCAGGCCCAGGCAGCCGAACTCATGGGCTACCCGCTGCAGACCGGCAGCCGGGGCGGCGTGCAGTCGCGCACCTGGCAGGCGCTGGAGAGCATGGGCGACGAGCGCAACATGCAGGGCCCGGTGTTTGCGATGTTTCTGCTGCTGACCGGGCAGCACCCCGACTTTGTGCTGGCGGCGCGCCCGACAGGCAGCGGCGGCAGCACCGCCACCACCGACTGAGCAGCGCACAGGCGCTGACACCATAAAAAAGCGGAACGACCCGAAGGCGGTTCCGCAAAGTCTTCACAGGGAGATAAAAAAGGACTGCGCGCGATGGCGTGCAGCTGTGGGGTCAATCCACCTTGATATTGGCCGCCTTGATCACCTGGGCCCACTTCTCCACCTCGGCCTTCTGGAAGGCGGCGATCTGCGTGGTGTTGAGGTCGGCAGGCTCCATGCCAAACCCCTTCAGGCGGTTCTGCATGTCGGGCTGGGCCAGGATCTTGCGGATCTCGTCGTGCAGGCGCGAGATGATGGGTGCGGGCGTGGACGCGGGCACGAAGACGGCCTGCCACGACTGCACCTGGAAGTCGGCCAGGCCGTTCACGCCCGACTCGGCCACGGTGGGCACGTCGGGCATCGATGCCAGGCGCTTGGGCGAGGTCACAGCAATGGCGCGCAGCTTGCCGCTCTGGATGTGCGGCGCGGCGACCACGGTGGTGTCGAACATCATGTCCACCTGGCCGCTGATCACGTCCTGGATGGCCGGGCCGCTGCCCTTGTAGGGGATGTGCGTGAACTTCACGCCCGACTTGTAGGCCAGCAATTCCACGGCCAGATGCTGCGAGCTGCCGGTGCCGGCGGACGCGGACGACAGGCCACCTTCCTTGCCCTTGGCCGCGGCCAGGACGTCCTTGAGCGTCTTGTGCGGGCTGTTGGCCGACACCACCAGCACCACGGGGTTGGTGCCGATCAGCGTGACCGGGCTGAAGGACTTGATGGGGTCGTAGCCCAGCTTGGGGTACAGGCTGACATTGATGGCATGCGAGCTGACGGTGCCGCCCAGCAGCGTGTAGCCATCGGGCGCCGCGCGTGCGGCGGCTTCCGATCCGATGCTGCCCGCTGCGCCGCCCTTGTTCTCGACCACCACAGTGGTCCCCAAGGCCGTGCCCAGTTGCTGGCCGATCAGGCGACCCAGCGTGTCGGTAGTGCCGCCTGCGGCAAAGGGCACCACGTAGCTGATGGTCTTGCCCGTGGGCCAGGTGCCCTGGGCAGCGGCAGGCAGGCCGATGAGGC
Source organism: Acidovorax sp. NB1 (assembly GCF_005405905.1). GTDB lineage: Bacteria > Pseudomonadota > Gammaproteobacteria > Burkholderiales > Burkholderiaceae_C > Acidovorax. The sequence continues at coordinate 17,974 of NZ_BJHU01000047.1, forward strand.
CCACGGCAGCGGCGAGGGCCGCCGTGTGGATGAGGTGTCTGCGTCGTTGTTGCATGGTCAAAAGTCTCCTGGTGTGTAAATAGTGAATGGGGGCGGGAGGAAGGGGCCGCTGTGGCATGGCGACTGGCGTCCAGTCCGTATCAGTGCAGGTTCATGGCAGGTCAACAATCTCGACCCAGTTGGGGTTCTTGCCCGCAGGCAGTCGCGTGGCGGAGCCCGGGACGCCGGTGGCGGGGTCGATGGGGTGCAGCGCGACGTGGTGCGAATCCTGCCCCGCCGCTATCAGGAAGCGGCCGGACGAATCCACCGCAAAGCCGCGCGGGGTTTTTTCAGTGGGCACCTGGCCCAGCGGCTGCAACTGGCCGGTGGCCGCATCAACACGGAAGCTGCTCAGCGTGCTGGAGGTGCGTTCGGACGCATAGAGCGTGCGGCCGTCGGGCGACAGGTGCAGGTCGGCTGCCCAGGGCTTGCCGGCAAAACCTGCGGGCAGCGTCGTGGTGCGCTGCACCGAGCGCAGCGTGCCGCGCTCCTTGTCGTAGGCCATCACATGCACCGAGGCATCCAGCTCGTTGAGCAGGTACAGGCTGCGCTGGGCCTTGTCCCACACAAAGTGGCGCGGGCCTGATTTTTCGGGGGTGACGGTGGTCAGCGCAGGCTCGTTGGCCGTGAGCTTGCCAGTCTCGGCATCAAAGCGCCAGGCAGAGAGGTTGTCGCCCCCCAGGCTGGTGGCCAGCACATGGCGGTTGGCCGCATCGGCATGGATGGCGTGTGCATGGGGCGCCGTGGGGATGAGCTGCTGCACCGCGCCCACCGCCCCATCCTTGCCAATGCTGTTGACGGTGATCTTGTGGCCGGGGTACGAGGCCGCAAACAGCCAGCGGCCGGTGGCGTCGGTGTCGATGTTGGCCATGCTGTCGGCCAGCGGGGCCTCGCCCAGCTTGCGCAGCTTGCCGCTGGCCGGGTCGATGGCCAGGCTCACCACCCGAAACGGCTGCGAGCGCAGCGCCACATACAACACCTTCTTGTCCGGGCTCACGGCCATGGGCATGGCCATGCCACCCAGCGCCGTGGTGTCCACCGGCTTCAGGGCGCCCGCGCTACGGTCCAGCTCGAACACCGACACATCCTGGCTGTCGGCGTTGGACACATAGACCCAGGTGGCTGCCCCGGCGCTGGGTGCAGCCAGCGCCGCCGCCAGGGCCAAGGGGGCCAGCAGCGCCAGGCGTTCTGGTCGTGCGAGGTGCCCGGTGCGTGGGCAGGAGCGATGTACAACGGTCATGCGGTTTCCCTTCTTCTGGTGGGGCAATGCCTGCGGGCCGGGGGCCCCAGACATGCGATGTCTCGGTGTGGGGTGGTGTGCCCTTGGTGCAGGCCGGTGGCCCTTCCGACCCAAGGCCAGAGGCTTTCGAGTCCCATTTGTTATATGTCGTCATACAACATAAAGGCAATTGTGGATCCAACTGGCTTGAATCCAGTAAAGGGATTACCCGCAGTTTTTGTGAGCGCCTGATGCTCTGTTTCAAAGGCAATCCACGCCTGACACGGCCTCGAAAGATCAGTAGTTACCCTGATTTTTGGGCAGATTCGGCTTCTTTTCTTCTATGCCGGTTGTCTTTTGATGACGACAGTTGTACGATGACTAACAACAACCTGAACCAACGGAGACATTCCATGACCCTGAACCGCCGCGCCGTCCTCCTGGCCTGCACCGCCGCACTGGCTGCCGCCTCTGCCACCGCCCAGACGGCCGACTGGCCCGCCAAGACCCTGCGCATCGTGGTGCCCTACCCGCCCGGCGGCAGCTCGGACATCATTGCGCGCTCCATCAGCCAGGTGCTGTCCGAATCGCTCAAGCAAAGCGTGATCGTCGAGAACAAGCCCGGCGCCAACGGCAACCTGGGCGCGGACTTCGTGGCCAAGGCCGATCCGGACGGCTACACCATGCTGCTGTGCGATGTGGGCGCGCTGGCCATCAGCCCATCGGTCTACACCAAACTGTCGTTCGACCCCTCCAAGGACCTGCGTGGCGTGACCATGCTGGCCTACTCCCCGCACCTGCTGGTGGTGCACCCCTCGGTGCCGGTCAACAACCTCAAGGAGCTGATCGCCTACTCCAAGAAGAACGACCTGAACTTTGCCGTGACGGCCACGGGCAGCGCACCCCACCTGGCCGGTGTGGCGCTGGAGCGCGCCAGCGGCGCACGCTGGCAGTACATCCCCTACAAGGGCGGCGTGACCGCCATCCAGGACACCGTGGCGGGCCAGACCCAGGTGCTGATGAACGGCATGCTGGCCACCCTGCCCCAGGTGCAGAACGGCAAGCTCAAGGTGCTGGGCGTGTCCAAGTCCACCCGCATGCCGCTGATCGGCAACGTGCCCACCATTGCCGAGCAAGGCGTGACCGGCTACGAATCCGGCACCTGGCAAGGTGTGCTGCTGCCACGCGGCACGCCCGAGGCCGTGGTGCAAAAGCTCAACAAGGCCCTCATCACCGCCATCCGCGCGCCCGAGATCCGCTCACGCCTCGCAGGCCAGGGCGCCGAGGTGGTGACCATGACCCCCACCGAGCAAGACCAGTTCTTCGCCAAGGAACGCGCACGCTGGGCCAGCGTGGTGACAGCCGCCAACATCAAGCTCGACTGATTCTTCGCGCCACCCTCTTTTTCTTCTCATCGCCCCGCACTGACATGACCCCCCAAGACCTCAAAACCATCATGGGCTCCGGCCTGCTGTCCTTTCCGATCACGGACTTCGACGAGCAGGGCAACTTCCGCCCCAAGTCTTACATCGAGCGCCTGGAGTGGCTCGCCCCCTACGGTGCCAGCGCCCTGTTTGCCGCCGGTGGCACGGGTGAGTACTTCTCCCTGTCGGGCCCCGAGTACAGCGAAGTCATCAAGACGGCCGTGGACACCTGCCGGGGCAAGGTGCCCATCATTGCCGGTGCCGGTGGCCCCACCCGCACGGCCATTGCCCATGCGCAAGAGGCCGAGCGCCTGGGCGCCCACGGCATCCTGCTGCTGCCCCACTACCTCACCGAGGCCGGGCAGGAGGGCCTGATCGAGCATGTGGCCCAGGTGTGCAACAGCGTGAAGTTCGGTGTGATCGTCTACAACCGCGACCGCACCAAGCTCACGGCCGACTCTTTGGCCATCCTGGCCGAGCGTTGCCCCAACCTGATCGGCTTCAAGGACGGTGTGGGCAACATCGAGACCATGTCCTCCATCTACATGAAGATGGGTGACCGTTTCTCGTACCTGGGCGGCCTGCCCACGGCCGAGGTGTATGCGGCGGCGTACAAGGCACTCGGTACGCCGGTGTATTCGTCGGCGGTGTTCAACTTCATCCCGAAGACGGCCATGGAGTTCTACAAGGCAGTGGCAGCGGACGACACGGCCACGCAGCACCGGCTGCTCAAGGAGTTCTTCATGCCGTACCTGGCCATCCGCAACCGGGTGGAGGGCTATGGCGTGTCCATCATCAAGGCGGGTGCACGCATCGTGGGCCATGACGGCGGGCCGGTGCGCGCGCCGCTGGTGGACTTGAAGCCCAGCGAGATGGAAGAGCTGGCCGCGCTGATCCAGAAGCTCGGCCCGCAGTAACAACCGGCTGCCGCAGGGCCTGGTGTTCCAGGCCCTCTTTTTTGCTCCCAGTGAAAACCAACACCCCGGGCCCGGCCGTGCACAGGCCCGGGGGCAGTCGTGGCACGCCCATCCCCAAAACCCAACACAACAACGGAGACAGACAAGATGTTCAAGCAAATCGTTCTCGCCGCAGCAACCGCCGTCACCATTGCCACGCTGGCAGGCTGCGCCGCCAATGCACAGGCGCCCGCTTCCTCGGCATCGGCCGAACAGGCGGTGGCTGCGGCCGCAGAAAAACTGCGCGTGGCCATGATCGACCCCACGCCCACCGCGCTGTCTGCCCTGGTCGCCGACGACCTGAGCTACGGCCATTCGGGTGGCCGCGTGGACACCAAGGACAGCTTCATCGGCGACCTCGTGGCGGGCAAGTCCGACTTCGTGACCATCGCCATCACCGACCAATCCATCAAGGTCGTGGGCAGCTCTGCCATCGTGCGCCACACCCTCACGGCCGACACCAACGACTCGGGCAAGCCCGGCAAGGTGCAGATCAAGATCCTGGGTGTGTGGCAACAGCAAGGCGGCCAGTGGAAGCTGCTGGCCCGCCAGGCCGTGCGAACGGCGGCATGATGTAGCCAGCAGGGCCGCCGCGCGCGGCCCTTTGTTTTGATACCGCCGCACCCCGAAATCCATCACAGCCCCCATGACCACCACCTCCCAGCCCCGCATCCTGCAAATCGGCCGCCTGCCTTTGCCCGCCCTTGAAGCCGAACTCGCCGCCCGCTACAGCGTGGCCTGCCTGGCCGACCAGGCCGACCCAGCGGGTTTTCTGGCGGCGCACGGTGCGGAATTCACCGGGGTGGTGACCACCGCAGCCATTGGCCTGAAGGGTGAGGTCATTGCGGCCCTGCCACGCCTTCAGGTCATCAGCAGCTTTGGCGTGGGCTTCGACGCGCTGGACATCGATGCAGCCAAGGCGCGCGAAGTGCAGGTGGGCTACACACCCGGCGTGCTCAACGACTGCGTTGCCGACATGGCGTTTGCGCTGATGCTGGATGTGTCGCGCGGCATTGCCGCCAGCGACCGTTTTGTGCGCCAGGGCCAATGGCCGAAGGCCCGGTTTACGCTGGGCACGCAGGTGTCGGGCAAGCGCCTGGGCATCGTGGGCATGGGCCGCATCGGCCAGGCCGTGGCCGAGCGCGCGGCGGGCTTCCGCATGGAGGTGGGCTACCACAACCGCCGCCCGGCCGAGGGTTGCGCCCTCTCCTACTTCGAGTCGCTGACCGCCCTCGCGCAATGGGCCGACTACCTGGTGCTGACGGTGGCGGGCGGCGCGGGCACGCGCCACCTGGTCAACCGCGAGGTGCTGGCCGCCCTGGGGCCAAACGGCTACCTCATCAACGTGGCGCGTGGCAGCGTGGTGGATGAGGCGGCGCTGATCGACGCGCTGGCCGAACGCCGCATCGCCGGGGCGGGCCTGGATGTGTTCGACAACGAACCCCATGTGCCCGCCGCGCTGATGGCGCTGGACAACGTGGTGCTCACCCCCCACACCGCCAGCGCCACCCACGAAACCCGCCGCGCCATGGCCGACCTGGTGCTGGAGAACCTGCATGCGTTCTACACCTCGGGCGCAGTGCGGGTGCCCGTGCCAGGCACGGTGGCTGGCTGATCATTGATTTTTTCAAGCTTTTTTGGCCGCTTGCGCGCGTCCATCATGCCTGAATAGCTATCAAATAAATAGCCTCAGGCGAGGCACCCAGGCGCCCTGCCCCACCAGGCCTCACACCCGCCCCGCAAACACCTCCGGCCCCAGGCGGGGCTTGCGCGCCTTGCGCTCGAACAGCCACATGCCATACAGCGGCAGCGCCTCGGCCAATTGCAGCGGGGCGACCTGCTCTGCCGCAGCCCCCAGCAGCGCGGGGTGTGGCACCACCGCCAGCAGGTCGGAGCCCACCACCAGGTTCAGCAGGCTGGCAAAGTCCGGGCAGCGAACAGCCATGCGCGGTGCGGACATGCGCCGCACGCGGTGTGCCTCGGTCAATACGTCCACCGGGCCACTCACGCTGGGGCCCACACAGCCCCAGCCGGCGCCTTGCAAATCGGCCAGTGACCGGGCCTGCGCCAGCGGGTGGCGCCGCCGTGCATAAATTTGCGGCTGCAGCTCGTACAAGCGCCACTGCACTACATCCGGGTGGGCAAACTTGCGCGGCCGGGGCGCAATCACGGCGTCGAAACTGCCATGCAGCAGGCCCGTCAGCAGGCTCCCCTCGTCGGTGGTGGTCATCTCCAGTGAACGCTGGGGCTGCGGCAGACACCAGGTCTCGTACAGCAGCGGCCCACAGACCAGCGCGGCGGACGCCGTGAGCCCCACGCGCAACCGCTTGGGGTCCACGGCGGCCCGGCGGGCCTGCGGCAAGGCGTCGATGCGCTGGGCCAGCGGCGCGCCTTCGGCCACCACGCGCCGGGCCAGGTCGGTGGGCACATAACGGCGTCCGTCCCGCACCAGCAGCGGCGCATCAAACTGGGCCTGCAGCGCCTTCATGCCCTGGCTGATGGCGGGCTGCGACACCCCGCAGGCCTGCGCTGCACGTGCAAACGAGCCCTGGTCGATGACGGATTGGAGGTAACGCAGGTAGCGCAGATACATAAGCAGCTTTTATGTATAGAGCGCCATTGTCTCTTGCTGCAGTCCCGTTGCGCGGCGAAGCTCGGGGCATCTTTCACTTACCGGGTTCTGTTCATGACCATGACCACGCCACTCGACACCGTCCGCACTTACCTTGCCCACCTGCACGCCAGCCACACCGACGGGCTGATTGCCTGTTTTGAAGACGATGGCGTAGTGCATTCGCCCTTTCTGGGCACCATGCGTGCGAGCGACTTTTTCCAAAAGCTCGCCCAGGCCTCCAGCGGCAGCGTGATTACGGTGCTGGATCTGTTCGTCTCCGCCCAACCAGAAAGCAGCAGCGCCGTGCGGGCCGCCGCCTACTTCCGCTACGACTGGACCTTGAACGACGGCCGCGAGGTGACCTTCACCTGCGTGGATGTGTTCACGTTCGACGCGGGCAGCACCCGCATCCGGGATATGAACATCGTCTACGACACCCACCCGCTGCGCGAAGAGGTGGGTGACAAGTACGCGCCCGACTAGGCTACAAAAGTTCTACGCCTTTGAGCGTGACAAAGCTCGTCTCCCGCGTCACCTGCACAAAGTCCTGCAGGTACGGCTTGGCCGACAGGCTGGGCAGGCAGGCAGCATGCAGCTCGCCGCGCAGGCCTTTGTCGCCAGGCCCTGTCGCAATGGGCCGCGCCGTCACATACCCCCGGTCCAGATAGCTCTGCACCGCCCACAGCGGCAGCGCCGCCACGCCGCGCCCGCTGGCCACCAGCTGCAGCATGGCCACCGTCAGCTCTGTGGTGCGGCGCGGGGGTCGCACGCCAGCGGGCTCCAGCACCTGGCGGATCAGGTCCAGCATATCGTCCGGCACTGGGTAGGTGATGATGGTCTGGTCGGCAAAGTCCTGCGCCACCAGGTGCGGCTTGGCCACCAGCGGGTGCGTGTTGGCCAGCAGCGCGCGGATCTCGAAGCCAAACAGCGCGTGGTAGTCCACGCCCGCCTCGTCACCATCCACCTCCGACACGATGGCCACGTCGGCCCGGCCCTGGTGCAGCAGGCCCACCGGGTCGGCGTGGAAGCCGCTCACGATGTCCAGCTCTACCTCGGGCCAGCGGGTGCGAAACGCGTCCATCGCGGGCATCAGCCAGTCAAAGCAGGTGTGGCATTCCACCGCAATGCGCATCTGCCCGCCCTGCCCCAGCACCAGGCGGGCGATATCGCGCTCGGCCCCTTCCACCTGCGGCAGCACGGCGTCGGCCAGCGCCAGCAGGCGTTCGCCCACGGCGGTGAACTGGGGCGGCACCGATTTGCGCTCAAACAGCGGCTGGCCGTAGCGGTCTTCCAGCAGCTTGATCTGGTGCGACAGCGCCGACTGCGTGAGATTGAGCAACTGCGCGGCCCGCACCAGGCTGCCGCTGTCGCGCAGGGCGACCAGCGTGCGCAGGTGGCGCACTTCCAGAATCGACTGGTTCATTATTAATTTTCAAGTTGATCGACTAAAACTTTCGTTTGAATAATAAACGAGCCCGCGCGACCATTGGTGCCTTCATTGCATTGCTCCATTCAGAAGAAGGAAATCACCATGTCGCTCGCCGCAGTTGCCAAAACCGCCGCCACCCGCCGCCCCGTGCTCACGCACACCCTGGGCTTTCCGCGCATGGGGGCGCAGCGCGCGCTGAAATTCGCGCTCGAATCCTTCTGGCGCGGCGACAGCACCGAGGCCGAGTTGCAGGCCACCGCCGCCCAACTGCGCCAGCAACACTGGCAAGCGCAGGCCGATGTGGGCCTGGGATTTGTGACCGTGGGCGACTTTGCGCTGTACGACCATGTGGCCAACCATATCCAGCTGCTAGGCTGCGAGCCCGCACGCTTTGGCTTTGATGCTCACACACCCGAATTGGCCCGCTACTTTGCGATGGCGCGGGGCGTGTCTGCTCAGGCGGCCGACGACCACGCGGGCTGCAGCACCGGTTGCACTGCAAAACACCACACCACCGGCCAGCCCGCGCTGGAGATGACCAAGTGGTTCGACACCAACTACCACTACCTCGTGCCCGAGTTCAGCGCCCACACCCAGTTCCACCTGGCCAGCGAGCGCCTGTTTGCCGAAGTGGCCGAGGCCCAGGCGCTGGGCCACCGCGTCAAGGCCGTGCTGCTGGGGCCGCTGAGCTTTTTGTGGCTGGGCAAATCCAAAACGGCGGGTTTTGACCGGTTAAGCCTGCTGGAATCGCTGTTGCCGGTGTACGAAGCCGTGCTGGCGCGCCTGAAGGCCCAGGGCGTGGAATGGGTGCAGATCGACGAGCCCATCCTGGGCCTGGACTTGCCCGATGCGTGGCGCCACGCCTTTGAGCCCAGCTACTGGCAACTGGCGCGCAGCGCGCCCAAGCTGCTGCTGGCCACCTACTTCTCGCCCCTGGCCGAAAACCTGCGCCTGGCCTGCCAGCTGCCCGTGGCGGGGTTGCATGTGGATGCCGTGCGCGCACCCGACGAACTGGTGGGCGTGGCCGACTGGCTGCCCTCGCACAAGGTGCTGTCGGTGGGCATCGTGGACGGCCGCAACATCTGGCGCACCGACCTGGATGCGGCTCTGCAAAAGCTGCGCCCCGTCGCCGACAAGCACCAGGGCGAACTGTGGCTGGCGCCGTCGTGCTCGCTGCTGCATGTGCCGTTCAGCCTACATGCCGAGACGCGGCTGGATGCCGAGGTGAAGTCCTGGCTGGCGTTTGCGGTGGAAAAACTCGATGAGCTGCGCGTGCTCGCCACCGCCTTGTCGCAGGGCGAAGCAGCGGTGGACGACGAACTGCACGCCGCCCGCACCGCCCTGGCCGCCCGCCGCGCCAGCCCGCGCGTGCACCGCGCCACCGTGGTCGCGCGCATTGCGGCCGCCGCACCGGGCGCCGACCAGCGCGCCAGCGCCTTCCCTGCCCGGCAAAAGGCCCAGCGAGCAAAGCTGAAGCTGCCGCTGCTGCCCACCACCACCATCGGCTCGTTCCCACAGACGGCAGAGATCCGCGCGGCCCGCGCCGCCTTCAAGCGCGGTGCGCTAGACGCCGCCCACTACCAACAGAAGATGGAGGCGGAAATTGCCCTGGCAGTGCGCAAGCAGGAAGCGCTGGGCATTGATGTGCTGGTGCACGGCGAGGCCGAGCGCAACGACATGGTCGAATACTTTGGCGAGCAGCTCGACGGCTTTGCCTTCACCGCCAACGGCTGGGTGCAAAGCTATGGCTCGCGCTGCGTGAAGCCGCCCATCATCTACGGCGACGTGGCCCGCCCCGCGCCCATGACGGTGGCCTGGACGCAGTACGCCCAGAGCCTGACGCCCAAGCCCATGAAGGGCATGCTCACCGGCCCCATCACCATCCTGCAGTGGAGCTTTGTGCGTGACGACCAGCCCCGCGCCACCACGGCCGACCAGATCGCCTGGGCCATCCGCGACGAGGTGTGCGACCTGGAGGCCGCAGGCATCGCCATCATCCAGATCGACGAGCCCGCCATCCGCGAGGGCCTGCCGCTGCGCCGCGCGGGGTGGAAGAGCTACCTGGACCGCGCCACCCGCGCCTTCCGCATCAGTGCCAGCGGCGTGCGCAACGACACGCAGATCCACACCCACATGTGCTACAGCGAATTCAACGACATCCTGCCCGCCATCGCAGCCATGGATGCCGATGTGATCACGATTGAAACGAGCCGGTCGGACATGGAGCTGCTGCAAGGGTTCGGTGATTTCCGCTACCCCAACGAGATCGGCCCCGGCGTGTACGACATCCACTCGCCCCGCGTGCCCGGCGTGCAGGAGATGGCCGCGCTGCTCGAAAAAGCCGCCGAGGTCGTGCCCGTGGAGCACCTGTGGGTGAACCCCGACTGCGGCCTCAAGACCCGGGGCTGGCCCGAGACCGAGGCCGCACTGCGCCACATGGTGCAGGCCGCGCAGGCCGTGCGTGAGCGGTTGCAGGAAGAAGCAGCGCTGGCCTGATCGCTTCCGAAACTCAGCCTGCAGCGCGCTTCATCTCGGCCAGTTTCATCAGCACCTGCAGCGCGTGGTTCAGCGACGTCGGCACCCCCAGTGCGGCGCCGCGCTTGACCACATAACCGTTCAGGTGGTCAATCTCGGTGGGTTTGCCCCGCGCCAGGTCCTGCGCGGTGGACGAATACTGGCTGGGCATGGTGCTGGCAATGCCGCGCACCGCCGCCTGCACATCGCCCGGAATCGTCACCCCATCGGCCGACGCCACGGCCAGGCATTCGGCCACGATGTCGGCAATCACCTGCGTCACGCCAGGCACCTGCACCAGCGGGCCATAGGGCTGCTGCGACAGGGCCGACAGCGCGTTGTAGGCGCTGTTGAGCACCAGCTTGGCCCAGAGCGCGCCGCGTACGTTGTCTGACACCTGGGTGGGAATGCCTGCCGCCGTGAGCTGCCGGGCCACCGCGTCGCTGCGCGGCGAAGGCGCAATCACCAGCTCGCCCCGGCCATGGTGCACCACATGCCCCGCGCCGCCCATGGCGGTGGCGACATAGACCACGGCGGCGGCCACGGGGGTGCTGGCGTCCAGCACGGCGCGCACGCGCTCGTCGTTGTCCACGCCGTTTTGCAAGGTCAACACCAGCGTGCCGGGGGCCAGGTGCGGGCGCATCTGCTGCGCGGCGTCTTCCGAATCGGACGACTTCACGCAGAACAGCACTACGTCCGCGCCGTGCACCGCGCTGGGCTCGGTGCTGGCCGCCAAGGGCACCTGCACATCCATCGTCGCCGTCTGCAGCCGCAGCCCATGGTCGCGCACAGCCAGCACATGGGCGGGCCGCCCGATGAGCGTGACGGCGTGGCCCGCGCGGGCCAGCAGGGCGCCAAAGTAGCAGCCCACGGCGCCCGCGCCCATGACGGCGAAACGCAATGCTGGGGTGGTGGAATCAGGGTCAGGGATTGGTGCGGACTCGGTCATGGCGCGCTCTGCAGGTGGGTGCAGCAGGAGGAACAACGGTGAACGCATGGTATCGCCCGAAAACCCTGCGGTGAGGCCCCTGGCCTTCCGCGTCCGTTGCAACACCACCCTGATTGGCGCAAAATGCGCCAATCAGGAGATCGCCATGTCAGCCACCGCCTTTTCTTCCGTCAAGCTGCCCGCCCACCTGGTGGAGCAGGCCCGCCAGGCCGCGCAGCCCATGCGCCGTTCGGTGGCCAGCCAGATTGAATACTGGGCCACGCTGGGCCAGATCGTGGAACACACGGGCCTGAGCGTGCAAGAGGCACGCAGCGCCATCGAGCAGTACGAAGCCGCCGCCGCGCGCACGGCCGCCCTGGCCGCCCCCACGTCGGTGGACGCCCTCACCGCCCGCCTGCTGGCCGCACAAACACGCGGCACCCTGGCCCAGCGGGTGCGCGAGGTGGTGCAGGAGAACCAGGCCAAAGCGGCCACCTCTGTCGCCTGACACTGCATGGTGGCCTCCGCACGGCAGCCTTCTCCGCCGTCCCGCCAGAACACGCCACCCCGCTGGTTCCATCTGCTGGCGGGTCCGAACGGCGCGGGCAAGTCCACGCTGTACCGCGCCCTGGTGCGCGAGGGCATCCTGGGCCCGCCGCTGGAGTTTGTGAACGCCGATCTGTACGAACAGGCGCACCTTCAGCACATGGCAGATCCCGAAGCCCGGTCCGAGGCCGCCCGCCAATGGGCAGACAACCGCCGTGCCACCCTGCTGCGCGAAGGCGCCGACTTCGCCAGCGAAACCGTGTTTTCGCACCCTTCCAAACTGGCGCTCATCGAAGAAGCTCAGCGCTGCGGCTATACGGTGGCGCTCTACATCGTGGCGCTGGACGACCCGGCCCGGCTGCTCGCCCGCGTAACGCAGCGCGTGCGCGAAGGCGGGCACCCCGTGCCGCCCGAACGCATCCTGGCCCGCTACCCGCGCACCATGGACAACCTGGCCCAGGCCGTGCGGCAAGCGGATGTGTCGTATCTGTATGACGCCGCCGAGGCGACCGGCACCAACGCCGGGCCGCAACTGGTGGCCGTGTGCTCGCCCAACAACGTCACTCCCCTGGCCCAGCCGCTGCCCGCCTGGGCGCAGCGCCTGACCGGGAAATAACCGGCAGGGTTGCGCCAGCTCCCGGGCGGCTGCTGCAACAACAGCGCCCCTCCACAGCCACATTCATGTGCCAAATGTGGCCCCACCGCCCGCCAGCATTCACAGTTAGCTATATTTTGTATAGCAATTCATCTCGGTAAAAACCCTGTACGCATCACGGTCGTTAACTGATTGCCAAGACAATCATTGTCTAGTCAATTAAATTCACGCTCATGACTTCCCCCGCCTCCCCACCTTTGCCCACCGGCACGGGCTTCTACAGCGCCAGCCAGCTTGAGCCCGAAAACAGCGTGGGCTACCTGATGCGCAAGGTGATGACCTCCATCCGCACCCAGGCCGATGCACAACTGGCGCTGCACGACCTGACCTATGCGCAGTGGCTGCCGCTGTTCAAGATTTCGCTGTGCTCCCAGACCACGGTGGCCAGCCTGGCGCGCGACCTGGAGACCGACCCGGCCTCCATGACCCGCGCGCTCGACCGGCTGGAGGCCAAGGGCCTGGTGGCGCGCCAGCGCTCCACCACCGACCGCCGCGTGGTGCAACTGGCGCTCACGCCCGAAGGCCAGGCCGCCGCCGCCAAGGTGCCGCCCGTGTTGGCCGACGTGCTCAACGGCCACCTGAGCGACTTCAGCCCCGACGAATGGCAACTGCTGCTGCGCCTGCTGCGCCGCATGCTGGCCAACGGCGAGGCGCTGCGCCAGCAGCGCGGCGCCGAAGCCAATGCCGACTGAAGCAACGCCCCGCGCCCAACTCCGTTTCCCTCCACACAACACCCAAAACCATCTGGAGAACCCCGTGAATTCCACCACTCCCCAGCCCTCCACCCGTTTAGCCCTGGCCGCGCATTTCGCTGTGTCGGCCCTGGCCCTGGCCGCCGCCCTGGTACTGGTGGGCTGCGCTAGCCCCGGCCCGGCCCACACCCCACTCGCACAAACCACGCCGTCGGCCGTGGGCCTGAATGCCGCAGCCACCGACACCGTGGCCCCCAGCCAGTGGTGGACCACGCTGGGCGATGTGCAGCTCAACACCCTGATCGACCAAGCCCTGCAAGGCAGCCCCAGCCTGGCCGTGAGCCGCGCCCGGCTGGAGCAGGCTGTGGCGCTGAGCCAGGTGCGCGAAGCCGCCAACGGCCCCCAAGCCACCCTGGGCGTGGACGCCACCCGCCAGCGCTACACCGCCAACGGCCTGGTGCCCGCGCCGGTAGCAGGCAACACCTACAACAGCGGCACCGTGCAAGCCAGCCTGAGCTGGTCGCCCGACTTCTTCGGCCAGCATGCCGCCGAGCTGCAAGCCGCCCTGGGCCAGGCCCGCGCCGCCCAAGCCGATGCAGCAGCCGCCGCCAACACCCTGGCCGCCCAGGTGGGCCGCAGCTACGTGGCCCTGGCCCGGCTGGTGGCCCAGCGCGATGTGGCCGTGCGTGCGCTGGAGCAGCGGCAAGAACAAAGCAAGCTCACCCAAGAGCGCACTGCCGCGGGCCTCGATAGCCAGGTCGAGCTGACCCAGGCCCAAGGTGCCGTGCCCGATGCCCGCACCCAGATCGAAGCGCTGGACGAGCAGATCACCCTGGGCCGCCGCCAGCTGGCCGTGCTGACCGGCCAGGCGCCCGACGCCCTGCCCCAGCTCACGCCCCGCCTTGCCGCGCTGCAACCCACCGCTGTGCCCGAGGTGCTGGGCGCCGACCTGCTAGGCCGCCGCCCCGATGTGGTGGCCGCCCGCTGGCGTGTGGAGGCTGCAACGCAGGGCGTGAACAGCGCGCGCAGCGAGTTCTATCCCAACATCAACATCGGCGCGTTCATCGGCCTGAACTCGCTGGGGCTGGACCGGCTGTTCAACGGCAGCTCGCGCCAGATGGGCGTGACGCCTGCGCTGCGCCTGCCGATCTTTGATGGGGGCCGCCTGCGCGCCCAGCTGGGCGGCCGCGCTGCCGAGCTGGACATGGCCATCGCCCAGTACAACGGCGCCGTGCTCGATGCGGTGAAGGAAGCGGGCGACGCCGTGGCCTCCATCCAGTCGCTTACCCGCCAGCAGGCGCTGCAGGACGAAGCCGTGGCCAGTGCCGAAAAAGCCTACCGCTTTGCGCAGGAGCGCTACCGCGCGGGCCTGGGCAACTACCTGGTGGTGCTCTCCACCGAAAGCCAGGTGCTGGCCCAGCGCCGCCTGGCCGTGGACTTGCGGGCGCGCCAGTTGGACACACGCCTGGTGCTGATGAAGGCTCTGGGCGGCGGCTGGACCGATGACACGGCTGTGCTGCACACCGCCGCAGCGCAATGACCGTGCCCGCCGCACCGTATCCATTCAAAAACACATAACAACACATTCCAGAAAGACCACTGTCATGACCGCCAACAGCGAACCCCTCACCGCCACCGAAGCCAACACCGCCCGCCGCCGGGGCCTCACCCTTATCGCAGTCGCCGTGGCGATCGCTGCCGTCGGCTGGGGCGGCTGGCACTGGGCCAACGGCCGCCATGTGGAGACCACCGACAACGCCTACGTGGCGGGCAACGTGGTGCAGATCACGCCGCAGATCGGCGGCACCGTGGTGTCCATCGGTGCGGACGACACCGACTACGTGAAGGCCGGGCAACTGCTGGTCAAGCTCGACCCCGCCGACGCCCGCGTGGCGCTGGAACAGGCAGAAGCCCAGCTCGCCCAGACCGTGCGCGAAGTGCGCACGCTGTATGCCAACAACGCCACGCTGAAGGCGCAGGTCAGCCTGCGCAGCGCCGACCTGGCCCGCGCCCAGGCCGACGCCGCCCGCATGCAGGACGACGTGAACCGCCGCGCCCCGCTGACCGCCAGCGGCGCCGTGGGCAAGGAAGAGTTCCAGCACGCCACGGCCCAGTTGGCGGCCGCCAAGAGCACCGTGGCCGCCGCCCAGTCGGCCGTGCTGGCCGCACAAGAACAACTGGCCGCCAGCCAGACGCAGACCGAAGGCACCTCCATCGAACAGCACCCCAACGTGCAGCGCGCTTCGGCCCGCGTGCGCGAGGCCTACCTGGCCGTGCAACGCGCCCAGCTGGTCGCCCCGCTGGACGGCCACGTGGCCAAGCGCGGCGTGCAGGTGGGCCAGCGTGTGCAGGCGGGCGCCCCGCTGATGACGCTGGTTCCCCTGAACGACCTGTGGGTGGACGCGAACTTCAAGGAAAGCCAGCTCAAGACCCTGCGCATCGGCCAACCGGCCGAGTTGGAAGCCGATGTGTACGGCACCAAGGTCACCTACCACGGCACCGTGACGGGCCTGGGCGCGGGCACCGGCGCTGCGTTTGCACTGCTGCCCGCACAAAACGCCACCGGCAACTGGATCAAGGTGGTGCAGCGCGTGCCCGTGCGCATTGCCCTGGACCCCAAGGAGGTCGCCGAGCATCCGCTGCGTGTGGGCCTGTCGATGGAAGTCAAGGTGAACACGGCCGACCAAAGTGGCAAGACCCTGGCCGACACCCAGCGCACCACGCCCGTGGCCGCCACTGCAGTGTTTGATGCGCAGTTCAAGGCCGCCGACGACGAAGTGGCACACATCATCGCCGCCAACCTGGGCCGCAGCGGCAAGGCGGCCGTGGCCGTGGCATCGCCCAAGGTGGGCAAAGCGCCCGCACAAAGCCAGCAACATGCCTCGGCCCCTGTGGCCTCGGCAGTGCAGTCGCCTGTGGTGCAGTGAACAGGGTGCGTAGAGCATGACTGCCGCCAACCCCACTGCAGACCAGGCGCCCGCCCGTTCGGCGCCTGCTGCAACACAAACCCCTGCCCCGCCCGGGCCCCCTGCGGCCTACCCACCGCTACAGGGCACCGCCTTGCTGCTGGGCACGCTGTCCCTGTCGCTGGCCACGTTCATGAACGTGCTGGACTCGTCCATTGCCAACGTCTCCATCCCCGCCATTGCCGGTGACCTGGGCGTGAGCCCCGGCCAGGGCACCTGGGTCATCACCAGCTTTGGCGTGGCCAACGCGATTTCGGTGCCGCTCACCGGCTGGCTCACGCAGCGCTTTGGCGCAGTGCGGCTGTTCACCATGAGCGTGCTGCTGTTTGTGCTCACCTCCTGGCTGTGCGGCTTTGCCTCGTCGCTGGAGGC
Organism: Acidovorax sp. NB1; assembly: GCF_005405905.1. GTDB lineage: Bacteria > Pseudomonadota > Gammaproteobacteria > Burkholderiales > Burkholderiaceae_C > Acidovorax. The sequence continues at coordinate 34,328 of NZ_BJHU01000047.1, forward strand.
ACTGGTGTTCTTCCGCGTGCTGCAGGGCCTGGTGGCGGGGCCCATGATTCCGCTCAGCCAAACCCTGCTGCTGGCCAGCTACCCCAAGGCCCTCGCGGGCACGGCCCTGGCGCTGTGGGGCGTGACCACGCTGGTCGCCCCCGTGGTAGGGCCGCTGCTGGGGGGCTGGATCACCGACAACATTTCGTGGCCGTGGATCTTCTACATCAACGTGCCGGTGGGCCTGCTGGCCGGTGCCCTCACCTGGGGCATCTACCGCCAGCGCGAAACGCCCATCCGCAAGCTGCCGATTGACACTGTGGGCCTCAGCCTGCTGGTGCTGTGGGTGGGCGCGCTGCAGCTCATGCTCGACAAGGGCAAGGAGCTGGACTGGTTCGCCTCGGGCGAGATCATCACCATGGCCGTGGTGGCGGTGGTGGCGTTCGCCGTCTTCCTGGTGTGGGAGCTGACCGAAAAGCACCCGGTGGTGGACCTCAAGCTCTTCAAGGGCCGCAACTTCACCTTTGGCGCGCTGGCATTGTCGGTGGCCTACGCGCTGTTCTTTGGCAACGTGGTGCTGCTGCCGCTGTGGCTGCAGCAGTGGATGGGCTACACCGCCACCTCGGCCGGCATGGCGCTGGCGCCGGTGGGTGTATTCGCCATTTTGCTCACGCCGCTGGTCGGAAAGAAGGTGGGCCAGTGGGACCCGCGCCGTATGGCCACGGGCGCGTTTGTGGTGTTCAGCACGGTGCTGTGGATGCGCTCGCAGTTCACCGTGCAGACAGACTTCATCCACATCCTGATCCCCACCCTGCTGCAGGGCGCGGCCATGGCGTTCTTCTTCATCCCGCTGACCACGCTCACGCTGGCCGGTGTGGCGCCCGAGCGCATTCCCGCGGCGGCGGGTCTGAGCAACTTCGTGCGGATCACCGCCGGGGCCATGGGCACGTCGATTGCCACCACGCTGTGGGAAAGCCGCGCCGCCATGCACCACGCGCACCTCACCGAGGGGCTGGTGCAGGGCCAGGGCGTGTTTGCGCAAACGCTGGACAGCCTGACCGCCTCGGGCCTCACGCAGATGCAGGCGCTGGCGCAGATCAACCGGCTGATCGACCAGCAGGCGTTCACGCGCGCGGCCAATGACATCTTCCTGGGCTCGGCGGGCTTGTTCCTGCTGCTGATCGGGCTGATCTGGCTCACCAAGCGCCCGGCGAGGACAGCGGGTGGCGGTGGTGCTGCCGATGCGGGTGGTGCGCACTAGCGCAAACCAGTGCGAGCCGAGGTGAACCAGAGCGTTTCAAGAGGAAAAACCGCCCTCTCCGCGCTATAGAAAACAAAAGTTCGCTATCTTTTGCATAGCATCGATAACAAAAGCGGCTCTTCGGAGCCGCTTTGGCGTTGCGGGGGTGCCGCACAGCCCGCAATGGGCCTATGCAGCCCCCACCCGCTTTTCTGCGTTGGCAAACGCCGTGGCCAGCGCTGCAAACTCGCTTTGGCTCACCACACCGTCGGCAATGCCGCTGCGGTCCATCAGCTGCAGCACGGCCTGCGAAAAGTCATTGCCCTGCCGGGTGATCGACGTGCTGGCGAGCCCCTGCAGAAACTCCTCGTGCGAAATGCGGCCATCCTTGCTGGTGTCGAACCCGGCGGCAATCTGCTCCTTCTGGGCATCGTCCGCACCAAACTCGCTGAGCAGCGCCTTGAAGTCCTGCGTGGACACCGATCCCCCCGCCGAAGGCTGCCCCACCAGGCCACCGCCACTGCCCCGCTGCACGGCGCCCAGGGCCCCATCCAGCTTGCCTTGCGACACCAGGATGCCCTTGCCCGCAAACCCCGCCAGCGCCTCAGCCTGCGGGCTGAGCGTGACCACCGCCGAGGGCTGGGCCTGCTCCGCATCGCTGCCGCGCCGGGGCGCCGCAGGCTTGGCCGCCCCGCTCGATGCAGCGTTGAAAACCAGCGAGGCTACGGATGCAAGACCGGAAAGAAGAGGTGACATCGCCTTGAACTCCTGCGCGGCGATATCCGGCCCACTGCAATACACAGATCAGCAGTCACCATTTCTCGCCCAGTGTGCTCAGAGTAGCGGGCTGCTCCCAAAGCAATGACCCGATAAAGCATCGCTTTGCCTACCACCTTGATGCATAGAAGCCCGTATCGCTGGGTGTCCAACAATGGGCAAGGGCGCCAGATTGTTCCTTGCTAGAACTGAAACGCTAGCGTTCAAGCCCCTACTTTGCGAAGAAGACCGCAGTCCCTCGGGTCTCGTCCGCGCTCGTCACCACCACCGTCAGCCCATTCTTGGCCACGTTGAGCGTACCCACCCCGCTGAATGCGGTCTTGCTCCCGTCCGCGCAGCTTTCGTTGAAGCTGACGCTGTACGCAGCCGTGCTGGCCATCGCCGCTACGTTGCCCGTGTAAGAACACCCCGTGGTCGAGCTCCCTGTCATACTGCCGGTCGCCGCAAGACTCCACTGCACAGTCTGGGCATTGCCTCCCAATGTGGCACTCCAGTTGCCCTGCACTTCCGTCTGGACGGCCGGCGTGGCCAGTGCATCGCTCTGGGTCAGGGTCCCCGTGTTCAGGCCCGTGAATGCAATCGTCTTGGGGCTGGCCGCAAGTGCCGCGTTGACCTGGCCTGTCACCGCCTGGCCTGTGGCGTTGGCTTGCCCCAGCGCGTAGCTTTTCCCGTTGGCGCTGCTGTCACTGCGCACCACCAGCTTGACCAGCCGGCTGGCGTCCTGGGCCAACAGCCAGGCGCTGGCGGTTCCGTTGGCCTCGGGCACCACCACGGCGGTCGTGGCCGGTGCCACGCCTGCAGCGGTGACCCAGCGTCCCTTGAGCTGGGCGGGGTCGATGGTGGGGCCGGAGGCATCGCCTCCACCACCGCCTCCGCAGGCCGCCAGCAGTCCCCCAAGGGCCAGTGTGAGTGCGGCGGCTGAAAATTTGCGTGCGATTGCAATGGGCACTAGTGTTTGCATGTGCGTCTGTGTTTGTATTGTCATGAGTGGTTTCAGTGCCATGTCGTCAGCGCTCAGAAGATAGGGCGAAGCAGGTATGCAGGTACCGCTCAGAACCAGAAAGGATGGGGTCCCACATCTGGCGCCAGCCCCACAATCGACAGCGGCATGTGCCCCGGAGCTCCCGGGTCCGTAATGATGCCGTCCGCCTTGCCGTCCGCATCAAACTGCCCACCATCCACGATCTGGAAGTCCAGCCGCACCCGGCCCCCTTCCATCACCATCTTGCCCCCATACGGCTCGCTGGCCAGGTTCACCCAGGTGCCGCCAGCATCCTGCTTCCAGTAGCCGTTGACCCCCAGCGCCGGGTCCAGGTACAGGCTGAAGCTTTCGCTGTTCTTGCCCTGCGCCAGTTCCACCGTGAAGCTGACCAGCCCGATGGGTGTCTGCAGCCCTTCTGGCAGGTCTTGCGGTGCGTCCAGTTGCTTGAGGCTGGTGATGCGGGCGTTGTCCGTTCCGCTGCCCACCTTGCCATTGGTGCTGCTGGCCACCAACGTGGTGAAGGTGGGTGGCGCGTTGCCGGGATTGCTCTCGCCCGTGGGGCTGAGCACAAAGCCGACGGAGCCGACCGAGGGCTGTTCGCTGTCCTTGATGCCGTCTCCGTTGCCGTCTCCCGGGGTGGTGTTGCCACCGGGGCCGGGGATGCCGGGGGTCAGGTCTTCCACCGGACCTGGGATGCCGTCGTTGTCGGGCACCCCAGGCGTGGGCGGTGTGGGGGGGACGGGCGTAGGGGGGATAGGCTCGGGTTCAGGGTCCGGGATGGTGGGGGTAAGGTTGGTCACAGCCGTGGCGGTAAAGCTGACGGCGTCGTTGCCTGCTGCGTCCTGCACGGCGTTGGCGTCGTTGCCGCCTGTGGGGTCAGTGTAGGAAATGGTCACGCTCTGGCCCGCCACCACGGCAGTGGTCAGTGCCAGGGTGACGGTTTTGGCGGCGGCGTTGACAGCTAAGCCGGTGACAGCATTGGCAAAGCCTCCCGCCGTCACCGCAAAGGCGCCAACGGGCGCGGTGTTCACGGCGTCCAGTGTGGTCGCCTCGGTGTAGCTCAGCACCAGTTGATTGCCGTTGACGGTGGCTGTGCTCACCACCGGGGGGGTGGTATCCAGTGTGTTGTTGGTGACAGTGGTTACGCCCAGGCTGGCTGCGTCGTTGCCCTGGATGTCCTGGGTGGCGTTGGCGTCGTTGCCTGCCGTGGGGTCGGTGTAGGCGACGGTGACGCTCTGGCCATAATCCACCGGGGTGCCCAGGGTCAGGGTGACGGTTTTAGCGGCAGCGTTCACGGCCACGCCGGTCACGGTGTTGGCGATTCCACCGGAGACCACGGCGAAGGCGCCTGTAGCTGGCG
>NZ_BJHU01000048.1 GCF_005405905.1 Acidovorax sp. NB1
TTGGCGGGCCAACAGGATGTGCTCACGGGTCTGGGGCATGGGGCCGTCAGCGGCCGAGCACACCAGGATAGCGCCGTCCATCTGGGCAGCGCCGGTGATCATGTTCTTCACATAGTCGGCGTGACCGGGGCAGTCCACGTGGGCGTAGTGGCGGTTGGCCGTTTCGTATTCCACGTGGGCGGTGTTGATGGTGATACCGCGGGCCTTTTCTTCGGGCGCTGCGTCGATCTGGTCGTAAGCCTTGGCTTCACCGCCGAACTTGGCAGACAGCACGGTAGCGATGGCTGCCGTCAGGGTCGTCTTGCCGTGGTCCACGTGGCCGATCGTGCCCACGTTGACGTGGGGCTTGGTCCGTTCGAATTTACCTTTTGCCATTTTCAATTCTCCAAAGAGCGATGCCTGTGTTGGGGTTTAACGTCTGCACCCGATTGCTGATTCGTCCTGCACAGAGCAACGGGACGGCACCGGGTCGCAGATTGCAAAAAAATTTGCTATTCAATCAATAGCTGCTAGCGCTTATTGGACAGGCGCCAGCAACTATTTAGAGCATTATTTTGCGCGAGCAGCCATGATGGCTTCAGACACGTTGCGAGGTGCTTCGCTGTAGTGCTTGAATTCCATCGAGTACGTAGCCCGGCCTTGCGTTGCGGAACGCAGGGTCGTGGAGTAGCCGAACATTTCCGACAGCGGCACTTCAGCGCGGATGGCCTTGCCACCGCCTGGGATGTCATCCATGCCCTGCACCATGCCGCGACGGCTGGACAGGTCGCCCATCACGTTGCCGGCGTAGTCTTCAGGCGTTTCCACTTCCACGGCCATCATGGGTTCCAGGATGACCGGACCGGCCTTCTTGCAACCTTCCTTGAAGCCGAAGATGGCAGCCATCTTAAACGCCAGTTCGTTCGAGTCCACATCGTGGTACGAACCGAAGTGCAGCGTGACCTTGACGTCCACCACGGGGTAGCCGGCCAGCACGCCTTGCGTGACGGCTTCGTTGATACCCTTTTCCACCGCTGGGATGAATTCGCGAGGCACCACGCCGCCCTTGATCGCATCGACGAACTCGATGCCTTTGCCGGCTTCGTTCGGCTCGATCTTGAGCACAACGTGGCCGTACTGGCCCTTACCACCGGACTGGCGCACAAACTTGCCTTCGGCTTCTTCCACCGTCTTGCGGATGGTTTCGCGGTAGGCAACCTGGGGCTTGCCCACGTTGGCTTCCACACCGAATTCACGCTTCATGCGGTCCACGATGATTTCCAGGTGGAGCTCGCCCATACCGGAAATGATGGTCTGGCCGGATTCTTCGTCGGTCTTCACGCGGAAGGATGGATCTTCAGCAGCCAGACGCTGCAGTGCGATACCCATCTTTTCCTGGTCGGCCTTGGTCTTGGGTTCCACAGCCTGCGAAATCACGGGCTCAGGGAAAATCATGCGCTCGAGAATGATCTGCGAGTTCACGTCGCACAGGGTTTCGCCCGTGGTCACTTCCTTCAGGCCCACGCAGGCAGCGATGTCACCGGCGCGAATTTCTTCGACTTCCTGGCGCTCGTTGGCATGCATCTGCACGATACGGCCGATACGCTCTTTCTTGCCCTTGATGGGGTTGTAGACCGTGTCGCCCTTGGTCAGCACGCCGGAGTACACGCGCACGAAGGTCAGCTGGCCCACGAACGGGTCCGTCATCAGCTTGAACGCCAGCGCAGAGAACTTCTCTGCGTCGTCGGCCTTGCGGGAAACAGGCTGCTCGTCATCGTCCGTGCCGGTCACATCAGGAATGTCCGTTGGCGCAGGCAGGTAGTCGATCACGGCGTCCAGCATGCGCTGCACACCCTTGTTCTTGAACGCGGTACCGCACAGCATCGGGTGGATTTCCGTGGCGATGGTGCGTGTACGCAGGCCCAGCTTGATCTCGGCTTCGCTCAAGTCACCTTCTTCGAGGTACTTGTTCATCAGGTCTTCAGACGCTTCGGCAGCGGCTTCCACCATCTTCTCGCGCCATTCCTTGGCGGACTCCACCAGGTCGGCCGGGATGTCTTCGTAGCTGAACTTCATGCCTTGCGAGGCTTCGTCCCAGATGATGGCCTTCATCTTGAGCAGGTCCACCACGCCGGTGAACTTGTCTTCGGCACCAATCGGGATCACGACGGGCACGGGGTTGGCCTTCAGGCGCAGCTTCATCTGGTCGTAGACCTTGAAGAAGTTGGCACCGGTGCGGTCCATCTTGTTCACAAAGGCCAGACGAGGCACCTTGTACTTGTTGGCCTGGCGCCACACGGTTTCCGACTGAGGCTGCACGCCGCCCACGGCACAGTACACCATGCAGGCGCCGTCCAGCACGCGCATGGAACGCTCCACTTCGATCGTGAAGTCCACGTGACCGGGGGTGTCGATGATGTTGAAGCGGTGCTCGTCGTACGAGTTGTCCATGCCCTTCCAGAAGCAGGTCGTGGCAGCCGAGGTGATCGTGATGCCGCGCTCTTGCTCTTGTTCCATCCAGTCCATGGTGGCAGCGCCGTCGTGCACTTCACCAATCTTGTGGCTCACGCCCGTGTAGAACAGAATGCGTTCGGTGGTCGTGGTCTTGCCAGCGTCAATGTGGGCCGAGATACCGATATTGCGGTAGCGCTCGATGGGAGTCTTGCGAGCCATGGTGGATCCTTGATGGGTCGTATTGGGGAGGGTGTCGGGCAGCCATACTGGCAAGAATGCCCGTCAATTTTGTGACTGCCTGAATCGACACAAGGCTGCAGGCAAAACACCTGCAGCCTTGGCCTATATCAGGACAAATCCGCGTTTTAGAAGCGGAAGTGGCTGAATGCCTTGTTGGCTTCGGCCATGCGGTGAACTTCGTCACGCTTCTTCATGGCGCCGCCACGGCCTTCGGTGGCTTCCAGCAGTTCGTTGGCCAGACGTTGGGCCATCGACTTTTCGCCACGCTTGCGGGCGGCTTCCTTGATCCAGCGCATGGACAGGGCCAGGCGACGGACAGGACGCACTTCCACAGGCACCTGGTAGTTGGCACCACCCACGCGGCGGGACTTCACTTCCACCATGGGCTTCACGTTGTTGATGGCAACGGTGAAGGCTTCCAGAGGGTCCTTATCGGGGTGCTTCTTCTCGATCAGTTCCAGGGCGCCGTAAATGATGCGCTCTGCAACTGCCTTCTTGCCGCCTTCCATGATCACGTTCATGAATTTGGACAGCTCTACATTGCCGAACTTGGGATCCGGCAGGATTTCACGTTTGGGGACTTCGCGACGACGTGGCATTTTTTACCTCTATCTTTGCTTCAGTTGGCACCGTTTCCGGCACCGCGAGAGCCAATTCAGGACTCCCACTTACTCGACCCGCGCAGACTATCTGCGTTTGGGGTCACTACGCTGGATCACCGCGCCACGCGGGAAACAGCACCGAAAATTCTTTGCAAAAAAGCGCAGGGCTTACTTGGCCTTGGGCTTCTTGGCGCCGTACTTGGAGCGCGCTTGCTTGCGGTCTTTCACGCCTTGCAAGTCGAGCGAACCACGCACGATGTGGTAACGCACACCGGGCAAGTCCTTCACACGACCGCCGCGAACCAGCACCACGCTGTGTTCCTGCAGGTTGTGGCCTTCACCGCCGATGTAGGAGATCACCTCAAAACCGTTGGTCAGGCGCACCTTGGCAACCTTACGCAGAGCGGAGTTAGGCTTCTTAGGCGTCGTGGTGTACACACGGGTGCACACGCCGCGGCGCTGTGGAGAGTTTTCCATCGCAGGGCTCTTGGACTTGGTCTTTTCGACCTCGCGCCCCTGACGGACCAGTTGATTGATGGTTGGCATGAAATACGTCCCTAAACGTAAAAAACGAAAACGTGAAACCCTTCGGAAATTCCGAAAAGCCTTCTAATGTAGCAGCAAGCCCCTGAACGGGCAAGCGGTACGAGGCTTCTCCCCATGGACGCAGCAAGCGTTCTCTCTCGGCCCAGCCGGACTGCGGCGCAAAGCATCGCCACCCACAACCGTCGAAAGCGCGCTACCCACGGGCGGCAGCCGTGCAAGGGCCGCCCCGCAGCACCGGCTGCGCCCCCTTCCCGAATCGCGCAGCGATTCGAGAGAAGGGGGTGAAGGCGCGACAGCGCCTCAGGGGGTTGCCCTCTACTTGATCCAAAGACGGATCGCATCCCAGGCGCGACCCAGAATACCCGCCTGCTCCACCGCCTCCAGCGCCACCAACGGCACCTCGCCGACGGACTGCTCGCCCAGCATCACCTTCAGGGTGCCGATAGGCTGGCCCTTGGTGTAAGGCGCCACCAGCGGATCGGGGCGGGATATCTGGGTCGTGACCTTGCCAGCGCTGCCCGCAGGCACGGCCACGACGATGGCTTCTTCGCGGCCGATTTTCAGCACGCTGTCCTTGCCCTTCCAGACAGCGGGCGTGGCCACGGGCTTGCCTGCGTCGAACAGCTTGACCGCCTCGAACGCGGTGTAGCCCCAGTTCAGCAGCTTCTGGCTTTCGTTCGCGCGCGCGTTTTCGCTTGCGGCGCCGAGCACGATGGACAGCAGGCGGCGCTGGCCCACGCCGGGGAATTCACGCTTGGACGTGGCCACCAGGCAGTAGCCCGCGGCGGCGGTGTGGCCGGTCTTGAGGCCGTCCACGGTCGGGTCGCGGAACAGCAGCGAATTGCGGTTGCTGCCGTTCGATGCCGGGGTGCCCGGGTAGCTGTACTGCTTGGTGGAGTAATAGTGCATGTACTCCGGGAAGTCCTTCATCAGGCGCATGGCCAGCACGGAGAGGTCACGCGCCGTGGTGGTGTGGCCGGGCTCGGTCAGGCCTTCGGGGTTCTTGTAGCTCGTGCCGTTCATGCCCAGGGCCTTGGCCTGGTCGTTCATGAGCTTGACGAAGTTCTCGGCCGTGCCGCCCACGCCTTCGGCCAGGGCCATGGTGGCGTCGTTGCCGGACTGCACGATCATGCCCTTGATGAGGTCTTCGACCGGCACCTGCATCTTGGGGTCGATGAACATGCGCGAGCCAGGCATCTTCCAGGCGCGCACGCTCACCGGCAGCTTCTGGTCCAGCGCGATCTTCTTGGCGCGCAGCGCGTCAAACACCAGGTAGCCCGTCATGAGCTTGGTGAGCGAGGCCTGCTCCACCGGTGCGTCGATGTCCTTGGCGGCCAGCACCTGGTTGGCGGTGACATCCACCAGCATGTAGGTGCGCGCGGCGATTTCGGGGGGCTGGGGTGCCTGGGCCAGGGCGCCAAAGGCAGCCGGGGCCACCGCAGCAAAGACGGCCAGGGATCGCAACGCAGACAGGATTCGTTTCATGGGGCAATAGGGGGCTGGAGAGGCTCAGAAAAAGAGGAAAAGAAAAATGCGCAGAGAGGGGATGAAGGCCCGGAGAGCCCGGGCCGCCCCCTCAGGCGCCCGATTGCAGGTGGCGCACCACCAGATTCTTCAAGAGCGGCAATTGTCCGTGAAAGAAATGCCCCCCTGCGGGGATCACTGTGACAGGCAGTATCTGGGGCCGTGCCCAGTCCATGACGGATGCCAGTGGCACGGTGTCGTCCGCCTCGCCATGCACGACCAGGGTGCTCAGGTGGGCGTCGGGGGGCACCGGGGCCACGGTGAATCGGCTGGCGGCGGTGCCAACCAGCACGGTTTTGTCCACGCGGCCCGTCGGCCAGAGCGCCGCCAGCGCGTGGCTGGTGACAAAGGCGCCAAACGAAAAACCCGCCAGCGCGATGCGCTGGCCTTCAGCCACAGGCGCCACCTGCTCCACCACGGCGAGCAGGTCTTGCAACTCGCCCCGGCCGTCGTCATGCACACCCGCTGTGCCGCCCACACCCCGGAAGTTGAAGCGCACGGCCGTCCAGCCGCATTGCACCAAGGCGCGCGCCAGGGTCTGCACCACCTTGTTGTCCATGGTGCCGCCAAACAGCGGATGGGGGTGGGCAATGATGGCCACGCCCCGGGGGCTGGCGCCCTCGGCCAGCGCGGCGCTGTCGCGCACGGCCTCGATGGCGCCTGCGGGGCCGGTCAGGGTCAGGCGTTCGGTCTGGGCATTCACGGGATTGCTACTCTATTAATAGCTGCAAACGCTTATCCATCAGGCGGAAGCAGCCAAAATCATTCAAAAACCGAAGCGGGATGGAGCCCGTATCAGCGGCCAAGTTCCGCTGGCGTGACCAGGCGTTCCACCACCTGGCCGTTCTTGAGGTGCGATTCGACGATTTCGTCGATATCGGCTGCGTCCACGTAGGTGTACCAGGTGCCTTCTGGGTAGACCACGGCCACAGGGCCGCCCGCGCAGCGGTCCAGGCAGCCTGCCTTGTTCACGCGCACCTTGCCGGCGCCCGCCAGCCCGGCCGCCTTGACCTGGGCCTTGCAGCGGTCAAACCCCGCCTGGGCGTTGTGGTGGGCACAGCTGTCTTCGCCGTTGGTGCGGTCGTTCAGGCAAAAGAAGATGTGGCGCTGGTAATAGCCGGGCGCTGCGGCCGGTGCGGTGGATGGTTCGCTCATCCCGGCATTTTAGGTTTGCGCATCCCGCCGGGACACGCGCAGCAACACATACAGCAGCGTGGCATAAGGCCACAGCCAGCCCAGCCACTGCCCCAGGCCGTAGAAACGGATGAAGCGCCCCTGCTCCCAGATCTGCAGCGTCTGGGCGAAATACGCGCTGGTGGGCGCCTGGTTGAGCAGCGCCAGGTGCCAGGCCAGCGCCAGCAGCAGCATGGCGGCGCAGGCCCGGCGCGGCAGGGCCAGCAAGAGCAGCGCCAGCGCCAGCGCGCCCCACACGCCCACGCGCACGGGCAGGCTCATCCATTCCCAGGCGTGCACCGGGCCCCAGCTCAACGCGGCCGACAGCGCCGTGAGGACCACACCCACCGCCACCACCCCCAGCGCAAACAGCGCGCGCCGCCCCATCTGGCGGATCACGCAGTAGCCCAGCAGGCAGGGGATGAGCAGGCCCAGCGTCACACACAGCAGCTCGCCACTGGGCGAGAGCGGGTCGAGCGCTGCCTCGCGCAGGGGCAGCCAGTCCAGAAACGGGGTGTCGGCCAGCAGCTCGATGAGCGCCGCCTCCAGCCGCTCCAGCACCTGGCCCAGGCCAAAGGGCACAGCCGCCGGGAACAGCAGCGCCATCGGCCACAGCGCCAGCAACACCATGCCTCCCGAAGCGTCCGAGACAAACCAGCGCGAGCGAAAGTCGCTCCAGCGGTCCAGCGCGCCCAGGCGCTCCAGCAGGGCGGCGCTCAGGGCGCCCGCCAGGGTGCCGCCCATGTTGAGCAGCAGGTCCAGGTTCGACGGCACCCGCCGGGGCAGGTAGATCTGCAGAAACTCCAGTGACAGCGACAGCAGCGTGCCCGCCACCGTGGCCAGCGCCACGGCCGCCAGCACACGCCGCCAGCCCGAGCGCAGCAGGCCCAGCACCAGCAAAAAGCCCAGCGGCGCATAACCCGCGGCGTTGGTGACCACGTCAAACCCCGTCCAGTACGGCGGGGGCAGGCGGGCCAGCAGGAACACCAGCGGGTCAATGCCCTGCGCGCGCCAGCCGTCAAACGGGAACAGGCTCGCAAAAACAATGAGCGCCGTGTAGATCAGCGCCAGGGGCCAGGCAGAAGTCTTGTGCACCAGCGTCCGCCCTGCACCATCAAAACGGTTTGACCACCACCAGGATCACCGCCACCAGCAGCAGCAGGACGGGCGCCTCGTTGAACCAGCGGAACCACACATGGCTCCTTCGGCAGGTGCCATCGGCCAGCTTGCGCAGCAGCACGGCGCAGGCATGGTGGTAGCCGATCACCAGCAGCACCACGGCCAGCTTGGCGTGCATCCAGCCATTGCCATGGCCCCGGCCGATGCCGTAGCCCATCCAGAGCCACACCCCCAGGGCCAGCGCAGGCACCGCCAGCAAGGTGGTGAAGCGCAGCAGCTTGCGCGCCATCAACAGCAGCCGTTCGCGCTCAGCCACCGAGCCCGGGGCCACCATCTGCAGGTTCACGAAGATGCGTGGCAAATAGAAAAGGCCAGCAAACCAGCTGGCCACGAAAACGATGTGAAAGGCTTTGACCCAGAGCATGGGTGCAGTTTACGTTCCAGCAAGCTTTGCTACGGCCCAGACCCGGACAAAAAAAGCCCGGCTGTCCGCCGGGCCAGGAAAGCCTGTTTTGCATTGCTGCAATCCGAGGCCCCGCTCAGGGAGGAAAGCGGGGGGCAGCAAGCCGCCCGGCGCCAATTTAGCACCGGGCACAGGCTGTTACAAGCGGCATTTCCAGAGTGAACGTGTGAGGCCTTGCGGCTTGAAACGGGCACGCGCCACGCCGGTGCACCCGTGGATCCGGCTGTGCCGGTCCAGGGGGTGCGTCCCCCCTCGGGGGGAAGCCGCGCAGCGGCACAGGGGGGGCTTCATAATCCAGTGATGCACCTCCAAAGCCCTGCCCCCTTCCCCCAGAACCGCCCCCGCCGCCTGCGCCGCGATGCCTTCACCCGCCGCCTGGTGCGCGAGAACCTGGTCACCGCCGACGACCTGATCTACCCCGTGTTCGTGCACGAGGGCACGAACCGCAGCGAGGCCGTGACCTCCATGCCCGGCGTGGACCGCCTGAGCCTGGACTTGCTGCTGCCCGTGGCCGAAGACTGCGTGAAGCTGGGCATCCCGGTGCTGGCGCTGTTCCCGGCGATTGACCCGTCGCTCAAGACGCCGGACGGCAAGGAAGCCCTGAACCCCAACGGCCTGATCCCGCGCGTGGTGCGGGCGCTCAAGAAAGAATTCCCCGACCTGGGCGTGATGACCGACGTGGCGCTGGACCCCTACACCAGCCATGGCCAGGACGGCGTGCTGGACGAGACCGGCTACATCATCAATGACGAGACGGTGGAGATCCTCACCGGCCAGGCGCTCACGCATGCCGAGGCGGGCGTGGACATCGTCGCGCCCAGCGACATGATGGACGGCCGCATCGGCGCCATCCGCGAGGCGCTGGAAGTGCAGGGCCACATCCACACCCGCATCATGGCCTACAGCGCCAAATACGCCAGCGCCTTCTACGGCCCCTTCCGCGACGCGGTGGGCACGCGCGGCGCCCTGGGCAAGGCCGACAAGAACGTCTACCAGATGGACCCCGGCAACAGCGACGAAGCCCTGCGCGAAGTAGCCATCGACATCGCCGAAGGCGCCGACATGGTGATGGTGAAACCCGGCATGCCCTACCTCGACATCGTGCGCCGCGTGAAGGACGAGTTCAAGGTGCCCACCTTCGCCTACCAGGTCAGCGGCGAGTACGCCATGATCAAGGCCGCCGCCGCCAACGGCTGGCTGGACCACGATGCCGTGATGATGGAAAGCCTGCTGGCCTTCAAGCGCGCAGGCGCCGATGGCGTGCTGACCTACTTTGCCCGCGACGTCGCCCGGAAACTTCAAAAATAATAGCTGCCAGCGCTTACCCAGTGCGCGCAGAAGCCATTTTTTGAACACAAACCCGGGGCCCAGTTGTTCATGCGCATCTTTCACATCCACAGCGGCGGCGTGCAGGAGCTGGCCGCGCTGCCCACGCAGATGCCCGCCCAGGGTTTTGTCTGGATTGCCTGCGCACGCCCGGCCTTCCAGGCGCAGCTGGCCGAGGTCCAGGCCAGCCTGCAGGCCCTGGTGGGACTGCAGCTGGTGGACCTGCATGTGTCCGACCTGCTCAACGCCCAGCTGCCCTCGCACTACGACTACACCTCGCAGTACGACCTGCTGGTGTTCCGCCGCCTGGCCACTGCGCAGGGCGAAGCCGCCGACCCGGCCCCCGGGAGTGACGGCCCGGCCAGTGCGCCGCTCAAGCGCAGCGGCCCGCCCGTGCTGCGCCGCATCGACACCAGCCCGGTGGGTTTTGCCGTATTCGACCAGTTGCTGCTGACCGTGCACCCCACCGACTGCGCGGTGCGCGACGCCTATGCCGCCCGCCTGCTGGCCGCCCTGCCCGCCAGCCCAAGCGAAGGCCGCAGCAGCCCCGTGCCCGGCGCCCGCGTGCCCACCAGCCCGGCCGACCTGATGCTGCGCGTGGTCAACCAGATGGTGGACGGCTACCTGGACCTGCGCCGCGAACTCACACGCCAGCTGGACCACTGGCAGACCGAGCTGCTCAAGCCCCGCGCGCGCTACGTGAACTGGGGCTCGCTGCTCGAAGCCCGCCTGGCCCTGCACGGGCTGGACGAAATCTGCGAAGACCAGCGCACCGCCGTGCAGGACTGGATCGACGCCCTGGAAACCTGGGCCTTGCCCGACACGCCCGCCGGCCTGCGCGAGCTGGACCTGCTCAAGGTGCGCAGCCGCGATGTGCTGGAGCACATCGAACGCGTGGTGCACCACGTGCGGCGCCTGGAGCAAAGCACCGAAACCGCCGTGCAGATGCACTTTTCGGTGCAGAGCAACCGCACCAACGACATCATGCGCACGCTCACCGCACTCACCGCCGTGTTCCTGCCGCTGAACCTGATCGCCGGCATCTTCGGCATGAACTTTGAGTTTTTGCCGCTCATCCACAAGCAGGACGGCTTCTGGTGGGCCACAGGGTCCATGATCGTGATCGCCTTGGCGCTGGTGCTGCTGTTTTGGCGCAAGCGTTACCTCGCCCGCACCAGCACGCGATAGCCCTGGCGGGGGCACCCCTGTTGAAATCAGTTTTTTTCAAACCAACCACCCCAACATACGCAGCGCTTTCTCATCTGCGTGCCGCCCCCGCCTTGCCCTTCTTTCGGTCTCTGCCGTCCCCCCCACCACCTGGCGGCAGCCTGAGAGCCTCCAGAGGCCTGCCATCTAGACCTGTCTCGCACCACTTCCAGCTGGCATGCGCCGGATGGTCAGTGATTCCGTGAGAGGTGGCAGGGTGCGGCCAGAAGCATCCACCGCTACCTCTGCCCAGCAGACCTTTCGGGATAACCCTTACAAAATGTGACAGGGCTTGACCCTCATCAAGCCCCTGGTGGTGAGTGCCCGATAACCTCGACGGCGCACTTGAAACAAAACCGTCACATGAATCAAATCGCCATAGGAAAACGCCTGACCCTGGGCTTCGGCCTGCTGCTGGCACTGTCGCTGCTGGGCACCTTGCTGGGTGTGTGGCAACTACATGCCGCATCTGTCTCCACGCAAGCCGTGATTGAACAACCCCTTGCCAAGGAACGGCTGATCACAGACTGGTACCGCCTGATCCATACGGCCGTGCGGCGTACCACTGCCATTGCCAAAAGCAGCGATGCATCCCTGGCCAACTACTTCGCCGAGGAGCAAAAGCTCTCTGCCGGCACCACCACCGAGATCCAGAAGAAGGTGGAAGGGTTGATGCAGACCGATGCCGAGCGCGCTCTGTTTGCCGACATCAGCGCACTGCGCCGCACCTACACCGAATCTCGCGATACGGTGATCCGCCTGCGCCGCGAGGGGGATGCGGACAAGGCCGATGCTCTGCTGGAAACCCGCTTCGTGCCAGCGGCCAAGCAGTACATGGGCCGCGTGGAAGCCCTGATGGAACTGCAGCGCAAGGCACTGGACCAATCCGCGGCCCCCATCAAGGCAGCCAACGACAAGGCCCGCATGTGGCTGATTGCGCTGGGCGCCATCACCTGCGGCCTGGGCGTGGTGCTGGCCGCAACCATCACGCGCAGCATTACCCGCCCTCTGAGCGAATCGGTGGCTGTGGCTGACACCATCGCACGGGGCGACCTCACGGCCCAGGTGCAGAGCACCAGCAGCGACGAAACCGGTCAGCTGCTGCGCGCGCTGGCCGATATGCAGCATTCGCTGGCCTCGGTGATTGGCCAGATCCGCGATGCAGGCAACCAAATCGCCAGCGCCAGCGACCAGATCGCGGGCGGCACGCAAGACCTGTCCTCGCGCACGGAGCACACGGCCGCCAACCTGCAGCAGACGGCTTCGTCCATGGAACAATTCACCGCTACCGTGCAGCAATCCGCTGAAGCCGCGCGCACGGCCAGCACGCTGGCCTCCTCTGCCGCCGAGGTGGCATCTCAGGGCGGAAGCCTGGTGGCCCAGGTGGTGGCGACCATGGACGACATCCACACCAGCTCGCGCCGCATTGCAGACATCATTGGCGTGATTGACGGCATTGCCTTCCAGACCAACATCCTCGCGCTGAACGCTGCGGTGGAAGCCGCCCGCGCTGGAGAACAAGGCCGCGGCTTTGCAGTGGTGGCGGGCGAGGTGCGCAGCCTGGCCCAGCGCAGCGCCGAAGCCGCCAAGGAGATCAAGGGACTGATTTCCAGCAGCGTGGAAAAAGTGGGCGCGGGCACCCAGCTGGTGCAGGACGCAGGGGCCGCCATGCAGAACATCGTGACCTCGGTGGGCCGCGTGACCGAAGTGGTGGCGCACATTGCCGCCAGCGCCCGCGAACAATCCGACGGCATTGCCATGGTGAACGGAGCGATCGCGCAGCTCGATCAGGCCACCCAGCAGAACGCCGCGCTGGTGGAAGAATCCGCCGCAGCCGCCCAGAGTCTGCGCGAGCAGGCCCACCGGCTGGCCGAGGCGGCCTCCAGCTTCAAGGTGACCGAGGGCACGGACTTGCGCCGCCCTGCGTCTGCGGCGGCGGTCCCAAAGCCGCGGTTGCTGCCCGCCTGAACGCAAGCCCTGAACGTGAAACAGCCTTCATGGTCCAGGGTGGCTCTGCCCCCGAGGCCATGAAACTGAGAGCCTGTTTATGGCCTTGCCGGGCTCGCTTCGGAGAGCCATCGGGACAAGTGGACGCTTCGGTTGCATGCGAGCGCAATCAGAATCAGCGATCAGGGACTGGTGGTGGGGACGCCGAACAGCCCCGCCGCGTTGTCCCACGCCACCTTGCGCGCCACATCGGCGGGCAGGCCGCCCAGCCACTGGCGGTAGCCCTGCATCAGGCTTTCGTAGTGCTGCCAGCGCTGGTTGACCCAGGTGTCCGAGCCGATCACGAAACGCGTAGGGTACTTGAGCAGCAGCGCGCGCCAGGCGGGGCACAGCTGGTTGTCGTCGCAGACCAGGCCAGGGCGGTACGAGAGTTCGCCCACCAGGCCCGGGTAGCGGGCCATGAGCGCATCCACCCGCTCCACCGGCGCGCCGCCAATGCCGGTGTGGGCCCAGATCAGGCGCGCCTTCTGACCTTTGGACGGGGTGTTGGCCATCAGCAGGTCGATGGCCACATCGTCCACATGGGCCAGCACCACCAGGTCTCGCTGCTCGGCCAGGGCCATGAGCTTTTTGGCCACGGGGCCGTTGGCATTGGCGCTGTCGTACAGGTGGAATTCACCAATGCCCCGGTACGGCCCCGCCGCCGTGCCGCGCGCCAGCTCGGTCTGCACCATCGTGTAGATGCTCTCGTCGGCAAACCAGCCGGTGTAGTCGGCGCGGTTGCGGTACAGCCGCACAAAGGGCACCACGGTCACGCCCGCCTCGCGGGTCTGCGGCAGGCCCGCCAGGGTGAGAGAGCCGGTGTTGGGCCGCGAATTGGCCACGATGGCGCGCACGCCGCTGGCCTTCATGCGCGCCAGCACATCGGCGGGCGGGTGGGGGCCCGTTTTGCCGTCCCAGGCTTCCTCGTTGTAGTGCAGGTGGGCGTCGAACAGGGGGCCGGTGTAGTCGGCGGCGTGGGCTGCAGCGCCAATAGCTATCAAAAGCATAGCTATCAGTGCTTGGTGGACAGGCGCAAGGGGCCTAAAAAGCTTCAAATTTTCCATGGCAGCCCCCCGTTTGTGCGTTGTGGGTTTTCTCAGGCCAGGTGTTTGTCGAAGAACGCCAGGGTGCGATCGCGCGCGGTCATGGCGGCGGGCTCGTCGTAGCTGCCGCGCTGGTCGCAGTTGAAGCCATGGTCAGCCGCGTAGATGTGCACCTCGGCACCCGGCTGGGCGCGGGCAAAGGCCTGCACGCTGTCTACAGGAATCCAGTGGTCGCGCTCGCCAAAGTGGGCCAGCACGGGTACGCGGGGTTGGCGCGCGGCTTCGTCGGGGCTGGTCATGCCACCGCCGTAGTAAGGCACGGCGGCCGACAGGCCGGTGAGCGTGCAGGCCGCGCGCCAGGTGAGCAGCCCACCCCAGCAAAAGCCCACGATGCCCACCTTGCGCCCGCTTTGCGCGGCGGCGTAGTCGATGGCGGCCTGGATGTCGGGCATCACGCCGGGGGCGGGCAGCGCTTCCACCGCCGCCTTCAGGCCCATGCCAGCCTGCATGTCATCGCCGGTGTAGCCCAGTTCCACGCCCGGTTTCACGCGGTGAAAGGTCGAAGGCGCTACCGCCAGGTAGCCGCGCGCTGCAAAGCGGTCGGCCACGGCGCGGATGTGGGAGTTCACGCCAAAAATCTCCTGCAGCACCACCACCGCGCCGCGCGGGGCCGCGTCAGGCTGGGCCACCCAGGCCGGAAACACCAGGCCATCGCTGGAAGTCATATCCACAAACTGTCCCATGCTGCTATCTCCTTGAAGAAAAAAGGGGTCCACACGTTGCGCCCCCGGCACATCGGGCTCTGCCCGATCCCCCGAGAACCTGTTCCAATGCGCCATTCTTGCAGGAGACCCCGATTTCATGGACAAGATCGCCTTAATCACCGGCGCCAGCCGAGGCATTGGCGCTGCCACCGCGCTGCGGGCCGCGCGCCAGGGCTGGGCGGTGGCGGTGAACTACCAGGGCAACCAGGCCGCCGCCGATGCGGTGGTGCAGCAGATCCGCGCCGCAGGCGGCACCGCCCTGGCCGTGCAGGCCGATGTGGCCGACGAGGCCCAGGTGCTGGCCATGTTCACCACCATCGACGCACAACTGGGCCGCATCACCGCGCTGGTGAACAACGCGGGCGTGGTGGACACCACCCAGCGGGTGGACGAAATGAGCGTGGCGCGCCTGCGCCGCATGTTCGACGTCAACGTGATCGGCAGCTTTGTCTGCGCCCGCGAGGCCGTGCGCCGCATGAGCACGAAACACGGCGGCACGGGTGGCAGCATCGTCAACGTTTCCAGCGCCGCATCCCGGCTGGGCTCAGCCCACCAGTATGTGGACTACGCAGCGGCCAAGGGCGCCATCGACACCTTCACCATCGGCCTGGCGCGCGAGGTGGCGGCCGAGGGCATCCGTGTGAACGCCGTGCGCCCCGGCCTCATCGAAACCGACATCCACGCCAGCGGCGGCCTGCCCGACCGCGTGCGCGACCTGTCCCACCAGGTGCCGATGCAACGCGGCGGAACCGCCGACGAAGTGGCCGAGGCCATCGTGTGGCTGATGTCGGATGCTTCGCCGTACACCACCATGTCCCTACTCGACGTATCCGGAGGCAGGTAGTGAAACACCCCCTGAGTCGCTTCGCGCCTTCCCCCCTCTCTCGCTTCGCTGCGCGATGCGGGAGTGGGACGCCCCCGGCGCGGCGGGGCGGCCCTTGCGCGGGGGTACTGGCCTTTGCCGTGACAGTTTCAACGGCTATGAGCACGCAGCAAAATGGAGAACTGATATGGACTTGAAACCCCTCATTACTTTGCTGGCCATCGTGAACCCGCTGGCCATCGTCCCGTTTTTCATCCACTACACCCAGGGCTTTTCGTACGCGCAGCGGCGCCGCACCATCCAGGTGGCCAGCTTCAGCGTGTTCTGCGTGATTGCGGCCTGTGCGCTGCTGGGCCTGCAGATCCTCGACTTCTTCAACATCTCGCTGCAGAGCTTTCAGGTGGGCGGCGGCATGCTGCTGCTCATCAGCGCGATGAACATGCTCAACGCACAGCCCGCCGAGGCCAAGCCCAGCACCAACGAGTACGAAGAAGGGGCAGAGAAAGCCGCCGCAGGCAGCAGCATTGCCGTGGTGCCACTCACCATCCCGCTGCTCACCGGCCCGGCCAGCATGTCCACCGTGGTGATCTATGCCGACCGCGCGCAGGGCGTGTGGCAGACGCTGGCGCTGGTGGGCTACGGCGTGGTCATCGCACTGGCCACGGCGGTGTGTTTCTCGCTGGCCGACCCGATTGCGCGCGTGCTGGGCAAGACCGGCATCAACGTGATGACCCGGCTCATGGGCCTGATCCTGGCTGCGCTGGCGGTGGAGGTGATGGCGGACGGGCTGGGCAAGATTTTCCCGGTCCTGATCGCGCGCTGACCGACCATGTCTGCCCGCCTGCTGCTGCTCGAAGACGACCCCGCCATCGCCCGCACCGTGGCCTATGCGCTGGAGCGCGACGGCCTGGCCGTGACGCACAGCCTGCTGGTGCACGACGCGCGCCAGCAGCTGCAGCGCGCACGTTTTGACCTGCTGGTGCTGGACGTGGGTCTGCCCGACGGCAGCGGCCTGGATCTGCTGCGCGATGTGCGCAATGCGCCGCCCACCGCCGCCCTGCCCGTGCTGATGCTCAGCGCCCATGGCGAAGAGATCGACCGCGTGCTGGGCCTGGAGCTGGGCGCCGACGACTACCTGACCAAACCCTTCAGCCCCCGCGAACTGGCCGCCCGCGTGAAGGCACTGCTGCGCCGCGCGGGCCATGGCAACGGCAATGGGCACACGGCCGCAGCACCCGCCGCCACGGCCACCGCGCTGTTCCACGACGACGAGGCCGGCCAGCGCATCAGCCTGCGCGGCCAGGCCCTGCCACTGACCCGGCGCGAATACCGCCTGCTGTCGCACCTGCTGCGCGGCGCAGGCCGCATCCATTCGCGCGACACCCTGCTGGCCGCCGCCTGGGGCGACGACAGCGAAAGCACCGACCGCACGGTGGACACCCACATCAAGACCCTGCGCGCCAAGCTGCGCGAGGTGGCCCCTGGGCGCGAGTACATCAGCACGCACCGGGGCATGGGTTACTGCCTGGACATCTGAAGCCAAATTAGCTGCCAGCGCCCCTTTGAAAAGCGCTGGCAGCTATTGTTTTTGAAGTAACGCACCATGCGCCTCGGCATCCGCCTGCTGTTCGCCTTCTTCCTCATCAACGGTATCGCCGCGTTCTTTGTGCTGCGCGTGTTCATGGCCGAGATCAAGCCCAGCGTGCGGGAGGTGATGGAGGACATGATGGTGGACACGGCCAACATCCTGGCCGAGCTGGCCAGTGAAGACCTGGCCGCCGGGCGGCTGGCGGCGGGGGCCGACAACAGCAGCACCAGCCCGTTTGCCCAGCATGTGCGCCGCTACGCCACGCGGCCCATCGACGCGGCGATCTGGGGCTTTTCCAAGCAGTCGCTCGACTACCGCATCTATGTGACCGACACCACGGGGCGCGTGCTGTTCGACTCGGAGAACCGCGCCATCGGTGCGGACTATTCGCAGTGGCGCGACGTGGCGCGCACGCTGCGGGGCGAGTACGGCGCGCGCTCCACCCGCGATGTGGAAGATGACGACACCAGCGGCGTGATGCATGTGGCCGCGCCCATCTATGTAAAGAGCCAGATCGCGGGCGTGCTCACCGTGGCCAAGCCCACGCGCACGGTGCAGCGCTTCATCGACCGGGCCGAGCGCAAGGTGTTCATGGGCGGGCTGTTGCTGCTGGCGCTGTCGGCCGCTGTGGGCGTGGCGGTGACGCTGTGGATGGTGTGGAATGTGCGCCGCCTGCGTGACTACGCACTGAGCGTGCAGGGCCCTGCCGATGGCGAGCGCCACGATCCGAGACTTCCGCCCCCCACGGCCCTGGCCGTGCCCGAGGTGCCCGGCGAGCTGGGCGACCTGGCCCGCGCCATGGACCGCATGCGCGCACGGCTGGAGGGGCGCGACTACATCGAGGGCTATGTGCGCGCGCTCACGCACGAACTCAAGAGCCCCGTGGCCGCCATCCGCGGCGCGGGCGAGCTGCTGCAGGACGAGCTGCCCGCCGCCGACCGCGCCGAGTTTGCGACCCAGGTGGTGCAGCAGAGCGAGCGCCTGCAGCGCATCATTGACCGGCTTCTGGAGCTGTCCAAGCTTGAGCAGCGCCAGCATGCCGAAGGCCGCGCGCCCGTGGCGCTGCACGACTGCGCCGAGGCCGCCATTGCCCAGACCCGCGCCCGTGCCGGGCAGCGCGGCATCGCCCTGGCCCTGGGAGGCCACGGCACCAGCGGCCCGTGGGAGGCCGAGCTGGTGACGCTGGCGCTGACCAACCTGCTGGACAACGCCATCGACTTTGCGCCCGCAGGCAGCACGGTGCGGGTGGAACTGGACGGCGCCACGGTGGCCGTGCAAGACAGCGGCCCCGGCGTGCCCGAGTACGCGCTGCCACGCCTGGGCGAGCGCTTTTTCACCACCGCACGACCGGGCGGCGAGCGCAGCGGATCGGGCCTGGGGCTGGCGATTGTGCAGCGCGTGATGGCGCTGCATGGGGGGCGCATGGCGACACGCAATACCTCCCCGGGGTTGCGGGTGACGCTGGAGTTTCCCGCCGGTTAGCGTGGAGGGCACAGGTGCAATGCCAGCGCCACGACCAGCAAGGCCAATGCCACCAGGTCCACCCAAACGACCGTCACCAACGAAGCACTGAGCGTGCTGTTCGGCTGCACCCACGACAGCAGCAGGAACGACACCACACTCACCAACCCCGCCACCAGGGCCAGCCGATGCAGTTCGGGGCGCAATGCGGCATATCCCAAGAAGGCGGCCAGCAACCCGAAGAGCACGGCACGGTGGCGCAACAACAGTTCCACGCCCGTATCCCGCACTGAAATGCCGTACAGCTGCACCAGTTTGTCCGCACCCAGCACACCCACCAGCGGCAGCGCGTGGATCACTGCCACAACAACCAACACGACCGGAATCCCATAGCGCATGTAGAACTCCTTCACTGCAATGCGCCGTTTGTAGGCCCCAGGCAAGTGGCTGTCGATGACATGGCAGGTCATGCAGCGCAAAGCGCCACTTCACACCCGCCTCACAAACTTCATAGCGCCCTCACAGCGCGCCACAACACTGCCCCCACAACAGTCACTTGTGGAGGATCTTTTGTTCAAACACCCTTTGTTCACCAAGCTGGCGGCGCTGACCGCCATCACCGTGTTGCTGCTCTTTGGTCTGGGCCTGATCGAAGACGTGGTGCGCGACCGGCTGCGCTACCGCAGCATCACCGCGCAAAGCGTGGCCGAGAGCCTGGCCGGGCCGCAGACGCTGATGGGCCCCATGATCCACAGCGCCTGCGTGGAAAGCTGGGATGAAGAAGTCGGCAAGGGTGACGAGCGCCGCATGGTCGAAAGGCGCCGCGAGCTCATCCTGACTGCCATGCCCGAGCAGCTCAAGCTCACCACCGGCGCCGCGATGGAAGAACGCGCACGCGGCCTGCACAAGGTGAACACCTACAACCTCAAGGCCAACGTGACGGCGCAATGGGGTTCGCTGGCCAGCCTGCTGCCGCAGAGCAGCATGAAGAATTCGCGCATGCACTGCGGCGCGCCCATTGTGATGATGGCCGTGGGCGATGCGCGCGGCATCCGCACCGCGCAGTTCACGATGGGCAGCCAGGCGCTGGCCCTCAAGCCCGGCACCTTCCACCCCACCTACAGCCGGGGCCTGCATGCGATGCTGCCCGAATCCGTGCGCGGCAAGGCCGACGGCCTTACGGCCACCTTGGACCTGGAACTGGTGGGCACCGAGCGCCTGGCCATCGTGCCGCTGGGCGGCAACACCGAGGTGCTGATGACCAGCAGCTGGCCCCACCCGTCGTTCGGGGGCCGCTTTCTGCCATCGGAACGCGAGATCAAGAAGAGCGGTTTCTCGGCCCAGTGGCGCCTGTCGTCACTGGCCACCACGGCGCAGGCCGACATTGCCAGCGGAAAACGCATCTGTCTGGGCGCGGATGAGGGCAGCGACTATGCGCACACCGGGGCCACGCCGGGCGACTGCGCCGACAGCTTCAGCGTGGCCTTCATCGATCCGGTGAATCCCTATTCCCTCTCGGACCGCGCCACCAAGTACGGCGTGCTGTTCATCGCCCTCACCTTCGTGGCCGTGGGCCTGTTCGAGCTGATGAAGAAGCTGCGCGTGCACCCGGTGCAATACCTGCTGGTGGGCAGCGCGCTGTGCAGCTTCTTCCTGCTGCTGGTGAGCCTGTCGGAGCACCTGCCGTTTGGCATCTCCTACGCGGTGGCCGCCAGCGCGTGTGTGCTGCTGCTGGCTTACTACGCCAGCCACATGCTGGGCGGGCTTGCGCGCGGGATTCCGCTGGGTGCGGGCATTGCGCTGCTGTATGGCCTGCTGTACGTGCTGCTGCAGCTGGAGCAGACGGCGCTGGTGGTGGGGGCGATTGCGCTCTTCCTGGTGCTGGCGGCGGTGATGGTGCTGACGCGCAAGGTGAACTGGTACGGGCTGTCGCAAGGCGGCGGCACACCAGGCCGCCCCATGCCGCCCAAGCCACCGTCCACACCGCCCTCATCGCCCATGCCACCCACACCAGCCGCGCCCACCGCACCGGCCCGCCCAGTCACCCCACGCACGGAGGCCGCATGACACCCGGCGCCCTGGGCCCACAGCCCGGCATCCCGCCAGCCCCTCGCACCTGGGCCGCGCACCTGGCCCAGGGCCAGGGGGGTGCGGGCCCCCACACCCCGGCATTGGCAACGACACTGACGGCGGCCGAAGCCGCACGTGTGCAGCGCCACCGCGACCAGTTGATGAACGCGCTGCGCGCCCGGGACCGGGTGGCGCTGCTCAGCGCCAAGCAGCAGGTGCTGGAGGCGGCCTTCAGCCCCTGCGAGGCGACCGGCGTGGCCGGTGCTGCAACAGCGCCATCGCCCGCCTTGCGCCGTGCGCTGCGTGATCTGACCTGGCGCATGGCGGCGCTGCTGCTGCCGCGCAGCCCCCGCCATTGAGCCGGTGGCCAAACCCTGCATGCCTGCGTGGGCGTGCAGGGTTTTTTTCATATCTTCAAAGCCAAAGAACACAAAGAAATACGGCCCCTGCGCGCATCCATATTGCGCCAATAGCTATCAAAAACAGAGCAAATTAACTATACTAGACAACCACCGTACGGCTGCGGCCTTCCCGCTTGGCGGTGTACAGCGCGGAATCGAGCAGGCGCAGGGTCACGTCGAGCGGGCGCAGCGGGTCCAACAGCGTCAACCCCATGCTGACGGACAACAGGTGCGGCGGTTCGATCCCGGGCAGGGGCTGCTGGGCCAGCGCGGCGTGCACACGCTGCGCCACGGCCTGGGCCTGCTCCACCCCGGTAGAGGGCAGCAGGGCCATGAACTCTTCCCCTCCCCAGCGGCCCAGCACGTCGGCCGCACGGAACACATCGCGGCACAAGGAGGCAAACAGCTGCAGCGCCTGGTCCCCCACATGGTGGCCATGCACGTCATTGATGCGCTTGAAGTGGTCCAGGTCCATCATCAGCAGGCAGGTGGGCTCACGACCCCGCTGCAGCAAGGCCAGCTCCTGCCGCAAGCGGTCGGTGAAGGACCGGCGGTTGGCCAGCCCGGTCAGCACGTCGGTGTGGGCCAACACCGCCATCTGCTGGCGCGCAGCGTCCAGTTCGGCCAACATCTGGCCCTGGCGGTCGTTGGCACGTTGCAGCTCCAGCAGCCGGACCACCTGGCGCGCCAGGGCACTGAGCAGGTCCTGCACCCGCTGCGAGAGCTGGCGCGGGCGGTGGTCCAGCACACAGAGGGTGCCCAGGGCGTAGCCGTCGGGGGTGACCAGCGGGGCGCCCGCGTAAAAACGCAGCGGGTGTTTCTGGGTGACGATGCCGTAGTGCGCAAACCGCACATCCTGGGCCAGGTCGGGCACGATGAACACACCCGGCTGCCGGATGGCGTAGCGGCACACCGATTGGTCCAGCGGAGTCTCCCGCTCAGGCAGCCCCTGCGCGGACTTGAACCACTGGCGGTCGCGGTCCACAAAACTCACCTGGGCCACCGGCGCATCACACACATGGCCTGCGATGTCGGCCAGCTCGTCGTAGGCTGGCTCCATGGGGGTGTCGAGAATTCCGTAGCGATGCAGGGCCAGCAGGCGCTCGGTGTCATCGACCGGGGCTTCGGGGGAGGAGGTTGCGGCCATGGAGCAAAGCGGCCATGCCGCCCACACTTGCCTTGAAGAAAGGCAGCATGCCACACAAGTGACGCCCGCGCACGGGTAGAAGCACGCTTGCGGCCGCACACGGCATGCCGCGCCGGGGCGGGCCGACGGGGTGGTGCGTAAGGGCTGAGTTTCCTGGTGCGGCAGTAGCTACAGCCCTGTGGCCTGCCCTCCCGGTCTTCAGGCCGGAGCGGTTTGCCGGTTGGAGGCGTCTTCGCGGCCATCTGCGGGCGCATCGCCTGCGTCCGAGCAGGTGGCACCGCCACAGCCCTGGATCAGTTCACCGGGCAGCGCCTGCGGTGCGTGCACCACGCCGGTGGCAGGGTCGAAACCCACGCGGCGCAGGTGCAACGCCAAAGCGGCATCCATGCTCTGCGCATGCTGGGGGAACCACAGGGCCAGTTCGCTGGCCATCACGCGCAGCACCTTCAGGTCGCCCTGCGCGGCCCGTGCGGCGCCTTCGCGCATCACCTGCAACACCACGCGGTGCTGCATGCTGTGGCAATTGCCCGAGGCAAACCGGGTGGAGGCCATCCAGGCGTCTTCCTGGCCGAAGTGCTGGTCGGTGTGCTCCACCAGCGCCTGCCAGGCCAGCGGCAATTGCGCGTCCTCGGCCTGCTCCACGGCGGCCAGCAGATCGACGAACTCCCGGTGGGTGTCGTCCATCAAGGGCAGATCCAGGTTCAGAGCGTCCGACCATTCGAGTTGGGCCATGGGTGTCTATCCCTCTGCCATCCGGCAAAAAACAACGGGGGTAAAAATGGGAAAGCCCAGCTTAGAACCCGCCCTGCCACCCTGTATTGATGCAAGTCAGGCAATCCCGCCTGCACACGTTAAAAAGCCCCGCCAGGGCGGGGCTTGTGCGAGAAATTGCGCGGGGACCGCGATCAGCTCTTGCCGTACATGCGCTTGATGTCATCCACACAGGCCGACTTGGCGTTGCCCGACAGCGCATCGCAGCGCTCCTTGGCCGCCTGGTAGTTGGCGTCGTTCTTTTCTGCGTTGGCTTCCTTGCGGGCTTCAGCCACGGCGGCGGCCTTCTCTGCCGGGTTGTCCGCTGGCTTGGCCTGCACAGCGGCCACCTTGGCGTCTTCCTTGGCCTTCACATGGGCGGCCTTGGCATCTTTTTCGCAGACATCCTTCTCATTGCCCTTGAGGTCGTCGCACTTTTCCTTGGCGACTTCGTAGGCAGCGTCAGCGCGGGCTTCGGCGACTTTCTGGGTGTTTCTGGGGCTGGGCTTGTACTGGGCGTCCAGCTCGGCCTTGGCCACTTTGTCCTTGCCCTTGGCTTCCTTCTGGCAGATGTCCTTGGCGTTGGCGCTCAAGGCATCGCATTTTTGCTTGTCGGCCTTGTAGGCGGCTTCAATGCTGTCCTTGGCGGCCTTGTGTTCGGCCGGGGTCATGGCAAAGGCAGATGTGGCCACCAGACCGGCAGCCACGGCGGCAATCAGCGTGCGTGCGGATTGGAATTGCATGGAGTTCTCCTCTGCATCAGGGTGGTGCAAAAAAAGGGGGGGAGGCGGGCGGCAGGGCCTGCCTGCTGCTGCGATAGGCGGGCAGCACAGCACGGGGTGTGCAGCCCCGGCCCATCAATCGTTGAAGTGGAAGCCCGGATGGCGTTCCTGCCATTCCTTGAGCTGCTTTTCGGCCGCTTCACGGGCCAGACCCTGGCGTTCCTGCAGCTTGCCCAGGAACTGCTCGCGCTTGCCGTCGATGACGTCCAGATCGTCGTTGGTGAGCTTGCCCCACTGCTCGATCATCTTGCCCTTGAACTGCTTCCAATTGCCCTTGATGGTGTCTTCATTCATGGTTGCATCCTTCAAAAACCTCGCCCTGGCCATCCACCCGGAATGCGTGGAAACACTGCGTGGGGCGATGGGTTCACTGTAAAAACGAATGCGTCGGAGGCCCGTAGTCCATGCCAAGCGGCGCGCGTGGGCGTCGGCCTACGGGGCTGAAGGACAGGGCCGACGGCCCGGGCGCAGTCCCGCGTGCTGCAAGGGCTGGCAAAGGGCCGAACGCCCTGCCGGGGCCTCGCCAGGCCACAAAGTGTTGCAATTGCCCATCATTCCGCGCCCTGGGCTTCCGCATACGCCCAAGGAACCGTTTCTCTTCGTAACACTTGTGTTCCCGGCCGCCGTCTGCCCTGTGATTAAGTGGCGGTTGCGCCATTTGGACAGCGCGCGTTTCACCACGATCACCATGACAAACACATACGAGGAACCTCTGGCCACCCAGGTTGCAGAGGACGCAGAGGGCGAATCCGTCACCGCAGCGCAGGCCGCACCGGCTGAGCGCGGCCACGCACCGTTGCTGACAGCGCTGTTCGCCTCAACCGCCGCACTCGCAGCCTGTGGCGGCGGCAGCGAGGACACTCCTCCAACCAGCCCGCCCATCACAGCCCCGCCAGGTTCCGCGCCTGCACCGGCACCGACGCCTGCCACTCCCGGCCCAGCACCAACGCCCCCCAGCCCGTCTCCGGCACCCACCCCAACCCCCAGTCCCGCACCCAGCCCGACGCCAGCCCCACCACCCCCTGCTGTCGGCAACTACGCCTACCCCGCCGCCGCTACCGACCAAGAAGCAGCCCGCTTCCTTCTGCAGGCGCAGTTCTCGGCCTCCACCGCAGAGATTGCGGCCCTGCGCGCCACCACCTACGCTGACTGGCTACGCACCCAGTTCAGCGCACCCGCCAGCCAGACCGGCTGGGACTGGCTGAACCAGCGCGGTTACTCCGCCATCAGCGACAGCACGGCCTACTACGACAACTCCTACCCGGCGGACTACATGATCTGGAAGCAGCTCATGACCTCCCCCGACAGCCTGCGCAAGCGCGTGGCCCTGGCGCTCTCCGAAATCTGTGTGGTGTCGCTCACGGGGGTGGACATCACCTGGCGCTGCCATGCCATGGCCTGGTACTGGGACCAGCTGGTCAACAATGCGTTTGGCAACTACCGCTCGGTGCTGGAAAACGTCACGCTGAACGCGGCCATGGGGTACTACCTCAACACCCGGGGCAACCAGAAGGAAAACGCCGCCACCGGCCGCCAGCCGGACGAGAACTACGCCCGCGAAATCATGCAGCTGATGTCCATTGGGCTGGTGGCGCTCAACCCTGATGGGACGACCAAGAAGGACGGCGCGGGCAAGCCCATCGACAGCTACACGATGGACGATGTGACCAACCTCGCACGGGTGTTCACCGGCTACGACTACGACCAGACGCAGAACGTGCCCACCACCGTGCCAGGCACCTCGCGGGTGGTTTCCAACACCACCTTTGCACGTCTGCCCATGGCGCTCAATGCGTCGCGCCATTCCACCCTGGCCGCCACCTTCCTCGGCACCACTGTGCCAGCCAATACGCCTGGGGCTGCCGCGCTCAAGACGGCGCTGGATACGCTGTTCAACCACCCCAACGTGGGCCCATTCATCGGCAAGCAGCTCATCCAGCGCCTGGTGACCAGCAACCCGTCACCCGCCTACGTGGCGCGCGTGACGGCGGCCTTCAACAACAACGGCGCGGGCGTGCGCGGCGACATGCGTGCCGTTGTCCAGGCCATCTTGCTGGACGATGAAGCGCGCTCCCCCACCGGGCTTACCCAACCCGGCTTCGGCAAGCTGCGCGAACCCATGCTGCGCCTTGTGCAATGGGGCCGCACCTTCGGGCTGAACTCGGCCCAGGGCAGCTGGAAGATCGGCGACCTGACCGACCCGGGTTCGCGCCTGGGGCAGAGCCCGCTGCGTTCACCCTCGGTGTTCAACTTCTTCCGCCCGGGCTATGTGCCCCCATCCACCGCGCTGGCGACCACCGGGGCCGTGGCGCCCGAGTTCCAGCTGGTCAACGAAAGCAGCGTGGGCGGCTACCTCAACTACATGCAAGGTGTGATCCGCAGCGGCATTTTTGTGAACGCCCCGGAGCTGCCCAACAACGCCAGCACATCCAACAATGGTTACGACATCAAGGCCACTTACGCCAACGAACTGGCCATCGTGGCCGATGCCGATGCTCTGGTGGCGCGCATCAACCTGCTGATGTGTGCGGGCCAGCTCTCGGCCGCCACGGTCAAACTGATCTCGGACGCCCTGAAGGCCACCCCCGTCACGGCGGCCAGCACGGACAACGCCAAGCTCGACCGCGTCGCAGCCGCCGTCTTCCTGGTGATGGCTTCGGCCGAATACCTCGTTCAAAAGTAAGCCCCGCCATGCACCTGCTTCAACCCGAACTTCACACCCGCCGCGCGTTCCTGCGCCGCTCCACCCAGCTGGGCCTGGCGGGCACCGCCCTGCCCTTTGCACTGAACCTGGCCGCCATGGGCGAGGCGGCGGCCTTCACGGCCACCGACTACAAGGCCCTGGTCTGCGTCTTCCTGTACGGCGGCAACGACTACGCCAACACCGTGGTCACCTACGACGACGACAGCTACAACCGCTACAGCACCATCCGGGGCGGCGGCTCCGGCCAGACAGCGGGCGGCATTGCGCTGGCCAAGGCTGACCTCACCCCCACCCTGCTGACGCCCACCACCGCCCTGCCCGGCAACCGCCAATATGCGCTGCACCCGGCCATGACGGGGCTCGCAGGCCTGTTCAACAGCGGCAAGGCCGCCGTGCAGCTGAACGTGGGCCCGCTGATCGTGCCCCTGACACGCACGCAGTACAACAGCGCCGACCGCACCACATACCCCATCCCGCCCAAACTGTTCTCGCACAACGACCAGCAATCGGTG
The DNA here is from genome assembly GCF_005405905.1 of Acidovorax sp. NB1. Taxonomy (GTDB): domain Bacteria; phylum Pseudomonadota; class Gammaproteobacteria; order Burkholderiales; family Burkholderiaceae_C; genus Acidovorax. The sequence continues at coordinate 26,667 of NZ_BJHU01000048.1, forward strand.
TGGCAGTCCTCGTCGCCCGAGGGTTCCACCGTGGGCTGGGGCGGCAACATCGGTGACCTGGCGCTGTCGTCCAACGGCAACTCGCTGTTCACCTGCATCTCGGTCACGGGCAATGCGGTGTTCCTGTCGGGCGACTCGGCCCTGCAGTACCAGGTCAGCACCAACGGCGCCGTAGCCATCAACGGCGTGAAGAACAACGTCTACGGCTCCTCGGCCGTACGCACTGCCCTCACTTCGCTCATCCAGCAAGGCAGCACGCAGACGCTGGAAAACGAATACACCCGGGTCACCACCCGCGCCGTCACGGCCGAAAGTCAGATCACCAGCGGCCTGTCGGCCGTCACGCTGGCTACGACCTTCCCCAACAACAACTCGCTGGCCAACCAGATGAAGATGGTGGCGCGCCTCATCGGTGCGCGCTCGGCACTGGGCAGCAAGCGCCAGGTGTTCATGGTGTCGCTGGGCGGTTTCGATCTGCACGACAACCTCATTGCCCAGCAGCCCGTACTGATGCAGCGCGTGAGCGAGGCCATGACCGCGTTCTACAACGCCACCGTCGAGCTGGGCGTGGCCGACAAGGTCACCGCCTTCACCGCCTCGGATTTCGGCCGCACGCTCAGCTCCAACGGCGACGGCTCGGACCACGGCTGGGGCGGCCACCACCTCATGGTGGGCGGCGCGGTCAAGGGCAAGGCCTTCTACGGCAAGGCGCCACCGGTGAGCAACACCAACACCACCGATGCCAACGACCAGTGGCACGTGGGCCAGGGCCGCCTGCTGCCCAGCACCTCGGTGGACCAGTACGCCGCCACGCTGGCCAGCTGGTTTGGCGTGAGCAACAGCGAACTGGCAGGCGTGCTGCCCAACCTCAGCCACTTTGGCGGGGCCGACTACCCGACCAACCTGGGCTTCATGGCCTGACGCGCGCCCCCTGAGCGGCTGCGCCGCTCGGGGTGTCTGCCAGAGGCGCCCTCGCAGCAGGGTGGGCCTGGCCCGGCGGCCCCAGTCCGGGACAGCCCCGCGTCGCAGGCCGCCCGGAATCTGCAAGCCCCAATAATGGAGGCATGACCACCTCCTCCGCTCCCTCGCCCCGCCCCCGTGTTGTCATCATCGGCTGCGGCTTTGGTGGCCTCGAAGCGGCCCGTGCGCTGCGCGGCGCCGCCGTGGACGTGACCCTGGTGGACAAGACCAACCACCACCTCTTCCAGCCCCTGCTCTACCAGGTAGCCACGGCCGGGCTGTCGGCCCCGGCAATTGCGGCGCCCATCCGGCACCTGTTTCGCCAGCAGCGCAATGCCACCACCTTGCTGGGCGAAGTCACGCGCATCGACGTGGCCCGGCGCAGCGTGCAACTGGCAGACGGCGGCCACCTCCCCTACGACCACCTCATCGTCGCCGCAGGCGCCACCCATAGCTACTTTGGCCGCGACGACTGGGCGGCCTATGCGCCCGGCCTCAAGACCCTGGACGATGCCTTCGAGATCCGCCGCCGCGTGCTGCTGGCCTTCGAAGCCGCCGAGAAGGAGCCCGATCCCGCGCGCCGCGCCGACTGGCTCAACTTTGTGGTCGTGGGCGCGGGCCCCACGGGCGTGGAGATGGCGGGCACCCTGGCCGAGATCGCGCGCCACACGCTGCCCGGCGAGTTCCGCCACATCGACCCGGCCAGCGCCAAAATCATCCTGCTCGAAGGCGGCACCCGCGTGCTGCAGGCCATGCCAGAACGCTTAAGCCAGCGCGCCAAGGAACAACTCGAAAAGCTGGGCGTGGACGTGCGCCTGGGCGCCCGCGTCACGGCCATCGATGCCCAAGGTTTGAGGGTCGAATCAGCCTCCTCCGCGCAACCATCAAACCCCAATAGCTATCAAATAAATAGCAAATGCATTGTCTGGGCTGCGGGCGTGGCTGCCTCCCCCCTGGGCCGCCACCTGGCCGAAGCCACTGGCGCCCCCACCGACCGCGCAGGCCGCGTGGTGGTTGCGCCCGACCTGGGCCTGCCCGGCCATCCCGAGATCAGCGTGATCGGCGACTTGGCAGCCGCCAAGAGTCACATGCCCGGCCACGAGCCCACGCCCGTGCCTGGCGTGTCGCCCGGCGCCAAGCAGATGGGCCGTGCCACCGCCGCCAACATCTTGTGCCGCCTGGCCGGCCAGCCCACCCAGCCGTTTCGTTACCGCGACTACGGCAACCTCGCCACCATCGGCCGCAACTCGGCTGTGGTGGACCTCACCTCGCCCGCCGGGCCGGTGCGCTTCTCAGGCTACTTCGCGTGGCTGTTCTGGCTGTTTGCACACGTGTACTTCCTGATCGGGTTTCGCAACCGGCTGGTGGTGCTGCTCGACTGGGCCTGGGCGTACTGGAGCTTTGCGCGGTATGCGCGGGTGGTGACGGGGATCGAGGAGCGACCTGCCGACGCTGCCAAGGCAGGCCCCACGCCCTAGCGCAGGCGACGGGGCCGCAGCGCCCTGCCCTGTGGGCACGAAACGCCTGCTGAGCGCAGGCTACGACTGTCAGCGGTCGCCGCGCGGGCCCGCGATCTGCGCGACCAGTTCGGGCAGCGTGAGCTTGGTGGCCATCTTGTGCCGCAGGGTTTTGAGTTCCGCCATCACGGCCTGCAACTCCCCTGGCGTAGGCTGCAGCGGCCGCAGGCACTTGGCCAGCACGGGCAGCACTTCGCGCCGCATGAAGCGGCCGCCAGCCAAGGCGATCTGCACGATCACCAGCACCACCCCCAAGGCCATGCACACCAGCACCGCCAGATCAGCCGAGTCTGGCGCCACCTTGCGCACGAGGGCTGGCCCCGCCATCATCAGGCCCAGCGCAACCAGGGCCGCGATGCCGACCTCCTTGTCGAAATGGGTCGATGCAAACCGTTTCTCCACCTTGGGCGACAGCAGCAGAAAGGGGCTGCGGATCAGCGCCTTGCGGTCGTCGGCGTGCAAGGCATGCGGGTCGCGGCGCAGCTGCCGCTCCAGATCCAGGCGGTCCTTCCAGGCCTGCTCCAGGTCCGGAAAGGTCTGCCGCGCCAGCTCGGGCAAGGGCAGCGGCTTGGGCGCCACAGTGGCGTAGTGCGTGGGCTCGGCATTGAACGCAGTGCCGCACTGCGCGCAAGTGCGCTCGTAGCCCACCAACTCCCCCTGACTCACGGTGACGTAGTACAGGTGCCCTGCAGAGCCAATCCGCCGCAGCACAAAAGCGCGGGGTTTGCGGCAGATAGGACAGAAGTCGGCCACATGGCCGAGCTTGCGATAGACGAGCTTCTTCCCCCAGACGATGAACATGGCATTCCCTCTCGAACCTGTTGTGTGATTTTTTGGATGCGGGAACCCACATGGTACGCACTGGCGTGGCAGGTGAACATGCGCGACGCCCCTCACAACAACATCTGTGCAACGGTCCGCCAGCCGCGAACCGTGCCAGCTGCGGCGCTACGGTCTGGCGTCGCCCACCTGTTCCACCCACGCCGCCAGCTCCTGCGCCACGCGGCCCGAGGCGTCGGCCAGTGCCGCCACCCCACCCGCCGCGTCGGCCGAGCGGGCGGGTTGCTGGGCGATGAACACGCGTTGGCCACGCAGGGATTCGCCCGCCGGTGTCAGTTCGACCACCGTGGCGCGCAGGCGCACCACGCCGCTGCTGTCGGTGGGGCTGGTGAACAGGTGGCTGAATTCCTCCAGCTCCACACGCAGCACCAGCGGCAGCTTGCCGCCCTGGGCCGGGTCGCGGGCCTGGGCGGCGCCGTCGTCAGCTTTCAGGATGGCGCGGCGCTGGCCCAGCTGCTCGCGCAGGCGCTGCTGCACCAGCTGAGCGGGTGGCTGGCTCCAGCGCGCCTGGCTGTAGGGGCGCAGCTGCTGGCCATCGGCATAGGCCAGGCGGTAGAGCACGGCGTTGCTGCCCTCGGGCAGGCCGGTGCTCTCCACGTCGGCCAGGGCCAGTGGCGGCAAGGGCGCACGGCGGTCGGTGGGCGCCGGGGCCACGGCGCCCGGGCCGAAGTCGTACAGCGCGGGGCGGGCGGGCGGGGCGGGCAGGGCCGAGCAGCCGGCCAGTACCAGCAGCGCGGCCGAAAGGCCTAGGCCAAAAATGCCTTTAGCACTTGATGAATAAGCGCTAGCAGCTATGTTTTTAATAGTAATTTTCATGGCCACTCCTCAAGGTGCCGCAAAGCCTTGTTCACCCGGCCCGGGCGGGATGCGGCCCGAGCCGTAGATGAACAGCTGCGGGTTGTCGGTGATGCCCCCGGCCGCACGCCCCAGCTGGCGCGCGGCGCGCGAGGTGTCGTCGGCGGCGCGGTTCACACGCGGCAGCGTGGTGGTGCTGAACTGATCGGCCGCGCGGGCCAGCGACTGGGTGCCGGTGGTGATCTGGTCGATGGCGCCACCTTCGGCGTTGAGGCGCTGGGTGGTCTTGCCCAGGTCTGCCGCCAGGGCCGACACACCGGCGCCCGCCTGCTGCAGCGATTGCAGGGTCTGGCGCGCGTCGCTGGCCAGGGGGGGCAGTGCGGCCAGGGCCGGGTCCAGGCGCTGGGTCACGGTGGCGTCGAGCCGCTGCGTGAGGGTGTTGACGCTGCCCGCCGCCTGGCCGATGTTCGACAGCGCTTCGGTGAGCTTTTGCTGGTTGTTGTCGGAGAGCAGCTGGTTGATGCGGCGCGTGGCTTCTTCCACCTGGGTGAGGATGGCCGGGGCCTGCTCGGCCAGCTTGCCAAATGGCGAGGGCTTGAGCGGCAGGCGCGGCAGGCCGCTGGGGCCGGGGGGCAGCTCGGGGTAGGGCTTCTCGGCATCGTCCAGCAGGATGTGGGCCAGGCCGGTGACGCCCTGGTAGCCCAGCACGGCAAAGGTGGTGGGGCTGATGGGCGCCTGTTCGTTGACGGCGATGCGGATGAGCACGTTGCCGGTGACCTGCGGGTCAAACCCGATGCGCGTGACCTTGCCCACAGCCACGCCTTTGTAGCGCACGGCAGCCTGCGACTGCAGGCCGCTCACGCCGTCGCGGGTGGAGAGTTCGAACTGCTCGTAGCTGGCGTTGTCGCGCGTGAGCCAGACGGCCAAGCCTGCCAGCATGGCGGCGACCACCAGCACAAAGATGCCGGCGGCGAGGGCGTGGGACTTGTTTTCCATCAGCGGGGTTCCTTTGCGGGCGTGGGCGCGGCGGTGGGCTCCACGGGTTGCACCGGGGCCATGGCGCGCTGGCCACGTTCGCCCAGGAAGAAATGTTCGATGAACGGGTGCTTGAAGTGCGCCACCTCATGGGGTGGCCCGGTGACGATGACCTTCTTGTCGGCCAGCACGGCCACGCGGGTGCTGAGCGCAAACAGGGTGTCCAGGTCGTGCGTGACCATCACCACCGTGAGCCCCAGCGCCGCACGCAGCTCGCGCAGCAGGGCGCAGAAGTCGTCGGAGCTGCTCGGGTCCAGCCCGGCGGTGGGCTCATCGAGCAGCAGCAGCGGCGGGTCCATGATGAGCGCACGCGCCAGCGACACGCGCTTGACCATGCCGCCCGACAGGTCGGCCGGCATGCGCGTGGCGTGTTCTGGCTTGAGGCCCACCATCTGCAGCTTGACCAGGGCCGCGTCGCGCACCAGGTCGTCGGGCAGCGTGCCCTGCTCGCGCAGCGCAAAGGCCACGTTGTCGAGTACGTTGAAGGCCGAGAACAGCGCGCCGTGCTGGAATAACATGCCCACCCGGCTGGCCGCGCCCTCGCGCCCCATCTCCGAGGCCGGGCGGCCCAGCACCGTGACCTGCCCCCGCGTGGGCCGCGCCAAGCCGAGGATCTGGCGCAGCAGCACGGTCTTGCCCGTGCCCGAGCCCCCCACCAGCGACAGCATCTCGCCGCGCTGCACGGCGAAGTTCAGGTCCTGGTGCACGGTAAAGGCCTCGCTGCCTTTGCCAAAGGTGGTCCAAAGACCGCGCACATCCACAATGGGCGGCTCGCCCGGCGCGACGGCGATGTGTTCGGGTTGGGCGACGCGCTCAGTCATGGCTGCCCTTCCCATCTTTCAACAGACCCGTGACGCAAGATACTGACGCGCCCCCATGCCCGTGCCACCGTGGAGCTGGCTTTGCCAGGCCACGGGTGGCGTCCCCCCATCGGGGGGAAGACGCGAAGCGGCTCAGGGGAGGCTTCCTGGTCATATGCCGATGTTCTTGAAAGCCACCGCAAACAGCGCGTCCACGATGATCACCATGGTGATGGACGACACCACCGACGCCGTCGTGCCTTCGCCCAGGCTCTGCGTGTTGGGCTTGACGCGCAGGCCCCAGTGGCAGCCGATGAGCGCGATGAACGCGCCAAACACCACCGACTTGGCCATGGCCAGGCCGAGGTTGCCGATCTTCACGGCGGCGGGCAAAGCCTGCACAAAGTAGGACGGCGAGATGCCCATCGAGATATCGGCCGCCAGCATGCCCCCGGCCAGCGCGGCCAGCGTGGTCCACACGCTGATGAGCGGCATGGCCAGCGCCAGCGCCAGCGTGCGCGGCATCACCAGCCGAAAGCCGTGGGGGATGCCCATCACGCGCATGGCGTCCAGCTCCTCGGTCACGCGCATCACGCCAATCTGCGCGGTGATGGCCGAGCCCGAGCGGCCCGCCACCAGGATGGCCGCGAGCATGGGCCCCAGCTCGCGGATGAGGGAGATGCCCAGGATGTTGACGATGAACGACTCGGCGCCAAACTGCCGCAGCTGCAGGCTCATCAGATAGGCCAGCACCACACCAATCAAAAACCCCACCAGCGCCGTGATGGGCAGGGCCGTGGCCCCCATGCGGTACAGGTGGCCGGACACATCGCGCCACGGCCCCTTGCGCGGCGCGCGCGCCAGGCGCACCAGGTCCAGCACCAGCTGGCCCACCATCTCCAGCAGGTGGCGCGCGTGGTCCACACCATGCAGCACCAGCACGCCCAGGTGGTCGATCTGGTCGCCCAGGCGCCAGGGCTCGGGCGGGGGGGCAATGGTGGTGAAACCGGCCACACGCGAGAGCATGGTGCGCTGGCCCTCGGTGCAGGCCAGTTGCGCGGGCCAGGCGTGTTGCCAGTGGTTCCAGAGCAGCTGGGCGCCCACATGGTCCAGCCATTGCAGTTCGCGCAGATCCCAGCCCAGGGTGGGACTAGCGGGGCAATTGCGCAACTGTGCGGACACGGCCTCCCACTGCGCCTCGCTGCCCAGCTCGGCCGCACCCCAGCGCCCACGCAACTGCGCGCAAGGCCCCTGGGGCGTGTCGGCGCGAACAATGCACGGGATGTGGTCGGTCATGGGTCGGGCTGCCAAGGCAACCAGAAGGAAGTGGAAGTCAAGAAGCAGAAAGGAAGAGCGTGCATGGTAGCGGACCGTGCACGGCCCGCCCCCACCAGCCCCCGGATCGCAAGCACAGGCGGCCCTTGGTGACATGTAATTATTATCAAAACAGGCTCCTGCGCGCCACCAGCAAACCCAAGTAGCTACCAAATATGTAGCAATCCACACACACCCTATCGACAGGGCCCGAGCGTTCCGCACAATGGCCCACCGTTACCACCCTTGTTCTTTGCCCCGCGATCCCACCCATGAGCGACACCACGTTTGACACCATCATCATCGGCGGGGGCACGGCCGGTGCCTTGCTCGCCAACCGCCTGAGCGCCGACGGCCGCCACCGCGTGCTGCTGATCGAGGCGGGCCGCAAGGACGACTACCACTGGATCCACATCCCCGTGGGCTACCTGTACTGCATCGGCAACCCGCGCACCGACTGGCTCTACAACACCGAGCCCGACGCGGGCCTGAACGGCCGCACGCTGCGCTACCCGCGCGGCAAGACCCTGGGCGGCTGCAGCAGCATCAACGGCATGATCTACATGCGCGGCCAGGCGCGCGACTACGACCAGTGGGCCGAGCTGACGGGCGACGCCAGCTGGCGCTGGGACAACGCCCTGCCCTACTTCCGCCGCCACGAGGACCACTGGCGCCTGGACCAGCCCGGGGCCGTGAACGAAAATTTCAAGCGCCTGCACGGCAACAAGGCCACCGGCAGCACGGGCGAGTGGCGCGTCGAGAAACAGCGCCTGCGCTGGGACGTGCTGGATGCCTTTTCGCACGCGGCACAACAAGCGGGCATCCCGGCCACCGACGACTTCAACAGCGGCAGCAACGAGGGCGTGGGCTACTTCGAGGTCAACCAGAAAAGCGGCTGGCGCTGGAACACCGCCAAGGCCTTTTTGCGGCCCACCTGCTATGGCCGCCCCAACTTCGAGATGTGGACCAGCGCGCAGGCATCCAAGCTCATCCTCGAAACCCAGCCCGACGGCAGCCAGCGCTGCACCGGCGTGCTGGTGTGGGATGGCAACGAGATGGTCACCGCCCGCACCACGGGTGAGGTGATCCTGAGCGCGGGCGCCGTCAACTCGCCCCAGCTGCTGCAGCTGTCGGGCATCGGCCCCGCCGCGCTGCTGCGCCAGCACGGCGTGGAGGTGAAGGTGGACCTGCCCGGTGTGGGCGCCAACCTGCAAGACCACCTGCAGATTCGCGCGGTGTTCAAGGTGCAGGGTGTGCAGACGCTCAACACCATGGCCAACTCGCTGGTCGGCAAGGCCAAGATCGGGCTTGAATACGCGCTCAAGCGCAGCGGGCCCATGAGCATGGCGCCTTCGCAGCTGGGAGCGTTCACCCGCAGCAGCCCCGACCAGCCCTACCCCAACATCGAATACCACGTGCAGCCGCTGTCGCTCGATGCGTTTGGCGAGCCGCTGCACAGCTTCCCGGCGTTCACGGCCAGCGTGTGCAACCTCAACCCCACCAGCCGGGGCACGGTGAACATCAAGAACGCCGACTTCAAGACCGCCCCCGCCATCGCGCCCAACTACCTCAGCACGACCGAAGACCGCCAGGTGGCGGCCGACAGCCTGCGCGTCACGCGCCGCATCGTGGCCCAGCCCGCAATGGCCAAGTACCAGCCGCAGGAGTGGAAGCCGGGCGTGCAGTTTGAAAGCGACGCAGATCTGGCGCGCCTGGCAGGTGACATTGCCACCACCATCTTCCACCCCGTGGGCACCACCAAGATGGGCCGCGACGGCGACCCGATGGCCGTGCTGGATGCCCAGCTGCGCGTGCGTGACGGGCGCGGCGGTGTGGTGGCAGGCCTGCGCGTGGTGGATGCGGGCGCCATGCCCACCATCACCAGCGGCAACACCAACTCGCCCACGTTGATGATGGCGGAGAAGGCGGCCGAATGGATCATCGCCGCGCGGCGGGCGTGACGCCGGAGGGATTACACAGGCCCGGTCAGCGGATACCGCCCACATAGCGCGGCACTTCGGGCGGCGGCGGTGGCGGAGGTGGTGCCAGGCGCTGGCGCACCGCTTGTGCGGCCACATCCAGCAAGGGCTTGCGCGTTGCGGGCGCAGGTTCCTGGTGCACGGCGTGGTCCAGCCGGTCGGCCCATTCGGCCAGCTCGGGCGCGTTGTCTTCCTGCGCACGCAGGCGGGCAAAGCGCACGATCTCCAGCGCGTACTCGTGGTTGGCCGCCATCCATTCGGTGTCGGTCACGCGCCCCGTCTTGCGGCGCAGCAGCACGTGCAGATGGGCGGCAATGGCAAGCTTGTCGGAATCGGGCATGGTCGGCTCCTTGTGGCATTTCAGTCATCCAGGGCGCTGTGGGTCAACCCCCTAGGTGCTCGCGGTGCTGGGCGATGTCGAGCCCGGTCTGCTCGCTCTGCTCGTCCACCCGCAGGCCCATCGCAAAGTTGACGAGCCACAGCAGCGCGGCCGTCACCACCAGGCTGTAGGCCATCACCGCGCCCACACCAATGGCCTGGGTGAGCAGGCTGCCTGGCACACCACCCACCGTGCGGCTGGCCAGCACGCCCGTGAGCAGCGAGCCCACGATGCCGCCAATGCCATGCACGCCAAACACATCGAGCGAGTCGTCCACCCGCAGCAGGCGCTTGAGCCCCGTGGCGCCCCAGTAGCAGGCCAGCCCGGCCACCAGGCCAATCACGACGGCCGAGCGCAGCGTGACAAAACCGGCAGCGGGTGTGATGGCCACCAGGCCCGCCACCAGCCCGGAGCACAGCCCCAGCAGCGACGGGCGCCCGCGCACCACCCACTCGCCCAGCATCCACGCCAGCGCCCCGGCCGCGGCGGCCAGGTGCGTCACTGCCATGGCCAGCCCGGCACGGCCATCGGCCGCCACGGCCGAGCCCGCGTTGAAGCCAAACCAGCCCACCCACAACAGGCCCGCGCCCGCCATGGTGAGCCCCAGGCTGTAGGGCTCGAAGGGCTCGCGGCCATAGCCCGAGCGGCGGCCCAGGAACCACGCGCACACCAGCCCGGCCACACCCGCATTCACGTGCACCACCGAGCCGCCCGCAAAGTCGAGCGCCCCCATCTGCGCCAGCCAGCCACCTGGCTCCCACACCCAGTGCGCCACCGGGGCATAGACCACCAGGGTCCACAGGCCGACGAACACCAGCATGGCGGCAAACCGCATGCGCTCCACCAGCGCGCCCACCAACAGCGCGGCGGTGATGATGGCAAACGTGAGCTGGAACATGGCGTACACCGATTCGGGGATGTGGGGCGCCACATGGCTCACCGCGAGCTTGCCGCCTGCGAGGTCAAAGTCCAGCCCCGCAAACCCCGCACGCTCCCAGCCCCCCAGCCAGGCATTGCCGGGCGTGAAGGCGAGGGAATACCCCGCCGCAAACCACAACAGGCTGACCAGCGCCGCAATCGCCACCACGCTGGCCATGGTGTTGAGCACATTCTTCTTGCGCACCATGCCCGCATAGAACAGTGCAATGCCCGGCAGCGTCATGAGCAGCACCAGGGCGGTGGAGGTCATCATCCAGCCGGTGTGGGCGGCATTCACCGTGTCCTGGGCCACCAGGGCGGGGCGGGCGAGGGGCGCCGCCACGGCGGGGGCCTCCGGCACGCCCTGCGCCAAGGCGCAGGTGCAAAGCCCCAGACACAACGACACGACCGCAACGACCCGGTGGTTGACTGCACGCATGCACGCTCCCTTACGCAATTTGTTACGAACGCATTGCACGAGCCATGCCAGCCCCATCCCACCGAATCGGGGCACAGCCCCCTGCGGCAAGCCGACCGGTGCCCAACAACGGGGGGCGGGAAACCCCCAATGCACCAGCGGGGTGCAGCCGTTACAGTCACGGCACTCGAAAGCGCGCTTCGGTGTGCCAAGCGAGGGGCCCGAGGAGACACTCTTTCTACCAACAACCAAATTCAAAGCACCCAACGAGGTGCATCACTTTCCAGGCGCTGGCGATCCCAGCGCCTTTTTCTTGCCCGTTCGAAAAGTGACCCCGGGCGCCCAGCGCACAAGTTCAGTCCTGAATTGATAGCACTCCAGGTGCGAAAATAGCGCCATGGAATGGATTTTGATGACCCTGGCCTCGCTGCTCGCAGGCTTTGTGGATGCGATTGTGGGTGGCGGGGGCCTGGTGATGGTGCCCGCCTTGTTTGCGGCATTTCCGGGGGCGCCACCGGCCACGCTGCTGGGCACCAACAAGGCCGCCTCGGTGTGGGGCACGGCCATGGCCACCTGGCAGTACAGCCGCCGGGTGCAGATTCGCTGGCAGGCCATGCTGCCCGCCGCCGCTGCGGGTTTTGCGGGGTCGTTTGCCGGGGCCTGGGCCGTCACCGTGGTGTCGGCCGACTTCCTGCGCAAGCTGCTGCCCCTGGTGCTGCTGGCGGTGCTGGTCTACACCCTGGCCAAGAAGGACCTGGGCAAACACCACACGCCGCGCTTTGCGGGCCGCACCGAGGTGCTGGTGGCCGGCCTGATCGGCGTGCTCATCGGGTTCTATGACGGCTTCTTCGGCCCGGGCACCGGCAGCTTCTTTGTGTTCCTGTTCGTGCGGTTGCTGGGCTACGACTTCCTCAACGCCTCGGCCTCGGCCAAGCTGCTCAACTGCGCCACCAACATCGCCGCCATCGTGCTGTTTGCGGCCAAGGGCCATGTGTGGTGGCACTTTGCCGTAACGCTGGCCGTGGCCAATGTGGTGGGCAGCCTGCTGGGCACCCACATGGCGCTCAAGCACGGCACCGGCTTTGTGCGCGGCATCTTCATCCTGGTGGTGAGCACGCTCATCCTCAAGACCGGCTATGACGCCTTCTTACGCTAACGCCGGGCCCGAAAACCGCTCCCGAAAGTTCGGGAGCCCCGTCTAAACCTGTTGTGAATAGGCCCACAAGCGCCCGCTGGGGGTTGTCCGCAGTGTCAAGGAAAAAGTTCACATCTTTATAATCGTGTCCATTTGATGACGGCAGGCTTCGCCATTGGCGATGACCCCGTCCGCAATCCCCGAGCCTCCGGCCTGCTTACCCGCATGCCGGATTTTTTGTACCTGAAATACCCCGTACAGGACCCATCCCATGAAATTGTTCAAGGCTGTCGCCACCGCCCTCGCGCTCTGCGCCGCATTTGCCGCCCAGGCCCGGACACTGGACGAGGTGAAGAAGGACGGCAAGATCCTCATCGCCACCGAAGGACAGTTCGCCCCGTTCAATTTCTTCAACGGCACCACACTGACCGGCTTTGAAGTGGAAGTGGCCGAACTCGTGGCCAAGAAGATGGGCCTGGCCATCCAGTGGAAAACACTGGGCTTCGACGCCCTGCTGACCGGCCTGCGCCAGGACCGCTGGGACCTGGTGATCGCCTCGCACGGCATCACCGAAGAGCGTGCCAAGGCCGTGACCTTCACCGAGCCCCACTACTGCTCAGGCGGCATGATCATCGCCATGGACCCCGCCATCAAGAGCGCCAAGGACCTGGCCGGCAAGATCGTGGCCGTGCAGACCGGCACCAGCTACCTCGAGAACGTGCAGAAGGTCTCGTCCATCAAGGAAATGAAGAACTTCCCCACCGACGTGGACGCGCGCAGCGCCCTGAACTCGCGCCGCGTGGACGCCTGGGTGACCGACCGCTTCGTGGCCAAGGCCGTGGCCGAGAAGAACCCCGGCGCGGGCTTCAAGCTGGGCGACATGCTGTTCATCGAGCGCATCGCCGCCGCCGTGGCCAAGGGCAACAGCTCGCTGGCTGGCGGCTGGAACAAGGCCCTGGCCGAAGTCATGGCCGATGGCAGCTACGCCGCGCTGTCCAAGAAGTATTTCAACGAAGACGTGCGCTGCCAGTAAGCACGCCCAGGGTTTTTCTTCATGCTCACTGCCCTTTGGCCACAGCGCTGGTCCCGCCAGCAGCGCAGCAACGCCACGCTCGTCTCCGCCGTCATCCTGATGGTGCTGGCGCTGGCGCTGCTGGGCCAGTTGCTCTCCTTCCTGCCCGAGCCCATTGGCTCCAACGCCCAGGCTTTTTCTGATGGCGCGCGCACCACGCTGTGGCTCACGCTGATCAGCGGAAGCGTTGGCCTGGTGCTGGGCACCGGTGCGGCCCTGGCCCGCACCGCACGCTGGGCCGCTGTGCGCTGGGCAGCCAGCTTCTACATCTGGGTCATCCGCGGCACGCCACTGCTGGTACAGATCCTGTTCGTGTACTTCGCGCTGCCGGTGCTGGTGCCGGGCCTGAACCTGCCGGACTTTGCTGCCGCCGTGCTGGCCCTGGGCCTGAACGTGGGTGCCTACAACGCCGAGGCCATCCGCGCCGGCCTGCTGGCCGTGCCCCGTGGCCAGACCGAAGCCGCCAAGGCCTTGGGCCTGGGCCGCATGCATGTCTTTCTGGACGTGGTGTTTCCGCAGGCGTTCAAGATCTCGTTGCCACCGCTGGTGAGCAACTTTGTCGCGCTGCTCAAGGACTCGTCGCTGGCCTATGCGATTGGCGTGGTGGAGCTGACCAACGTGGGCAACCGCATCCAGTCGGCCACCTTCCAGCCGATCGCCACGCTGTCCACCGTGGCCATCACCTACCTGCTGCTGACCACGCTGGTCACGCAGATCTCGAACGCGGTGGAGTACCGCTTCGACGTGGAAGGCCGCAACCAATGACGACGGGCCAAGCCACTCCATTCATCGTCGTGGACCGGGTGTGCAAGTCGTTTGGCGCCCACCAGGTGCTCAAGGACGTATCGACCACCTTCAACACCGGCGAGGTCACCGTGATCATCGGCGCCTCGGGCTCGGGCAAGAGCACCTTGCTGCGCGCGATCAACCGGCTGGAGCCCCACGACAGCGGCACCATCACCATTGGCGGCGAGCCCGTGGGCGACGACCAGCACCTGCTGCAAAAGCAGCGCAGCGAGGTCGGCATGGTGTTCCAGCAGTTCAACCTGTTCGGCCACATGAGCGTGCTGGACAACGTGGCGCTGGCGCCGCGCCGCATTCGCCACACACCACGCGCGCAGGCCAACGAGCAGGCCCTGGCCCTGCTGCGCCGCGTGGGCATGCAGGACCATGCGCACAAGTACCCCTGGCAGCTGTCGGGCGGCCAGCAGCAGCGCGTGGCCATTGCGCGCGCGCTGGCCATGCAGCCCAAGGTGATGCTGTTCGACGAACCCACCTCGGCCCTCGACCCCGAGATGGTGCAGGAGGTGCTGGACGTGATGCGCGAACTGGCCCGTGGCGGCATGACCATGATCGTGGTGACCCACGAAATGGGCTTTGCGCGCGAGGTGTCCGACCGCGTGATGTTCTTCGACCAGGGCCGCATCGCGCACGACGCACCCCCAGCCGAATTTTTCAGCAACCCTGCCAACGACCGCATCCGCGCCTTCATCGGCCGCATGGGGGCCTGAGATCCAGGCCCATGCGCACCGCATAACAAAAGCCAACAACCCCTACCGGAGTGACCATGAAACTGAACCACACGTTCCTCGCCCTGATGGCCGCCGGCCTGTGCAGCCTGCCACCCGCAGCCTTTGCCCAGACCGCCAAGGATTTCGAAGACATGCGCAATGAGCTCAAGGCCCTGCGCGCCGAGCTGAACGCGCTCAAGGCCCAGGCACCGGCCGCAGCGCCCGCCGCCTCCGCGTCGGCCTGGAACGACCGCATCGACGCCGTCGAACTCAAGCAGAAGGACGCCGTGGTCCTGGGCGACATCCCCGGCAGCTTCCGCCTGCCCGGCAGCGAGACCTCGATCCGCATCTATGGCTTTGCCGAAGCCAACATGGTCAAGGACTTCAAGGGCACGGCCCCTGGCGACACCTTCACCAACCTGATGGAACAGCCCCTGGGCGATACGCGCAACGGCAAGACCAGCCTGACCGCACAGACCTCGCGTTTTGGTTTCGAGACCTCCACGCCCACCGCAGTGGGCACCTTCAACACCAAGATCGAAGCCGACTTCTACGCCTACTGCGGCGCCGAGTGCAACCGCAACCGCCTGCGCCTGCGCCACGCCTACGGCGAGTACGCAGGCTGGCTGATCGGCCAGACCTGGTCCACCTTCATGGACACGGACAACCTGCCCGAGACCGTGGACTTCAACGGCCCGCCCGGCGCCACCTTCCGCCGCCCCACGCAGATCCGCTACACCTACAACAACCCCAGCCTCGCCAAGTTCCAGTTCGCAGTGGAAGAGCCCACCGACGGCGCACGCAGCCCCAACCTAGTGGCCCGCGTGGACAAGGCCTACGACTGGGGCAACGTGAACGCCCGCCTGTTGTCGCACGAACAGCGCGTCTCCGGCGTGTCCAAGCGCGGCACCGGCTTTGGCCTGGGCGCGGGCTACAAGATCACCGGCACGACCACGCTGATGGCGCAGTACACGCGCCTGGACGGCGATGGCGACGGCGCCTACCTGGTGGGCACCAACTACCCGGTGCTGGACGGCGGCACCGTGCGCCTGGACAAGTCGCACGGCGTGGTGCTGGGCCTGTCCAACGTGTTCAGCGAACAGCTGCGCGGCACGGTGTCGCTGGGCATGGTGCGCTCGCGCAACCACCTGGGCGACGCCTACGTGAATGCCTACGGCGCCGAAGGCAACCACAAGCTCTACCAGTGGCATGCTGGCATGTACTACCTGCCGATCAAGAACGTGGAACTGGGCGGCGAGCTGATCGGCGGCCGACGCACGACGTTCGACGGCCAGCAGGGCGACATGCTGCGCCTGAACCTGCAGGCACGCTACCTGTTTAATTGAGGTTCACCCCCTGAGGCGCTGCGCGCCTTCACCCCTCTCTCTGCGCGCTGCGCGCTCCGGGAGGGGGCCGCGCCAGTGCGACGGCAGCTGGTCGTGAAGAGGCGCTGCGAGGAAATTTTTTGCAAGTGGCTGGCCGGGGAACCGACCAGCCCTTTCTTGTTTTGGAGCCTATGAAATCCGAACGTCTGGGCCTGCTGGCCCTGCTGGCAGTGACCGTGGTGTGGGGCACCACCTTCCCCGCCATGAAGCTGCTGTCCACCCAGCTTGATGCGCTGCAGATCATCTGGCTGCGTTTTGTGATCGCGCTGGTGGTACTAGCGCCCCTGTGGTGGGGCATGTTGCGCCACGAGCGCCTGTGGGGCTGCGCACTGGGCGTGCTGCTGTTCCTGGCGTTCTGGCTGCAGATCGAGGGGCTGGCACGCACCAGCAGCAACCGCAATGCGTTTGTGACCGGGCTGAATGTGCTGGTGGTGCCGCTGATCGCCATGGCGGCGCTGGGCCGCCGCTATGGCTGGCAGCTGTGGGTGGCCTGTGGGATGGCCCTGGCGGGCATGACCCTGATGTTCCACGAGAACGAGCCCTGGAACCTGGGCGATACGCTCACGCTGGCCAGCACCGTGTTCTACGCGCTCTACATCCTGGCGCTGGAAGAATGCGCGCGCCGCACGGCCGCACGCCCCCTGCGTGCCACGCGCATGGCGGCCGCGCAGGCCACGGTGATGGCCGTGGCATCCACCTTGCTGCTGCTGGGCCGCGACGGGGGCATGGGCTGGCTGCAATCCACCGCCCGCCTGCCCACCGATGCCTGGGTCGCCCTGCTGTACCTGGGCCTGCTGGCCAGTGTGGTGGTGGTGACGCTGCAGGCCTGGGGCCAGCAGCGGGTGGACGCCATGCGCAGCGCCATCGTGTTCGGGCTGGAGCCGGTGTTTGCCGCGCTCACGGCCTGGGTGCTGCTGGGCGAGCAACTGGGCTGGGCGGGCCTGGCGGGTGCGGCGCTCATCGTGGCGGCGCTGGTGTTCAGCCAGCTCCCGTCGCTGGCGCGGGCGCAGCCTGCATGAGCCCCACATTCAAAGAAAAATCAGCCTCTGCGCGCGACCCTATTGCCTTTATAGCTATATAAACAGTAGCAACCAATAAGACAAGGATCGTTCACGCACGGGTCGCGCTAGACCTGCGTGACCAGCCCGCTCATCTTCACCACCTCCAGGTCGCGCCCCTTGACCAAGGCCAGCTCGGCGCGCAGGCGGTCGTTGTTCCAGCGGGCATCGGGGGCGCCGCTCAAGTACCAGTCCGAGCCGTTGTCGGCCAGGAACATGCCGTAGGTCTTGAGCGCCGCCAGGATGGCCTGGGCCTCGGGGCTGAAGCTGGCGGGGATGGCATAACCCGCCTTGAGGCGCACGCGCATGCCCATGGGCGGCAGGTTGGGATCGGTGTTGGACGACGCGTAGTGCGTGGCCGGCGGCACAAATGCGCGGCGTGTGCGCGCCGCCGTGAAGCGCAGCGCATGGCGGATTCCGCCCGCGCCCTGCGATGCCTCGTCGTACCGCACCAGCCCCGGGAAGATGGGCAGCCCGGCGGCGTCGGCGCTGGTCCAGCCAGGTTTGGCGGTGGGCCGCACGGCGTTGTTGTCGAGATGGAACACGGCGCCCACATCGGCCACCCAGCGGTCGCTGCGCACAAAGGCGCGTCCCAGCTCATACAGCCGCTGGTTGTCGCGGTCGATCACCAGCACATGGCGATCGCCGTTCAACCCCGGCGCGCCTTCCACGGGCGCGTCCAGCGGGACGGGGAACGGGCCGGGGTCGCTTTCGTCCCCGTAGGCCTGGTACTCGACGGCCACCCGGGCCTGCCGGCCCGAGACCACCTGGTAGGGGATGCCAATGGGTGCGCCCTCCCACAGGCCGGAGCCGAAGTCGCGGTACAAGCCCTTGTCGGCACCGATGCTGGCGATCAGGCGCTCGGAGGCCGGGTCCACCTCGGCACCGCTGATGTCGGTGTTCCAGGAGTTGTCGGCCGGGAAAGGAATGGCGCCGTTGAGCGCCGCCCCAGCCCCCAGGCTTGCGCGCGACAGGTTGCCATAGGCCACGCTGCCAGTGGGCGGTGGCGGCGGGGGGGATGGTGAAGGAGAGGGCGAAGGGGACGGCGCCGGAGAGGGCGCGGGGGATGGGCTGGCAGGGGCATCGTCGCCACCGCTGCCGCCTCCACAGGCGGTGAGCAGCAGAACAGGAAGGGCCCCCAGGACCCGGCGGCGTTGGCGTTGCATGGTGGTTGTCTCCGGTGCGTGGCGATCGGGCGCAGCCCCGGGGCGGAACCAGCATCAGGTTCACGGTCATCCAGAGGGGGCGGGCGGATTCTGCCGCAGATGCGGCGCGCAGCCTGTTAGAAGATGTTTGCGATCGGCTGCGGAGACAGACAGGGGCGGGCCTTGGTGCTGCCCGGCCATCAGGGCAGGGGCAATGCCACCTCGGCCGCCTTGCGCGGCTTGCCGATGGGGGCTGCGGCCAGGCCCTTTTGCACGGCGGCGATGTCTTCCTCGTTGGGGTATTCGCCCTGCAGCCAGTAGTCGAACACGCGCCGCACGATGGGCGCCGCATGGGCCGCGCCAAAACCGGCGTTCTCCACAATCGCAGCCACGGCAATGGTCGGGTTCTCGGCCGGGGCGAAGGCGGCAAACAGCGAGTGGTCGCGCTGGTGCTCTTCCAGCGCCTTGGCGTTGTACTTCACGTTCTGGCCCAGGCTCACTGCCTGCGCCGTGCCGGTCTTGCCGCCTGCGGTGTACAGGGCCCCGGCGAACACGCGGGTGCCGGTGCCGCCCTTGTTCACGGCCACCATGGCGTTGCGCACGATCTCCACGTTCTTGGGGGCGTAGCCCAGGTTCTCGCCGGGCGGCTGGATGATTTCGGTGACAGCCCCCGTGACCGAGTTCTTCACCGCTTTGGCCAGGTGCGGGCGGTAGCGGGTGCCCCCGTTGGCCATCGTGGCCTGGGCCAGCGCCAGCTGCAGCATGGTGAAGTTGTTGTAGCCCTGGCCGATGCCCAGCGACACGGTTTCGCCCGGGAACCAGCGCTTCATCTCGGGGCGTTTGTAGGCGTTGCGCTTCCACTCGGTGCTGGGCAAGGTGCCACGCACTTCGCCGTTCAGGTCGATGCCCGTGGACTGGCCAAAACCCAGCGGCTTCATGAAGTCATGGATGGCGTCCACGCCCATGTCCACGGCCAGCGAATAGAAGTAAGTGTTGCTCGACTGCTGGATCGCGCGGTGCATGTCCACCCCGCCCAGCCCGCCTTCGTGGCTTCGGAAAGTGTGGCCGCCAAAGGTATAGAACCCCGGGTCGTTGACCACCAGGCTGGGCGAGCGCTTGTTCAGCTGCAGCGCGGCCAGCGCCATGAAGGGTTTGTAGGTGGAGCCCGGCGGGTAGGTGCCACGCAGGGCGCGGTTGAGAAGCGGCTTGTCGATGGACTCGTTGAGCGCGGCCCAGTTTTCGGCGTCGATGCCTTCCACAAACAGGTTGGGATCGAAGGTGGGCTTGCTCACCAGCGCCAGGATTTCGCCGTTGCGCGGATCGATGGCCACCAGCGCGCCCCGGCGGCTGCCATACAGCTCCTCGATGAGTTTTTGCAGCTTGATGTCGATGGACAACATCACGCTGTCGCCCGGTGTGGCCGCGTGGCTGGACAGCTTGCGCACGGCACGCCCGCCCGCCGAGGTTTCCATCTGCTCGAAGCCGGTCACGCCGTGCAGCGCCGCCTCGAAGCTTTGCTCCACGCCCAGCTTGCCGATGTATTCCGTGCCCCGGTAGTTGGCCTCGTCCTCCGAGTCCTGGATGCGTGCCTTCTCGGTCTGGTTGATGCGGCCGATGTAGCCAATCGCATGACTGGCCACGTCGCCCAGCGGGTAGTTGCGGAACAGCCGCGCCTTGATGTCCACGCCCGGAAAACGGTAGCGCTGGGCGGTGAACCGCGCCACCTCCTGGTCGGTCAGGCGGGTGCGGATGGGCAGGGATTCAAAGTTGCGCGACTCGTCCATGAGCCGCTTGAAACGCCGGCGGTCCCGGGCCTGGATGTCCACCACCTTGGACAGCGCGTCGATGGTTTCATCCAGCACGCCCGCACGCGAGGGCGTGATCTCCAGCGTGTAGGCCGAGTAGTTGGTGGCCAGCACCACACCATTGCGGTCCAGGATGAGCCCCCGGTTGGGCACGATGGGCGCGACTGCCGTGCGGTTGCTCTCGGCCTGGGCCGCAAGGTCGTCGTGGCGGATCACCTGCAGAAAGATCAGCCGGGCCACCACCAGGCAGAACGCGGCAAACACCACCAGGCCCACCACCACGGCCCGCAGGCGAAAACGCGATGCATCGGCTTCGCTGCTGCGCAGTTCGGTCATGTCAGTTGTCCACGGGGCTACGCGCCACCCACAGCCCATGCAACTGGCGCAGCGCAGGCGAGGGCAGCCGCGCAAGGGCCGCCAAGCCGCATATGCGGCGCTTCGCTCGCGTGCGCTGGCTGCGTCCCCCTGCCCGCATTGCGCAGCAATGCGAGAGCGGGGGGAAGGCCCGCAGGGCCTCAGGGGGGTGTTGCTTCATGCTCACAACGGGCGGTTCTGATCGCTATCGGGCGGGCGGCGCTGGGGCGCCAGCAGCACCCAGCTGGCCAAGGGCCAGAGCAGCGCCTCGATCAGCGGCGCCAGCAGGCTCCAGAACCCCGGAAAGATACCCCCCGCCGCCACGCGCAGCAACAGCTCGACCGCATGGGCCAGGGCAAACAGCGGGAACACCTGCAGCGCCTGCGAGGGCACGCTGAACCACAGCAGCCGGCGGTGGATGGCAATGGCGCCAAACGACAGCACGGTGTACGACAGCGCATGCTGGCCCAGCAGCGCCGACTGGCTCACGTCCATGCACAGGCCCAGCACAAAGGCCGCCCCCATGCCGATGCGCAGCGGCTGGTGCACGCCCCAGAAGACGAGCAGCACCATGAGCAGGTCGGGCGTCCAGACGATGCGGCCCAGCGGCAGCATGTTGATCGCCAGGCCCGCGACCAGGCTGAACCACATGAACACCGGGTTCACCGGCATCAGCAGGGGCTCACCGCGCGGCATGATCATGGCGCGTGTCCTTTCGTCTTGGGGCTGGGGGTGCGGCGGCTCACTTGCGGCCTCCGCGTTTGTTCGATGGCACCGGGTGCGCGGGCTCGGGTCGGGGCAACTCGTGTTCGGCCAGAGGCTTGAGCACCACCACATGGCGTGCGCCCTGCACCTGGGCCAGGGGCGCGCAGTAGATGCGGGCAAACGCGGAATCGGCCCGGCGCTCCACCCGCACCACCCGCGCCACGGGCAGGCCCGGGGGGTAGAGGCCGTCCACGCCGCTGGTGGTCAGCAGGTCGTCTTCGCGGATGTCGGCGTTGGCGGGCATGAAACGCAGCTCCATGCCGCCGCCATGCCCTGCCACGGGGTCGCCATAGGCCACGCCACGCACGCCGGTGCGGATATTCAAGACGGGGATCGCCTGGTCGCGGTCCACCAGCAGAGTGACCTCGCTCACCAGGGGGAACACGCGTGTGACCTGGCCCAGCACCCCGGCCTCGTCCATCACCGGGGCACCCAGCTCCACGCCGCCCACCTGCCCCCGGTCCAGCACCACACGGCGCGTGTAGGGGTCGGCGGTGTCGTAGATCACCTCGGCCGCCTGGGCCGGGGTCTGCAGCCGGTCGCGCAGCTCCATCAGCTTGCGCAGGCGGCCGTTTTCCAGCGCCAGCTGATCGGCCTGGTTGGCGCGCTGGCCCATCTCGGTCATCTTCTTGCGCGCGGTGTCCAGGTCCTGCTGAGCGGTCTGCAGCGACTGGAAATAGCCAGCGCCCTGGCTTGCAAACTCGACCGGCTTGAGCATGAGCCACTGCACCGGGTAGAGCACGGTGGCCACCACCTTGCGCAAAGGGTCCGTGATGTGAAAGCGCGCGTCCGCGACCATGAGGAACAGCGCCAGCGCACTGAACACGGCCAAACGCGACAGGGCCGAAGGGCCCTGTTTGAAGAAAGGGGGAGCGCTGCGCTCTAAAGTACCCAGTGGCATGTGCGGCGCATGCGATCAGTGAAGTGGTTGCGTGCCTGTGGCATGACAGGCATCCCCGAATTACTCGCTGGTAAAGATGCTGCCCAGGCGGTCCATGCGCTCCAGGGCAATGCCGCAGCCGCGCACCACGCAGGTCAGCGGGTCTTCGGCCACCAGCACCGGCAGGCCGGTTTCTTCGGCCAGCAGCCGGTCCAGGTCGCGCAGCAGCGCGCCGCCACCGGTGAGCATCATGCCGCGGTCGGCAATGTCGGCGCCCAGCTCGGGAGGGGTTTGTTCCAGCGCGTTCTTCACGGCCGAGACGATCTGGTTCAGCGGGTCGGTCAGGGCTTCCAGCACTTCATTGCTGGAGATGGTGAAGCTGCGCGGTACGCCTTCGGACAGGTTGCGGCCCTTGACTTCCATCTCGCGCACTTCGGAGCCAGGGAAGGCCGAGCCGATGTTCTTCTTGATGGATTCAGCGGTGGGTTCGCCGATCAGCATGCCGTAATTGCGGCGGATGTAGCTGATGATGGCTTCGTCGAACTTGTCGCCGCCCACGCGCACGCTGCCCTTGTAGACCATGCCGCCCAGCGAGATCACGCCCACCTCGGTGGTACCGCCGCCGATGTCCACCACCATGGAGCCCGAGGCTTCCGAGACGGGCAGGCCGGCGCCGATACCGGCCGCCATGGGTTCTTCGATCAGGTATACCGCCGTGGCGCCTGCAGCCTCGGCCGCGTCCTTGATGGCACGGCGCTCGACCTGGGTGGAGCCGCAGGGCACGCAGATGATGATGCGCGGGCTGGGGGTGAACAGCGTGCGCGGGTGCACCATCTTGATGAACTGCTTGATCATCTGCTCGGTGATCACGAAGTCAGCGATCACGCCGTCCTTCATCGGGCGGATGGCTTCGATATTGCCGGGCACCTTGCCCAGCATGGCCTTGGCCTCGTGGCCTACGGCCTGGATGACTTTCTTGCCGTGGGGACCGCCTTCGTGGCGGATGGCGACCACAGAGGGTTCGTCGAGGACGATGCCTTTGTCGCGGGCGAAGATGAGGGTGTTGGCTGTGCCAAGGTCAATGGCAAGGTCGGTGGAGAAGTACCGACGGAAAGCTCCGAACATTCAAAAGTCCTCTCGGGCACGGCATGCGCGTCGGCCTGCCATCGCCAGGTATTTCAGGGGGTGTTTATTGGCTTTTTTCACGCAATTGACTCCCATTCCGGGAGCTTTGCGGCAAAGCCGGGATAATACCCCATCCCCTGTGAATAACTCCCTCTGGCGCGGGCCGGATCACAGCTTTACGTCTGGTTTCTTTAGATTTTCCTCCCTATGGCACTGACCCCCCAGGACATCGGCCGCATTGCCAACTTGGCGCGGCTTGAGCTGACAACTTCCGAAAGTGAGCGCATGCTCACTCAGCTCAACGGATTCTTTGACATCGTGGAACAGATGCGGGCTGTGGATACCTCGGGCGTCACGCCCCTGGCACACCCCGTGGCAGCCATCCAGGACGTGGCCCTGCGGCTGCGCGAGGACGTGGCCAGCGAGCCCAACCAGCGCGAAGCCAACCAGCAAAGCGCTCCCGTCGTCGAGCGAGGCCTGTTCCTCGTGCCCAAAGTGATCGAGTAAGTAAGAACTGACTTTCGCCGCATGACTTCCACCGCATTGCATGACCTGGGCGTGGCCCAGCTGGCCACCGAGCTGCGCGAACGCCGCGTCTCGGCCGTCGAGGCCGCCCAGCATTTCCTCGCCCGCGCGCAGGCCCACCAAAACCTGGGCGCCTACGTGGCCGTGAACCCTGACATCACCCTGGCCCAGGCCCGCGCCCAGGACGCCGCCATTGCCGCAGGCACCGCAGGCCCCCTGGCGGGCGTGCCAATTGCGCACAAGGACATCTTTGTCACCAAGGGCTTCCCCAGCACTGCGGGCTCCAAGATGCTCGCGGGCTACCAGTCGCCCTTTGACGCCACAGTGGTCACCAAGCTGGCCGACGCGGGCGCCGTGACCCTGGGCAAGCTGAATTGCGACGAGTTCGCCATGGGCTCGGCCAACGAGAATTCGGCCGTGACCCCCGTGGGCTTTGACGCCCCGGCCCCGGTGCGCAACCCCTGGGCCACCGACCGCATCCCCGGCGGCTCGTCCGGCGGCAGCGCCGTGGCTGTGGCCGCGCGCCTGGCCCCGGCCGTCACCGGCACCGACACGGGCGGCTCCATCCGCCAGCCCGCCTCGTTCTGCGGCATCACCGGCATCAAGCCCACCTATGGCCGCGCCAGCCGTTACGGCATGATCGCGTTCGCCTCCAGCCTGGACCAGGCCGGCCCCATGGCCCGCTCGGCCGAAGACTGCGCGCTGCTGCTGTCCGCCATGTGCGGCCCGGACCCGGACCGCGACTCCACGTCGCTCGATGTGCCTGCCGAAAATTTCAGCGCCAAGCTCAACGACAGCATCGACGGCCTGCGCATCGGCATCCCCGCCGAGTTCTTTGGCGAAGGCCTGGCGCCCGATGTGCGCGCAGCGGTGGACGGTGCCCTGAAGGAATACGAAAAGCTCGGCGCCAAGCTCGTACCCATCAGCCTGCCGCGCACGCAGCTGTCCATCCCGGTGTACTACATCATTGCCCCGGCCGAGGCGTCGTCCAACCTCTCCCGCTTTGACGGCGTGAAGTTCGGCCACCGCGCCAAGGATTACACCGACCTGGTGGACATGTACAAGAAGACCCGCGCCGAAGGCTTTGGCGACGAGGTCAAGCGCCGCATCATGATCGGTGCCTATGTGCTGAGCCATGGCTACTACGACGCCTACTACCTGCAGGCGCAGAAGATCCGCCGCATGATTGCCGACGACTTCCAGAACGCCTTCAAGGAATGCGATGTGATCGCCGGCCCCGTGGCCCCCACCGTGGCCTGGAAGCTGGGTGACCACGGCAACGACCCGCTGGCCGACTACCTGGCCGACATCTTCACCCTGCCCGGCTCGCTGGCCGGGCTGCCCGGCATGAGCGTGCCCGCCGGTTTTGGCGAAGGCGGCATGCCCGTGGGCCTGCAGCTGCTGGGCAACTACTTCCAGGAAGCCCGCCTTTTGAACGCTGCGCACCGCCTGCAGCAAGCCACCGACTTCCACCTCCGCCGTCCGGAGGGCTTCTGACATGACCGCCAAATTGATCCATGGCTACGAAGTCGTCATCGGCTTCGAAACCCACACCCAGCTCGCAACAAAGAGCAAGATTTTCAGTCGCGCGCCCACGGCCTTCGGTGCCGAGCCCAACACCCAGGCTTGCGCGGTGGACTTGGCCTTGCCCGGAACCCTGCCCGTGATGAACCGCGAGGCCGTGGCCTGCGCTATCAAATTGGGACTGGCCCTCGGCTCCCATATTGCGCCAGTGAGCATTTTTGCGCGCAAAAACTACTTCTACCCTGACCTGCCCAAGGGCTACCAGATCAGCCAGTTCGAGATCCCAGTGGTGCAGGGCGGCGAGGTGTCGTTCTTCCTGGGCGACGAAAAGAAGACCGTGCGCCTGGTACGCGCCCACCTAGAAGAAGACGCCGGCAAGTCGCTGCACGAGGACTTCATCGGCCAGTCGGGCATCGACCTGAACCGTGCCGGGACGCCCCTGCTGGAGATCGTGACCGAGCCCGATATCCGCAGCAGCGAAGAAGCCGTGGCCTATGCCAAGGAACTGCACAAGATCGTGACCTGGATCGGCATCTGCGACGGCAACATGCAGGAAGGCAGCTTCCGCTGCGACGCCAACGTGTCGGTGCGCAAACCCGGCCAGCCGCTGGGCACCCGCCGCGAGATCAAGAACCTGAACTCGTTCAAGTTCATGCAGCAGGCCATCGACTACGAGATCCGCTGGCAGATCGAGCAGATCGAAGACGGCCACGCGATCCAGCAGGCCACCGTGCTGTTCGACCCCGACACGGGCGAAACGCGTGCAATGCGCACTAAGGAAGACGCGGCGGACTACCGCTACTTCCCTGATCCGGACCTGCCTCCGCTGCACATTTCAGAGCAGTGGGTGCAGGAAGAACGTGCGCAGATGGCCGAATTGCCGCGCGTTGTTGCAGCACGTTACGTCAGAGATTACGGCCTGTCTGAATACGACGCATCCGCTCTCACGCAAAGCAAAGCCACCATGATTTACTTCCAGCAAGTTGTCTTGGGCGCTAGTACACCTGTGTCGCCGAAAATTGCGTGCAACTGGATCATGGGCGAGTTGTCGCGACGACTCAATTTGGATGAAATTGCCATTGAAGACGCGCCCGTAAAACCAGAACAAATGGTTGCGCTACTGACGCGCATTTCTGACGGCACGATCTCCAACAACGCCGCCAAGCAGGTGTTTGATGCGCTGTGGACCGGGGAGTCGAACGACGTGGACGCCGTCATCGAATCCAAGGGCCTCAAGCAGATGAACGACTCCGGCGCGCTGGAGAAGATCATCGACGAGGTGATTGCCGCCAACCCCGACAACGTGGCGCAGTTCCGTGCGGGCAAGGACAAGGCCTTCAATGCGCTGGTGGGCCAGATCATGAAGGCCAGCAAGGGCAAGGCCAACCCCACGCAGGTCAACGAACTGCTGCGTGCCAAGCTGGCGGGCTGAATACAGAGCGACCAAAACAAAGGGGCCCCACGGCCCCTTTGTTCTTTTCAAGCCTTGCAATGACCCGTGTTTAGCGGCTGGCAGCGGGCGCTTCTGCCGCAGCGCCAGAGGCCGCAGCCGGCAGACGTTGGGACTCCCACAGCTTGCGCAGCTGGGCCAGTTCGGTGTCAAAGCGCTGGTGCACGCGCCGCTTCTCCTGGTCCTGCCCCGCGATGAAACGCTGCTGCTCGGCCATGCTGTCTTCGTTCTCTGCAATCTTGCGGCGCAGCGCCATGGGGGCTTTGTTGGGGTCCCGCTTGTAAAACTCCATCTCCACCTCAAACGCCTTGTGCTGCTGCCTGAGTTCGACGATGCGTTTTTCTGCGGTGGCGGTGACCTCATCCACCATCTGGATGGCGGCGGCGCGCTCTACATCGTGGCTGACCTTGTCGGGGTAGCGGGTGGTCAGCACGCGCTCGCGGCGGCGTTCCTCCAGCTCACGGCTGCGGGCTTCGGCCTCTTTGCGTTGCTGGGCTTCCTGGGCGGCGCGCTCCTGCTCGGTGAGCGAGGGGCCGATCTGGCGGCGCACAGTGCCCGAGGGGCTCAGCTCGCGCTGCTCGCGGTCCAGACATTCAGGGATGGGGCGGTCGGCCGTCAAGCGCCGGCCATTGCGGTCCACACAGGTGTAGATGCCACCGGATGGCACCTGCGCCCACACACTATCGGCGGCCAGGGTGGCCAGCAGAATCCCGCCCAAGATCCACGCCGATGTGCTACTGCTCAAGTTGTCTACCCCTCGTTGACGCCATACCGCTGGCGGTAAGCCAGCACTTTTTCGTGGTGGGAGCGCACTCCATCCTCCCCGTTGTGCTCAAGATAGAGCAATAAGTCTGCCAGACGTGCGATGGCGCACACCTGCATGCCCAGCTGGTGGCGCACGTACTGCACAGCGCTGTGATCTACGTCCTGGCCATTCTCTGTGGCTTTTTCCTGGCGGTCCAGCGCAATGGCCACTGCATGGGGCGTGGCGCCTGCCGCCTTGATGATGGCAATGGACTCGCGCGCGGCGGTGCCGGCGGACATCACGTCGTCCACGATCAGCACCCGGCCTTGGAGAGGCGCACCCACCAGGGTGCCGCCTTCGCCGTGGTCCTTGGCCTCCTTGCGGTTGTAGGCAAAGGGCACGTTGCGGCCCAGGCGGGCCAGCTCCACGGCCACCGTCGCGGCCAGGGGGATGCCCTTGTACGCGGGGCCAAACACCATGTCGAATTCGATGCCGCTGGCCAGCAGGGCTTTTGCATAGAATTCCGCGAGGCGGCCGATCTTGCGGCCGTCGTCAAACAGACCGGCATTGAAGAAATAGGGGCTCAGGCGCCCGGCCTTGGTCTTGAATTCACCAAACCGCAGCACGCCCGATTCAACGGCGAAACGGACAAAATCCTGCGCCAGCTGGCCCTGCTCTGAGGTTTGCGCGCCAACATCCACCATGGGGAAATCCTTGTTCAAATTAACCAGCCTCAATCTCAATGGCATCCGCTCGGCCACCAGCAAAGGCGTGGAAAGCTGGATGGCAGCCACGCGGCCGGATTGTATTTGTGTGCAGGAAGTCAAGGCACAGGCGCCCGACATGGCCAACCGCTTCGAACGGCTGGCCGACCTGCAGGGCCACTTCCACTTTGCCCAGAAGAAGGGCTACTCCGGTGTAGGGGTGTACACCCGGCACGAGCCTTCCGACATAGTGGTTGGCTATGGATCTGAAGAGTTTGATGCAGAAGGCCGCTATGTGGAGCTGCGCTTTGACACACCCGCGCGCAAGCTGTCCATCATCAGTGCCTATTTCCCCAGCGGCTCCTCGGGCGAAGAACGCCAGCAGGCCAAGTTCCGCTTTCTGGCCGAGTTCCACCCGCATCTCATGCGCCTGAAGGCCGAACGCGAATTCATCCTGTGCGGTGACATCAACATTGCGCATCAGCAAATAGACCTCAAAAACTGGCGCAGCAACCAGAAAAACAGTGGTTTTTTGCCCGAAGAGCGCGCGTGGATGACAAAGTTGTTGCACACAACTGATGAAGGCGGCGGCATCATCGACGTGTACCGTCAGTTGCAACCGACCGCGACCGACACCGCCTACACGTGGTGGAGCAACCGCGGCCAGGCCTATGCCAACAACGTGGGATGGCGGCTGGACTACCACCTGGCCACCCCGGCGCTGGCGGCGCTGGCACGCACCGAATCCATCTACAAGGGCGAGAAGTTCTCCGACCACGCACCCATCACGGTGGACTACGAATTCCGTCTATGACCCGGCCCCGCTGACCCGATGACCGACGCCGCCGCCTCCGCACCCCCACCCGCCCACAGCTTTCGGCCACCCAGTGCAGAGGCCTTGTGGAAACAGCTTTCCACCCCCCACCCGACGGTGGGGAAGGCGCGGCACCTGGGCGAGGCGCTGGTGCATGCCGGGCTGCTGGCCACACCCGCGTTGTCCGAGGGCCTGCAGGCGCAGCAGGCCGAGCGCAGCCAGGGCCAGCACCGGCCCATTGGCCAGATCCTGGTGGACCGGGGGGCGCTGACCCAGGAGCAGCTGCGCAATGTCATCGCCACCTGGCTGGGCGAATACACGGTGCACCCGGGGGACATCACCCCCGAGGCATCGGCCCTGGCCCTGATCCCCCGCGCCGTGGCCGAGCGCGAGTCCGTGCTGCCGCTGATTGCGCGCGAGGACGCGCTGGTGCTGCTCATGGCCGACCCCTGGGACCGGGTGCTGGTGGACGAAATGCGCTTTCTGACCCAGCGGCGCCTCATCCCGCTGCAGGCTGCGCCGGGCACGCTGATGCCAGCCATCCACAAGGCCTACCGCACCACATCCGCAGCGCCGGGCAACGCCAACGCGGGCGCGCGGGCCACCTCGCAGGAGCTGCTGACCAACCTGAGCAGCGCCGCGCCCGACACCGATGCGGAACAGGCCGACGTGATCAGCGAGTCGGACAACACCCTGGTGCGGCTCATCAACTCGGTGATCGACGAGGCCATCAACCACCGCGCCTCGGACATCCACATCGAGACCGAGCCCGCCCCGCGCAATGTGCGCGTGCGCCTGCGCATCGACGGCGATCTGGTGCCCTACCTGGAGCTGCCCGCGCGTTACCGCTTTGCCATGGTGGCGCGCATCAAGATCATGGCCAGCATGGACATCTCCGAGCACCGCAAACCGCAGGACGGCAAGATCGACTTTGCCCGCTTTGGCGGCCCGCCGGTGGAGCTGCGTGTGGTCACCGTGCCCACCTCGCGCGGGCTGGAGGACGTGGTGCTGCGCCTGCTGGCAGGCGCCAAGCCGCTGCCGCTGGAAAACATCGGCCTGAGCCCGCCCAACCTGCTGGCGCTGCGCGCTGCAGTTCAAAAAAGCTATGGCCTGGTGCTGGTGTGTGGTCCCACGGGCTGCGGCAAGACCACCACGCTGCACTCGGTGGTGCGCGACATCAACACCGCAGGCCGCAAGATCTGGACGGCCGAAGACCCCATCGAGATCACGCAGGAAGGCCTGCGCCAGGTGCAGGTGAACCCGCGCATCGGCTGGACCTTTGCCGCCGCCATGCGCACCTTTTTGCGCGCCGACCCCGACGTGATCATGATCGGCGAAATGCGCGACGAGGAAACCGCGCGTATCGCCATCGAAGCCTCGCTCACCGGGCACCTGGTGCTGTCCACCCTGCATACCAATTCGGCGCCCGAGAGCATCGCGCGCCTGCTTGAAATTGGCCTGGACCCGTTCAACTTCTCCGATTCGCTGCTCGCCATCCTGGCCCAGCGGCTGGTGCGCCGCCTGTGCACGGCCTGCCGCGCGCCCCAGGTGGCCGACATGGACACGCTGATGGGCCTGGCATCGCAGTACCTGGACAGCGGCACCACCAACACACCTGAAGCCCGCCAGGCACAGATTGCGCGCTGGCGCAATCAATACGGCGGGCCTGAGGGCGAGTTGCGCCTGTGGCGCCACGTGGGCTGCAAGCAGTGCGACAACCACGGCTACCACGGGCGACTGGGCATCCACGAGCTGATGATGAGCGACGAAACCATCCGCCAGCACATCCGCCACCGGGCTCCGGCCTCGGACATCCGCCATTCGGCGCTGGCGGCGGGCATGCGCACCCTGCGCCAGGACGGCATCGACAAGGTGCTGCAGGGTCTGACCGACATGGCCGAGGTGGTGGCCGCCACCAACCTGTAGCGCACCGCAGGCGCTTCGCAACGAACGTGTCGCGGTGTGCGGGTAAGCCGGGGTTGCGCCCCCCGGAGCCCGGCGGGACCATGTCTGCCAGTGCAACCGCCGACCCCACCGGGGTGCACGCACCAAAAACACCGCAAGCAACGTCAACAATTGTCAAGACGCACCATTTGTGGCGATTTTCCGTTTTGGACCTGTCGAATTTCGTGCTTTCCCCTGCATAGTCACCCTGTGTCCGCCCCCAGCCCCCAAGGCCAGGGCTCCGATGAAAGACCCGCACCAGCCCCGGCCCCCTGCATCGGCGGAAACGGAAGACGTGAAAGTTGTGATGATGTTCAGAGCCACTGCCGTCCTGCCCCAAGCAGGCGCTGCCTTGATTTCCCTGATGGCCCTCTGCGGTCCGCAGTGGGCACACGCGGGCCCGGTGTGTGCCAGCCCCGAAAGCCGCCGTGTGTTGCAGTTGCACACGCTGCAGGGTAGCGCGCCCCAGGCCTGCGACCTCAAGGGCCTGGCCAGGCTGCCCGCCAAAGAGATTGTTGCCACGCTCCCTGCGGCGCTGGGCCTGGCGGGCGAGCACCGCTGGCGGGGCGTTTCGCTGCGCCACCTGGTCGAGCTGCTGGGTGGGGGGGAACACAGCCAGATCCTGCTGACCGCACTGAACGACTACGCCATCGAAATCCCCTGGAGCGACCTCGTGCGCTACGACCCCATCCTGGCATACAGCCGCGACGGCGAGCACATCAGCATCCGCGACAAGGGGCCGCTGATCCTGATCTACCCGTTTGGCACCCACCCCCAATTGCAGGGCCAGGACTACATCAACCGATCCATCTGGCAGGTCCATGCAGTCACCCTCCGGTAAACCGCTGCCCCGCCGGGCGGCCAATGACACCCCCCCCGGCCAGCCCCGCCCGCACGCCACCTACTGGCTGCTGGCCATGGTGGCGGCCATGGCGCTGGCCACGGCCGCCACCCTGTGGTGGACGCTGCGCCAGACCCATGTGCTGGCGCAGCCCCACCAGCAGCACGACCTGTGGTACGTGTCCAGCGTGCACAACGAGCTGGCCCGGGTGAGCCTGCTGGCGCGCAAGGTGCGCGCCCGCGAGGCCAGCGCACAGGACCTGCAGGAGCGGCTGGAAGTGCTGCTCGGCACACTCGACACCTCGGGCCGGGGGCCCCGCGTCAGCACCCAGCTGCGCGAGGCCCTGCCCGAGGCCGCCCAGGACCTGGACAGTCTGCGCCCGCTGGTCGAGCGCTGGTCCACCCAGCTGGCCCCCCTGGCCACCCAGAACGGCAGCGGCAACACCAAGGCTGCGGCCGCCATCACCGCCGACATCGTGCGGCAGTCAGACCCCCTGCTGGACCGCCTGCGCAAGGTGGTTGCCACCGTCCACCTCTTCAGCGCCCAGGAGGCCAACCGGGCGCGCCAACAGCTTTCCCAGCGCTTTCTGGTGCTCAGTGTCGTGCTGGGCGGACTGCTGCTGGGCACGGCCCTGCTGATTGCCAAGCTGGTGCGCGACACCCGCCTGACCCGCGCCGCCTCGCAGCAGCTGGCGCAGGCCAACCGCCAGCTCGAAGTGCGGGTGGCCAGCCGCACCCGCAAGATCGAAGAAGGCCGCGCCCTGCTGAGCTTCATCCTGGACACCAGCCCCAGCGACGTGGTGCTGGCCGAGGTCGAAAGCGGGCGCGTGCATTTCATCAACCGCCAGCTCACCGAACGCCTGGGGCTCAAAGCCGCACCTGAAACCCTTTTCCTGCCCGAGCTGCTGTACGACCCCGAGACCCGCGAGCGCTTCACCCAGGCCCTGGATCGCTACGGCCAGGTCGATGCGATGGAGGCGCTGATTGGCGAGAACAACCCCAGCTGGAGTTCGCTGTCAGCCCGCCTGATCGAGGTGGAAGGGCAGCTGGCGCATCTGCTGTGGGGCTTTGACATCAGCGCCCACAAGGCACTGGAAGGCCAGCTGCGCGAGCTGGCCACCCGCGACGCGCTCAGCGGGCTGCTCAACCGGCGGGCATTCCTGGAGCGCAGCACCGCCCTGTTCGACCACTGCCGCCGCCACGGCCAGCCCTGCGCCGTGCTGATGATCGACATCGACCACTTCAAACGCATCAACGACCGGCACGGCCACCAGATGGGCGACGTGGCCATCCGAACCTGCGCCGAGGCCATTGGCCACGCCCTGCGCGACGCCGACCTGCTGGGCCGCCTGGGGGGCGAAGAATTTGCCGTGCTGCTGCCCCACGCCACGGCCGACAGCGCCACGGTGGTGGCCGAACGCATCCGCAGCGCCACCGCCCAGATGAGCCTCGTGTCGCCCCAGGGCCAGCCGCTCGCATTCACCATCTCGATCGGCGTGGCCGAAATGGCGGCGCACCACGCGGGCATCGAGCCCCTGCTGGTGGACGCCGACCAGGCCCTGTATCGCGCCAAGGCCACAGGCCGCAACAAAGTGCTTGCCTACGAAGCCGCTATCGGACAATCTTGACCCCACCGCCTGCCCCACACACCATGAGCCTGCGCCTAATGATCGTTGACGACAGCCGCATGTCGCGCCTCATCCTGCAGGGCCTGATCCTGCAGTCCCATCCCCAGTGGACCATCGTGCATGCCAGCAGCGGCGAAGAGGCGCTGCAACTCGTGCGCGAGAGCCCCGTGGACCTGGTGTCCATGGACTTCAACATGGCTGGCATGAACGGCCTGGAGGCTGCGCTGGAGCTGCGCACGATCCTGCCCACCGTGCCGATCGCCATTCTCACGGCCAACGTGCAGACCGCCGTGCAGGCGCGCATCGAGGACGCTGGCATGGTGTTCATCGCCAAGCCCATCACCGCCAGCGCAGCCAGCCAGCTCGCGGCACTCGCAGGAGCCTGACATGACGGTGCAGCTAGATGCCGAACAAATCGACGCGCTCAGCGAGATCTTCAACATCGGCGTAGGCAAGGCCGCCGCCGCCATGGGCGCACTCATGCGCGACGAAGTGCTGCTGTCGGTGCCCCATGTGAGCATCTTTACCGTGAGCGAAGCCGCCCAGCAGCTGGGGGCTGCAGGCAGCACCATGTATGGCGTGCGCCAGCCATTTCGCGGCACCTTCAACGGCGACGCCCTGCTGATCTTCCCCGGCCACAAGAGCCTGGAGATCGTGCGCATCGTCGCGGGCCAGAGCGTTCCCGGCGAAGACCTCAGCGCCATCGAGCAGGACGCCATGACTGAAGTGGGCAACGTCATGCTCAACGCCTGCATCGCGGCCCTGTCCGACCTGCTGGGCAACGAATTCCAGCTCAGCCCGCCCAGCATCGACGTGGGCGACAGCCGCACCATCCTGGGCACCCGCATCCAGAACCACCTGGTGGTCTTCCTCCACATCCGCTTCGAGCTGCTGAGCAGCCAGATCGAGGGGTTTGTGGTGTTCGTGCTCAACACCACCTCGCTGGAAGGCCTGCGCACCGCCGTGAACCGGCTGCTGGGGCGGCCTGCCGAGACGGACTGACCTTCGCCAACCCGCTGCATGCGGGCAGAGCGTGGCTGGCGGCTGTGCGACACTCGCCGCCATCTGTGTTGCGCCGCCCCACGGCGGCTGGCGCGCCCCGCCCTCACCCACCTGGGTCTTAATAACAATGAGTGGATCTGGTATTGCCGTTCTAAAGGGCACGGCCAAGCGGGAGAATGCGAATGAGGAATGCAATGAGTGGATCTTGGGCTTGCTAGAACCAGCTCGCTAACAATGATTGGATCTACTGGCAGAGGGACTCCAAAACACGAGAGGGCAGTGCCATAGGGCAGTGGGCACAATACTGATAACCCTCGGCTGGGTCGCGTAGCAGTACTCATTTTTGCCTTGTTGCGGACATTGAAAGCGCAATAGAACTAGCCCACTTGCGCTCACTGAAAGTATTCCACTAGGTGATTGACAAGCGAGATTTCCTTACCGGTCGCGCAATTGAATCGCATATGACGGTAGTGATGCCTGGTCAGTCCAGCGCCATGAGTACCCTCAGCAGGATTCCTCAGTCACCGGCTGCAAACGGCCAAGACGGTGTGGAAACAAATGGGTTTCGATTGGCGGGTGGTGCATCTCCACTACAGTGAGGCTGCTTCTCAAACGCCTGCTCTTGGCTGTCCATGTTTCCGGATTCGCAAACGCCTTTGCACTGCAAAAAATGTGGCTAGCAACGAGCTGAGAGGTGCCCATCCTCGTACACATGCCCCTGCGGCCGCCATGCAATAACGCCTTCCGTTCGCGCGCGTACCTCAGGAGCTGCCAAACAAGTTGCGACGGCTTCATAGCCGACCGCACCTGGATAGGGCGCCACGCGAATCGGTGGGCTGTGATTGGCAGGGCAGAGAAGAATGGACTCTCCAGTGCCAATGGAAGCTAAATCGAGGATGACAGCAGAACGTGTCATTAAGAAGAGCGGGCGCTCCAAGGACATGCGGCGACGCAAATAGGCAGACAGAGCCTGTTGAGTGGGCGTATCCAGTCCGTGCTCGACCATGTCGACGACCAGAATGGTTGGCCCTTCGGCTTCCAGTCCGATCAGCAAAGCGATTAGCGCCTCGGAGGCGACAGCGCCGTCTTCGACCAGCCAATCAATCGCATGGTTGACGCGTAGCCGTAGGTTCGTGTCCGCATCTAAGCGCGCCTTGGCATCACCTGACAGAACCCGCTCTAGACCAAGGAACGCAGCCGAAGGAAGCACCTCGGCTAGACGCAGCGCCAATCGAGTTTTTCCACTTCCTAACGGGCCCACGATGTAGTTCAGGGGACGTATGTCGTGCAAGCGGAAGTATTCACCACCCCAGGGCCAGGGAAGTTCGAATTCAACACTCAGCCCACTGGTCGAATCCTGCAAGCGCGTCAACTCGGTGAGGGTTGGCCTCTGTCCACTGTCCAATTTGGCTCGTAGGCCACGAACACGTTCGATGGTGTCTCCCAATCGACGCGCAGCGCCTTCCAGCACAGCCTGATGCAAGGCCAAGGCAGGCTCAAGTCCCTCGGCCTCGCCTTTTAAAACACCGGCCACTTGCGCAAGACTCAAGCCCAGCGCACGAAGGGCCACAATTTCGCCGGCACGCTGCATCTCCTCCGGTCCGTAAGACCGCCAGCCAGCCTCGGTGCGCGTCGGCGCAATAAGACCACGTTGCTCGTAAATACGTAGCGCTTTTGCGGAGATGTCAAGCCTTCTCGCTGCCTCTGAAGGGCTCAGGAATCGCATTCGGTTGCTCACAAATTCACCTCTTCACATTTTGGAAGAGGCTTTTATAAAGGTGGCCCCAAGGGGCGGGGCAAGCGAATTTTGAACAAAGCGCACGAACACTAGCTTCTGGTTCTCCTGAGCTAGGCTTCGAATGTCCCGAGTTGACCGAATTCTGCCCCACAAGAGCGCAGGGGTCGGATTTTTCCGACCTGTCAACGCTGTCGGCGGAGTGGCCGCATCGAAATGGACCCCGTGTTCAGGCGTGTCCGAAATACGCAGTTGTCATGGGTCATTATGAAAGCACGGGACGTTGGGAATCATAAAAAATTTCAGCGCCCGAAGCTGAGGCCAAGATTGAGCACGCTGTATAACGTATGTATAGAATTTATATGGACACTCGTACCTCACCTCTACTCCATCGAGCAGCACTACAGGGCTTTCGCTCCGGGCGCCATCCAGAAGCACCACTTCGCAATGTAGTTCCAATAGCTTACAAGCGAATTTGAATCGCTCCATCACACGGCAGTTCTCAGCGCTCCTCACCAAAACTTTCGGCGGCCTCGCTATTTTCCCATCGTTGAAATTGAGCCTGCGCAGCCTTTCCCGCAGAAATATCGCCCTGCGCGCGTGAATAACCAATTGCTCCCAGCTTTCAAGCGTAGCAACAAACCGACGGAGCTCCTTATTGGAATAGCCAAACCTGCGAATGGCTGACCAGTCCCCAAGAAAAACCCAATACATAACCCGCATAGGTATCCCGAATTCTCGAGCCCGACATTTGATGCGAGAATGCACCAGAAAGTTAGTTTTGAACTTCCAACTGGGCGTACGAACTGCTGGGCCGATCGGCAAGCCGTCTTCTTTGACGATCACTGCATGAAAGAAGCTGGCCAATACGTATGCGGAAATAACGCTATTTGGAGGAGTACCAAACAACAATGCAGCACGAATCTCCTGCGGATTGGCACTACTCACCTCGCAGGCGCCTTGCAAATCATTTTTAGCCCAAAACCTAGAGAACATTGGAAATAAGTCAACACCATGCTCCAAAGTAAGCTCGGCAAAACGATCCAACGCAACTTTCAACATCCGCGGCCCGACTTCAGGTGCACGCCCTTCCATTCCACAACCAAGCAGCTCAACCAACGCCCTATAGCCGTCTGAAGGTGTATGAGGAACCGGTCGTCCTTTTGTCGATCCACATTGGCGGCATAGCTGAAGTTCGCCTCTATATGGTGCACAACGGATCGGCGACTCAAAACCTGCTTGGCACTTCGCACACTCCTCTTCCAGTACTACGTCATGCCTCGGGCAAGTGCGTACAACGGTTAATTGATGCAGACTCCGACCGAAGGCGAATCCATACTCCTTAAGATCCTCAGATATGCAGCGCGGGCAACGCCTATAGCTCGGCGCGCGTTTTGGCATCAAGCGCATGACCCTTTCGGAAAAATCATCGTCAACATGCGCCGAGGTCATTTCTGGTATCACGCTATGATTCGCAGATTCGCAAAGCGTTGCGACTACCAAAGGCCAGACGGAGTGCCTCACAAGTATCTGCAACGGATTACTTCGACCGCTGAGCATGGACTCAGAAACCTGATTGGCGCGCCAAATAAGGCACCTCCTCTTGAAAGGACTTGCTCTTCCACCACGCAAATATTGCAGCAAGTTTACATAGGAATCGAGCTCTACTCCATCTGGCACGTTTGCTATCATCGCCTGAATTTCCAATGCTGAGTGATACCGGAAAGATCTGGATTAGTGCGTATCCATCTGCGGACGGTAGGTGCTGTAACTCTCAGCATCGCGGCCGCTTCGGTAAGGCTACGCGCGCGCTCAAAAGCGTGCTGGATTTCCTGCGGAATATCTTCGATATCTGACCACAAGGAGAGCTGAGTAGACTGCGAAACAGACAGGTTTGCAAAAAAAATGTCAATCGAAGTCCATGATCGCTCACTGAAATATGCAATCGCAAACGCCCATCTCAAAGGATTTCTTTCTGAGCGCCGTTTTCTAATCACATCAGTGAGCCAAAATCTTGGAAATGCCTTAATACATGTCGCGGTGCGAGTACACCACTGAAACAAGGTCGAACGGCTCCATTCACGCTCCACGAGTTCAGGGTCTAACCTTTTAGCATCCAGTGCACCATAGGCTTCACACAGCACCTTGCAGGCATTATTCCGAAGCAGATTTACGTCTACTGCTTCGCATTCGAAAATGTACCGAGCCGCCCTGGCTACGGCAATCATGAACTCCAGCTCCCTTTGCGAAGCAATACATATTTCGCCTGCTCGTCTCGAAAGAGGCAGGGTCCAAATCTGGCGAACTTGCGAATACTCAACTAATGGTTGAGCATGTTCTACGCAGACTACGACGCCCGGAAGTTGATGAGAGACTCGCCAGATCGCAACTCCATGCGACGAAATATGCTCTGATGCGCATTTTTCACAGTAGCGCAGAGATGTGCTGCCGCCCGATTTTGCGCTGAACAAGTGAGCTGGGGGTAGCTCACCAAGCTCCACACGTCGCCGATCATCTGAATCAGCAAGTGCGAGATAAGAACCCGCCACCGTTCTATTTTTCAGAATTGAGTGAGGCGAACCCAGCAGCCCCATGGTCACGCGGTCAAACCATTCAAAGGGGTTTGGTGCATACCAAACTTTTGCGGCACTCGAAACTCCAAATAATGCCAGCCCGGTAGTTCGCGTGCGATTCAATGTATGACTGTGCCAACGACAGCACCATGAGTAGAGAGACTCATCCTCCATCCAGGAGGGAACGAACTGAAGGCCGTGTCCCCCTTGAAGTTGGTTGTCATTGGATTCAACTACCATTTGCTCTTTTTCTCCGCTCTCGCTCCCATTTGTCGCGCAGATAAGATACTGGCTGATCAGTAAATTCTTTTGCAAGAGCTTGGAGATCCTTATTTCGATAGGCATCAATAAGTGAGTGCATTCCGACCATAGAGGGTGACCAAAAAGCCGCCTCTACATGATCGCGCATCACTCTTGAAGCACCGCTACGAAAGGCTTCTATCAGACATTCCCGCCGATACAAGCTCAGTACTCCGGGGATTCCTCCTGTCCGATCGAAGAGATATTGGGGGAGATTAGCAATATGCTCATCCTCTTCTGGAAAAATTCCCCACGCCCAAATTCCAGGAACCAAATCAAGCTCCCATTCTTCATCCTTGTGATCAAACGCCGGGGCGAAATCAAACTGACCACCGGCGGTAAGCCTCCGTCGATCTTGTGAGAACGCCATGATTCGATCAAAAGAGATCGGATTCCCCACCAGAACCAGGGGCACTCCTGAATTCATAATTTTCAAAAAGACCGTGGAAAATTCATTACCCAGGGTTTGAGAAGAAACATTCCGCTCCTGCACTTCCTCGATAATCAACAGCCCGCACCGATGAACAGCTAAAATCTTTAGCACCTCCACCAATAGTTGCTCTTGCGTCAAGCGGTTACTGATCTCATTGCCATATTTCGTATCCAGTGCTTCGTCGACTTTCCAAATAACGTTAAGAAGCAACCCCTTGCGACTAAGATCGGCAGGCATATGTACGCGCAGATAGACCAGTTGCCGAAGCTCAATCCACCCACACTCATCGTTGACGGAATGATCTACATACTGGGGAATTAGCCGTAGAAATGCATCGCATGAGTGGCTTTTTGAACTCCCGGTAGGCCCTTGCAGAATTGCGCCTGACGCACCCTCACCCAACCAAGGAATGTCTTTTAGGTTCTGCTTATTTACGTTGTCCGAAAAGGTTGCAAGCTTGTATAGATAGTGCCGATTAGTGGGAAGCCGAGGATCTCGGCGTCGTAAACCAGAAATCATCATTGATGCGAGACTCATCGCGAGCACAACCGACCGTTGGCCGGGAATGAACATCTGCTCCACAAGATGAAGATGACTCTCAGAGATTTGCGTGCCTGCGGCCGACGTATTTGGCATCGGGTCAAAGTACAGATCTTCTGCCCATTGCATAAAACTGCGCTCTGGGAGCAGCGGCGCCAGAAGCGGGTTTCCCTGGTCAGTCAGGAAAAGTTGATTCGAACTTCCCACGTCACCCTCTTCTAGCTTTTCTGATTTGAGCCATCAAATCACCCGTGATGCTTTGAGCGCTTTCCCGACCAGGAGATGAGTGCGCTCTCCAGTCCGTCGGTTGTTCATCATTGCCCCGAGCAAGTCCGGGTAGCGCCGTCGGGCCTGATTGCCGAAGAGCTGGGACGTGCGCTAAGTCGTAGTCGGTCGATTGATCAGGAGAGATCGATTGCGCTTGCTCGCCGAAGTCCCCCAAACCGAGCGATTTCAGATGCTGCCGGGACAGTTCATCGTCCAAGTTTTTCCGTTTTTCATAGCCGGAACTACGAGACGGCTTGGCCTTGCCTGCATCAGCCAATGCTTGAGCTTTAGCGGCTTTTGCTGCCTTGTTTGCATCTTGGTTGCTCGAATGAAAAAAAGCGTCGCGCGATTCCTGATCTGACCGCATAGCGTCCACCACATGCTTGTCGTCATCAGTCATCAGCAAATACTCGAGCAACGTCAGTTCCTTAACCAGAGGATCCGCTGTCTTTAGGCTGAGCTGATGCAGACCTTGGCGCACCACATAGGCTGTCGAAATATCCTGAGGATCGAGCTGCAATTCACACGGAATACGACCACGGGTTGCGCGCTCGCATAGCCCCGATTCAGCTAACCAATTGCTGACGAAGACCAGGCCCGGAATGAGCCTTCGATCGTCCCGGGGGTCAAACACGTGAATCCCATCGCGATGAATCACTGCCTTGAGCTTAGGCAGACAATGGGCATGGAGCGTATCCAGATCTGTGGGCTCACTGGTCACATATCCTTTTTCAACACACCACTCATAGATCGCACGACGTGTAGGCTTCACTCCCTCCGCCCGCATTTCGACAGTGAGTAGATGCGGAACCGCCTGTTCATTGTTGATATAGAGCACCGTCTCAATGACAAACTTCATGTTTTGCTCAAAGGTACGGCATGCATCTTCTTCGCGACTGGACTCCCCTCGCTCTTTTGGCTGACCTTGGGTAGATCCCGCAGCGTGATGGTCTGCATAGCGATGCATCATCAAGTGGGTGGCCTCGACCAAGCTTTTCATGTCCCCCGCGTACGAGCGCACAAACTCCAAGCCGACCTCTGTCGCGGACATCGTGCTGATACCCTTTTCGCTCTTGATCTCACCGTTGTCAGCTCTGATTCTTCTTGGCA
This sequence comes from Acidovorax sp. NB1, assembly GCF_005405905.1. Lineage (GTDB taxonomy): Bacteria > Pseudomonadota > Gammaproteobacteria > Burkholderiales > Burkholderiaceae_C > Acidovorax. Next base: position 67,991 of record NZ_BJHU01000048.1, read on the forward strand.
GTCGAGAGTGCCAGTCTCCCTCGCTTATGGAGACGCCGTGCTTTGCGCAGAAGGCCACTTTGTCAGTTGCACAATGGAGAATTGCTAGCAGCGATGTCAACGTGCTAGGACGCTCGAATCCGCAGTAGAGGCCCAGGATGTATTCCGTACGAACGTCAATGACCACGGTTCTGTAAGTTGACGGAAGGACCTTGAGAAGGTTGACCGCTGAAACTAGCGTTTGGTCTTCACTGGTGCTGTCGATCAAACCAAGCTGCCCCACCGCAACAATGCCGTCCGAACGCAAACCCTTGAGAGCGCGTTTGACAGCTCTGTGCACACGTTCGCCCATATTGATCCGCGAGGCGGAACATAGTGACCGCGCTGCCCATATGAATGCTGCCTCCGTTGGGCGCTGATTGGCAGGGAGCAGGAAATACTGTCGCTGTGATCGATGGGTAATAGATTCATTTCCGGGCCAATGCTCTTCCATAGTCCGCAGGTATGCGACATGAACAGACACTCGCTTTCGCTTGTATTTTCGATAGCCGTCTCTCAGTTTTCTTCGGTCTTCTTCGTCTGAAATATGTTCAGGAAGAGCGTCAGGAACGCGACACCTTCCACTAGGACGGCCCGTTTTTTTAACCGTGAACTTCTCTGTTCCTTTTCCTCCGATCTCCCCCCAATTGGGAAGTAACGCGTTTGGGTGGCCACACCCTAATAGGAAGCGCAACATTGCTTGCCGCACTTTTTTTGTAGTTGGGTAGTTCAACGCTTTCGATCTTGCTTGAACTTGCTCCTGCAAAAGTCCCAGCTCCAAAAGCTCATACTCACCAAAATCACCAACAATGGGAGCAATGATCTCCTTCTGTTGCTCTCTGTGGCTGAGCCACTCGAGTAGATTCCGGCGATTTTTCTCTATCGACGTGGCCTCTTGTTTCAGCTGGTCGTCAGTCAATAGCCATTCAGTCGGCACAGTGAAATCAACAAGCGAGACACTTCGACCACCCCCGATGAGGGGAATCATCCCTCGTGCAATACGCCTTGGCATCCTTAGGTAGCAAGGCTTACGTTTCCTTTTCTCTTTGGCCTCTGAGGCGTTAGCTGGATCACCCTCCTGCGCTCCTTTCACAGACAACGCAGGAAACTCGATAAACAAAACGTCGTCGTTATCGACAAATTCATAGATGATCCGCCCAAGATCGGTGTAACCGTTGTCGTCGTGGATTCGAATGACTTTTCCCTTCAGTGATTCACGCATTTGTCTCTCCCAGAAGCTCGGCCCTCAAACGTTGCTTAAATCGGGTGCCATCGAGACGCAATGGGCGGGTCATCACAATGGGAGTGCTGAAATCAGCGTCTAAGAGCCCCATCCAAGTAGCAGTTCTGAACAAGGTTTGGGCATGCAAGTTGGACAGCTTCATCTTTTCGGCGACGAATTGCCTCGCTCGCTCAATTGGCTCGTCAACGACAGACATGTAGAGGCCGCAAAATTCAGGTAGCCGGTCGCGGTAGAAGGGGTCACGCAATTCAGACCTGGGCGGGCGATGGGCATCTAAAAATCCGATCAGCGTGTGGCTAAATTTCGTACCGTCAACCACAACGTGAAGAGCGTCTACGGCATGGCTATACAGTCGCTCAAGCTCAATGCGCTCCAACATGCGTGCGCGATTTGGAGCACTATCCAAGAGGCTTCTAGGTTTGCAGCTCCAATGGATCAACCGTGACGCATGCCAATCACCCGTGGCAATGGTGAAATCGATCGTTGCCACGAACGGGATGCGGGTTCCGGGATACACGCCGTGCTTGATGCCAGCTTGCTTCGCAATGTCTAGCAGACCAGGCGCTGAACTGTATTTACGATCCAGATCGGGGTGTCTGCCCGTACCTGGGTGCATGTGCTCTGTTGGCCAAAGCGGATGCTGCTCACGCACCTCATTCGCCCCTAACCACAAGGCGACATTCGCAGCCGAAAACTCGAGCCCAGATAACAATTGAAGCGACCGCAGATACAGCGGGTTGATCATTGCGTGCTGGTTTGAGACGGGCGAACTCAGTTTGCGTCGAACGCGAATCCAGGACTTGTAGCCTTCGTCACGCCCCATCCCACACTGGTCGCGACGTAGCTGCGCCAAGCGGACCTCTGTCATCACGGTCGCCATATCAACGCAAGCTGAGATGGCCAGAGGTGCTCAAACTATTTGTCGCAACCGGTCCTGATAGGCAAGCGAGCGCATGTTTCAAGCAGGAGTATGAGCAGGTAGCTTTACCTGGATTGCGGCCTCTCAAATCAGGCAATTGCTGAGCCGACTTAAGAACACGAGAACGCGCAAACTTCCGGAAGTTCATGATCTGAATAGGGGTTTCGATTGCTAGAGACGAATAGCTTCCCCCTGGCTTTCAGATCTGATAGTCTTGCAACGCGACTCGCGAAGACAGTACTGTCTGAGCAACCTGGGCGGCGGGGCTTCGAAAGGGGCTTCGCCGTTTCTTATTTCATGGAAAGCTCCTTCGCGCGGAGATGCAGAAGCCGAGCTTCGGCGGGGGATAGCCGGTTGCTAAGAACAGCCAAATCACGCAGCAACTGCGCTACATGCGGCGGAATCTTTGGACCGACGCGCAGGCCAATGCCCGCGCGTGCTTCGTCGGCAAGGCTAATCAGTCTTTTTTGCTCCTCAGGCGTTGCCTTGAGCGCTAGGCCTAGTGCAATAACCGCCCTCTGTGGCGGTGGAATGCGGCGTCGATTCTCGATTTCACTGAGTGTGGATGCAGCAATTCCTGCACGACGCGCCAGCGTCTTTTGGCTGAAGCCCCGCTGACGCCGAAGCTCGGCAAGAAACGACCCAAAGCTTCGCGGTGCGACATACGCAACACTCATGGTCGAAGGTAAAAGCTCAGTGCCGAACACGCAATAGACAATGAAAAATCTAGGCTAGACGTTATCCGCTTCGCCTCTTGCAGTCGATGCGCAATTGCAGCCGACTTCCGTCACCCCGAATTGCTTCTTGACTTTGCGTGAATGCTGGGTCAATGCTCTGCTCTTTATCGCCCCAAGCCACATCTTTCCCATTTATGAATCGGACCTCCAGCTATCTCGATTCATTGCCGAGAGTTCGGGCTCGAGTCGGCGCAAGTCATTTCAAGGCCATGCTGTTGGGGAACGCAAACGTCCCGGGGGATCCCCAAACCGAGCTGGTGATGGAAGCAATGGGGCCTCAATCCGGTCCCCGGTTTCTCGACGCCAGAACCTGGAAAAGTTGGTTCTCTCCCCGAGCGCCTCGCTCGAGAAGAGACGCGACAGCTCATCTGGACCGATGCACAACAGAACTTGAGCGCCACTCCTTGGTAAACCGATCTGGAGCGGATTTTTATTCAGAGATGCTCGCGGGCGGTTTCGTGCCCGCACTCATGAGCCCGACGAAAAGCAAGTCCCCAGAATGGGTCTTAGCTGAGCGGGCTGCAAAGTATGTACCCATGAGCCTTTGGCACCTCCATCTAGATGCGCTTGACCTAGTGGGTCTCACCAATGCTCCAAATGCACGCGAAACCGTAGCTCTGGCATCTGTGGCGCTGGAGCGGATGGCTGACGTTTTGCATGAGCAGTGGAATCCGAGGACTGGAACGGTCTACGCTCAGTTTTCTTCCGATTTGGCCCTGCTCTTGCCAGAGATGAGCGAGCAAGAACTGTTAGATTTGAGAAGAATTTCGGAGCGATTCAGTCCTTCGATCTTCGACACTGCAATGAAGCGTTCACCTCGACCTCAGTTTCATTCAGTGATTGAGATACCAGACTTCACCTCTCAACATGTTCACAAAACACTGTTGACGATCGCGACCGATGAGGCTTTTCTGAGGGCTGACCGAATGCAGGCTTGGGCGTTAGCTCTAGCGACAGCAACGTTGCTTTTGCACGCACGGGTCAGACTAGTTGAGATCTCACAACCCCCATGCCGTATCTTTGCACCCGAACTGAGCTACCTACTGGCACTAACGAACCTTCTGTTTCGCGCAGACTTTGAACTTGATGGAACTACGGAGGAACTGGAGAGAGTGAGTCAGCTGGGCCGATTTCCATGGACGGCTTTTTCTCTTGACAGACTTTTCGAGGCACGAGTGGTTTATGAGCAGCAGATGTTGCTTCACGGCGTCGCACTGAGGTCAATAGAAAAAATCATCGATGGCGAATGAGCGTGCAAGATGTCCATCGCGTCACAAGAAGCAACACCTATTGAGGTTACGCAACTTCGCATATGCACTTATGTTGGTGTGCTCGAAACTGATCTCGTGCTAAAGGCCGTTCCAAATGAGAACAATCTTTCTGGACTTTGACGGCGTCTTGCATCCGGAACACTGCCACGAGTCTCGACATTTCTGCTGCCTACCAGTCTTCGAACAAGTGCTGCGCCGGACTCCCGAGTGGGAAGTTGTGATCACTAGCACCTGGCGTTTTCAAGTTCCACTCGACGATCTGCGCGCACGGTTCTCACCCGACCTTATACATCGCATCGTCGGCGTAACAGCAAAATTCAGCCAATTGGAGAACGTTCCAGAGTCGCTGCAGGCCTTTGAACGGGAAGCTGAATGCAACGCATGGCTACGCGCCAATGAGAGAGTTGTGTTTCCGTGGTTGGCTATTGACGACCGTTCATGGCTGTACCGTCCGTTCAATCGATTCTTGTTCCTCGTTGACGGCAAGACGGGTATGACCGCAGCTAATGCCGAGGCGCTGATTGAAAAGCTGCGCAGCCTTTAGTACTGCCAATTCAGCTGAGCTGGCACAGCCTGTCTACGTCAAACCTTGTGAAAACCAGTGACGGATGTCGTCATAGTCCTGGTGCCCCCGCAGAATGCGCCACCGCAGCGTAGTGGTGAATCTTTGTGTTCAGGTACGGCACATTGGTTGGTTGCCCCGCCCTGCATGAGTTGGCACAAAAGAGCAGCCGTAGCACCGTTCCGGCGCAAGCACACTAGTTCCCAATCAGTCGACACATTCCCCAATGGCGTTCCGTAACAGCCTGCGAATCAACAGGTTGGATTGGGAAATCTCTGGAATCAACCCCAAACCACCCCAATGACGCAGCTGGCGCACCATGCTTTTGCTTCCACACAAACTTGCCCCTTGTAGCGGCGGAACACAGCGTTTGAACCTCTACTGGGTGGTCAGCTTGAGGCTGGTTGCCGTCGCTCAGTCTGACAATGTCGTTGGCCGCTTTCTTCGAAAGCAGACCTTCCACTTCTCGTCGAGTCAGCTATTTCCGTCTTTGAACCCCTTGCCTTGTCCAGTTCTGGGGATTACCAGACTCCGATGTCGTGCTCAAATCCCTCACCTATGAAGCGTGACCCTTTGCATCTTCCCGCCTTGCGCGGTGGCTTTCTCGCCCTGCTGGCGGCGGTACTCTTCGGCATCAGCACGCCCGCGGTACAGAGGCTGGGCGCAGGGCTCGGGGCCTTCACGACCGCAGCGCTGCTGTACTTAGGAGCGGCCCTGATCGGGGCACTGTCGCTGCGGACTGCTGCGCATGAAGCGCGAGTGCAGAGGTCCGACATTCCGCGCCTTCTGGCGATGGCTGGCTTTGGCGCCGCGCTGGGGCCGGTGGCCCTGGCCTGGGGCCTGCAGCACACGAGCGGAGCCAGCGCGTCGCTCATGCTCACTCTGGAAGCGCTGTTCACCGCCACGCTGGCATGGTGGCTGTACAGCGAAACCATGGACCGCCGCGTGTGGGCCGCCATGCTGTTGCTGCTCGCAGGAGGAATGGCGCTCGTTCTGGACCAAGGCCTGCAAGGAGGCGTGCAGTTGCTGGGGCTGCTTGCCGTGCTGCTGGCCACGGTCGCCTGGGGGGTGGACAACACCTTGTCCCGTGGGCTGGCTGAGCGCGACCCCAGCCAGGTGGTGATGGCCAAGGCCACCCTGGGGGCCGCAGCGACGGCTGCATTGGCTGTTTCGACTGGGGAGCCTTTGCCTTCCCTGTCCGCAGCACTGGGACTTCTCGCCGTTGGAGCCACTGGTTACGGCCTGAGTCTGCGCTGTTACCTCCTGGCCCAGCGGGCATTTGGTGCGGCGCGGACGGGCTCGGTGTTCGCCTTCGCGCCCTTCATTGGTGCTGCCGTGGCCTTCGGTTTCGGGGAACGCTCTGCGGGGTGGTTTATGCTCTTGGGTGGAGTGTTCATGTTGGCGGGAGTAATGCTCCATCTGGCGGAAAGCCATGGACACGAGCACACGCACGAAGTGCTGGAGCATGAGCATGCTCACCGGCACGACGATGGGCACCATGCACATGTGCACGTAGTAATGCCAACTGGCAGCCACAGCCACAAGCACACCCATGAGCCTGTGACCCACGCCCATCCCCATGCTCCTGACGTGCACCATCATCACGTTCACTGAACCCGCTAGATCTAACCAACAGCGCGGACCGCGTGAGCGCGCGTGCCGCGCAGCAGCCTCAGCCCATTGCCAACCACCAGGAGGCTGGCCCCCATGTCCGCAAAAACCGCCATCCACATCGACGCGTTCCCAAAGACCGCAAGCACCAAGAACACCGTCTTGATACCCAGCGCCAGCACGATGTTCTGAAGAAGGATGCCCCGCGTGCGCCTGGAGAGCTGGATGACTTCGGGGATGCGGCGCAGATCGTCATTCATGATGACGATGTCCGCAGCCTCCATGGCCGTGTCGGTTCCTGCTGCACCCATGGCAAGGCCGATGTCGGCGCGTGCCAGCGCAGGTGCGTCATTGATGCCATCCCCCGTCATCGCCGTGGCACCGTACTGGGCCTGCATCTGCTCAATGGCCGACAGCTTGTCTTCTGGCAGCAGGTTTCCATGCGCCTGGTCGATGCCCGCCTGTTTGGCGATGGTCTCTGCCGTGGCTTGGTTGTCTCCGGTCAGCATGACCGAGGCGATTCCCAGCGCGTGTAGCTGGGCGATGGCCTCCCGTGAGCTGTCCTTGATGGTGTCGGCCACCGCAAAGATGGCAAGAACCTCCGATTGACTGGCCAGAAGGGTCACCGTGCGGCCCTGCGATTCCTGTGCCTGTAGCAGCGCCTCAATGGCGGGGCTGCAAAGACCCCGTTCCTCGATGAGCCGGTGATTCCCCAGAATCAGGGGTTGGCCTTCAAGCTGGGCTTCTACACCACGTCCGGCAAGGGCCGTGAAGCCTGCCACGATGCCCTGGCCAGCAGACAGTCCTTGCGCGATGGCCTTGGACACGGGGTGGTCAGAGTGACCGGCCAGGTCCGCCGCCCAGCCCAGAATCTGGGTTTCGGGATACGTTCTGGCCAGCACGTGCTGGGCCACCAGTTTGGGTTTTCCTTCCGTGATCGTGCCGGTCTTGTCGAGCGCAATGGCCTTGAGTTTGTGCGCGTCTTCCAGGTAAACCCCGCCCTTGATGAGGATGCCACGCCGGGCCGCAGAAGCCAGACCACTGACCACCGTCACCGGCGTTGCGATCACCAGCGCACAGGGGCAGGCGATGACCAGCAGTACCAGAGCCTTGTAGACGGCATCCACCCACGTCAGGCCCATGAAGACCGGAGTGAGCGTCGCCACAAGAACGGCCATGATGAACACAGCCGGGGTGTAAATGGCAGCAAACCGGTCCACGAACTGCTGTGTGGGGGCGCGTGAGCCCTGCGCCTGTTCCACCGAGTGAATGATGCGGGCCAAGGTGGTGTTGCTGGCCTCTGCCGTGACCATCACCTCCAGGGTGCCTGTTTCGTTGATGGTGCCAGCAAACACGGGATCTCCAGGAACCTTGTCCACCGGAATGCTCTCTCCCGTGACCGGCGCCTGGTTGACTGCGCTGGTCCCAACGGCCACCGTGCCGTCCAGCGGCATGCGCTCGCCCGGCCTGACCCGGACGATGGCGTTGACGGGAACCTGTGCAGCGGCCACCGATTTCCAGCTGCCGTCAGGCTGGCGTACTTCGGCCGTCTCGGGCGTGAGATCCAACAGGCTCTTGATAGCATTGCGTGCACGGTCTACCGCGCGGCCTTCGATCAATTCAGCAATGGCATAGAGGGCCATCACCATGGCGGCTTCTGGCCATTGGCCAATGAGAAACGCGCCGGTCACGGCCACCGTCATCAGCGCATTGATGTTCAGCCGTCCCTGCAGCAAGGCGGCAAACCCCTTGCGGTAGGTGGAAAAGCCCGCCAGCCAGATGGCCGCCGCCGCCAGGGCCATGCCAATGCCCTTGAAGGCCAGCGTGTCTGGAGAGAAGAAGGCCACGGCTTCGGCGCAGACGGCCAGGCCCAGCGCCAACCCCATACGCCCGAGTTCGTCGGTGGTGGAGGCCCGCCCAGGGGCTTCGCCCGTTGCGGCAGCGGTTGCCACGGGCTGCGGGTCGAACCCTGCCTTGCGAATGGCCGCCAAGGCTTGAGGAATCACAGCATCAGGGGCGTCAATGGTCAGCGTGCGTGCGCCGAGCTGAAACCCCAGGCCGCGCACCCCGGCAATTGACTCCAGCGCGCGGCGGATCTCACTTTCTTCGGCTGCGCAGTCCATGGCCTCGATGCGGAACATGGCTCCCTGGGGGCCACGCCCATTTGCAAACGAAGGCGCTGCGGTTGCTAGCGAATGTGGGGTACAGCAAGTATCTGGAGAGGCCGCAACCGGGCTGGCGCAACAGGAATCAAGCTGAGTAGAGACGGGAGCGGCTGGAGCGCAGCATGGGTCCTGGGAGGTTGGTTTTTGTGCTTCGTCGCAGCAGGATTTCATAAATTTCTCTCCTTGATGCCTCGATTGGAAACCTTGGAGTAGCTACAGTGTCAAGACCTCCAATATCCAGCTCTCAACATGCAGATCAAGGAACTGGCCGCCGCAACAGGCGTTGACGCCGAAACGATCCGTTTTTACGAAAAGGAAGGCTTGTTGCCCCAGCCCGCGCGGCTGGCCAACGGCTATCGCAACTATGCTCCCGCTCACCTGGAGCGGCTGTCCTTTGTACGGCACTGTAGGGCACTCGACATCCCACTGGCAGATGTGAGGAGCCTGTTGGGTGCGCTAGATGCGCCCCAGGAGGCGTGCGCAGACGTCAACAATCTGATTGACGACCAGCTAAGTCGGCTGCGCGCTCGTCTCATCAGCATGATGGCGTTGGAAAAGCAACTGCTGCAGCTGCGCTCAGCATGCAGTGGAGAGCATGCGCATCAGAGCTGTGGAATTCTTAATGAGCTTGTCGCGGCCGCCCATGGCGAGGCGTGTCTGTGCCATGGAGGAAAAAGTGGTTGACCTTGCCACTGTGGCAAGTCCGAGACTGCACTCCTCTCAACTCTTTGCCACGAGAAGTAAATGCATGAATTTCAGCTTCCCGACATGACCTGCGGGCACTGCGCAGGGATGGTGAACCAGACACTGCAGATGGTGGATCCTGGCTGCAAGGTGCAGGTGGACATGTCCAAGCGCTTGGTTACGGTGCAGAGTGCTGAAGACCGCCTGACGCTTGCGGAAGCGCTCACCGAGGCGGGCTACCCGCCCTCTTGACTACGCGTCCGTACCTCAAAAGATCTGCTCCGGCACACGTTCATCGCGGCGGGCATTGACACCGCCTTGGAGCCGCCGACCATCGCCTTGACGCAGCGATGGTCGGCCTGAGGTCTTTGGGCGGTTGCTACTTTTTTGCCACCTCTCTGTCTCGGAACTACTTGGGCGTGGAGCCCGGAGTGGCTTCCTTGTGCGGCATGGCTTCACGCGCATTGGCCTTTTCCTGACCACGGGCTTCGGCCTTGCTGGTGTCGGCGATGCCAGAGCCTTCACCCCGCGCCGTACTGCCATCCTTGGTCCGCTTCACACCGGTCGCAGGACGGGCCTTTTTTGTGTTCCTCGCCATGCGCTTGCGCCTTGGAGTTGGTGTAGGGCGTGGCCTCTTGGGTGTCGCCAGCAGCGAATGCGGACGATGCGGCGGTCATGGCCAGGGCGATAAGGAGAGTTTTCATGATTTTTCCTTGGTAGGTTGACGTGCGAACAGAAGAGCGCCCCCTTTCTTGAGGGCGCGGCGAGGCACTCCTTGTGCTTACTTGGCAGGCTCGATGGCGGTGACGACCATCTTTCCGCCCTCGTTGATCACCATGAAACGGATCTTGTCGCCGACCTGCGTCTTGTCGAGCAGGGCCTTGTCCTTGGCAGCAAACACCATGGTCATCCCCGGCATCTCCAAGTGCTTGATGTCGCCATGCTTGATGGTGATCTTGCCGGCGTCCTTGTCGATCTTGCGCACCTCTCCATCGGTCATGGAGGCTGCGGTCGTGGATGCGGCTTTTCCGGCGTCTCCAGCGGCCTGCGCCACGGCCGACAGCGGCATGAGAGTGACCAGCGACAACATAGCGCCGATCAATAAAGTGTTTGCGTTTTTCATACGAGCTCCTTGTTCAATTGCGTGCAGGGATTCCCCGATTACTTCTTGACCACCGTGACCTGGCCCTTCATGCCTGCGTCGTAGTGGCCTGGGTACAGGCAGGCGAACTTCACTTCGCCAGCCTTGGTGAACTGCCAGATGATTTCGCCTTGCTTGCCGGGGGCCAGCGACACCTTGCTGGGCTCGTCATGCTCCATGTCCGGGAACTTCTTCATCGTCTCGTAGTGCTCCTTGAGTTCGGCATCGGTGCCCAGGCTGAACTCATGCTTGACCTGGCCACTGTTCTTGATCACGAACTTGACCGTTTCGCCCTGCTTGACGGAGATCGCGGCGGGCGTGAAGCGCATGGTGTCAGCCATGTCCACGTTGATTGTGCGACTGACTTTGGAGGCTTTGCCTGGTTCGCCGATGGCTGACTCCTCGCTTCCATGGCCGTGACCGCCGCTGTGGGTACCGCCCGCAAAGCTGTTGAAGGACAGGGCCACCAGGGCGGAGGCGGCGATCAGGGAAAGAGTGCGTTTCATAGTTACCTTGGGTTGTGGATGAGGAAAGGAGGCGATCAGTGGCCGCTGTGCGAAGACGGCTTTTTGACCTTGACGACAGTGTCCGAACTGGACTTCTCTTTGCGGGGCATGGATTGGCCGCCCTCGGCCTTGAAGCGGGCAGGCTCCGCCATCGGGCCGGTGTACTCGTACGCCACCGTGCCCTCTGGGTTCTTGTACCAACCCGGATTTTTGTAGTCGCCCGGTTTCTGGTCGCGGCGTACTTTGACGACGCTGAACATCCCGCCCATTTCGACCGACCCGAACGGGCCTTCCCCGGTCATCATGGGAATGGTGTTGTCCGGGATGGGCATCTCCATCTCGGTCATGTCCGCCATGCCCCGTTCGCCCATGACCATGTAGTCGGGGATCAGGTTGTTGATCTTCTTGGCCACGCCCCGGTGGTCTACGCCAATCATGGTGGGAATGTCGTGACCCATCGCGTTCATGGTGTGGTGGCTCTTGTGGCAGTGGAATGCCCAGTCACCTTCTTCGTCCGCGAGGAACTCGATCTGGCGCATCTGGCCCACGGCCACGTCGGTGGTCACTTCATAGAGACGGGTGCTCTTGGGTGTAGGACCACCATCCGTGCCCGTCACCAAAAACTCGTGACCGTGCAAGTGCATGGGGTGGTTGGTCATGGTGAGATTGCCGATGCGAATACGCACCTTGTCATTGAGCCGGACGTTCAAGGAGTCGATGCCAGGAAAGATGCGGCTGTTCCAAGTCCATAAATTGAAATTCAGCATTTCCGCGACCTTCGGCGTAGCGGCCCCGGGCTCAATGTCGTAGGCACTGAGCAGGAAGCAAAAGTCTCGATTCACTTCATCAATCAGCGGATGCTTGGTCTTTGGATGCGTGATCCAAAAGCCCATCATGCCCATGGCCATCTGGGTCATCTCATCGGCGTGCGGGTGGTACATGAAGGTACCTGGACGGCGCGCCACGAATTCGTAGACGAAGGTCTTGCCCGACTGGATTGCGGGCTGGTTCAATCCCGCCACACCGTCCATGCCATTGGGCAAACGCTGTCCATGCCAGTGGATGCTGGTGTGCTCGGGCAGCTTGTTGGTCACAAAAATGCGAACGCGGTCGCCTTCCACCACTTCAATGGTGGGACCAGGACTCTGGCCGTTGTATCCCCACAGGTGGGCCTTGAAGCCAGGGGCCATTTCGCGCACAACGGGTTCTGCCACCAGGTGGAACTCCTTGACCCCCTGGTTCATGCGCCAGGGCAGCGTCCAGCCGTTGAGCGTGACCACCGGGTTGTAGGGGCGCCCGGAGTTGGGCACCAGCGGCGCCATGGTGTCTGCGCTTGTCTGGTACACGGGTTCTGGCAGTGCGGCCATTGCCACGCGGCTCACACTCGCTGCGGCCACGGCCCCTCCGGCAATGCCAGCAAACCGGAAAAAATCTCTTCTTGAATTCATGTTGGTTTCCTTGAGGGGATCAGTGGCCTGCACCGGCTTCGGCAGCGGCTGCGCCACCGCCCGAGACGCCAGCGCTGGTGGGCTTGCCGATGAGAGAGGCCTGAAGGGCGGCGTCCGCCAGCCAGAACTGCTGTTCGGCGTTCAGGGCCGCCATCACCGAGTTCACCTGGTCGCGGGAGTCGGCAAGCAACTCGAAAACGCTGATCAGCATCCCGTTGTAGCGAAGCTGGTTTTCTTCGGAGATGGTTTTTCGCAGGGGAATCACCTCGTCGCGGTGGTGACGCGCGATGTCATATGCAGTGCGGTACGCGGAGTAGCTCTCCCTAAGGTTCGAACCCGCCGCGCGTGCGGTTGCTTCCAGGCGGTTGGCCGCAGCCAGGGTCTGCGCATTCATGGCGTCGCGCCGCATTCCACCCCAGTCGAAGATCGGCAGCTGCAGGCTGATCTCGAAGCCGCGCCGCGTGGAGTGGGTGTTCTCGGCGGCATCAAAGACAGAGTCGCGCCGCACGCCCAACTCGATGTCTGTGAAGGTCGTGATCCTGTTCCAGCCTTGCGCGCGTGCAGCTGCGTCGTAGTCAGCCTTCGCGATCTGCAGATCCAGCCGCCCCTTGGACGCCTGGCGGCCCGCGTCCGATGCAGACAGCGGCTCCTTGGGCAGTGTGGGCAGGCGCTCAGGCAACTTGAGCTGTTGGGCTTGGCTGTCGTCCAGACCCAGCAGCCGGACCAGTTCCTCACGGGCTGCCGTGACTTGGTGCTGGGCACTGGCCAGCTGGGTCGCTGTGTCGGCATAGAACGCTTGCTGGCGTGCACGGTCAAGCTTGTTGAAATTGCCCACCGCCTGCATGCGCTTGGCCAGTTCGGCACTGGCTTGGGCGCTGGCGACGACCTGTTGGGTGTAGGCCAGCGTTTGTTGCGCGGCAACGGCGCGTACCCATGCCTGACGTACCTGCGTGACTTGGTCCACTACCTCGCTGCTCAGGCGCAACTGGGTCTGCTTGATGCGCTGCTCGGCGATGCCTTTGCGCGTCGGCAAGGTCAGCAGGTCCAGCAGCCCGAAGGACAGGAGGCGGCCGATCTCCGTCTCGCTGCCCAGGCGAACGCGCTCCAGGCTCAGGATGGGGTTGGCGATGCGGCCGGACTGGGCTGCCGTGGAAGCGTCCGCCCAGTTTTGAGCCACGATGGCCTGCAGGGATGGGCTATTGACGAGTGCGAGTTGAACGGCATCCTTCTGACTGAGCGGCTTGGCCAGCAGATCCGAAGCGCGCTGGCGCAAGGCGTCCCGCTCGCTCTGGTCCCGGGCCAAGGTAAGCTGGCCGTCCGTGAAACCGCTTGCGGCTGTATTGGCGCTGGTGAGGTTCTGCTCCAGATTCACGCTGGCGCAACCAGACAAGACCGCCACTGCGGCCACGGCGATCACGAGTTTGGCGCGGGGCGTGTGCAAGGGGCGGTTCATTGTTTGCCCCCGTGGTGTGCGTCATGGCCCTGCGCGGGTTGGTCCTGACCGGTTGTGGGTGCCGTCTGGCGAATTTCCTTGGCATAGGTGCGCCAGCCTCCGATCTCGCCCACCTTGTCATTGGCCGCTTTCCAGGGCTGGACGGATTGCTCTTTGTAGGCATCGAACCCCGAGAGGGCTGAGCGGTACGAAAGCTGATAGTCCACCTTGGCAGTGTCTGCCTCCGGCATTTGTGCAAATGCCATGGACGGCGCCACCAGCGCTGCGGTCAGCCAGTGCCTTGAGATAGGTCGTGAAAGCCAGGAATTTTTCATAGGTTCACCATGCGTTCTTGATGCAACGCATTGTGTGAGCCCACGGCTTCCGCAGACATAACGGCTTCATTACATCTTTGTCATCTGGAAGAAAGCCAGCGATCTGAGGGCACACTTGCCGCCATTCGCAGACAGGGAGATCCCGTGAAGATATTGATCGTCGAGGATGAAATCAAAACCGGCGAATATCTGCGCCAAGGCTTGCGTGAGGCGGGGTTCAATGCCGATCTGGTCCACAATGGAGTCGATGGCCTGCATCTGGCCCAGGAAGGTGACTACGACCTGGTGATCCTGGATGTGATGCTTCCCGGGATGGACGGCTGGCAGGTGCTCACCCATCTGCGTCGCCGGGGCCTGGAGATGCCCGTACTGTTTCTCACGGCCAAGGACCAGGTACAAGACCGGATCAAAGGGTTGGAACTGGGGGCGGACGACTACCTGGTCAAACCGTTTTCCTTTGCCGAGCTATTGGCGCGAGCGCGCACCATCCTCAGGCGTGGTCGCAATGGCACCGAGGTGACGGTCCTCCAGGTGGCCGATCTAGAACTAGACCTCTTGCGGCGGCGAGTCAGCAGATCTGGCCAACGCATCGACCTCACGGCCAAGGAGTTCGGACTCCTGGAGCTGCTGATGCGCCGCCAAGGGGAAGTTCTGCCGCGCTCTCTGATCGCGTCGCAGGTGTGGGATATGAATTTCGACAGCGATTCCAACGTGATCGAGGTGGCGATGCGCAGGCTTCGGGCCAAGATTGACGATGCCTATGACGCCAAGCTGATCCAGACGGTGCGAGGCATGGGGTATGTGCTTGAAGCGCCGCAGGAGCGTGCGTGAAAGCCCGGTACTCGCTCACGACACGGCTGACGGTCTTTTTTACTTTGGCTTCCGGGCTGGTGCTAATTGGACTGGGAACTCTCGTGGCGATTTCCATTGACCGGCATTTCGTGGAGCTTGACCGCGATGCACTGCGTGACAAGGTTCACCTGACGCGTGAGGTCATCGGCAAATCGAAGTCGCCGCAGGATCTGAAGACGCGGCTGGATGACGTTTTGCACAGCCATGAGGGCCTCTTCGTCACCGTGCTTCGCAATGGTCAATCGCTGTACTCGACGGAAGACTTTGAGTTTCCTGCGGACTTGAGCGTGCGGACCCAGCATTCCCGCTTGGGGGTCGCCTCGTGGCGAATCAAGGACCGTGAGTACCGGGGAATGTCCGAAGCCGTGACGCTGCCTGATTCCGCAGAGCCGCCGCTGCAGGTCTGGGTGGCCGTGGACATTGCTCACCACAAGCACTTCATGTACGAATTGATTTGGGTACTTGTGAGCTACGTGGCATTGGCAACGCTGGTGGCTGGGATCCTGGGCTGGTGGGCCGCAAAGAATGGCTTGGCCCCCCTTCGCGCCATGCGGTCCCGCGCCATGGCCATCACGGCACAGCGACTGGACGAGCGGATGCCAACCCAGGAGTTTCCGGTGGAGATGGCCGACCTGGCGACCACCCTCAACGAGATGCTCCGGCGCTTGAAGGAGGAGTTCGACCGCCTGTCCGAGTTTTCTTCGGACCTGGCTCACGAGCTGCGTACGCCGATCAACAATCTGATGACACAGACGCAGGTCACACTCAGCCAGGCTCGCTCCTCTGAGGAGTACCAGGACATACTGGCCTCCAACGCCGAGGAGTACCAGCGCCTGGCCCGCATGGTGGCTGACATGTTGTTCCTGGCCAAGGCTGACCACGGTCTCATTCTTCCCAGCACGGAAAGAATCGCGGTCCATGATGAAGCTCAGGCTTTGTTTGACTTCTACGAGGCCTTGGCAGAAGAGAAACAAGTCCGACTGCAATTGATCGGGACGGCGGAGATCACAGGCGACCGGTTGATGTTGCGCCGGGCGCTCAGCAATCTCCTGTCCAACGCCATTCGCTACACCCCACCAGGCGAGCTGGTGGTCGTGGACATCCAGGGGGGCCTGCACGGAACCACCGTGGACGTCGTCAACACTGGACCTTCCATCGAGGCGCAGATGATCCCCCGCCTGTTCGACCGCTTCTTTAGGGCGGACAAGTCGCGCAAGCAGCTGGACTCGGACGGAGCGGGGTTGGGCTTGTCCATTACCCAGGCGATTGTTCACGCACACCGGGGACGGATTTCTGTGAGTTCGGCGGATGGCAGGACTTGTTTTTCCATGTATTTCCCCAGTGCACAGAGCATTGGCAAGCACCTCACGACAGATGCATGACCCTTTGGAAACTCTCATAGACTGCTGGAAGGCAGACCCGAGCAGCACCTACAACACCTGGTTCTTGTGGGATCAGCGGATCAAGAACTTCCGCTCCATTCGCCGAGGCATTGCGCAAGTGGTGGAGGACATCCGGGCCGGAACGTTTGGCAACGCCTACCGAGGCTCCTCGCTGGAGACAATCGTCGGGTCCGTGGCGGAGCAGCGCCAGATCTTCAAGGGTGCGGACCACGCTTTCCTCTGGAAACCCAAGCTGCGGATTCCGGATATCTACGAGAATGCGAGCAACCAGCTCGCCTTCGCAGATCTTCTTCACACTTGCGATCACTGCGACTGCGCAGAAGACGTGGTGGCCGCCATACAGCGCATTGATGCAATTGGCATCAAAGGCTTGGGCCCAGCAGTCGCCAACTTGCTGTATTTCATCCACCCAACGCTGGTCTCTCCCTTCAACACGGCCATCGTCAACGGGTTCAACGCGGTGACCGGGGGGCGCGTGAAGCTCGGGCGCTGGGAGCACTATCTCTCCATGCGGGAGGGCTTGCTGCGCCTGAACGCGCAGTACCGGCTGAAACTGTCGAATGATCTGGGCGCGATTGCAGGACTCATGTTTGACATTGGCAGTGGCCGATATGCAGCGCCGCCACAAGCAATGGATGCAGCGGCGACAGCTCTCTGGCAAGAAGACCTTGAACGTGTGCGCCAGGAATCCACCGCATTGCAACGGGAACTGTCCCAAGCGACCGAGAGTGATGCGACCCACACGGGTGTCCAGGCCTCGCTGCGCGACCTGGGCAAGGCGCTCGGATTTGAGGTCTGGATCGCGTCCAACGACCGGGGCCGCGCCTATGGCGGGGGGTTGCTGGGAGATGGATGCATGGCGCAGTTGCCCGCCAGCCTGGACCGAGGACTGGAGTCCGTGCGACTGATCGATGTTGTATGGGTTGATCCCCAGACCTCGCAATTCGCCGCCGCATTCGAAGTCGAACACACCACGTCCATCTATTCGGGCATCGTACGCATGCTCGATCTGGCCCTGGGCACGCCGGTTGCAGGCAACTGCGCCCTGTTTCTGGTGGCTCCAGACAATCGCAGAGACAAGGTCGCTGAGCAACTTCAAAGGCCTGCCTTCTCCAGGGTGTCGGAGCTGGGAATCCGGTACTTGCCTTACAGCCAGCTGGAGCAGAACCATGCCTCCATGAGCCGCTTTGGGTCCAGCATCAAGCCGTTGCTGGAGATTTCGCAGCGGCTGTGAGCCACGGCTATTTCGTGCGGCGCGCTTCGCTGCGCTCGGCTCTTTGGGCCCCAGGGATGCGGCGACCCACGGCGATGTCGGCAAGATGAAGTTTCTGTTATCCCGAACGGCGGGATTGACGGGTGGCGCCTTGCGTTGCGAAAGCTACAGATCGAACTCCAATCTCTACGATTGGGCGTTGCCTCGGTACAGATTTCGAGGCAGAACTTCGCAAACTCTTCGCCCCAGAAAGCCTCGGCATGAACGTCACGACAAAGCCATTGGATGCACTATTGCCTGTCAGTTCGCTGGGAAACTCTGTGCCCAAAGCACCGAGCATCCAGGGAGGCGGTTTTCTGGACGCGATGAAGCAGGCGCTTTCAACCACAAGCCAGTTGCAGAGTGAGTCTGGTCGCCTAAGCCGCGAGGTCACATTCGGCAATCCCACGGTCAGTCTTGAAGAAACGATGCTCGCTGGAGTCAAGTCGAACATCGCGTTTCAGGCCACGCTTCAGAGCCGCAACCGCATTGTTCAGGCCTACACCGATGTGATGAACATGCAGGTCTGATGCTCGGAGGTCGGAGCAATGCAAAAGCAGATGTCGCACGCACTTGCTGCTGGCACCGCAGACGTGCATGGCGAGCCAACTGGAGATGGGCCTGTTTCGAAAGACCCCTCCAGATCAGCAGCCGACCGCCCGGAGAACCTGTTTAGAACCGAGGGGCCTTGGTGGATTCGTCCGAGGTGGCGGCCACAGCTGCATGGTGCGCTGCGTGGTAGCGGTCAGGATAGATTTCATTGAGCTTGCGGCCGTCTTCGCCCACAGCGATGATTTCTCCTTCGCGGATGGCGCGTGCCAACTCACTCTTGACTTGTTCCCGCGTCTTCAACGACTTGCCTGCCACGATCGGATAGCGACCAGACATCAACTCATTGCGTTTGACTCCGAATTCACCGGCCACCATGATGTCACCCGTACGGATAGCCTGCTCCAATTCTTCCCGCACTTGCTCGCGGGATTTGCTAGCCTGAGTCGAAGTAGTCGAGCGATAGGCTCCGGGGTTGATTTGCTTGAGAGTCATCCCCGAGTCGCCTGCAGCAAGCATCTCGCCGTTTTGCTGAGCCTGCGCCAATTCAGCCAGCACTTGTTCGCGCGTCTTGCTGACCGCTTGGTCCGACGCAAAAGCGGGGGCTGCGATGAGGGAAAGGACGATGAGGGTGGACTTCAGTTTCATGATGGTGTTTCCTTTTTGGGTAGATGGCAATGGTTCAGGTGCAACCGCAGGCCGGTTTGGGAGGGCACGCGGTTGCCGGTGATCGTTGAGAGGGTTCAGGGCAGTTGGCGGGCATCGACCCAGCCAGCTTCGCCGCCCATATCCCGTACACCGTCACGACCGACGGGGTTGCGCTTGGCTGACTGCAACTCATCGAGGACTTGCTGGCGGGTCTTGGTCAGTTTGGGGCCCGGAACGAGTGGATAAGTGGCAGGGTAGCCACGGCTGATCCAGTACAGCGAACCGTCCTTCTGAGCGGCCAGCACGGTGCTTTCAACCGCTTGGCGGCTGACCGCATTGCCCAAATGGTCTGCGGCCAGGCTGACGCCTTCTTCCTGGCTAGGGCTTGCGTGATAAACGGATGTCGCAAACGACGCTGTAGCGGATGCAGCAAGGCTGGCGACGAGGATTGCGGTGCGAACTTTCATGATGGTCTCCTGTGGCGCCGGATGCCCGATATGGTTCATCCAGGTGGCGATTTCTGCACCACGGAGAGAAGTCTAGAAATCGCACCCCCACGGTGAGGTGACCCTCCGACTACGCTTTTGACAGCAACTGGCAATGCATGCGCATCCGAGCACAAGGCAGCATCGCTCTCGGAGCAACCCGGAGTGCTCTCACGGCGGTGGTTCTTTGCATTACAAAAATGTCATCCACCCATCATCTTCCGGTGATTGACCAAGATCGAGACTTCCCCTCAACACGACACGCACGGATTCCTTCAGGTGCGTGACGTGAGGTCGTCAGCCAGGCTGACGTTTCAATGACCTATGAGAGGGCCAAAATCATGTCCAACAATCTATTTGCGTCTGTCTTTGCAGTTGCTCTGTCCCTGGCTTCCGCAGCCTCTTTCGCGACGCCTACTGGCGTTGACGTGCGAGATCAAGTGCTGCCAGTCAAAGCGCAGGCTGAAGAAGGAAGGACGCGCTACTGGAGTCATCCGAGGCTGGGCATGGTCAAGGTGGACGCCGCTGGCCGCATGCTCACGGGTGACTCTGCCAAGGATGACACTGCGCGATCTGCAGCTTCTTCCGGCAATCCATCGACCCGCGCACGTTGATACATCCCGGCGTGGCGGTGCGACACCCGTCGGATCCATGGAAGGCGGCGAGGAAGACATCGCTGCGGCCGAAGTTGAAGGCGTAGACATACCGCCATTCATGTGATGCAAGTCAAGGGTTGACGAAGCCCATGCTTGACATTACCACCATGTCAAACCTTATTGTTCCCCCAAGGTCCATCACCATCTCGATGACCACTTCTTGGAGATCGCCATGAACCACGACCACACCACAGGGCATTCAGAAGCTGCCAACGCCAGCGGAGGCAGCCGCAAATTGATCGGCGCGGTGATCATGCTTGCGCTCATCGGGGCATTCTTCTTGCTCAGGGAGCATTGGTCGCACATCGCGGGCTACTGGCCGTATCTGCTCTTGCTGGCTTGCCCGTTGATGCACCTCTTCCATGGGCACGGGGGGCACGGCTCTCACGAAGGCGATTCGAGCAAAAAGTAATCTTGCAGGCACACAACACATTTGCAGGGAGGCCATTCATGTCCAACGCGGAACCGCACGATCACACCCACCATGGCCATCAGCATCATGAGGGGGTCCACGGGGATACACCGCCGCCCATGACGAAACTGAAAGATCCAGTCTGCGGTATGGACGTGACGGAACAATCGCATCACTCGGCGGAGCATGAGGGGCGGCACTACTACTTCTGTAGCGCCAAGTGCCAAACGAAGTTTGTTGAGGACCCGGACAAGTACGCTGTCACGCCTCCCGGTACCGACAAGGTTGCGCGAGAGCCAGAAGCCACTCAGCCCGGCACCATCTACACCTGCCCCATGCACCCTGAGGTGCAGCAGGACCACCCCGGGAACTGCCCCAAATGCGGCATGACGCTGGAGCCCATGCTCCCCACGCTGGATGAGGGAGAAAACGCCGAACTCGTGGATTTCCGGCATCGCTTCTGGTGGACGTTGCCACTGACCGTGGTGGTCACTGTTCTGGCCATGGTGGGGCACAGGCTGCAGTGGTTCGAAATGGCCACCCAGAGCTGGATTGAGCTGGTGCTGACGGTACCCATCGTGCTGTGGGCTGGCTGGCCCTTCTTTGTGCGTGGTGCCCAGTCCATCGCGAACCGCAGTCCCAACATGTGGACCTTGATCGGCCTGGGCACGGGCGCCGCATTTGTCTACAGCGTGGTTGCCACCGTGGCGCCTGGGGTATTTCCAGCCTCGTTCCAGGCCATGGGCCGCGTGGCGGTGTACTTCGAAGCCGCAGCTGTCATCATCTCGCTCACGCTGCTGGGCCAGATGCTGGAGCTGAAAGCACGCTCCCAGACCTCAGCCGCCATCAAATCGCTGCTGGGCCTGGCCCCCAAGACCGCACGGCGTATCGACGCCAACGGTCAGGAGAGTGATGTTCCCTTGTCCCATGTCCATGTGGGAGACCTCTTGCGCGTACGTCCCGGTGAGAAGGTGCCGGTGGATGGCGTGGTGGTCGAGGGGAGCAGCGCGGTGGACGAAGCCATGCTCACTGGCGAGCCGGTGCCCATCGTCAAGGGGCCTGGCGATGCCGTCATCGGTGCCACGCTCAATACCAACGGGGCACTGGTGATCCGGTCCGAGCGGGTGGGCTCCGCCACCATGCTGTCCCAGATCGTTCAGATGGTTGCGCAGGCACAGCGCTCACGGGCTCCCATGCAGCGCATGGCGGACCAGGTGGCGGGCTATTTCGTGATGGCCGTGGTGGGTATCGCGTTGCTCACACTGTTCGCGTGGGGCCTGTTCGGTCCGGAGCCACGCTGGGTCTACGGCCTGGTCAATGCAGTTGCGGTGTTGATCATCGCGTGCCCTTGTGCGTTGGGATTGGCAACACCCATGTCGATCATGGTGGCTACCGGCCGGGGGGCGACCAGCGGGGTTCTGTTCAGGGACGCAGCAGCCATCGAGAACCTGCGCAAGGTGGATACGCTGATCGTGGACAAGACTGGCACGCTCACAGAGGGCAAGCCTTCCTTCGAGCGGGTTGTTGCCATGCCCGGTCTGTCCGAGGATGAGGTTCTGCGCCTGGCAGCCAGTCTGGATCAAGGCAGCGAGCATCCGCTGGCCGATGCCATTGTCCAAGCGGCCCGCGCCAAGGGGCTGGCCCTGGACAAGCCCGAGGACTTTGAGTCCGGGTCTGGCATCGGGGTGCGCGGACAGGTCGCTGGACGCCAGCTCGCCCTGGGCAACACAGTCCTCATGGAGCAGGTCGGGGTTTCTGCGAACCCGCTGCTTGCGCAGGCAGAGGCCTTGCGCGCCACAGGCGCCAGCGTGATGTACCTGGCGGCCGATGGCCAGCTTCAAGGCCTGCTTGCGGTCTCGGATGCCATCAAGGCCAGCACGCCGGAAGCGCTGGCGACCTTGCATGCGGCGGGGCTGCGCATTGTCATGGCCACGGGCGACGGCATGACCACCGCCAAGGCGGTGGGGGCAAAGCTGGGGATTGATGAGGTTCATGGCGAGGTCAAGCCTGCGGACAAGCTGGCCCTGGTGTCCCGGCTGCAGGCCGAAGGCCGTGTTGTTGCCATGGCGGGTGACGGGATCAATGACGCGCCCGCCCTTGCCAAGGCAGACGTGGGGATCGCGATGGGTACTGGCACCGATGTGGCGATGAACAGCGCACAGGTCACCTTGGTCAAGGGCGATCTGCGAGGGATTTCCACGGCGCGGGAACTGTCGGAGGCAACGGTGGGCAACATGAAACAGAACCTCATGTTCGCCTTCCTCTACAACGCGCTGGGCATACCGATTGCTGCAGGGCTGCTGTATCCCTTCACCGGCTGGCTGTTGTCGCCAATGATCGCGGCCTTGGCAATGAGCCTGAGTTCGGCGTCCGTGATCGCCAATGCCCTGCGACTTCGCAAGGGCTGAGATGGCTCGGCAGGCCCGGATTTGATCTAGGTTAAGTCCGTGGCCATCGCTGGGGATACCATTCGCACCATGATCTTCGCCAGAAGCACCGTATCGCGCCAAGGACGCTGGATAGCCAGCGTTCTGGTCGCGGCATTGCTTCTGATGCAGTTCGCGTTGGCCGCCTATGCCTGTCCCAAGTTGGACTCTGCAGCCCATGCGGCATCGATGCAAAAAGCGAGCATGGCCATGGAAGATGCCGTCGGCATGCCCTCCATGCCCGATTGCCACGCGATGGCGGGTACCATGGATGAGCAAGATCCTCAGCTGTGTCGAGCCCATTGTGATGGCGAAAGTTTGTCCTCCCCCTCGCTCCAAGGTCTCGATCTGCAGGCGCTCGCGGCGCACGCCATCTGGGTCGCCTATGTGCTGCCTGTGATCCTGGACTCCGAGCGCCACATTGACCCTCGGGCTGTCTACGCGGAGCTGGACAGTCGAGCGGGCGCTCCCCCCATCTATCTAACCCATCAGGTCTTTCGGAATTGATCGTGCACGCCTTGCGCGCTGCCTTGCAGCGTTTGCGCAAGTCTGACTTCGTGCCCCTTCATTTCGAGGACCACCATGCCCATCATCTCCTTCGGCGCTCCCTGCGAGCGCCTGTCTGCGCACCAGCGCATTCACCCCATCTCGCAGCGCATACAGGTGCGCAACCTCCGCCAACTGCGCCTGGGCGCTCTCGGGGTCCTGTTGACCAGCATCGGCTTGGCTGGCAACCAGGCCCACGCCCTGGGCTTTGCAGAGGCCTTGGATCTGGCGGAGCAGCACAGCCCTCGCATCACGGCCCAGCGGCTGCAGATTGACGCAGCCACCAGCACCCGGCAGGCGGCGGGAACGCTGCCGGATCCCAAGCTCTCGGTCGGTATCGAGAACTTTCCCATCAGCGGCATGGACCGCTTCAGCCTCACGCGTGAGTCCATGACCATGCAGCGCCTGGCGCTGATGCAGGAGGTGCCCAACCGGGCCAAGCGCGATGCCCAGATCGCCGGTGCCGAGGCCAAGGTGGAACGCGAACGCGCCACCCTGGCGGTCCAGCGCCTGCAGATCCGCCAGGAACTGAGTCAAGCGTGGATCCTGGCCCAGGCTATCGAGCAACGTGACCAGGTACTCACCGGTCTACTGAGTGAGAACCAGCGCCTGCAGGACAGCCTGCCCGCCCGCATCGCCGGAGGCACGGCCCAGGCCGCAGACCTGCTGATGGCCAGGCAGGAGGCGCTTGCGCTGTCGGATCGCAGGGACGATCTGCAGCGGGACCGATCCAAGGCCAGGGCGATGTTGCGGCGCTGGGTTGGCGCTCGCGCCGACGAGGCGCTACAGGGAACTCCTGGGCCGCTGAGCCGCCCCTTGGATCAACTGCGGTCTGAGGTACACCGCCACGCGGAACTTGCGCAGTACCCCGCCATGCAGGCCATGGCCTTGGCGGAAACGCGCGAAGCCCAAGCAGAAACCAAGGGTGATTGGTCCTGGGAAGTCGCCTACAGCCGCCGCGACCGACGCTGGGGCGACATGGTGTCCTTCCAGGTGACCTTTGACCTTCCCTGGCAACAGGAGCGGCGCCAGGGACCCCAGATCAAGGCCAAGCAGCTGGAGCTGCAGCGCCTGGACGCCGAGCAGGAAGACGTGACCCGCAGGCACCTGCAGGAGCTGGAGGACAGCGCCTCAGAGCTGGCGGCACTGAACAGTCAGATCGAGCGGCTGCAATCGGCGGGCATGGGCTTGGCACAGGGGCGTGCCGAACTCGCGTTGGCCAATTACCAGTCTGCCAAAGGCGACTTGAGCGCCGTGCTGGCGGCCAGGGCCCAAGTGCGGGAGACGCACTGGCGGCTCATTGATCTGCAGGCGCAGCGGGACACCGTGATTGCCCGTCTGAACAGCCTGATCGCGGACTGAAGGGAGAACCACATGACCAATACCGTTTTCAAGAAGACCACTGTGGCCGTGGCACTGGTGGCTGCTGGCATTGCCCTCGGTTGGGGCGTCTCCCAATGGCGCATTGCGAGCAGTCATCCATCTGGCGCTACCCCTCCATCGGCAGAAGCGGCGAAGGCCGACCGCAAGGTGCTGTACTGGTACGACCCCATGGTGCCAACGCAGAAGTTCGACAAGCCAGGCAAGTCGCCCTACATGGACATGGCGCTGGTTCCCAAGTACGCCGATGAGGACGCACAACAAAGCACCGGTTTGAATGTCTCGGCACAAGCGGTGCAAGCCCTCGGCCTGCGCACCGCCACGGTGGAGCAGCGCGACATTGGATCCGATGTGGACGTGCTGGGCACGGTCCAGCTCAATGACCGGGATGTGAGTATCGTCCAGGCGCGTTCTGCAGGATTTGTGGAGCGTGTCTATGCCCGGGCCC
Source organism: Acidovorax sp. NB1 (assembly GCF_005405905.1). Lineage (GTDB taxonomy): Bacteria > Pseudomonadota > Gammaproteobacteria > Burkholderiales > Burkholderiaceae_C > Acidovorax. The sequence goes on from NZ_BJHU01000048.1 coordinate 93,120, forward strand.
CGGGTGACGTGGTGGCCGCAGGCGCGCCATTGGCCGATTTACTGCTGCCTGAGTGGGTGGCTGCGCAGCGCGAGTTCCTCGCTGTCCGGGCGCTCAAGGAAGAGTCGCTGACGGCCGCTTCGCGTCATCGGTTGTCACTGCTGGGCATGCCTGCCTCGCTCGTGGCCCAGGTGGAGCGCACGGGCGAACCTCAGGGCCGCTACACGGTGACCTTCCCACAAGCAGGGATGGTGGCCGAACTGATGGTGCGCCAGGGCATGACGGTCTCTGCGGGTGCCAGTCTCGTACGCGTAAACGGTCTGGCCAGCGTCTGGATCGAAGCGGCCGTTCCCGAAGCGCAAAGCGGTCCCTTGCAACTGGGGCAGGACGCCCAGGTGCGCCTGGCCGCGTTTCCGGGCGAAACCCTCAAAGCCCGTGTCGTGAGCATCCTCCCAGAGGCCAACCGGGACACCCGCACGGTGCGCGTGCGCCTGGAGCTTCCCAACCCCACCCAGCGCCTGAAGGCGGGCATGTCCGGGCAGATCGTTCTGGCTGGACGCACACAGCCAGCGCTGCTGGTGCCCAGCGAAGCGGTGATCCGCACCGGCAAGCGGGCGCTGGTCTACGTGGTGGATGGCCCCGGGAAGTACCACCCCGTCCAGGTGCAACTTGGCGCGGAAATTGATGACCGCCTCGTCGTTCAAGGCGGACTGGCCGCAGGACAACAGGTGGTCGCCTCGGCACAGTTCCTGATCGACTCGGAAGCCAGCCTGCGAGGCATCATGCCCGCACAGCCTCAAGGCAGCAGCGCACAGCCGAGCAGCGAACAGGGTTCCTCGGCCTCTGCGGCTCCAGCGTCCAAGAGCTTTACGGTACGGGGGGTGGTCGATGAGGTCACGCCGACCGAGCTGACCCTCACCCATGAGGCCGTGCCTGAACTGAAGTGGCCCGGCATGACCATGCCATTCAAGCTGGCAAACCCGGAGCTGGCCAAGGCCCTGAAACCCGAGCAGCAGGTCAAATTCACCTTCCAGCAGCAAGGCAAAGACTTCGTGATCATCGCCGTGGAAAGGGTCAAGCCATGATTGCGCGTCTGATCCGCTGGTCGGTGGCGAACCGATTCCTGGTTCTGCTGGCGACCGTAATGCTCACGGCCTGGGGCGTGTGGGGTGTGCGCAGCACCCCCGTGGACGCTCTTCCCGATTTGTCGGATGTCCAGGTCATCATCCGCACCTCCTATCCTGGCCAGGCGCCGCAGATCGTGGAAAACCAGGTGACCTACCCCCTGGCCACCACCATGCTGTCCGTCCCGGGCGCCAAGACGGTACGCGGCTTCTCGTTCTTTGGCGACTCGTTTGTCTACATCCTGTTCGAGGACGGCACGGACCTGTACTGGGCACGTTCTCGCGTGCTGGAGTACATGAACCAGGTGCAGGGGCGGCTACCCGCCACGGCCAAATCGTCACTCGGCCCCGACGCCACCGGGGTCGGCTGGATCTACCAATATGCGCTGGTGGACCGCACCGGAAAGAACGACCTGGCCCAGCTGCGGGCCCTGCAGGACTGGTTTCTGAAG
>NZ_BJHU01000049.1 GCF_005405905.1 Acidovorax sp. NB1
GGGCACGCTGGTCACGGCCATTGGCTTCATGCCCAATGGCTTTGCGCGCTCCACAGCGGGCGAATACACCAGCAACATGTTCTGGATCGTCGGCATTGCATTGATTGCGTCGTGGGTGGTGGCCGTGGTGTTCACGCCGTACCTGGGCGTCAAGCTGCTGCCCGACCTCAAAAAGGTGGAGGGCGGGCACGACGCCATCTATGACACGCCGCGCTACAACCGGTTTCGCCAGTTGCTCGGCCGCGTCATTGCGCGCAAGTGGATCGTGGCGGCCTCCGTCGTCACGCTCTTTGTGGTTTCGGTGCTGGGCATGGCCGTGGTCAAGAAGCAGTTCTTCCCCACGTCTGACCGGCCGGAAGTGCTGGTCGAGGTGCAGATGCCCTATGGCACGTCCATCGAACAAACCAGCGCCGCCACGGCCAAGGTCGAAGCCTGGCTGGCGAAGCAGGACGAGGCCAAGGTGGTGACCGCCTACATCGGCCAGGGCGCCCCGCGCTTCTTCCTGGCCATGTCGCCCGAGCTGCCGGACCCATCGTTCGCCAAGGTCGTGGTGCTCACGGGCAACGACAAGGAGCGGGAAGCACTCAAGTTCAGGCTGCGCCATGCCGTGGCTGATGGCCTGGCGCCGGAGGCACAGGTGCGGGTCACGCAAATCGTGTTCGGGCCGCCTTCGCCCTTCCCGGTGGCTTACCGCGTCATGGGCCCCAACCCCGACAAGCTGCGCGCAATTGCCGCCGAGGTCGAGGCCGTGCTGCAGGCCAGCCCGATGATGCGCACCGTCAACACGGACTGGGGCCCGCGTGTCCCGACCCTGCACTTCACACTCGACCAGGACCGCTTGACGGCCGTGGGGCTCAGCTCCAGCGCCGTGGCCCAGCAGCTGCAGTTCTTGCTGAGCGGCGCGCCGCTCACGGAGGTGCGCGAGGACATCCGCTCGGTGCAGGTCATGGGCCGGGCTGCAGGCGATGTCCGCCTGGACCCCGCGAAAATTTCGGGCCTGTCGCTGGTGGGGTCGGGCGGGCAGCGCATCCCGCTGTCGCAGGTGGGCAAGGTCGATGTGCGCATGGAAGACCCCATCCTGCGCCGGCGCGACCGCACGCCGACCATCACGGTGCGTGGCGACATTGCCGAGGGCCTGCAGCCGCCGGACGTGTCTACCGCCATCACCCAGCAGCTACAGCCCATCATGGACAAGTTGCCGGGCGGCTACCGCATCGTCGAAGCAGGCTCCATTGAAGAGGCTGGCAAGGCCACCGTCGCCATGCTGCCGATCTTCCCCATCATGCTGGCGGCGACCCTGCTCATCATCGTCCTGCAGGTCCGCTCCATTTCGGGCATGGTCATGGTCTTTCTGACCAGCCCGTTGGGCCTGATCGGCGTGGTGCCCACGTTGCTCCTGTTCCAGCAGCCTTTCGGCATCAATGCGCTGGTGGGTTTGATTGCGCTGTCGGGCATCTTGATGCGCAACACGCTGATCCTGATCGGGCAGATCCGCGAGAACGAGGAGGCCGGGCTGGACCCCTTCCGCGCCCTGGTCGAAGCCACCGTGCAACGTGCCCGCCCAGTGATCCTCACCGCCCTGGCCGCGATCCTGGCGTTCATCCCGCTCACGCACTCCGTGTTCTGGGGAACGCTGGCCTACACCTTGATCGGTGGCACGCTGGCCGGCACGGTGCTCACGCTCGTGTTCCTGCCTGCGATGTATTCGATCTGGTTCGGTATCCGGCCCGTTCGTTCTTCATCTGCATCTGTCTGATTGCCCCACTGCACATCCCTCTTACCAAAAAAGGAACTGCCATGTCGAAATCCAAAGTTGTCGTTGTCACCGGCGTGTCCTCAGGCATTGGTCGTGCTGCGGCCATACAGTTTGCCCAGCAGGGCTGCCGGGTCTTTGGCACCGTGCGCAACACGGCCAAAGCACACGCCATTCCCAACGTGACCCTCATTGAGATGGACATCCGCGACGAGGCGTCGGTGGAGCGCGGCATCCAGACCATCATCGCGCAAGCCCAGCACATCGACGTGCTGGTCAACAGCGCTGGCGTCACCCTGCTGGGCGCAGCGGAAGAAACTTCGGTCGAAGAAGCCAAGACGCTGTTTGACACCAACCTCTTCGGCGTCTTGCGCGTGACCAAGGCGGTGTTGCCCCACATGCGCGCACAGCGCTCCGGCCGCATCGTCAATGTGAGTTCGGTGCTCGGCTTTCTGCCCGCGCCCTACATGGCGCTCTATTCGGCGTCCAAGCATTCGGTTGAAGGGCTGGCCGAAACGCTGGACCACGAAGTGCGCCAGTTCGGCATTCGCGTCTCGCTGGTCGAGCCCTCCTTCACCAAGACCAACCTGGATCTGAACGCACCCCAAACGGTCGCCCGGATCGCTGACTACAGCCAAGAGCTGGACATCGTGTCGAAAGCGATCCAGGGCAACGTACAGAAGGCCCCCCCACCCCAGGGCGTGGCCGACACCATCGTCCGTGCCGCACTCGGGGCCTGGAAGATGCGCCACACGCCCAAGGGCGAGGCATCGCTGCTGGCCAAGCTGCGCCGTTTCATGCCCGCAGGCCCGGTGGGCAAGGGCCTGCGCAAATCGTTCGGGCTGGCGTAACGACTGACATCGCCCCCCGCGCAGCCGCTGGCGGCAAGCCCACCGTGGCTTGCGGCAAGTGCACTGTCTTGCAATTCAACAGGAGAGCATCGTGATGGAAGAAAACAACCCCACAGACTGGGCCACGCAGCAGTCAGACGCCGTACACCGCATGCGCGATAACGGTGGCTTGCCGGGCCTGGCCCGCGCAGAGCAAATCGCAGGCAAGAGCGGCCGCCAGATCCTCGAAGCCATGGTGTCTGGCGAACTGCCCTACCCGCCCATGAACGACACCATGAACCTCGCGTTGCTGGAGGTGGGCGATGGCCGTGCCGTGTTCCAGGGCATCCCGCAGCTGGCCCACTACAACCCGCTGGGCAGCGTGCATGGGGGCTGGTTTGCGTCGCTCCTGGACTCTGCGCTGGGTTGCGCAATTCAGTCCGCGCTGCCTGCGGGGCGGTCTTACACCACGGCTGAAATCAGTATCAAGATCGTGCGGTCTGCGTCCCACAGAACCGGCCCGCTGCGGGCCACCGGCAGGCTGGTTCATGGCGGTGATCGGCTCGCGACTGCCGAGGCCCGCGTTGAGGATGAACACGGCAAGCTGTATGCCCATGCGACAACCACCTGCCTGGTTTTTGACCTTCCTCAAAAAGGCAGGGAATAGAGAGACGCTGTTGGGCTCTCGCGCTGGGCAGGGTGGTCGTTAGCGCGCCAGCAATCGAGACACAAGCGATGCGAAAGATACTGGACCTCCCATCGGCAGCCTCGATTCGAAGACTGCGGACCTGTCGGCTTTTTGACGAGATGGACGATTCTCGGCTGGCCGGGGTTGCGAGTCGCTGCTCTTGGCAAAGCCTGCAGCCCGGGCACATCGCCGCAGGCACCTCCCACGACACGTTTTTCATGGTGTGCGACGGCAAGATGCGCGTGTCGGCCTTGTCTCCCAATGGGCGTGAGTTGTTGATATCGGACTTTGAGCGGGGTGGACATTTCGGTGCCATTGGCGTCCTGGGTGCAAGTGCTGCCTCCCTGCAGGCTCAGGCCCTGGTGCCGTCGCTGCTCGCCTGCCTGAGCCGCGCTGATTTCATGAACTTGGTGCGAGAAGACGCTGCGGTGGGCGGCCGCATGCTGGAGTCACTTCAAGTCGCTACAGAACAACTCATCAGCCGGGTGATTGAACTGGGCATCCTGCGAATTGCCGGGCGGCTTTATAGCCATTTGCTGGAGCTGGCACGCGCGGCGGGTGTGCAGGACAACCAGGCCGTGATTGAGCCCGCGCCGCGCCATGTGGACCTGGCCACACGCATTGCGGCGTCCAGGGAGGAGGTCAGCCGGGAACTGGCGCGGCTTCGGCACTTGGGCATTCTTACCTCAATGCGCCAGGCGCTTGTCCTGCATGACGTCTCGGCCCTGGAGCGAAAACTGCAGGCTCTGTGAGTGGCGCCAGGGCGGCAGATATGATGGTCCGATCCATGGGGCGACGGGAGAAGGATGCCTGTCCTTGTCCCGTGTGTCCCTCAAAACTCCCCTGAAGAAATTTCGCCCTTGCGCATCGCTTCGGCGATGGCCGCGCGCACGGTTGTGCGGTCTGCCGTGGATTGGTACGCCAGGGCGAGCGAGCCAGCGGGGTGAACGCTGCGCGTCTTGACCACCGTGGCGGCCTCGGCAGCCACTTCGGCGCGGGTTCGATGGGTCTCGAACTTCAGTGCGTATTGCGAAGCATCGGCCTCATCGGCATGCGCTCCAAAGGAGGCCAGTGCTGCCACAGCGGACACCGACAGAAGGCGGGAGATTGTGTTCATGATGAAGTCCTTTTCAAGAATGCGCTTCGAAGTCCGTTCAAGCTGCACGGAAGCCGGATCGGACATCCTTGATGCAACCAGACCTTCTTGCGCAGAGAAAATTTTCTTTTCTGGGCACGAACGGGTCTGTGTGATTTCTCACCCGAAATCTCTTTTTGGTGCTCTGGTGAAAGGCGCTCCTTGTGGCGCCACAGCGGCTGTTGCCGGGGCCGTTATGCGCCTCCCTGGGGCTTTGCGAGGGAGCGGATCTTGCCCTGCTGTCGCTCAGAACCGGTACAGGAACCCCGCCGTCACTGCAGGCTGGCTCGACTGGCCCACCAGCGGGCTGTTCTTGATGGCGTTGCCCAGGCGCGTGGTGCTCAGGTCCACAAACATCCACTGCCGTGGCGCGAGGGTGTAGCCCACGCGCACGCCTGCCTGCAGGTTCATCGCTGCGCTGCCTGCGTAGGCGGCACGGCCCGGCCGGGCCTCGTGGTTTTCCACGCCGTAGTAGTAGTCCACGGTTTTGCGGTCTTGCCGCTGCAGGGCCAGTCGCGGGGTGATGTCGAAGGCGCCGGCCTGGAAGCGACGCTCTGCCTGCAGCGTGAGCTGGTGGCCCTTGCTGTGGCCCGAGGCATCGGCCAGCAACTCGGCCGACAGGTCCACCACTCCGGTGTGCCAGGTGGCTACGGCGCCCAGCCACAGGCTGCCCTTGCGCTCGGCCATGCCCGCCAGGTGGGGCGAGTCCTTGGCCTCGTAGCCTTCAAATCCGAAGCGGGAGCGCAGCCGCAGGTCCAAGGGGCCTGCCGCGGGCAGCTTGAAGTCCACGCCGGGGCCCATGATGCTGATCCAGCGGTTTTCGTAGGTGACCAGGGGCAGGGGCTGCACCTTGTGGTCAAAGCTGCGGTAGGGCTTGCGGTCGGTGCTCACGGCCAGGCCCAGGCCCCAGGCGGGCTCCTGGGCGTGTGGTTGCGGCTGCTGGGGCTGCTGCGCCCAGAGGCTGGCGGGTGCCGTTGCAAGGGTCAGCAGGGCGGCCATGGCCGCCAGACGGCGGGGAGAGCAAGACGGGGTGTTGGGGAGATGCGTCATGGTTCAGAAGGGTATGAAGGAGGTGGGTACAGGGCTTGCCAGCGTGGACACCCCGCCGCCGGGGTGGTAGCGTGCGGCAGCCTTGCGCTGGAAGGTCGGGCAGCAGGTCGGCTGGCTGGCGGGGCGACTGTAGGAAGCCTCACTTAGCCCAGAGTTAGCCCCTCGGCGCACGGGGCTGGTGGTCTTCATGCGGCGCTCATCTGGGGCTAAGAATGGCGCGCTAGGCTGCCCCCAGGCCTGAATCCGCACACGCTTTGTCTGAAGGAGAACCTGTTGCGCGCACTGCTGGTGGAAGACGACGACATGATCGGGCGCAGCCTTGTGCATGCGCTCAAGGGCGCGGGCTGGTCGGTGGACTGGGTGCGCGATGGCGCCCTGGCACACAGTGCGCTGGCCGATGGCGACTACCGCTGCGTGCTGCTGGACCTGGGCCTGCCCGGGCTGGACGGCACCGAGGTGCTGCGCCGCGCCCGCGCGCGCGGTGACCTCACGCCCGTGCTGGTGCTCACCGCTCGCGACGGGCTGGACGACCGCATCCAGGGGCTGGACCTGGGCGCTGACGACTACCTGCTCAAGCCCTTTGACGTGGGCGAACTGCTGGCCCGCATGCGTGCCGTGGTGCGCAGGCGCAGCGGCGTGGCCCAGTCCGTTGTGGGCAATGGCGTGGTGCAGCTGGACCTGGCCACGCGCGAGGTGCTGCGCGGCGGCGCGCGCGAAGCCCTCACCGCGCGCGAATTTGCGCTGCTGCAGGCGCTGCTGGAGCGGCCCGGCGCGATCCTCTCGCGCGAGCAGCTCGAGAACCGCATCTACGGCTGGGGCGAGGAGGTCAGCAGCAACGCGGTGGATGTGCTCATCCACGGCATGCGCCGCAAGCTGGGCCCCGATGCCATCCGCAATGTGCGCGGCCTGGGCTGGCGGGTGGCGGCAGCATGAGGGCCGCCGCAGAGACCGGCGGCACTGGCGCCGGTGCGCCCAGCCGCTGGTACCGCCTCCGATCGCTGCGTGGGCAGCTGCTGGCGTGGCTGGCGCCCTGGGTGGTGGTGGGGGCCGTGGTCGCCGGGTGGGCGTTTTATGCGAGCTATGGCTTGGTGCTGCACACCTTCATGCAGACCCAGATGGAAGCGCTGGCGCGCTACCACGTGCCGGTAAGCCAAGGGGAGGAGGCGCCGCCCCTGCCGGTGATGAGCGACGAAAACGTCTTCCAGTGGGGCGCATTCGTGGTGCAGGTGTGGTCTGCCGATGGGCGGCTGCTGGCCAGTTCCAGCGCCAGCCCGCGCGCCGCACTGCCTTTGCAGCCCACACCGGGCCACCGGCTGGTGCAGCAGGGGGCCGGGTGGGAGCAGGGCTGGAGGGTGTACACGGCGCCACCGGCCGCGCCCGGCCAGCAGCGGGTGCAGGTGCTGCAAAGCGAGCAGTTCCTGCAGGAAGAGGTGTGGGGACGCACCCTGTATGTGCTGCTGCCGCTGGCCCTGCTCGTGCCCGCGCTGCTGTTCACGCTGTGGTGGGTGGTGGGGCGTGCGTCGCGCTCGCTGCGGGTGGTGGCGCAAGAGGTGGCCCGGCGCGACGACCGCAGCCTGGGGGCCATCCCCCTGGGCCCGGCGGGCCGGGTGCCCGACGAGATCGTGCCGCTGGTCGCCTCGTTCAACGCGCTGCTGGCGCGGCTGGGCGAGGCCTTTGCTGCCCAGCGCCGCTTTGTGCAGGACGCTGCCCACGAGCTGCGCACCCCCATGGCCGCCATGGCCCTGCAGATGGAAAACCTGCGGCCCTGGGTGCCGCCGGGCGAGGCGCAGCAGCAGTTTGCGCAGCTGGATGCCGGCATGCGGCGCGCGCAGCACCTGGTGGGCCAGCTGCTGCGCCTGTCGCGGCAGGAGGCACCGGCCTCGGCGCAGCCGCCCGCCCCGGTGGACATCACGGCTGTGCTGCGCGACAGCGTGGGCCAGTTGATGCCCCTGGCCGACCAGCGGCGCATCGAGGTGGGTTTTGACGGCGCCGAGCAGGTGGTGGTGCTGGCCTCGGCCGTGGACCTGCGCAGCGTGTTCGACAACCTGCTGGACAACGCCCTGCGCTACACGCCCGAGGGGGGCTCGGTCGAAGTGCGCCTGCACCGGCTGGATGCGGGAGATACAGGGAGCGCGGGCGATGAGGGCGTGGTGGTGGACGTGGTGGACACGGGGCCGGGCATCCCCCCGGACCTGCTGGAGCGGGTGTTTGACCGCTTCTTCCGCGTGCCGGGCACACCGGCCGATGGCAGCGGGCTGGGCCTGGCCATCACCCGGGCGGCGGCGCTGCGTCAGGGCCTGCGGGTGGAGTTGCTGGCACGCAGCGACGGGGCCAGCGGCCTGGTGGCGCGGGTACATCTGTCCTCATTCGCCGCTAAGGCGGTGCTAATGCCGGGCTGAGTCGCGCTTTCTAGAGTGGATGCATGTCCATCCTCCTGAAAGTCATTTCATGACAAAACGCCATCCTCTTGCAATCCTGGCCTGGAGCCTGTTGTTGATGTCGGCCCTGGCTGTGGGCCTTGCCTCGCTGCGTTATGCACTGCCTGGCATGCCGATGTCTGTGGATCTGCCCAGCCTGCAGCAGTCCCGCCAGGCCTTTGTGGTGCACGCGGTCAGCGCATCGTTCGCATTGATGCTGGGGCCGCTGCAACTTCTGGCAGCCCTGCGCACGCGCTACCCTGCAGCCCATCGGTGGACAGGCCGCGCTTATGTGCTGGCCATTGCGGTGGCCTGGGTGTCATCGCTGCCCCTGGCCCTGCACGCCATGACGGGTGTGGTGGCGGCCGCCGGGTTTTTTGCGCTGGGCCTGGTGTGGGTGGCGGCCACGGGCTGGGGCGTGGCCTGTGCTGTGCAGCGGCGGTTTGCCGAGCACCGGCGGTGGATGCTCCGCAGCTACGCGCTCACCGCCGCAGGCATCACGCTGCGCATCTACCTGGGCATGGGCGCAGCAGCCGGGGTGGACATCGAGGTGTCCTACCCCTTCATTGCCTGGCTGTGTTGGGTGCCCAACCTGCTGGTGGCCGAGTGGTGTCTGCGGCGGTCCGGACCGCAGGCCCGGCTATCGCCGCTGGGCGCAGCTTGAAGAAACCCGGTGCGCTGAGGGCGCGTGGCCCCCGGGGGGTCAGCGCACCCGCATCCCTGGCGTAGCGCCTGGCCAGGGGTTCAGCACGTAGATGCCGGGATTGGCCTTTTCGTCGCCGTGGCTGGCGGCCAGCACCATGCCTTCGCTCACGCCAAACTTCATCTTGCGCGGCGCCAGGTTGGCGACCATCACGGTGTGTTTGCCGATCAGGTCGGCGGGCTGGTAGGCGCTGGCGATACCTGAGAAGACATTGCGCGTGCGGCCTTCGCCCACGTCCAGCGTCAGGCGCAGCAGTTTGGTGGAACCCTCCACCGGCTCGCAGTTCACGATCAGCGCAATGCGCAGGTCGATCTTGGTGAAGTCGTCGATGGTGATGGTGGGAGCGAGTTCCTCGCCGCCGGGCGCTGCTACGGTTTCTGTAGCTGCTTGGGCTTGTGCAGCGGGCGCAGGGGGCTCAAAAAGTGCCTCCAGTTGCTCGGGCGTTACGCGCTGCATCAGGTGCTGGTACGGCTGGATGGCCTGCACGTCACCCACCGCGTTCCACTGCTGCATGTTCACGCCCACAAAGCCTTGCACCGCCTGGGCTAGGCCCGGCAGCACGGGGGCCAGGTAGCGGGTGAGGGTGGCAAAGGCGTTGACCAGCACAGAGCACACCTGGTGCAGGGCCTCGTTGTTGGCCGCGTCCTTGGCCAGGTCCCAGGGCTTGTTCTGGTCCACATAGGCGTTGACCTTGTCGGCCAACAGCATGATTTCGCGCGTGGCCTTGCTGTACTCGCGGGTTTCGTACATCTGCGCAATCGCGTCGCTGGCACCGCGCACCTCGGCCAGCAGGGCGGCGCCCGTGGTGCCGAAGTTGGGGGTCAGCTTGCCGTCAAAACGCTTTGTCAAGAAGCCCGCCGCACGGCTGGCAATGTTCACGTACTTGCCGATCAGATCGCTGTTCACCCGCAGCATGAAGTCTTCGGCATTGAAGTCGATGTCTTCGTTGCGTGCCGACAGCTTGGCCGCCAGGTAGTAGCGCAGCCATTCGGCGTTCATGTTCAGGCTCAGGTACTTGAGCGGGTCCAGGCCGGTGCCCCGGCTCTTGCTCATCTTCTCGCCGTTGTTCACCGTGAGGAAGCCGTGCACGAACACGTTGTTCGGCGTCTTGCGGCCGCTGAAGTGCAGCATGGCGGGCCAGAACAGGGTGTGGAAGGTGACGATGTCCTTGCCGATGAAGTGGTACTGCTCCATGGCCGGGTCGGCCATGTAGGCGTCGTAGCTCTCGCCGCGTTTTTCCAGCAGGTTCTTCAGCGATGCCAGGTAGCCCACGGGCGCATCGAGCCACACGTAGAAGTATTTGCCCGGCGCGTCCGGGATCTCTATGCCGAAGTAGGGCGCATCGCGGCTGATGTCCCAGTCACCCAGGCCTTCGCTGGTGGTGCCGTCGGGGTTGGTGCGGACGGTGAACCACTCCTTGATCTTGTTAGCCACCTCGGGCTGCAGCTTGCCGTCTTGCGTCCAGTTTTCCAGAAACTCCACGCAGCGCGGGTCCGACAACTTGAAGAAGAAATGCTCGGAGTGCTTGAGTTCGGGCTTGGCGCCGGAGAGGGCCGAGAAGGGGTTGATCAGGTCGGTGGGCGCGTACACCGTGCCGCACACCTCGCAGTTGTCGCCGTACTGGTCCTTGGCGTGGCACTTGGGGCATTCGCCCTTGATGTAGCGGTCGGGCAGGAACATGTTCTTCTCGGGGTCAAAGAACTGTTCGATGGTGCGCACTTCGATCAGGCTGCCGTCGGCACGGTCGCGCAGGTCGCGGTAAATCTGGCGGGCCAGGTCGTGGTTTTCGGGTGCGTCGGTGCTGTGCCAGTTGTCAAAGCTGATATGAAAGCCGTCCAGGTACTGCTTGCGGCCCGCCGCGATGTCGGCCACGAACTGCTGGGGCGTCTTGCCGGCCTTTTCGGCGGCAATCATGATGGGCGCGCCGTGGGTGTCGTCGGCACCCACAAAGTTGACCGCGTTGCCCTGCATGCGTTGGAACCGCACCCAGATGTCGGCCTGGATGTATTCCATGATGTGGCCGATGTGGAAGTTGCCGTTGGCATACGGCAGGGCGGTGGTAACGAAGAGTTTGCGAGCGGATGACGTCATGAAAAGCGGCTTTCTCAGGCGGAACCCGCGATTTTAGGCGGTCGGCAGCATCCCTGGCCATTGCGGGCCCTGCGCAGGCCTGCCCAGGTCGCGCAGATGCCAATCAGGGCGTGCGTGTTGGCCGCCGATGGCGCCACAATGCCCCGCATTCCAACAACCAACAGGAGACAACACATGGCCGGAACATGGGTAAAGCGGGCAGGGTGGGGCGTGGGGGGCGCCGTGGTGGCGGTGGCTGCCTATCTGGCGGCATGGCCCGTGCCCATACAGCCGGTGGCATGGACGGCGCCTGCGGCGCCCGGCTACCAGGGCGTGCACGCCCCCAACCAGCGCCTGGCCCAGCTGAACATCATCGACCTGAAAGGCGAGGTGGGCCCGGAGCACATCGCCTTGGGCAAGGACGGCAAGCTCTACACCACCGTGCTCAGCGGCAACATCCTGCGCATGAACCCCGACGGCTCGGGCCAGGAGGTGTTTGCCAACACCGGCGGGCGGGTGCTGGGGTTTGACTTTGACGCAGCAGGCAATCTGATTGCGGCCGATGCGGTCAAGGGCCTGCTGTCCATCGCGCCGGACGGCAAACTCACCGTGCTGGCCGACAAGGTGGGCAACGACCCCATCCGCTATGCCGACGCGGTGGTGGTGGCCCAGAACGGCAAGATGTACCTGAGCGACGCCTCCACCCGTTTCGCGCCCAAGGATTGGGGCGGTACGTTTGAGGCCAGCGTGCTCGACATCCTGGAACAGGCCAGCACGGGCCGCGTGATCGAATACGACCCCGCCACCCGCAGCACGCGTGTGGTGGCGCGCGGCATCAGCTTTGCCAACGGTGTGGCGCTGAGCCAGGACGAAAAGCACCTGTTCGTCAACGAAACCGGCAAATACCGGGTGTGGAAGATTGCGGTGGACGCGAATGACCTGGACATCGGCCAGCTCCATGGCCGCACCAGCAGCCAGCCTGGCCCCCAGGCCCGCGTACTGCTCGACAACCTGCCCGGCTACCCCGACAACCTGATGCGTGGGCAGGGCGGCAAGGTGTGGCTGGGTTTTGCCAAGCCGCGTGGGGCGGCCATCGACAACATGGCGGGCAAGCCTTGGCTGCGCAGCCTGACCCTGCGCCTGCCGCGTGCGCTGTGGCCCATTCCCCAGCCCTACGGCCATGTGATCGCATTCACCGACGACGGCAAGGTGGTGGCCGACCTGCAGGACCCGAGCGGTGCCTACCCTGAGACCACGGCCATCACCGAGACCTCCGACCGGCTGTATGTGCAGAGCCTGCACGCGCATGGGCTGGGCTGGTTGCCCAACAAGCCTTAGGGCTCAATCCTGGGGCGCCTCAGGCGGGTTCCCCGTGGTGTCTGGTCTGCACCTCGGCACCGGTATCCGTCCATCCAAAAAATCGGCACACTTCGGCCCGCATGGCAAGGGTGTCGGCCCGGCCCAGGGCCATCAGCTCCTGCGTGTAGCCGGACTCGAACAGCAGGTAGCTGGCCAGCGCCGCGCCGCGCACATCGGCCATGTTGGACGTGACCCCTAGGGCGCCCAGCATGGTGCGCACGGGGCCCGGCAGGTCGCCCACGTGGCGCGCAGCCACGGCGTCCAGGCGCTGTGAGGGTGCGATCACCAGCAGCTCGATGGGGCGCAGCGCGCTGTGCAGGCGTTTTTCTTCGGGGATGAGGGACAGGGTCTGGTTGATGCGCTGCACGCGCTCCACATCCACCGCCAGCGCGTCCAGAAAGATGTTGGACAGCGCATGCCCCGCGATCTGCGCCAGGGTGGGGTAGTTGGGTGTGGGGTTGGCGGCGGCATCGCCCTTGGGCTCGTGCATGCGGCCTGCGCCGATCACCAGGATGCGCTCGGCCCCCAGGTGGATGGCCGGGGCGATGGGCGCCGACTGGCGCATCGAGCCGTCGCCAAAGTATTCGATGTGGTCATCCACCTCGATGCCCTTGGCCGGGAAGATGAACGGAATGGCCGAGGACGCGAGCAGGTGCTCGTGCGTGATGCGGTCGCTGGCGGCTTTGCGCTGCGAGCGCACCCAGGGCTTGACGGGCGTGGCTGCTTCAAAAAAGGTGACGTGCTCGCCCGAGCTGTAGCTCGACGCCGTCACGGCCAGCGCGGTCAGGTGCCCCTTGCGAATCAGCCGGGGCAGGCGCACCAGCGGCACCATCTTGACCAGCAGCTTCTCCAGCGGCGTGTTGTCCAGCAGCGAACGCGGCCGCATGCGCCGCCAGCGCGCCAGGGCCCAGCCCAGCGATACCAGCGTGAGCCAGCGCGCGCCGCTGCGCATCACGCTGAGCGAGTCGGCGCCATACACCTGGCTGGCGTGGAACTGCCGCCACACGCGCGCAATGCGGCGCACGGCCCGGTCAAAGTGGTCGGCCCCGCAGGCCAGCGCGGCCGCGTTGATGGCCCCGGCCGAGGTGCCGGTGATGATGGGAAACGGGTTGGGGCCGTCGCCTTCACCGCAGGCCAGGCGCAGATCGGCAATGGCTTCCAGCACGCCCACCTGGTAGGCGGCACGGGCACCGCCGCCGGTTAGCAGCAGGCCCGTGGCGGGTGTAGACGGCGCGGTGCCAGGGGCTGCGGAGGGGGTTGTGGGCGGCATGGACGGTCGGACGGTGTGAGTCCCCCAGTGTGGAGGGGCGCCCCGGCGCGGTTCATGTGGGAAAACCCGCATGTGCGGGCCACCCCACAGGGGGTTGGGGCGGTCTTAACGCTACTTGAGCAGCAACTGAGCCACCGCATCGCCCTGCAGCACCACGATGCCATGGTCGCGGGCGTAGATGCGGGCGTTGTCGCTGACCTGCCCAAGCGCCGCCACATACACGCCGGCGGAGGCATCGGCCGCGGCCATCGCGGCCTGCAGCTCGCGCAGGGGCTCCACGCCGTGGGTCGCGGCCTTCCAGCGTTTGGCGCTGACCAGCGTGGTCTTGCCGCCCATGGTCAGGCGCATGTCGGCGGCGTTGTTGCCGCCCGCGTTCAGGCGCTCCACGGTGTAGCCTGCGCGCTCCCAGGCCGTGGCCAGGGTGTCGGCAAAGCTGCGCCAGGGCATGCTGGCCACGGCGTCGAGCATTTCGGCCACCTTGGCGGGGTTGGGGGCGCGCAGTTGCTTCCAGGCGGCCATGCAGCCCACCACGAAGATGGGGAAACCCGCCAGCGCGCCCACCACAAAGTATTCCTTGGGCAAAAACGCTCCGGCCGCCAGCGTGATGAGGCCCACCACCACAAAGCTGATCCACCACGGCGAGCGCAGCAGCACGGCAAACAGGGAGTTTTCGGACATCTTGAATTTCACGGGAGGCCTTTTGGGGTGAGTGCGACGGTGCTATGCGGTGCGCATTGTCCTTCAGCGGCAGGGGGCGGGAGCTTGGGAATAGACTACCGGCCCCACAGGAGTTAATTGAATGTCAGTCACCGAACAGGGCCTTTTGGCCGCACTTTCCAGCGTGCTGGACCCCCACACGGGCAAGGATTTTGTCAGCACCCGCGCCCTGCGCAACCTGCAGATCACCGGTGGCGACGTGGCTTTTGACGTGGAACTGGGCTACCCCGCCAAGAGCCTGGTGCCCGAGCTGCGCCGCAGCCTGGTGGCCGCCGCCAAGGGCGTGGCCGGGGTGGAAAACGTCTCGGTCAACATCACCACCAAGGTCATCGCCCACGCCGTGCAGCGCGGCGTGCAGCTCTTGCCCCAGGTCAAGAACATCATCGCCGTGGCCTCGGGCAAGGGTGGCGTGGGCAAGAGCACCACGGCCGCCAACCTGGCCCTGGCCCTGGCCGCCGAGGGCGCCAGCGTGGGCGTGCTGGACGCCGACATCTACGGTCCCAGCCAGCCCATGATGCTGGGCATCAACCGCCGCCCCGAAAGCGACGACGGCAAGACCATGGAGCCGCTGGAGAACTACGGTGTGCAGGTCATGTCCATCGGCTTTCTGGTGGACCAGGACGAAGCCATGATCTGGCGCGGCCCCATGGCCACCCAGGCGCTGGAGCAGCTGCTGCGCCAGACCAACTGGAAAGACCTGGATTACCTCATCATCGACATGCCCCCCGGCACCGGCGACATCCAGCTCACATTGAGCCAGCGCGTGCCCATGACCGGCGCCGTCATCGTGACGACCCCGCAGGACATCGCGCTGCTGGACGCAAAGAAGGGCATCAAGATGTTCGAGAAGGTGGGCGTGCCCATCCTCGGCATCGTCGAGAACATGGCTGCCCACGTGTGCAGCAACTGCGGCCATGTGGAGCACATTTTTGGCGCCGATGGCGGTAAGAAGATGGCCGCCGACTACGGCATGGACTACCTGGGTGCACTGCCGCTGAACATGAGCATCCGCCTGCAGGCCGACAGCGGCAAGCCCACCGTGGTGGCCGACCCGGACGGTGAAGTCGCCGCTATCTACAAGAAGGTGGCGCGCGATGTGGCGGTGAAGATCGCCCAGCAGGCCAAGGACTTCTCCAGCAAGTTCCCCACCATCTCGATCAGCAAGAACACCTGATCTTCCTGAGCCGCCCCGCCGCGCCATGAACCTGCTCGCGTCCCTGCGCTATCTGGTGGCGCTGCACGAGCACCGGCACTTTGGCCGGGCGGCGCAGGCCTGCCACATCACCCAGCCCGCGCTCTCCAACGCGCTGCGCGCGCTGGAAAAGGAGTTTGGCGTGGTGGTGGTGCGCCGGGGGCGTAGTTTTGAGGGCTTTACGCCCGAAGGTGAGCGCGTGCTGGCCTCGGCCCAGCGCATGTTGCACGAGCACCAGGTGCTGCAGCAGGACCTGAGCAGCGATGCCGCCCACCCGCGCGGCACGTTGCGGCTGGGCGCCGTGCCCACGGCCATGCCCATCCTCGCGCGGTTTGCGGCGCAGCTGCAGGCCCGGCACCCGGGCATCGTGCCGGTGGCACTGTCGATGAGTTCGCAGGCGCTGGAGGCAGGGCTAGAGAACATTTCGCTGGACCTGGCGCTGGGCTACACCGAACGCATGCCCGCACGCGGCGGTCCGCTGCGGGCCTGGCCGCAGTATGTGGAGCACTACTTTCTGCTGCGCCGCGCGCCGCGCCCGCCCAAAGGTGCACCGCGTGGACTGCAGATCGGCCCGCCCATGGCCTGGGCCGATGCAGCGGCGCTGCCGCTGTGCCTGCTCACCCCCGAGATGCACAACCGCAGCCTGGTCGATGGCGCCTTCCGCGCTGCAGGCGCCACGGTCATGCCCGCCATGGAAACCGATTCGGTGCTGACCCTGGCGCTGAGCGTGGTGGCAGGCCAGGTGTGCAGCGTGCTGCCCGGTGCGCTGGTCGATGCCGTGCGCGGTCACGACGGGCTGGAGGCGCTGCCGCTTACCGCTCCGGTGCTTACCACGCCGATTGGATTCATGTCGCACCGGCAGGTGCAGCCCACGCGCGCGCTCGATGCCGCACTGGCGCTGGCGCAGGACGCGGACTGGCTGCAGCATGCCGCAGCGCACAGTGGGCTGTTGATCGCCGATTGAGCGCTGACCGCAAGGATTGCGGTGGTTGATTCATGAGCCGTTGTTAACCCGGCCGTTTCATTTGTTTTTGTGATCGACCCATGTGCATCGGCAATTTGACGCCGCCTGCACCCCTGGCCGACACTGCGGCGGCGCGCCTGGCCTATGCAGGCGCCTTCATACAAAACAACGCTCCCACGCCCCCGGTCCATGCACCTTGCCCCTGAAGCCCCTCCCGCAACCGTTGTCGCCACCGTGTCGGTCAGCGACATGCGCGAGCGCATCCGCCGCAAAAGCCGCCTCAAGGGCCGCCAGCCCGAAGACGCCGCGATGGCCGAAGTGGCGCAGCTGCTGGGCCCGCGCCCGGCCACCGGCTTTCGGCGCGATCTGCTCATTGAGTATTTGCACCGCCTGAACGACCACTTTGGCGTGCTGCACGACCGGCACCTGGTCGCGCTCGCCAAGCAGATGAACCTGCCGATGGCCGAGGTGTACGAGGTGGCGAGCTTCTACCACCACTTCGAGATCGTGCGCGGCGAGGAAGCCCAGGCGCCGCGCCTGGTGCTGCGGGTGTGTGACAGCCTGAGCTGCAGCATGGCGGGCGCGCACGAGCTGCTGGCTGCGCTGCCCGACCGCCTGCGTGCGGCCGGTCAGGGTGACGTGCAGGTGTTGGCTGTGCCTTGCGTGGGCCGCTGCGAACAGGCGCCCGTGGCCGTGGTGCACCAGTGCCCGGTGCCGCACGCCACGATAAATACCGTGCTGCAGGTGGTGGAATCCAAGCCAGAAAGGGCGCTTGCGCGCCACCCACAAGCGCTGTCTGCTATCA
This sequence comes from Acidovorax sp. NB1, assembly GCF_005405905.1. Classification (GTDB taxonomy): domain Bacteria; phylum Pseudomonadota; class Gammaproteobacteria; order Burkholderiales; family Burkholderiaceae_C; genus Acidovorax. The sequence continues at coordinate 16,954 of NZ_BJHU01000049.1, forward strand.
ATTTTGATGTTGCGGCGCTGGCGGAAAAAAGCATCCCCCTGCCACCCGGCGAGGTCAGCCCGGCCCACACCGACCTGGCCACCTACCGCGTCCATGGTGGCTACCAGGTGGCGGCGGCCCTGGTGAATGGCGAGATGGACGCCGAGGCCGTGCTCTCGGCCATGGAGGACTCGGGCCTGCGTGGCCTGGGCGGCGCGGGGTTTCCGGCCGGGCGCAAGTGGCGCATCGTGCGCGACCAGCCCGCGCCACGCCTCATGGCCGTCAATATCGACGAAGGCGAGCCCGGCACCTTCAAGGACCGCACCTACCTGGAGCGCGACCCGCACCGCTTCCTGGAAGGCGTGCTCATCGCCGCCCAGGTCGTGGGCACCGAGGCCATCTATATCTACCTGCGCGACGAATACCACGGCTGCCGCGCGCTGCTGCAGCGGGCTTTGGATGACCTGCGCGCCGAGCCACCATGCCCGCTGCCGCACATTGAACTGCGGCGTGGCGCGGGTGCCTACATCTGCGGCGAAGAGTCCGCGATGATCGAGAGCATCGAAGGCAAACGCGGCGAACCCCGCATGCGCCCGCCCTACATCGCGCAAGTGGGCCTGTTCGGCCGTCCCACGCTGGAGCACAACTTCGAGACGCTGTACTGGGTGCGCGACATCGTGGAACGTGGCCCGCAGTGGTTTGCCAGTTTTGGTCGCCACGGGCGCAAGGGGCTGCGCAGTTTCAGCGTGAGCGGGCGTGTGAAGTTTCCCGGCGTCAAGCTCGCACCGGCGGGCATCACGGTTCAGGAACTCATCGACGAATACTGCGGCGGTTTGCTGGACGGCCACCAGCTCTACGCCTACCTGCCCGGCGGCGCGTCGGGCGGCATCCTGCCCGCCAGTCTCAACAGCATTCCGCTGGACTTCGACACGTTGCAGCCCTACGGCTGCTTCATCGGCTCGGCCGCCGTCATCGTGCTCAGCCAGCACGACCGCGCGCGCGACGCGGCGTTGAACGTCATGCGGTTTTTTGAACACGAAAGCTGCGGCCAGTGCACGCCCTGTCGCGTGGGCACGGCCAAGGCGGCCGCGCTGATGGAAGCTCCGCAGTGGGACGCCGACCTGCTCGACGACCTGGCGCAGGTGATGGGCGATGCCTCCATCTGCGGGCTGGGGCAGGCCGCGCCCAACCCCATTCGCTGCATCCACAAATATTTTCCGCATGAGGTGGGCGAGGGGCCCTGGCCTGGTGACCTGCCCAAGCCGCGCAACAGCCCGCTCACGGAGCAACTGCCCAAGGGAGCTCAGCCATGAGCGGCTTGCACGAAACCGGCGGTGTGGCCTTTGAGCTGGACGGTCAGCCTGTCACCGCCCACCCCGGCGAAACCATCCTGAAAGCCGCGCAGCGCCACGGCGTGGAGATTCCGCACCTTTGCTACACCGACGGCCTGCGCCCCGACGGCAACTGCCGTGCCTGCGTGGTCGAGATTGCGGGCGAGCGCACGCTGGCCCCCAGCTGCTGCCGCGCGCCCACCGAGGGCATGAAGGTTCAGGCCGCCAGCCCCCGCGCACGCAAGAGCCAGCAGATGGTGGTGGAGATGCTGCTGTCCGACATGCCGGACCAGGGCTACCGATGGAACGATGGAGGTATCAATACTCCTGAATTGATAGCTAAAAATGCAGACCCATCAGGCGGTGACGGCCAATTTGATTCAAAAAATACCGCAACCATCGGCCAGCATGGCGAGCTGAGCGCCTGGGTCGATCGCTTGGGCGTGACCGTTCGCCCGGCGCTCCAGGCCCTGCGCCGCGAACAGCCCGCGCCAGACCTGAGCCACCCGGCCATGGCCGTCAACCTGGACGCCTGTATCCAGTGCAACCGCTGCGTGCGCGCCTGCCGCGAGGAGCAGGTCAACGACGTGATCGGCTACGCGCTGCGCGGCTCGAATAGCAAGATCGTCTTCGACCTCGACGACCCCATGGCGGAGAGCACTTGCGTGGCCTGCGGCGAATGTGTGCAGGCCTGCCCCACGGGCGCGCTCAGCCCCAAGACACACATCGGCTCCCAAAAGGTGGACCGCAAGGTCGAATCGGTCTGCCCGTTCTGCGGCGTGGGCTGTCTCATCACCTACAACGTGCGCGATGAAAAGATCATCAGCGTCGAAGGCCGCGACGGCCCCGCCAACCATGGCCGCCTGTGCGTGAAGGGGCGCTTCGGTTTTGACTATGCCCACCACCCCGACCGCCTCACGGTGCCGCTGATCCGCAAGAGCGGCGTGCCCAAGGAGGTGCGGCCCTACGGTGCCGACTGGCGCGATACCTTCCGCGAAGCGACGTGGGACGAGGCGCTGGACCTGGCGGCAGGCCAGCTCAAGGACCTGCGTGACACGCACGGCCACAAGGCGCTCGCAGGCTTTGGCTCGGCCAAGGGCAGCAACGAAGAGGCCTATTTGTTCCAGAAGCTGGTGCGCACCGGCTTTGGCAGCAACAACGTGGACCACTGCACGCGGCTGTGCCATGCGTCCAGTGTGGCCGCGCTGCTCGAAGGTGTGGGTTCGGGCGCGGTCAGCAACCCGGTGAACGACGTGGAGCATGCCGAGCTGATTTTCGTGATTGGCTCCAACCCCACGGCCAACCACCCGGTGGCGGCGACCTGGATGAAAAACGCGGCCCAACGTGGCGCGAAGATCGTGCTGGCCGACCCGCGTGTGACCGACATTGGCCGCCATGCCTGGCGCACGCTGCAGTTCAAGGCCGACACCGATGTGGCCATGCTCAATGCGCTGATCCACACGGTGATCGACGAAGGTCTGGTGGATGAAGCCTTCATCAAGGACCGCGCCAACAACTTCGAGGCGCTCAAGGCCAACGTGATGGGCTGCAGCCCCGAAGCCATGGCGCCCGTGTGTGGCATCCCGGCCGAAACGCTGCGCGAGGTGGCGCGGGCGTTTGCCACATCGAAGGCGTCGATGATCCTGTGGGGCATGGGCGTGAGTCAGCACGTGCACGGCACCGACAACGCGCGCTGCCTGATTGCGCTGTGCGCCGTCACCGGCCAGATCGGCAAGCCGGGCTCGGGCCTGCACCCGCTGCGCGGCCAGAACAATGTGCAGGGCGCGAGCGATGCGGGGCTGATCCCCATGATGTTCCCCAACTACCAGCGCGTGGACAACGCCGGGGCGCATGCGTGGTTTGAAGAATTCTGGGGGACGAAGCTGGACGAGGCGCCGGGCTACACGGTCGTCGAGATCATGCACAAGGCCCTGGCGCCCGACAGCGACCCCCACAAGGTGCGCGGCATGTACATCATGGGCGAGAACCCCGCCATGAGCGACCCCGACCTGAACCACGCGCGCCACGCACTGGCCAGCCTGCAGCACCTGGTGGTGCAGGACATCTTCCTGACCGAAACCGCCTGGCTGGCCGACGTGGTGCTGCCCGCCAGCGCCTGGCCCGAGAAGACAGGCACGGCCAGCAACACCGACCGCATGGTGCAGATGGGCCGCCGCGCGCTGAACCCGCCTGGTGACGCGCGCCCGGACCTGTGGATCATTCAGCAGATCGCGCAGCGCATGGGACTGGGCTGGAACTACGAGGGGGAAGAATCCGGCGTGGCCGCCGTGTACGACGAAATGCGCCAGGCCATGCACGCGAGCATCGAGGGCATCACCTGGGACCGGCTGGAGCGCGACTCCAGCGTGACCTACCCTTGCCTCACGCCCGATGACCCCGGCCAGCCCATCGTCTTCACCGAAAAATTCCCCACGCCCACGGGCCGCCTGCAGCTGGTGCCCGCTAGCGTGATCCCGGCGGCCGAAACGCCTGACGCCGACTACCCCCTGGTGCTGATCACCGGCCGCCAGCTGGAACACTGGCACACCGGCAGCATGACGCGGCGCAGCACGGTGCTGGATGCCATCGAGCCCATGGCCACAGCCTCGTTGCACGGTGACGAGCTGGCGCGGCTGGGGGTGGCGCCAGGGTCCCTGGTGGGCATCCGCTCCCGGCGCGGCAGGGTGCAGGTGCGCGTGCGTCGCGACGACGGCACGCCGCGTGGCACGGTGTTCATGCCGTTTGCGTACGTGGAGGCGGCGGCCAACCTGCTGACCAATGCGGCACTCGACCCGTTTGGCAAGATTCCGGAGTTCAAGTACTGCGCCGTGGCCGTGGAGCGGCTGGAAGTCGCTGCAAGCTGAGGGCAATCAAAGGGTTTTGCAGGCTGCGCTGACCCTGGCCGCGCACCGGGGTACAGTCAGCGCCCATGACAGAGCGCCCCTACACCGACGTTGCCGTGATCATGCGGTGCGAGCACATCGACAACCGCTGGCAGCCCTGGCGCTGGTCGCTGGCCGAGGTGGTGGTCCATGAACCCACCTTCGGCACCGAACCCCGGCCGCTGATCCTGGACGAGCGCGAGCAGCGCTGGCTGTTCCCGGGCTTTCGGGTGGAGCTGTTCCGCGACGATGCCGAGGGTTATCACCTCAACCTCACCTCCCCAGCCCCCTGCTGGTTCGTGATGTGGCGCCGCGACGAAGACACGGGCACAGGGGCCATCCCCCTGGCGCGCCCAGTAGCGGTGAGCCTGAGCTACCACGACGCCGGCCGCTGGCTGGACGCGCAGGAAACCGTGGAGCAGGTGCCTGCCGCCCCCGAAGTGCTGGAGGTGCTGCGCGCTTTTGTGGACGAGCACTACCAGCCCGAGCCCAAGCGTCGCAAGCGCCCCGACAGCTTCCGCCCGCTGCAGGACCGGTTTGGCAACCCCGCTTCGGTGTCTACGGAAAAGACGCGGGGCGGAGGCATGGGAGGAGGGGGCGGCCATGGCTGACGGATTCCTCGGCCGCTGGTCGCGCCGCAAGCAGGATGTGCGCGAGGGCAAGCCGGTGGCGGAGCCCCCGCCGCCAGCTCCCGCGCTGGCGCCCCAGGCCGCCGCACCAGCTCCTGCCACCGCCGCTGTCGCGCCTACCCCCCCGGCACCTGTCGCCGAGCCACCCGCGCCCACGCTGGCGGACGCCGAGGCCCTGACCCCCGCGTCCGACTTCAAGCCCTTTGTGTCCCGTGCCGTCTCGCCCGAGGTGCGCAACCTGGCGATGAAAAAGCTGTTTGCCGATCCGCACTTCAATGTGATGGACGGTTTGGACATCTACATCGACGACTACACCCAGCCCGACCCGCTGCCCGCTGGCATGCTGCGCCAGATGGCCAGCGCCCATGCGATGGGCTTCTTTGACCATGAGAAGCAGGCTGGGGGAGGCGAGGATGCCGGCCCCGCAGGCGCAATAGCCCCGGCGTCCGCTCAGCCTCGGGATGATGCGGGGGCCAGCGGCGCCGCAGACGTGGCACAGTCCGAGGTATGCAACGCTGTTCCTAGCGTTCCCACCAGCGAGCCTGTGCGGGTCGCCCGTTCTGAAGAGGATGGGGTGACCACGCCAGCCAGCCACACCCACGATGACCAAGACGCTCATTTGCGACTGCAACCAGACGATGCCCCTCAACGCCAAGGCGTTGGGCGAGGCACTGCATGAAGACCTGACCCTTCACTCCACCCTGTGCCGGCGCGACGCAGGGGCGTTTCAGAAAGCCATCCAGTCCGGGCAGGACGTGGTGGTGGCGTGCACCCAGGAGCAGCGCCTGTTTGGCGACCTGGGCCAGCAAACCGAAGGCGCGGTGTCGCCCATCCGGTTTGTGAACATCCGCGAAACCGGCGGCTGGAGCCGCGATGCCGCCCAGGCCAGCCCCAAGATCGCTGCGCTGCTGGCAGCAGCGCGTTTGCCCGACCCGCCCCCCGTGCCCACGGTCACCTACAAGAGCACGGGCCGCTTGCTCATCATCGGCCCGCTGGACCTGGCCGAGCAGGCGGCGGCCCTGGTGTCGGACGTGCTGGATGTGACGCTGTTCACCCAGGGCCCCGGCAACGCCGGTGGCGCGCAGGCACGGCGGTACCCGGTGCTGGGCGGGCGCATCACAGGGCTCACGGGCTGGCTGGGGGCGTTCGAGCTGCAGTGGTCGGCCGACAACCCCATCGACCTGGACCTGTGCACGCGTTGCAACGCCTGCGTGGCGGCTTGTCCCGAGAACGCCATTGGGCTCGACTACCAGATCGACCTGGCCGCCTGCCAGTCGCACCGCGCCTGCGTGAAGGTGTGCCAGGTGGCGGGCGCCATCGACTTCACCCGCGATGCCACGGCGCAGACCGAGCGGTTTGACCTGGTGCTGGACTTGCGTTCGTCCACTGCCACGCCCACCTTCCTGCAGCACGCGCTGCCGCAGGGCTATCTGCGCTGGGACGGGCGGGACCTGGGCACGCTGCTCAAGCTGCGCGAGCTGGTGGGCGAGTTCGAGAAACCCAAGTTTTTTGCCTACAAACAAAAACTCTGCGCCCACAGTCGCAACGAAACCGTGGGCTGCAACGCCTGCGTGGACATTTGCTCGGCCGAGGCCATCGCCAGCGACAAGAGCCGCCAGCAGATCAAGGTGAACCCCAACCTGTGTGTGGGCTGCGGCGCCTGCACCACCGTGTGCCCCACAGGCGCGCTGACCTATGCCTACCCCAGTGCGACGGAGCAGGGCACCAAGCTCAAGACGCTGCTGTCCACCTACACCGCTGCCGGTGGCAAGGATGCGGTGCTGTTGCTGCACAGCCAGGAGCGTGGCCAGTCGCTGGTCGAAGAACTGGGCCGTGCCGCCCAGCTCAAGTTGGCGCAGGGCGTGCCTGCCAACGTGATCCCGGTGGCGTTGTGGCACACGGCCAGCACGGGGGTAGACCTGTGGCTTAGTGCCATCGCCTACGGCGCCTCGCAAGTGGTGGTGCTGAGCACTGATGAAGAAGCCCCGCAGTATCTCGATGGTCTGCAGGCGCAAATGGATGTGGCGCAGGCCATCCTGCGGGGCCTGGGCTACACCGGCACCCATGTGCAATTGCTGCGCGCCAACCACCCCACCGCGCTGGACGCTGCATTGCAGGCGCTGGGCCAGACGCGCCAGAAGACCCCGGCCGTGGCGGCCCGCTTTGCGGTGGCGCAAGAGAAACGCAGCACGCTGGAGATGGCGATCGACCACCTGATCGAGCAGGCCCCGATGCCCTTGGCTGAGCGGCCCGAGGCCATTGCTCTGCCCGCCGTAGGGTCGCTGTTGGGCACCATCGAGGTCAACAAAGACCGTTGCACCCTGTGCCTGAGCTGCGTGAGCGCCTGCCCCGCCAGTGCGCTGCAGGACAACCCGCAGCTGCCGCAGTTGCGCTTCATCGAAAAGAACTGCGTGCAGTGTGGCCTGTGCGCCACCACCTGCCCGGAAGACGCCATCAGCCTGCAACCGCGCCTGCTGCTCACGCCCGAGCGCGCGCAGCTGCGGGTGCTCAACGAGGCCAAGCCCTGGGCTTGTGTGCGCTGCAGCAAACCCTTTGGCACGGTAAAGGCCATCGAGGCCATGCTGGGCAAACTCTCGGGCCACCCCATGTTCCAGGGCGAGGCGCTGGAGCGCCTGAAGATGTGCAGCGACTGCCGCGTGATCGACCTGTATTCCGCACAAAACGAGACGAAAGTGACCGACCTGTGAGCGCATCCTCTGCTTCTTTGACATCCCCGGGCAGCAGCTCCGCGCTGGACGAGGAAACCGCGCGCGCCGAACTCTACGGTTTGCTGTCGCAGCTGTACTACGCAGCGCCCAGCCCTGAGCTGATGTCGGCCCTGCGCGTGGCGGTGACCGAGGCGCCCGCCGATGGGGGCTTTCTGCAGGAGCCCTGGCAGCAGCTGGTGGGCGCGGCACGCGTGCAGGATGACGCGGCCATTGCGCAGGAGTTCGACCGCCTGTTTGGCGGCGTGGGCAAGCCCGAGGTGTACCTGTATGGCTCGCACTACCTGAGCGGCTTTTTGAACGAAAAACCCCTGGCCCGTTTGCGCACCGACCTGGACCGCCTGGGCCTGTCGCGCGACGAAGCCATGCCCGAGACCGAAGACCACGTTGCCTACCTGTGCGAAGTGATGCGCTACCTGATCGCGGGCGACGATGTGGCTGTCTGCAACCTGACGGCGCAGCGCGACTTTTTTGCCACACACCTGCAGCCCTGGGTGATTTCGATGTGCGACGCGCTGGCGGCCCACCCGCAGGCGCGCTTCTATGCCGCGCTGGCCCAGTTCACACGGGCCTTTGCGTCGGTGGAGGCCCAGGGCTTCGACATGCTCGATTGATCCGCTGGCGGCCGCAATGGGGCTGCAGCGGGCGCTACAAAAGATGAGTGGTTTAGTGGGGGGTGTAAAGCTGGATTGCAGGCTTTTACACACTGACATAGACTGTATGAATAGCTTTTCATAGCTTCCCCTTGCTGCCAGCCATTCTGGAGACAACCATGCAGAACCGCCAGCCGAATTCCTCACGCCGCAATTTCTTTGTCGGCGCCGCCACCACAGGGGCTGCAGCAGCGGCCGTGGTGGCCCTTCCCCATGTGGCTCCGTCCGAATCTGTGGTCTCCGATGCGCCCCGGCCCGTGCCCGAAAAAGGTGGTGGCTACCACTTGTCTGCGCATGTGAAGCAGTACTACAAGACCACCCAACTCTGACCGGGGCCTGCCATGTTGCTGACCAAAAAGTCTTCCCACGCCGCGCAGAGCGCAAGTGCCTCTGCATCGCCTTTTGTCCACAGCCTGCGCCGGGGCCTGTCGCAGGCCCTGCCCACCATGGACCGGCGCTCCTTCCTGCGCCGCTCTGGCCTGGGGGTGGGGGTGGGCATTGCTGCCTCCCAGCTTGCGCTGGTCAAGAAGTCCAACGCCGCCGAAGGTGCCAAGGTCGCCATCGGCGACAGCAAGATCGAAGTGCGCCGCACCATCTGCACCCACTGCTCGGTGGGCTGCGCGGTCGATGCCGTGGTCGAGAACGGCGTGTGGGTACGGCAGGAGCCCGTGTTCGACTCGCCCATCAACCTGGGCGCGCACTGCGCCAAGGGCGCTGCGCTGCGCGAGCACGGCCATGGCGAATACCGCCTGCGCTACCCGATGAAGCTGGTCAATGGCAAGTACGAGCGCATCAGTTGGGACACGGCCCTGAACGAGATCACCGCCAAGATGCAGGAGCTGCGCAAGGCCAGTGGCCCTGACAGCGTGTACTTCGTGGGTTCGTCCAAGCACAACAACGAACAGGCCTATTTGCTGCGCAAGTTCGTGAGCTTCTGGGGCACCAACAACTGCGACCACCAGGCGCGCATCTGCCACTCGACCACCGTGGCGGGCGTGGCCAACACGTGGGGCTATGGCGCCATGACCAATTCGTACAACGACATGCAAAACAGCAAGGTCGCTCTGTACATCGGCTCCAACGCGGCCGAAGCCCATCCGGTGTCCATGCTGCACATGCTGCATGCCAAGGAAACCGGCTGCAAGATGATCGTGGTGGACCCGCGCTTCACCCGCACGGCAGCCAAGGCCGATGAGTACGTGCGCATCCGCTCGGGCACCGACATCCCGTTCCTGTTCGGCCTGCTGTACCACATCTTCAAGAACGGCTGGGAAGACAAGAAGTACATCAACGACCGTGTCTACGGCATGGACAAGGTGCGTGAGGACGTGCTGGCCAAGTGGTCGCCCGACAAGGTGGAAGAGGCCTGCGGCGTCAAGGAAGACCAGATGTTCAAGGTCGCCAAGATGCTGCACGACAACAACCCCGGCACCATCGTCTGGTGCATGGGTCAGACGCAGCACACCATCGGCAATGCCATGGTGCGCGCCTCGTGCATCCTGCAGCTGGCGCTGGGCAACGTGGGCAAAAGTGGTGGTGGCACCAACATCTTCCGGGGCCACGACAACGTGCAGGGCGCGACCGATGTGGGTCCCAACCCCGACTCGCTGCCTGGCTACTACGGTCTGGCCGAAGGTTCGTGGAAGCACTTCGCCGCCGTGTGGGGCGTGGACTTTGAATGGATCAAGAAGCAGTACGCATCGCCCGCGATGATGACCAAGAGCGGCATCACCGTGTCGCGCTGGATTGACGGCGTGCTGGAGAAGAATGAGCTGATCGACCAGGACTCCAACCTGCGCGGCGTTTTCTTCTGGGGCCATGCGCCCAACTCGCAAACCCGTGGCCTGGAAATGAAGCGCGCCATGGACAAGCTGGACCTGCTGGTGGTGGTGGACCCCTATCCATCGGCCACCGCTGCCATGGCCGCCATGCCGGGCAAGGCCGAAGACCTGAACCCCAACCGTGCGGTGTACCTGCTGCCCGCCGCTACGCAGTTCGAGACCAGTGGTTCGTGCACAGCGTCCAACCGCTCCATCCAGTGGCGCGAGAAGGTGATCGAGCCGCTGTGGGAGAGCCGCTCGGACCACATGATCATGCACCAGTTCGCCGAAAAGCTGGGCTTTGCAGCCGAGCTGTCCAAGAACTACAAGATGCAGAAGGTCAAGGGCATGGACGAGCCCGTGCCCGAGGACATCCTGCGCGAAATCAACAAGTCGGTCTGGACCATTGGCTACACCGGCCAGAGCCCCGAGCGCCTGAAGGCCCACATGAAGAACATGCATGTGTTCGACGTGAAGACCCTCAAGGCCAAGGGTGGCAAGGACAAGGAAACCGGCTACGACTTTGCTGGCGACTACTTTGGTCTGCCCTGGCCCTGCTACGGAACGCCCGAGCTGAAGCACCCCGGTTCACCCAATCTGTACGACACATCCAAACATGTGATGGATGGCGGTGGCAACTTCCGCGCCAACTTTGGTGTGGAAAAAGACGGTGTCAACCTGCTGGCCGAGGACGGCTCGCATTCGCTGGGCTGCGAGATCACCACGGGCTACCCCGAGTTCGACCATGTGCTGCTGAAAAAGCTGGGCTGGTGGGATGACCTCTCCGATGCCGAGAAGGCCAAGGCCGAAGGCAAGAACTGGAAGACCGACCCCACGGGCGCGATCATCCGCGTGGCACTCAAGCATGGCTGCCACCCGTTTGGCAACGCCAAGGCGCGCGCCGTGGTGTGGAATTTCCCCGATGCGATTCCGCAGCACCGCGAGCCGCTGTATGGAACCCGGCCAGACCTCATGGCCAAGTACCCCACACACGACGACAAGAAGGCTTTCTGGCGCCTGCCCACGCTGTACAAGAGCGTGCAGGAGAAGAACGTGGCCGACAAGGTGCACGAGAAGTTCCCGCTGATCATGAGTTCGGGCCGCCTGGTCGAGTACGAAGGCGGCGGCGAGGAAACCCGCTCCAACCCCTGGCTGGCCGAGCTGCAGCAGGAGTCGTTTGTCGAGATCAACCCCAAGACCGCTGCCGACCGGGGCATTCGCAATGGCGAACGTGTGTGGCTGAGTTCACCCACGGGCGCGCGGCTCAATGTGCAGGCGCTGGTCACCGAACGCGTGGCGCCCGACACGGTGTGGATGCCGTTCCACTTCTCGGGCCGCTGGCAGGGGGCTGACATGCTGGCGTATTACCCCAAGGGCGCGGCCCCTGTGGTGCGCGGTGAGGCCGTCAATACCGCGACGACGTATGGCTACGACAGCGTGACCATGATGCAAGAAACCAAGACCACGATCTGCAACGTGGAACGCGCCTGATCGCGCCACGCAAGGAGACACACATGGCACGAATGAAATTCATCTGTGACGCAGAGCGCTGCATCGAGTGCAACGGCTGCGTGACCGCCTGCAAGAACGAACACGAAGTACCCTGGGGTGTGAACCGCCGCCGCGTGGTCACACTCAACGACGGTGTGCCGGGCGAAAAATCCATCTCGGTCGCCTGCATGCACTGCAGCGATGCGCCTTGCATGGCGGTCTGCCCTGTCAACTGCTTCTACCGCACCGAAGAAGGTGTGGTGCTGCACGACAAGGACGTGTGCATCGGCTGCGGCTACTGCAGCTATGCCTGTCCCTTTGGTGCGCCACAGTTTCCGTCGCAGGGCACCTTTGGTGTGCGCGGCAAGATGGACAAGTGCACCTTCTGCGCTGGTGGTCCCGAGGCCCACGGCAGCCAGGCCGAGTTTGAAAAGTATGGCCGCAACCGCCTGGCCGAAGGCAAGCTGCCCGCCTGCGCAGAAATGTGCTCCACCAAGGCCCTGCTGGCCGGTGATGGTGATGTGGTCGCCGACATCTTCCGCAACCGTGTGGTGCAGCGTGGCAAGGGTGCAGAGGTCTGGGGCTGGGGCACGGCCTACGGTTCGCAACAGGCAGGCCAGCCTGCAGGAGGCAAGTCATGACCCATCGCCTTCATCTCATCGCCATCGCCGCTCTGGCCCTGGGCACTTTGGCTGCCTGCGGCGAAAAGCCGCAGACCGGCGCAGGCATCCGCAGCGATGCCGCGCCCTATGCGGGCACCGGCAGCAACTTCACCGAGCCGGGCTGGAAGGCGGGTGACAAAGCCAGCTGGGAAGCCCAGCTGAAGGCGCGCCAGCAGTACGGCCAGAACGAGTACACCCGCACCCAAACCAAGTGAGGCCCACCATGAAACACATCGTGTGGTCCCTGGCTCTGGTGGCAGGGCTGGCCGGGTTGTCGGGTGGCGCTGCGTATGCGCAGCAGGCGCCAGCGTCTCCGGCTGCAGCCCCTGCCACAGCGCCTGCGCCCGGTGGCATCCAGAGCCAGAACATCTTCGAAGTCAAACCCGACGCCAGCGCCGACCCCAAGTACGCCGAGCAGACCAATGGCGAACGCGCCAAGGTGCAGCCCGGCAACAACGCGCCCATGTGGCGCCAGGTGGGGCAGGGCGTGACCGGCTACAGCAGCCTGCCCAAAACGCAGGCGCCCGAGGCGGGTAACCTGATCCAGCCGTTTGTGCAGTACCCCGGCTCGCGTTTCACCAATGCGGGTGAGGCGTGGCGCCAGGTGCGCAACCACTGGATCATTCCCTACGGCGCAGCGCTGTTTGCCATCGTGTTGCTCGCGCTGGGCATCTTCTACTTTGTGAAGGGCCCGTTGGGGCATGAACACCCTGACGGCACCGGCCCCCGCCGCATCGAGCGCTTCACCCCGTTCGAGCGGGCCGCCCACTGGACCAATGCCTTTGCCTTCATCGCACTGGCCATCTCCGGCATCGTGATGGCGTTCGGCAAGTTCTTCCTGCTGCCCATCCTGGGGACCACTCTGTTTGGCTGGCTGACCTACGCGCTCAAGAACGTGCACAACTTTGTGGGCCCGCTGTTTGCCGTGTCGCTGCTGGTGATCATCCTCACCTTCATCAAGGACAACATCGCCAACCGCGCCGACTTTGTCTGGCTGGCCAAGGGTGGCGGCATGCTGGGCAAGGGTGACCACGAAGTGCCCTCGCACCGCTTCAACGCGGGCGAGAAGGGCCTGTTCTGGTGGGGCATCACCATCCCCGGCATCCTGGTGGTGGCCACGGGCCTGGTGCTCGACAAGCTCATCCCCGGCTTTGGCGACGTGCGTGGCGACATGCAGATTGCCCACATGATCCACGCCACCCTGGCCATCTGGATGATGGCGCTGATCTGTGGCCACATCTACATGGGCACGGTGGGCATGAAAGGCGCCTACAAGGCCATGCGAACCGGCTACGTGAGCGAGGGCTGGGCCAAGGAACACCACGAGCTTTGGTACGACGACGTGCAGGCAGGCAAGATCCCCCGCCAGCGCAGCGCCAGCCAGCCAGCGGCCGATGCCGCCGCCACAGCATCTGCGGGTCAGCAGCCCGCGCAGGTATGAGGACCCGCACCATGACGACACCAAGCATCCGCACCTCTTTGCTGGCGCTGTGCGCGGCAGGCGTGTGCACCCTGGCATCCGCCAAGCTGCCCGCTCCGTCGCCCGAGGCTGCCGCCAAGGCCGCAGAAGCTGCTGCCAAAACGGCCTGGGCAGGCAAGGTGGACAACTACAAGCTCTGCCTCTCGCAGGACAAGGTGGCGGCGCACTACCGCAAGACCACCCCATCGGCCAAGCCCGCCGCCGCAGGTGCTGCCTGTGCCGATCCCGGGCCCTTTGCCTACACGCCTCCCGTCGCCAAACCTGCCGAAGCCGCTGGCGCCCATTCGCCACCCGGCACGGCCAGCAGCCCTCCCAGCACCCAGACGCCCGCAGCAGCGGCCACGCCTGCGTCCAAGTCCTGAGCGCACCAGCTCCCGGCCAGCCCGCTGGGCTACAAGCCGCGTCCCCTTGGGTGGCGCGGTTTTTTCTTTTGGGGGCACCTTACCCGTGTAACCCCATGGCTCGGCACCACAGATGACCACGAGGTGCTGTAGTGCGTATATTCAGCCCATGACCCGCCCTTCGTTGTCTTCGCATTCACCCGCAGTGCCACCCGCGCTGCCGCGCCTCACGCAGGCCCAGGCGCCGCTCACCCACCATGTGGAGGTCGTCAACGAACGGGGCGAAACCGAGCAGGTGCAGATCCCTGCCGAGCGGCCGCTCACTATCTATGTGGACAAACGCGAGCTGGTCACCCTGATGACGCTGGGTGCGCAGCCCGAACTGCTGGTGCTGGGCTATCTGCGCAACCAGCGGCTGGTCGAATCGGTGTTTGACATCGAATCGATCACAGTGGACTGGGAGGTCCACGCAGCTGCCGTGCGCACGCGCCACGGCATCGCCCGCATCCAGGAACGCACCGCCAGCAAGGTGGTCACCACCGGCTGTGGCCAGGGCAGCGTGTTTGGCGGCCTCATGGACGAAGTGGACCGCATTGCACTGCCCGATGCACAACTGACGCAGGCCCAGCTCTACGGCATCGTCAACGCCATCCGCCTCAAGGAGAGCACCTACAAATCCGCAGGCTCGGTGCATGGCTGCGCTTTGTTCCAAGGCGAAGCGCTGCTGACCTTTGTGGAAGACGTGGGCCGCCACAACGCCATCGACACCATCGCAGGCTGGATGTGGATGAACCCGGAAACTGCCGCCGATGGAGTGGCGCCGGGCAACATTTCCGCCATGTCCATGTCGGGTGCCGACAAGGTTTTCTACACCACAGGCCGCCTCACCAGCGAGATGGTCATCAAGTCCGCCCAGATGGGCGTGCCCATCGTGGTCTCGCGCAGTGGCATGACCCAGATGGGCCATGCGGTGGCGCAGCAGCTGGGCCTGTGCGCCATCGGGCGGGCGACGAACCGCCGGTTTGTGTGCTACAGCGGAACGCACCGGCTGGTGTTGCAGCCGGAGCTGGCTCAGGTCGCGTTGGTGCCTGGTGCCCAGGCAGTGCGAGAAACTTGACTGGGGCCAGCATTCGCACCCGATGAACGTGCGTGCCAATGCCTTTCAAGAAACTCTGGCGCGTTGCGCTGAACAACGTTGCCATGAACCGTTGATTGATGGCCGTGGTGGTGGTGCGGCCGCGTGACTCAGGTTGTGTTTCCACAGGACCTGGGTGCCTGGCTCGGAAGGGCGGTTCTGGGTTCTGGTTTCCGCTCGAAAGACACGCCTCTTTTCATATCGTGCAGCTAATCGTCTGTCACCTCCCAATGGCATGATTCACGCATGAAAGACCTGAACGCCAGCAGCAGCACCTGGGCCGACACCTTGCCTAGCCAATGGGGCCCCGAACTTGCCGAAACCCAGTCCGAGGTGGAGGTACCACTGAATCGACTGCAGCAAGGCCCCGCGCCGCAGCCACCGGGTCCGGTGGCCTCAGTTGGTGCCGCTGCCGAGCGGCTTACGCTGTGGGGCTGGATGCGAGAGGGCCTGCGTGCCGGGCTGTTCCTGCCGCCCCGCACGGGCGTCGCTGCGCCCACGCCCTGGCAGTTGCTAGTGCTGTCTCTGGTCAGCGCGGGCCTGCTGGTGGCCGCATCGCGGCTGGATGTGGTGGGGCCTGCGCAGTTCAACCTGCGCGGCTGGCTCGCGCCGATGTGGAGTGGCCTGGTGCTGCTGTGGCTGGCCTGGTGGGCCATGGCCCCGGCCCAGCGTGCTGCTGCGAGCCCATCAGCGTTGGCGTCTGCAGGTGTGCCTCCGCCCACGGGGGGCTTGGCCGCCTGGTATGTGTTGACGGCCTGGGCCCCGCTCGCGCCTTTGCTGGTGCTGTATGCGCTGATGGCCACGGCCGTGCACCGGCCCGGCCTGTGGGATGGCACGGTGGCGGCCATTGTCTTCTGGGTGGCCTACGGGGTGCTCACGCTGTGGATGCTGGCCACGCTGGTGGTGGTGAGTGCACGCTTCATCCAGTCGCGTTGGCGCACGGCGGCGTTTTCGGTGGCCATGGCGGCGGTGATCGGGGTGGGCATGTGGCAGTTCCAGGACCAGCCCTGGGAGCCGGATGTCCAGGCACTGGCCGATGCATCGGCGGAGACGGCTGCAGCCGCCGATGAAGCGCAGGCGCCCGAGCCCGTGCCGCTGGCGCTGACCCAGGCGATGTTTGAAGAGCAGCAAACACTGTGGCAACAACAGGTGGATGCACTGGCGCCCGAGCGCCCCGGGGTGGTCGATGTCTATGGGCTGGTGTTCGCCCCCTATGCCGACGAGAACGTGTTCCGCCGCGAAAGCACCATGGTCAGCAGCTTGCTGGAAGAGCGATTCGACGCCCAGGGCCGGGTGCTGCACCTGCTCAACCATGCCGAGACGGCAGACACCCATGCCTGGGCCACGCCCGAGAACCTGAAGCGGGCCATTACCGCCCTGGCGGCCCGCATGGACCGCGAGCATGACCTGCTGGTGGTCTACCTCACCTCGCACGGGGCACGCGATCATGCGCTGGCAGCCTCGCACTGGCCGCTGCAGGTGGCGCCTGCCACGCCCGAGATGCTGCGGGCCGCGCTGGACGCCGCAGGCATCCGCAACCGGGTGATTGCGGTGTCGGCCTGCTACTCGGGCGGCTGGATCGAGCCCCTGGCCACCGACAGCACGCTCATCATGACGGCGGCCGATGCCACGCACACCTCGTATGGCTGCGGCAGGCTGTCGGAGCTGACCTTCTTTGGCCGCGCCGTGTTCCACGAGCAGCTGCGCCAGACCCATTCGTTCACCGAGGCGTTTGCCAAGGCCGTGCCGCTGATCCAGCAGCGTGAAGTCGAGGCGGGCAAGGCCGATGGTTTTTCGAACCCGCAGATCCGCGTGGGCAAGCAGATCACCCCGGTGCTGCAGGCGCTGGAGCAGCGGCTGCAGACGGCCCAGGCCGATCTTGAAGCCAGCGGCACCAGCGTTGCAGCAGCCCCGGCCCCTGCAGGCCGCGCGCCGTAGCAGCCCCCGCAAACACCCCACGGCCCGCCCGCCCGTTCGCTTTGCGCTAAGGTCCTATGCCATGAACCTGTCATTTCTGCGCCTTGGCTGGCGCACCCTGGCCCGGGACCTGCGCGCGGGCGAACTGCGCTTGCTCATCGTGGCGGTCACGCTTGCGGTAGCCGCGCTCACGTCCGTAGGGTTTTTTGCCGATCGCCTGCAAGGTGGGCTGCAGCGCGACGCGTTGCAACTGCTGGGCGGCGATGCCGTGGTGGCAAGCGACAACCCCACCCCCGCCGCCTTTGTGGAGCGCGCCAAGGCGCTCGGATTGCAGTCGGTGACCACGCTGGGTTTCCCCACCATGGGCCGCGCGAGCGATGCGCAGGGCGGCGCCAGCAAGCTCGTCGCGCTCAAGAGCGTGCAGCCCGGCTACCCGCTGCGCGGCCGCCTCACGGTGGCCGATGCCCCTGGCGCGCTGGAGCAGCCCACGCGCGACATCCCTGCGCCCGGCGAGGTGTGGGTCGATGCCCCGCTGCTCGAATCGCTCAACCTGGCCATGGGCGACAAGCTGCTGCTGGGCGACGCACAACTGCGCATCGCGCGCATCATCGTCATCGAGCCCGACCGGGGCGCGGGCTTCATGAGTTTTGCGCCGCGTGTGATGCTGAACGAGGCCGACCTGTCCGCCACCGGCCTGGTGCAGCCCGCAAGCCGCCTGACCTACCGTTTTGCCGTAGTGGGCCCGGCGCCTGCCGTCAAAGCCTTCAACGAATGGGCGGTGGAAGAGGCCAAAAAGCCCGAGGTGCATGGCGTGCGCGTCGAGTCGCTCGAAAGCGGCCGCCCCGAAATGCGCCAGACGCTGGACCGCGCCCAGAAGTTTCTGAGCCTGGTGGCCCTGCTGGCTGCGCTGCTCTCGGCCGTGGCCGTGGCTTTGGCCGCACGCGGCTTTGCGGCCGAGCACCTGGATGCCTCGGCCATGCTGCGCGTGCTGGGCCAGAGCCAGCGCATGATTGCGGGCGCTTACATCACCGAATTTGCGTTGGTCGGCCTGTTTGCCAGTGCTTTAGGCGTGCTGCTGGGCTATGGGGTGCACCACGCGTTTGTCTTGCTGCTGGCGGGGCTGGTCGAATCGGCCTTGCCCGCATCCAGCCTGTGGCCCGTGGCGTTTGGCCTGGGCATGGGGCTCACGCTGCTGTTTGCGTTTGGCCTGCCGCCCGTGTTGCAACTGGCCCAGGTGCCGCCGCTGCGGGTGATCCGGCGTGACGTGGGGGGGCTCAAGCCCGCCTCGCTGGCCGTGCTGGGGCTTGGGGTGGCCGGGTTTGCGGCGCTGCTGCTGGCCGTGAGCAGCGACATCAAGCTGGGCCTGATCGCCGTGGGCGGTTTTGCCGGGGCTGTGGCCCTGTTTGCGGGGCTGTCGTGGGTGGCGGTCAAGCTGCTGCGGCGCAGCGTGAATGAAAGCACTGCCCCCCGATGGCTGGTGTTGGCCACGCGGCAGATCTCGGCCCGCCCGGCCTATGCCGTGGTGCAGGTCAGCAGCCTGGCCGTGGGCCTGCTGGCGCTGGTGCTGCTGGTGCTGCTGCGCACCGACCTCATCAGCAGCTGGCGCAAGGCCACTCCGCCCGATGCGCCCAACCGCTTCGTCATCAACGTGATGCCCGACCAGGCGGATGCCTTCCAGCAGACGCTCAAGGACAACGGCGTGGGCAAGTACGACTGGTACCCCATGATCCGGGGCCGCCTGCTGGCCGTGAACGGCAAGCCCGTGGGCCCGGCCGACTACACCGACGACCGCGCCAAGCGCCTGGTGGACCGCGAATTCAACCTCTCCAACGCCGTGGAGGCGCCGCCCCACAACCAGGTGGTGGCGGGCCAGTGGACGCCGGGCGAAGAGGGTGCCATCAGCGTCGAAGAAGGCATCGCCGAAACCCTGGGCCTGAAGATGGGCGACCGCCTGATGTTTGACATGGGCGGCGTGCAGAACGAGGCACGCATCACCAGCCTGCGCAAGGTGGACTGGGGCTCCATGCGGGCCAACTTCTTCGTGATGTACCCGGTGGCCACCGTCAAGGACGTGCCTGTAACCTACCTCGCGGCTTACCGCGCGCCCGAAACCAACGGCTTTGACAACGGCCTGGTGCGCCAATTCCCCAACATCACCAACGTGGACATGGGCGCCACCATTGCCCAGGTGCAGCGCGTGCTGGAGCAGGTGATCCGTGCGGTGGAATTCCTGTTCGCCTTCACGCTGGCAGCGGGCTTGGTGGTGCTGTTTGCCGCCGTTACTGCCACGCGCGAGGAGCGCGCGCGCGAGTACGCCATCATGCGCGCCGTGGGCGCCCGCGCCAGCCTGCTGCGCCAAGTGCAGCGCGCCGAGCTGGTGGGCGTGGGCCTGCTGGCGGGCTTCTTGGCCAGCGCCGTGGCGGTGGGTGTGGGCTGGGCGCTGGCGCGCTTTGTGTTCGACTTCACCTGGACGGCCGCCCCCTGGGTGCCGCTGGCCGGGGCCGTGGCCGGGGCCGTGCTGGCACTGGCAGCGGGCTGGTGGGGCCTGCGCGAGGTGCTGCTGCGCCCCGTGGTCGATACGCTGCGCCGCGCGGCAGAGTAGGTGGTGATTGGGTTATTTGCTATTAAAAATATAGCTATAAAGGTATGATGGACGCGCGCAAAGGCCTGTTTTTTTATGAATTCTGAAGCATCGACCACCCCAGAGGCCACTTCCAATCCCACCCCTTCCATCCCGCCTACCACGCCCTTCGAATGGATCGGCGGCGAAGACCGCGTGCATGCGCTGGTCGAGCGGTTTTACGACCTCATGGACCTGGAGCCCGCCTACGCCGAGCTGCGCGCCGCCCACGGCAGCGACCTGGCCAGCGCGCGGCAAAAGCTGTTCTGGTTCCTCTGCGGCTGGCTGGGCGGCCCCGATCACTACCAGAGCCGCTTCGGCCACCCGCGCCTGCGCATGCGCCACATGCCGTTTTCCATTGGCATCAAGGAGCGTGACCAGTGGGTGGCCTGCATGGACCAGGCCATGGGCGAGACCGGCGTGCCCACCGATTTGCGCACGCGCCTGAAGGAGAGCTTCATGGGCACGGCGGACTGGATGCGCAACCGGGCTGGCGCCTGAGCCTCGAAGACCGTCAACGGGTTCGGAGGGCCTAGGCTCCACGGCTCAGCAGCTCCACGGGCCCTGGCCCTATGGCGCCTTGGCGCCCAGGGTGCTACTGTCTGCGCCTTGTCCACTTTGCGCTGATGGCGCTCCGGGGTGCGGACCATGAAAACACCTTTGATCCTCTGCGCGGGCCTGCTGGCCTGCACCCTCGCCCATGCCCAGCCTGCAGCTGCGGGCGACGACACCTGGAGCAACGTGCCGTCGGCCTCGGACGACCGCTTCACTAACCCCAAGAGCAAGCTCTACGCGGGCCCCAATGGCTGGCACAACTTTGGCGAGGTGCGCAGCGAGGTGGCAGGCAAGTCCGGCAAACGCTACGGCTTCAAAACCGGGCTGAATTACCTGGAGACGCCGCAGGCCTTCACCTTTGCCACCAATTCGCAGTTGCAGCTGGCGACCGTGGATTTTGGAACCGCCAAGCCCGCGCCCGGCGTGTACGAGGTCGGCGCCAAGGCCAACGCTGCACAGAAGAAGGCGGCGGTCTCGTTCATGGACAGCTCGGGCGGTACGCTGCTGGGCTGGGAGAGTGCCGACAAGGCTGGCTCCGTCACCGTCTCGCAGGCCAACGGCTACCTGTACATCAAGGCGCGCGGCCTGCGGCTGGCCCCCGTGGGCATGGGCAACAAGGGCGATCTCAAGCAACCGATGGTGCTGGGCCTGGAGGGTGCGGTGGCACCTTGACCGTGCCATTTGCGACTCTATGGATAGCTTGAAAATCAATCAATTGGAGCGGCAACTGGCTATCTAGCCCCTGCCACTTGAAATCGATGTGCAGCGCAAGTGCCGCCATGGCCTGATGCCGATCCCCTCGCGCGGCATACCTGACGCGCCTGTTAAATTGCGGCCCACAAAGATCGCAAACCCGTCTGCCATGCCTGTAACCACTCCCCGCAAATCCACCGCACGCACAGCAGCATCCCCCGCCAAACCCCGCAAGTCAGCCAAGCGCCCCGGTTTTCGGTGCAACAGCTGCGGCGAGTGGCACGACGAGCTGGCCACCGACATCGGCTGCGGCCTGCCGGATGCCGTGTTCGAACTCAGCTACCTGGACCGCTACCGCCGGGCCCGCTACAACCAGGACTTCTGCACGCTCGACGGCAAGCGCTGGTTCATCCGCTGCGTGCTGCCCGTGCCCTTCACCTACCGCGATGACTACTTCGGCTGGGGCGTCTGGGTCGAGGTGACGCAGGCGCAGCACGACGACTACCTCGTCTTCTTCGAGGAAAGCGGCGGTACGCCGCCGGTCATCCAGGGCACCGTCGCCAACCAGCTCAAGGGCTACCGCGCCACGCAGGGCCTGGCCGTGCGCCTGGACATGGCCCCGGACCGCCGGCCCCTGGCCTATCTGCTGCCCACATCGCGCCACGCGCTGGCGCTGGAACAGCGCAAAGGCATGGACGCCGAGCGCCACCATGCGCTGATCCTGCCTTTCGGGGCATGACGCCGGGGCGGGGTCAAAGTGGCACCGCCCTTTTTCTTTTCATTTTTCGAGACTCCCCATTCACCATGTCACGCGACCAACGTTTCAAGGAACAGGCCCAGGCTCTGGGTTACAGCTTCGACGGAGAAATCAAGATCGGCGGCAACTACGTGCCGCTGGTGCGCGATGGTCACCACATCTACCTGAGCGGGCAGATCCCGCGCGTGGGCGACACCGTGGTTGTCACTGGCGCTGCCGGTGCCGGGGCTTCGCTGGCCGATGCACAAAAGGCCGCCAGGGTGTGCGCGATGCGCGCGCTGGCACTGCTGCAGCGGTCGCTGGGCTCGCTCGATGCCGTGCAGTCCATTCTGCGCATCACGGTGTATGTGCAGTCGGCGCCCGGCTTCACGCAGCAAAGCGAGGTGGCCGATGGCGCGTCCGACTTGCTGTTCACCGTGCTGGGCCCCGCCGGAGCGCACACGCGCACCTCGGTGGGTGTGCTGCAGCTGCCCAAGAACGCGACGGTGGAAGTGGATCTGATCGCATCGGTGGCACCGTGACCATGCACCCCCGCTTCAACGTGTTCGGCCGCATCGTCGAAGTGCGCCGCGAAGGCGCGTTGTGGCAAGCCTACCGTGTGGGTGCAGATGGCAAGCGCACGCGCGCAGGTTTTGTGATCCCCGATTTTGTGCAAGAGCAGGAGCTGGCGCAGTTCCTCGAAGACCTGTTCCACGAGAGCGCTTCGCCCCACAACGGCGATGTGCACCGCATCGATTGAAGCTCCGGCGCCACGTCACACCGCTGTCAAACCCCCGCCAGACACTCGGTCCCTTGTTTCAATTCGGGACTGTTCATGTCTGAACACACGCTAAGCCATTCCATTCTTCCTGCGCGGCTGTCACGCCGCTTGGCTGCCCTGGGCCTGGTAGCGCTGGCGGCTTCGCTGGCCGCCTGCGGCAGCGGCAGCGACAACACCACCAGCGCCACCGCCACGCTGGCCGTGCTGGAGACGACCGACCTGCACTTCAACGTGCGCAGCTACGACTACTTCAAGCTGGCCGAAGACAAGAGCTACGGCTTCGAGCGCACCGCCACGCTGGTGCGCGCCGCGCGCAAAGAATTTGCCAACACGCTGCTGGTGGACAACGGCGACACCATCCAGGGCACTGCGCTGGCCGATTACGAGGCCACCATCAGCCCCATCCCTTGCACGCAGCAGCTGTCGATGTACAAGGCCATGGGCGCTTTGGGTTTTGACGCGGGCACGCTGGGCAACCACGAGTTCAACTACGGCCTGCCGTTCTTGAACCAGGTGCTGGGCGGTGGCCTGGAGGTGGACGGCGTGGACGCCTCCAAGAAATGCGCGGGCGCGGGTTTTCCGATGGTGCTGGCCAACGTGATCAGCAACAAGACGAAGAAGCCGCTGGTGCAGCCCTACACGGTGCTGGAGCGCACGCTGGTGGCCAAGGGCACCGATGGCAAGGACGTGAAGCTGCCGATCAAGATCGGTGTGATCGGCTTCACCACGCCGGGCATCTTGAACTGGGACAAGCGCTATCTGGAAGGCAAGGTGAGCACCGAAGGCGCGGTGGAGGCTGCAACGAAGTACGTGCCCGAACTGCGCGCCAAGGGGGCTGACATCGTGGTGGCGCTGCTGCACGGCGGCATGGACAACGCGGCGTATTCGCCCACCATGGAGAACCCGGGCCTGCACTTGTCCAAGGTGCCAGGCATCGACGCTATGGTGATGGGCCACCAGCACGGTGTGTTCCCCGACACGGCGGCCACGCCCGGCTTCAACCTGCCCGGCGTGGACCACAAGGCGGGCACTGTGAACGGCGTGCCCGCCGTTATGGCCAGCTCCTGGGGCAAGGCGCTGGGCGTGGTCCAGCTGGCGCTGCAGTGGGATGGCGCCAAATGGGTGGTCAACAAGTCGGCCAGCAAGTCCGAGCTGCGCAACATCCAGAGCAAGAACGCTGCGGGCGCGAACGTTTATGTAGATGCAGACCCGGTGGTCGCGCCGCTGATCGAGCCGCAGCACCAGGCAGCCATCCAGTACGTGAAGACACCCATCGGCCAGACCGACTTCCGCATGAGCACGCTGTTTTCCGACGTGGGTGACCCCGGCGCGATCCAGGTCGTGAACCAGGCGCAGCAGGCCTATGTGGCCGCCTACATCAAGGCCAGCTTGCCTCAGTACGCTGCGTTGCCCGTGCTGTCGGTGAGCGCGCCGTTCAAGAGCGGCTTCCAGGGCGGGGCCGATTACACCGACGTGGCCGTGGGCCCGCTGGCCATCAACAACGCGGCCGACCTGTACCTCTACCCCAACACGGTGTATGCGGTGAAGGTGAACGGTGGTGACATCAAGAACTGGCTCGAAGCCGCTGCCAAGCGCTTCAACCAGATCGACCCGGCCAAGACCACCGAGCAGCCACTCATCAGCACCTTCCCGGGCTACAACTTCGACATGTTCACCACGCCCGACGTGCGGTACGAGATCGACGTGACCCAGCCCTTGGGCAGCCGCATCAAGAACCTGAGCTACCTGGGCAAGCCCATCGACGTGGCGCAGGAGTTCGTGATCGCCACCAACAACTACCGCGCCACCAGCGGCAAGAGCTTTATCGACAAGCTCGACGGCTCGGGCACCATCTGGGCCTCGCCGGATGCCAACCGGGACGTGGTGATCGACTACATCCGCAAGAACCCGGCGGTGACCCGCGCTGCCAACGGCGCGGCCAAGAGCTGGCGCTTTGCCAAGGCCACGGTGGCGGGACCGGTGGTGTTCAGCTCGGGCGCCAATGCGCTGGCCGTGGCGCAGGCGGCGGGCCTGGCCAACGTGTCGCTGCTGGCGGCCGATGACGGGTCGGGCAAGGGCACGTCGAAATACGCAGTGGATCTGTCGAAGTAGGCAGTGCCTGCAGAGAGCATCACCTTCCCGGTTGGGAGGGTGATGCTTCTCTTTTGATAGCTGCTAGCGTTTGATGGACGGGCGGTGGCGGCTATTTTTTATGAATGCCTGTGCAACACAGGCTGCAGCAGCACCACCAGCGCGCCCGCGCCACCATCCATGGGCCGCGCCTGTACGAAGGCCAGCACCTCGTTCTTCTGCACCAGCCAGCGCTGCACGCGGCTTTTGAGCACGGGGCTCTTGCCGGGCGAGCCCAGTCCCTTGCCGTGCACCACGCGCACGCAGCGCAGGCCGGTCTTGTGGGCGTGGCGGATGAAGTCGCCCAGCGCCTCGCGCGCCTCGTCCACGCGCAGGCCGTGCAGGTCCAGCTGCCGCTGGATGCTCCAGTGGCCCGCGCGCAGGCGGCGCGTGATCTCCACACCGATGCCGGGACGGCGAAAGCTGAGCTGGTCGTCGGTGTCCAGCAGGGTGCTCACGTCGAAGTCGTCGCTGATCGATTCCATCAGCACTCGCTCTTCGTCCAGCCAGTGCTGCACCGGCAGCGGCGGCGGCTGGTGGCGGCGCACGCGTGCCAGGTTGGGGTTGCGCAGTGGGGTGACGGGGCCCACGCTGCGGCTGAAGAGGTGGCGCTCGGCCTCGGCCCGTGCTGCGGCTTCTCGCTGGGCCTTGTCTTCGGCCTCGCGGCGCTCCTGCTCTTCACGCAGGCGGCGGGCCACGGTGGCCAGGTCCTGCAGCTGGGTGATGCGTTCGCCCGCGCGGCGCGGGGCCGGGGGGGCGCGGCGCCGGGGTGGTGCGGGGCTCTCTGTGGGCGCAGCGGGGGCGTGGCGCAGCGGGCGCATGGCCGCCTTGGCTGCTGCTTTTTTGTCGGCCAGGCCTGCGCGCCGGGTGGACCGGGGTGCGCTGGGGGCCGGGGCGGGAACTGTGGCTTCCACAGGGGGCGCCTTGCCGGGTGCAGCGCGCGCAGCACGCGCCAGCGCGGCTTGCAGGGCCGTGGGTGGGTGGGCGGGTGCGGGGGCTGGGGCGGTCACACCAAACCCTTTTCGGCCATCGACAGCGCCTGGCCCGGGGCCACGATCACATGGTCGAGCACGCGCACATCCACCAGCGCCAGCGTGGTCTTCAGGGTCTGGGTCAGTGCCTCGTCGGCGCGGCTGGGCAACACGCTGCCGCTCGGGTGGTTGTGGGCCAGCACCACAGCGGCGGCTTGGTGGTGCAGGGCGCGCAGCACCACTTCGCGCGGGTACACGCTGGTCTGGGTGAGCGTGCCGCGAAACAGCTCCTCCAGCGCCAGCAGGCGATTTTGCGCATCGAGGAACAGCACGGCAAACACCTCGTGCCCCTTGGCGGCCAGGTGCAGTTGCAGGTAATGCTTGACGGTATCGGGCGAGTCGAACACCTCGCGCTCGCGCAGCTGCTGGGCCAGGGCGCGGCGGGCCAGCTCCAGCACCGCCACCAGCTCGGCGCGCTTGGCGGGGCCCAGGCCCTTGATGCGCTCCAGGTCGGCCGCGCTGGTGTGCAGCAGCCCGGCAATGCCGCCAAAGCCGCCGGTGACGGCGCCCGTGTCCGGGTCGATGCCGGGCGGGTCCAGCAGCTCCTGCGCCATCTGCAGCACGCCCTTGCCCACGATGCCGGTGCGCAGCAAGATGGCCAGCAGCTCGGCATCGGCCAGTGCGGCGGGGCCGCGCGCCAGCAGTTTTTCGCGGGGCTGGGCGTCGGCGGGCAGGTCTTTGAGGGGCATGGCGCAGGGTTTTTGGCGCCCGTCGGGGGCCAACGGGCGTAGGGCTTTGCCCGGTTTTCTACAATGCGGGCCAGTTTATCGGGACTTTCATGACCACTACAGCCGCCGCCCTTCCTACCGTCCAGCCGGGTTCTTTCCTCACCTTGCACTACCGCCTGGCGGGCCCGGCGGGGGATGTGATCAACACCTTTACCGACAAACCCGCCACCCTGTCGCTGGGCACGGGCGAGCTGTCGCCAGCCATGGAGCAGCGCCTGCTGGGCCTGGCCGAGGGCACGCGCACCACGTTCGAGCTGCCTGCGGGCGAGGCCTTTGGCGAGCGCAACCCTGACATGCAGCAATGGGTGGCGCGCAAGCTGATGAACGAGCTGGGCGACCCCGACGAAAAGTACAACGTGGGCGATGTGGTGCAGTTCCCCACACCCGACGGCCAGGGCAGCTACGCCGGGGCGGTGATGCAGGTGCGTGACGACGGCGCGGTGCTGTTCGACTTCAACCACCCGCTGGCGGGCCAGCCCGTGACCTTTGAAGTGCAGCTGATCGGGATCCTGTGATGCAGGCACCGCAAGAAATCCTGCTGGCCGAGCCGCGCGGCTTTTGCGCCGGCGTGGACCGCGCCATCGAGATCGTGGAGCGCGCCATCCAGAAGTTTGGCGCCCCCATCTATGTGCGCCACGAAATCGTGCACAACACCTATGTGGTGAACGACCTCAAGGCCAAGGGTGCGATCTTCATCGAAGAGCTGTCGGATGTGCCCCCGGGCGCCACGCTGGTCTTCAGCGCCCATGGCGTGAGCAAGGCGGTGCAGCAAGAGGCCGAGGCACGTGGCTTCAGCATCTTCGACGCCACCTGCCCACTGGTGACCAAGGTGCACGTCGAAGTGGCCAAGCTCGCCAAAGAGGGCTACGAGTTCATCATGATCGGCCACAAGGGCCACCCCGAGGTCGAGGGCACCATGGGCCAGCTCGACCACGGCATCCACCTGGTGGAAGACGTGGAAGACGTGGCCCGCGTGCAGCCCGCGCAGACCGAGAAGCTGGCCGTGGTCACGCAGACCACGCTGAGTGTGGACGACGCCGCCGAGATCTCGGCCGCCGTGCGTGCGCGCTTTCCGAGCGTGCGCGAGCCCAAGCAGCAGGACATCTGCTACGCCACGCAAAACCGCCAGGACGCCGTCAAGGTGCTGAGCCCGCAGGTGGACGTGGTGATCGTGGTGGGCAGCCCCACCAGCTCCAACAGCAACCGCCTGCGCGAGCTGGCCGCCAAGCTGGGCACCACGGCCTACATGGTGGACAGTGCCGACGAACTGCAGGGCGAATGGTTCAAGGGCCGCGCGCGTGTGGGGCTCACGGCCGGTGCGTCGGCACCTGAAATCCTGGTGCAGCAGGTCATCGACCGCATCAAGGCGCTGGGCGCGGTGTCGGTGCGCAGCATGGCGGGCATCGAGGAGACCATCAAGTTCCCGCTGCCCAAGGGGCTGAAGATCGACGCAGCCACGGGGCTGGAGATCCGTGAGCGCACGCCAGAGACGGGGCCGTCTGCCCACTGACGGTCGGGCGGTTCATTTGAGAAAAGGGCGCTTGCAGGCGTCCTTTGTTCTTTTACTCCTGAATTGATAGCTGCTATCGCTTGACTATCGCGCGGTAGCGGCCATTTTTATTCAGATTTTTCACTACAGCGGAACGGCGGGTCCGCTCCACAGGTCCAGCGGCGGGTCGGCCGCCACGGCGCGCAGGATGTCGGTGCGCGAGATGAAGCCCGACAACACGCCCGCCTCGTCCGTCACCGGCAGGCCGGGCAGGCCGGTGTCCAGCAGCACGGCCGCCACGCGGCGCAGCTCGGTGTCCGCCGCGACGGTGGGCACCGGGCTCACCATCACCTCGGCCACCGGGCGGCGGGCCAGGTCGATGGCCTGTTTGACGGCGCCGGGCTCCGGCAGCAGGTCCAGCGGCGCCATGTCGGCGCGCACCAGCAGGCCGATCACGCGGCCCAGCACATCCACCACCGGGGCCTGGGCCACCTTGTGCTCGGCCAGCGTCTGCCAGGCATCGTTCACGCGGGCATCCGGCTGCACGCTGAGTGCGCCCCGGGTCATCACGTCACTGACCCGGGTCAGCGGCTGGCGGGCATGCTGGGGGCCTTGTTCGGTCTGTGCATAGGCGCTCACGGCGTCCTGCAGGCGCAGGTTGACCACGGCGGGCGTGGTGGCTTCTGCCGTGGCCGCGTGGGGCGGGGCGGGGAAGACGGGCACGGGATCCCCCGGCAGGTCCAGCGCCCGGGTGCGCAGCGCCTGGGGCCGCTGCACGCGCCGCACTGACGAGATCTTGGCCAGGTTCTCCGGGCCGCCCCGGTACATCTGGCCCGACGGGCCGAACACAAAGAACATGTCTTTCCTCCTGCGGGCAGGCCCGCAACGGGCGTTGGGTGGGGCTGCCCTGTCCATGTTATCGGCAGTTGTGGGGCGCTCGTGCAGTCAGCGTTGTGTCTGCATGTTGCGGGCAGCCCCTACACTGCCCCTTCTTTTGACACCACCTGCCCTCCGGAGCCCCTGCATGATCGACCGCGCCGCCATTGCCGCCGCCCGCCGCCAACTGGCCACCCAGCCCGACTTTCTGCGCACCACGCCGCTGATGCGCCTGTCCGGCAAGTCCCTGGGCGTGGACTGTGCCGAGGTCTGGCTCAAGCTGGAGCATTTGCAGGTGGGTGGCAGCTTCAAGGCGCGCGGCATGCTGTATCGCCTGCTGGCCAACCCGGTGCCCGAGAGCGGCGTGATCATCGCCTCAGGCGGCAACGCCGGCATCGCCGTGGCGGCTGCGGCCCAGGCCCTGGGCGTGCGCTGCGAGGTGTTTGTGCCCGAGGTCTCGCCCGAGGCCAAACGAGCCCGCCTGCGCGCCCTGGGGGCAGAGGTGGTCGTCACCGGCGCTGCGTATTCCGAAGCCTTCGAAGCCTGCGTGGCCCGCCAGCAAACTACCGGCGCATTGCAAGCCCACGCCTACGACCAGCCCGAAGTGGTAGCGGGCGCGGGCACCATGGCGCTGGAGATGGAAGAGCAGGGCGGCCGCCTGCCCGACACGGTGCTCGTCAGCGTGGGCGGTGGGGGCCTCATCGGCGGCGTGGCCGCGTGGGTGGAAAGCCGCGCCCATGTGGTGGCGCTGGAGCCCGAACGCGCGCCCACCCTGCACGCGGCGCGCGCCGCAGGGCAGCCGGTGGATGTGGAAGTGGGTGGCGTGGCCGCTGACTCGCTGGGCGCCAAGCGCATCGGCGCCATTGGCTGGGAGATGAGCCAGCGCCACGTGCACGATGCGCTGCTTCTGCCCGACGACGCCATCCGCGCCGCCCAGCTGTGGTTGTGGAAGGAGCTGAAACTGGCCGTGGAACCCGCCGCCGCACTGGGCCTGGCCGCGCTACAAACCGGCGCCTACAAGCCCCAGCCGCAGGAAACGGTGGCCCTGATTCTGTGTGGCGCCAACTTCGATCCGACGATGCTGGTGTGATTAGCTGTCAGTAGTTGCTGCGACGCGGCGTTGATAGCTCGGAATCGACCAATAGCGGTGGTTTTGATATGCCAAAACATAGAATTTAATAGGCGGTTTTGGGTTTTTGTTGAGTTAATGAGAAGCGTGATGAGAAAATATCTGATTTGTTTGCCGTTTGCTGTTTTGATAGTTGCTTGCGGAGGCGGTGGCGGTGAGACCGCCAAGACCTCGCAAGACTGCTTTAATGAGGGTTTTTGGGGTAGTGGCTCAAGAATATCAATTTCTGTAAATTATTCTAGTAATTTTGGTGTTTCTTATCAAGAGGATGAAACGTACGCTGTAGTTGATTCATATGTTGAGGGTGGCGAGATCTATGCAACTGTTAGTGAGCCACGTTTTGTTCAATCTAGGTTTTCTCTTGGTAATGGCTACCTGAAAGAGTATGGCTACTCTGGCGGCAAGCCTCCTTTCGTCTCTGCAAGGGAAATCACTCCACCCAAGGTTTTTCCAGTTTCAATGGATATTGGGCAGACGGTTCATCAGAGTTACTTTGTCACTGTTAAGAGCAATGGACCTTCTGGCCCTTCTCAAGATGCTTGGGATGCCCATGAATCAAGAACTTATGTTGGGCGTGAGGTAATCAAAACATCATTGGGGGCTTTTGAAGCCTGCCAATTTAAAATCAAAGAAAATCTGAATGCTTCCAGCGGTGCTGCATCCTCTTTTTCTGATGAGAAAACTGTTTGGATCGCAGCTGGTGGTTCATATCGCGGTTTGGTGCTGAAAACAGAAACTGTCCGATCTCCGTTGAATGGAGCACGTTCTACGACATCGAAGGAGGTGGTGAAAGTAAATGTTTTCAATGTGAATTGAAAAATTACGAACGCTAAGGTGGGTGCATCCAGTTTGTTTTTCTGTGACAGCGACCAGAGCTTGGTATCAGAGCCGTCTGGCTTTCGGTTCGATAGCCACATGGGTCCATCAGCCGACTAAAATCCTTCCATGCTTGACATTCTTCTCCTCCGCAAAGACCTCGACACCGCCATCGCGCGGCTGGAAACCCGCAAAAAGCCCCAGGCCTTCCTGGACGTCTCCGCTTTCCAGGCCCTGGAGTCTGAGCGCAAGACGCTGCAGACCCGCACCGAAGAATTGCAGGCCCAGCGCAACCAGCTTTCCAAGCAGGTCGGCATGCTGATGAGCCGGGGCGACAAGGACGGCGCCGAAGCCGTCAAGGCCCAGGTGGCCGCTGGCAAGGTGGAACTGGAGCAATCCGCTACCCGCCTGGAGCAGATCCAGTCCGAGCTGCTGGCTATGCTGGTCGCAGTGCCCAACCTGCCGCACGAATCCGTGCCCGTGGGCAGCGACGAAACCGGCAATGTGGAAGTGCGCCGCTGGGGCGCCCCTCCCAGTTTCGGTTTCGAGGTGAAAGACCATGTGGACCTGGGCACCCCGCTGGGCCTGGACTTCGACATGGGCGCCAAGCTCTCGGGCTCGCGTTTCACCGTGATGAAGGGCCCCATCGCCCGACTGCACCGTGCACTCGCCCAGTTCATGCTGGACGTGCAGACCCAGGAACACGGCTACACCGAGTGCTATGTGCCTTATGCCGTGAACGCCGATTCGCTCAAGGGCACCGGCCAGTTGCCCAAATTTGAAGGCGACCTGTTTGCTGCCAAGAAGGGCGGCCAGGACGGCGAGCCCGTGCCCGATAACACCGCGCTGTACCTCATCCCCACCAGCGAAGTGCCCCTGACCAATTTTCTGCGCGACGTGGTCACGCCAGAGGCCGACCTGCCCATCAAGCTTACGGCCCACACACCGTGCTTCCGCTCCGAAGCCGGGAGCGGCGGGCGTGATATTCGCGGCTTGATCCGCCAGCACCAGTTCGACAAGGTCGAAATGGTGCAGATCGTGCACCCCGACAAGAGCTACGAGGCGCTGGAAGAAATGACCCGCCACGCCGAAGCCGTGCTGCAGAAGCTGGGCCTGCCTTACCGGGTGATGAGCCTGTGCACGGGTGACATGGGCTTTGGCGCCGCCAAAACCTACGACCTGGAAGTGTGGCTGCCCGCGCAGAACACCTACCGCGAGATCAGTTCGGTGAGCAATTGCGAGGCCTTCCAGGCGCGCCGCCTGCAAGCCCGTTTCAAGAACGCGCAAGGCAAGAACGAGTTGCTGCACACCCTGAACGGCTCGGGCCTGGCCGTGGGCCGCACCCTGGTGGCGGTGCTGGAGAACTACCAGCAGGCCGATGGCAGCGTGACGGTGCCCGAGGTGCTGCGCCCCTACCTGGGCGGCCAGACTGTGCTTCAGGCCTGAGGCCGCGTGAGAGAACCCGGCAGGTCCGTTCGGGCTTGCCTGATTCATCGACTCCTGCAGCGGGCCCTTGTGGCCCGTTGTGTTTTTCACTTCCCGTTCATGCAGGCGTGGCGCGTATGGGTGCCACGTGAAAGACCCTGGGTAAAGCCTTGTGCGGGTGCTCAGGCCGCCAGGGCGGGCGGAGCTGAAAAATCCACCTGCGCCTGGGCCAGGCGCAACATGGCTGCCACCAGCGCCCGCGTATCGCCCCGCCGCCATTGGTATGCGTAGTGCAGCGGGGCCAGTGGCGTGCGTCCGCCCACCGCATGCAGGCCCAGGGTGCGGACCCAGCCAGTAGGCAAGAACCCAACCCCCACACCGGCGCGCAGCATCCCGGCCACGGCCCCCCAGCTGTTGCACAGGATGCGCTCGTGCACCGTGACGCGGTGCGCCAGCAGCCAGTCGTCGAGCAGCCGCGTAGTCCCCGCCCCGGCTGGCAGGGTGACCAGTGCATGGCGCTGCAACAGGGCCCCGGCGCCCATCCGGCCTGCACCGGGCAGGCCCGGTGCGGCAGCCCAGGCGAAGTGGGCAGCGCCTACCGGCTGCGACAGCAGGCTGCTGCGGGATGAGCGCCCGGCGATCACGGCGAAGTCCAGTTCGCCATCGTCCAGGCGGCGTTCCAGCACACTGCCTACGTCCACCACAGGTTCCAGAACGAGGCGGGGGTGCGCGTGCCGGGCCGCTGCCACCAGCGCGGGCAGCCAGGTGAGCGCCGAGAGATCGCCCACACCAAAACGGCAGCGGCCGGTGAGCGCCGCGCGTGCATCCGCCGCCTGGCTCAGTGCCGTCATGGCCTGGAGCACGTCAAGTGCTGCGGGCAGCAGGCGTTCTCCGGCTTCGGTGAGCACGGCGCGGTGGCCGCTGCGGTCAAACAGTGGCTGGCCCAGCACCGACTCCAGCTCGGCGATGCGCTTGGACAGCGACGACACCGATACATGCACACGTTCTGCCGCGGTGCTGAAGTTGGCGCAGGTGGCGGCCCACCAAAAGGCTTCGAGCTGCTTGATGGAAGGGGTGGACATGGGTTGTGAGCGAAAAAGCGAACAACTTCATTCTAGATATTTCGCTTTTATGCGCATTCCATGCTGCCTAGAGTGGCGGCTTGCATGAACCCGTTCTGAACCTGTTCTGACCGTTTTTACCGGCGCCCCCACCATGATTGCTGCCCCTGATTCCTTGTCCCCCGTGGCATCGCCCGCACTGGGTGCTGTGCCGCGCTCCCCGGCCGTGCTGCGCCGCATGCTGTCGCTGCACGACTTTGAGGACGCCGCGCGTCGGCGCCTGCCCCGGCCTATCTTTGGCTACATTGCGGGCGCAGCCGAGGACAATGCCTCGCTGCGCGACAACCGCGAGGTGTTTGGCGAATACGCCTTCACAACGCGTGTGCTGCGCGACGTCTCGCTGCGCTCCCAGTCTGTGGAGCTGTTCGGCGAGCGCTACAGCAGCCCCTTCGGTATTGCGCCCATGGGCATCAATGCTTTGTCCACCTACCGGGGCGACCTGGTGCTGGCGCGTGCGGCGCAGCGTGCAGGCATCGCATCGGTCATGAGTGGCACCTCGCTGATCCCGCTGGAGGAGGTGGCGCGCCAGAGCCCGGGCACCTGGTTCCAGGCCTACCTGCCCGGAGACCAGGCGCGCATCGATGCGCTCATCGACCGCGTGGAGCGCGCGGGTTTCCGCACGCTGGTGGTCACGGTGGACATTCCCATCTCGGCCAACCGCGAGAACAACATCCGCACGGGCTTTTCGACACCGCTCAGGCCCGGCCTGCGCCTGGCCTGGGATGGCCTGGTGCGGCCGCGCTGGGTGGCGGGCACCTTCTTGCGCACGCTGCTGTGCCATGGCATGCCGCACTTCGAGAACTCGTTTGCCACGCGGGGTGCTCCCATCATGTCGTCCTCGGTGCTGCGCGATTTCTCGGCACGCGACCACCTCAGCTGGAACCATCTGGAGGCCATCCGGCGCCGCTGGAAGGGCCCGCTGGTCGTCAAGGGGGTGCTCAGCGTGGAAGATGCGCTGCAGGCCCGGAACCTGGGGGCGGACGGTGTGGTGCTGTCCAACCACGGAGGTCGCCAGCTCGATGGTGCCGCGTCCGCCATGCGGGTGCTGGAGTCCGTGGTGACGGCCGTGGGACCGGCCTTCCCGGTGCTCATTGATGGAGGTTTCCGGCGTGGCTCTGATGTGCTCAAAGCCATTGCGCTGGGCGCACGCATGGTGCTGGTGGGGCGCCCTTTCAACTACGCGGCCGCTGTGGCCGGAGAGGCCGGGGTGTTGCACGCCATCGGGCTGCTGCGCGACGAGGTAGACCGCAACCTCGCCATGCTGGGTGCCAGGGCATGCACGGACCTGGGGCCCGGGCACATCGTTCGCCGACGCGGCTGAGACCGGCGGAACATGCAGGAGCACCCGGTCTGGACGCAGGAAAAACCTTGCTATAATCGCAACTTCGACTCACAGGAGAGGTGGCAGAGTGGTCGAATGTACCTGACTCGAAATCAGGCGTAGTGGCAACACTACCGTGGGTTCGAATCCCACCCTCTCCGCCAGTATTCAAAGGGTTTGCTGCTATGAAAATAGAAGCAAACCCTTTCTGGTTTCTGGGCCCTCCTGCGCTCCCTCTCCTTCCCTCCCTACCTCTTCCTGGCTGCTCTTTGTCAGCCAGCCCGAACCCGGTTGCGGCCCTGTGCCTTGGCTTCGTAAAGGGCCGTATCGGCGCGGGCAATCAGGGCATCGACCGTGGGGTCACCCGCCTGTACCGTGGTCACTCCGATGCTGACGGTGCAGTGCGGCAGGTCTGCGGTGCCGGGTGTTGCATCCAAGGCTGCGCGCATGCGTTCTGCCACGGCCTGGGCGGCGGCGCTGTCGGTTTCCGGCAGCAGCACCATGAATTCCTCCCCCCCATAACGCCCGAGCCGGTCGGCCGACCGAAGGTGCGACTGGACAAGCCGCACAAAGCGTTTGAGGACCTGGTCACCTGCAAGGTGTCCATGTGCGTCGTTGACGCGCTTGAAGTGGTCGATGTCCAGGATCAGCAGTGAAAAAGTGCTGCCGTAGCGGCTCCAGCGGGTCAGTTCTTCTGCACAGGCCGCCAGCACGGACCGGCGGGTGTGTGCCCCGGTCAGGGAGTCGTGGGTGGCGAGGTATTCAAACTCCGCGCGCACGCGTTCACCGGCCATCAGCAGGACCCCGATGCTGACCAGCAGCACCGAGAAGCTGAAGGCGGCAATGTAGAGGGTTTGGACGAAAGACTGTGTGAAGCGATGGGTGTCCGCTTGGTCCAGCCACAGCGTTGATATGGCGCGGCAGACCAGCACCGCTGCCTGCCCCCACAACACCATGGCTGTGAAGCGGGGGGCAAAACCCCGGTTGCCATGGCGGCCCAGCAGGCGCGCATGTTTGGCCACGATGGCTGCCAGGGTGCCGCTGAAGACCAGGACCCGGATGCGGTAGTCCGGGTACACAAACATGAAAAAAGTGATGGCCAACAAGGCCCCCAGGATCACCGTGGCCCAGCGGCGCCATGAGGAAGGCAGGCTGTACAACCGCTCCGAGCCCAGCAGGAACAGCGTGACCCCCGTCAGCAGCAGGGCATTGCCTACCAACGCCACCAGCGGCGCGGGCAGCACGCCGTCCAGGCCGTAGAAAAGGGTGGAACTGGCGCACAGCAGCGGCGCTGTTCCCCACAGCCGCATCCCACGGATCGAAGGGGGATAGCTGCGCCGCAGACCCAGCAGGACCAGCCCCATCACGATGCCTATCATGCCGGCCATGATGGTCAGGGAGCGAAGGTCAAGGCTGAGCATGAAGTGGTGGAGGCGTGGTGGAAGTGGCCCGACTGTGATGGGCGAATGGGGCGAGGTGTTCTACCGGCACCAGGGGGCGATGAGCGCCTTTGCACCGGTCTGGTGCAATTCTAGGGGGCGCTTGGGGCGGGACTATGTCTGGCTTGGTATACCGTCCAGCCGTTTTGGTGGATCGTGCGCGAATGGGGGGAATCGCAGCGGGGAGGCTGGCGTGTTGAGCCGCCGGGCCCTCACCGCCAGAATGGAGGGCTGCGCGGCTTGCGCCCAATGCCCGGAAAGAACCCTGCATGTCCCAAGAATCTACAACGACCCCGCCGATCCGCTTGACCCAGTACAGCCACGGCGCAGGCTGCGGCTGCAAGATCAGTCCCCAGGTGCTGGACGTGATCCTGGCGGGCAGTGGGGCGCAGAACCTGGACCCCCGGCTGTGGGTGGGTAACACCTCGCGCGACGATGCTGCTGTGTATGCCCTCGACGATGAGCGTGGGGTGGTGTCCACCACCGACTTCTTCATGCCCATCGTGGACGACCCCTTCGACTTTGGCCGCATCGCCGCCACCAATGCCATCAGCGACATTTACGCCATGGGGGCCGACCCGCTGATGGCGATTGCCATCCTGGGTTGGCCCGTGAATGTCCTGCCCCCCGAGGTCGCGCGCGAGGTGGTGCGTGGCGGGCGGGCGGTGTGCGATGCGGCGGGTATTCCGCTGGCGGGCGGGCATTCCATCGACGCGCCGGAGCCCATCTTTGGCCTGGCGGTGACCGGAGTGGTGGAGAAGCGCCACCTCAAGCGCAACGACACCGCCACGGCGGGCTGCCGCCTGTACCTGACCAAGCCGCTGGGCATTGGCATCCTGACCACGGCCGAGAAGAAAGCGCGGCTGCGCCCCCAGGACGTGGGTGTGGCACGTGACCTGATGTGCATGCTCAACAAACCCGGTAGCCGGTTTGGCCGACTGCCGGGGGTGAAGGCGATGACCGACGTGACGGGCTTT
Organism: Acidovorax sp. NB1; assembly: GCF_005405905.1. GTDB lineage: Bacteria > Pseudomonadota > Gammaproteobacteria > Burkholderiales > Burkholderiaceae_C > Acidovorax. Next base: position 53,867 of record NZ_BJHU01000049.1, read on the forward strand.
GGCTTGCTGGGGCACCTGGTCGAGATGGCCGAAGGCAGTGGCCTGAGCGCCGAGATCGACTATGCGGCCGTGCCCCGTCTGGCGGGCGTGGCGCATTACATGGACCAGGGCTGTGTGCCCGGCGGGACGCTGCGCAATTTCGACAGCTACGGCGCCAAGATTGCGCCGCTGACCGAAGAGCAGAAGCACCTGCTGTGCGACCCGCAAACCAGCGGCGGGTTGCTGGTGGCGGTGAGCCCTGAAGGCGAGGACGAGTTTCTGGCGGTGGCAAGCGGGCTGGGCTTGGCGCTGGCACCCATTGGCCAGATGACGGAGCGGCGCGCCCTGGCCGTCGTGTTGCGCTGATGCTGGCCGCTCTGTCGGACTACCGGCACCTGTTACTGAACGGTGTGCCCATGATGGATGTGCGTGCGCCGGTGGAGTTTGCGCAGGGCGCGTTCCCCGGGGTGGTCAATCTTCCGCTGATGGACGATGGCGAACGCCAGCAAGTGGGCACCTGCTACAAGCACAAGGGGCAGGAGGCGGCGATCGCGCTGGGGCACCAGCTGGTGTCCGGGACTACCAAGCAGGCCCGCATCGCTGCCTGGGCGCGGTTTGCGCAGGACCATCCGGGTGGCGTGCTGTACTGCTTTCGGGGCGGCCTGCGGTCGCAGATTGTCCAGCAGTGGCTCCGAAGTGAAACGGGCATCGACTACCCCCGCGTGCAAGGTGGCTACAAGGCTCTGCGCGGTTTTCTCATCGACACCCTGGAGTCGGCTTCGGCGCAGTGCGGTTTTGTGCTGCTGGGCGGCCTCACCGGCACGGGCAAGACCGAGGTGATCGCGCAACTCGCCCATGGCCTGGACCTGGAGGGGTTTGCCAACCACCGGGGCTCCAGCTTTGGCCACCGCGTGAGCAGCCAGCCCTCGCAGATTGACTTTGAGAACCGGCTGGCCGTGGATGTTCTCCAGAAGCGCGACCGGGGTTATGGGGCATTTGTGGTTGAAGACGAAGGGCGGCATGTGGGCAGCTGCTCCGTGCCGTTGGCGTTGCGGCAGCGGCTGGAGCAGGCGCCCATCGTGTGCCTGGATGATGGCTTTGATGCCCGGGTCGAACGCATCCTGCAGGACTACGTGGTGCAGCAACGCGCCGACTTTTTGGCGGCCCATGGCGAGGCAGTGGGTGCCGATCTGTTTGCAGCCCGCTTGCTCGAAAGCCTGGACAAACTCGCCAAGCGCCTGGGCGGCGACCGGCACCGGGCACTGCGCGTGACCATGCTGGCGGCGCTGGCGCGACAAAGGGACCACGCAGACCCCACGCTGCACCGTGGCTGGATCGCCCCTTTGGTGCGCGACTACTACGACCCGATGTATGCCTACCAGCAGCGCCAGCGGGCGGGCCGCATTGTGTTTCAGGGAGACAGGCAGGCGGTGCTGGACTATCTGCGTGCGTCTGTCCGCACGGCAGGTGCTGCGGACAGCAAAGGGGCTTAGTCGGCGCCGCTGCCCTCGCTGTCCTCTGTCGCGCCCTCACCTCGGGGTAGCACCAGCCGGAACTCCGCGCCATGCCCCGTGTCACTGTCTACCTCTAGGCTGCCACCGTGGCGCTGCACCACGGTAGACACCAGCGCCAGACCCAGGCCAACGCCTTGCACGGCAGGGTGGCTGCGGTCGTGCAGCCTTTGGTAGGGCGTGAACAGCTTGTGCTGCAGTTCCGGGGCGATGCCGGGGCCCTGGTCACGCACCGACACCACCCAGTGCGGGCCACGTTCTGCGATGGCGCACTGCACCACACCGCCTTGCGGGCTGAACTTGATGGCGTTGTTGATCACATTGGCCAGTGCACGGCGCAGCAGTGCGCGGTCACCCTCGCACGGGGCGGCTTCGGGGGCGGAAGTGACGCGCACATCCACCTGTTTGTCGCGGGCCAGGGCCCAGAGGTCGTCGGTGGTTTCTGCCAGCAGGGCGACCAGGTCCAGCGGCGCCACGTGGTACTCCTGTGCCTGTGCGCTGGCCAGCTGCACGAAGTTTTCCGCCATGCCCAGGGACGCCTGCGCGTAGCGCTCGATGCGCAGCAGCAGTTCATCGTCCGCCATGCGGCTGGGGTAGGCGCGCTGCATCTCCAGCAGCGTGAGGATGGACGCATTGGGCGCGCGGATGTCGTGCGAGATGAAGTGCATCGCCTGGTCGCGCTGTTGCAAGGCACGGCGCATCTCGGTCAGGTCCACCAGCGTCAGCAGCCATCCCGCATTGGCCAGGTCGGTGAAGGGCTTGCATTGCACCAGCAGGCTGCGGCCTTGAGCATCAATGCCTTCACTGTGCTCGGGCATGGATCGGTGGTGCAGATGCTCCAGGGTGATGAGCGGCTGGCGGCTGCCCGCTTGCACCAGGTCGGCCAGCAACGCTACCACCGACTGGCCTTGCAGCGGGGCCTCTGCGCTGCCGCCCAGGTGCTCGCGGGCAGCCCGGTTGGCCAGCAGGATCCGGCCCTGCGGGTCGCAGACCAGGCTGGGCGAAGGCAGTTGCTGCAGGCTTTCGCTCACGAAGTGGTGCAGGTCACGCAGCTGGCGTGAGGCGCGCTCGACGGCGTTGATGCGCCGCTCCAGAAAATCGGCCGAGTCTCCGGGCCGTTTGCGCAGCCGCATCGACAGGCCCTGCTGCTGCAGGTTCTCCATCTCCAGCCGCAGAAAGTGTGCTGCAGCGCTCAGTCGCCGCCAGCTCCACAGCGGGTAGGCCAGCACCAGCCCCAGCAGGGCCGCCGCCGGGGCAAACTGCAGGCCCGCCCACCAGGGCAGGCACACGCTCAGCACCAGGGTGCCCAGTGCCAGCGCCGCGCTGGTCAGCAGTGCGGCCAAGGGGCCGATCAGCAGCAGGGCCAACAGGGCGGCCGCCACCGGCACCAGGTTGAACAAGGTATTGAGCGTGCGCGAGGCGGGCACGATCTGCTCGCCCGACAGGCGCGCATCCAGCACGTGGGCCACCACCTCCACCCCCGGCATCAAGCGCGACTGCTGGCTGACCGGGGTGGCAAACATATCGCCCAGACCCGATGCGGCGGCGCCCACCAGCACGTACTTGCCCCGGAAGGCCTCGGCTGGCACCGCGCCGCGCAGCACGTCGATGTAGGAGTAGGTGGTGAAGCTGGAGGGGCCACCCGCGTAGGCAATCAGGGTATGTTCAGTGCGCTCCCAGGGGCTGACATCGCTGGCTGGGGCCGCGGGGCGGGGGCAAGGGGCGCCGCCGGGTTGCCGGGCCTGAGCCACACATTGCAGGGCCATGCTGAAGTGGTGCCAGGGCGCGGCGGCCGGGCCTTCATACAGGTACAGGCTGCGCACCACCCCGTCACCGTCGGGCGCCACATGCACATGCCCCAGGTCGGCGGCGGCCTGGGCAAATGCGGGCCAGGGCAGGTCGGTGGCGTTGCTGCTGGTGCCGTAGCCGCGCCGCAGCACGGGCAGCACCACCCGCCCGCTGCGGCGGATGGCGTCGGTGAGCAGCAGGTCGTCCTCGGGGTAGTCCAGGTCCGCCTCGTTGAACAACACGTCCATGCCGATCACATGCGGCTTTTGCGCCGAGATGCGCGTGATCAGCTCGGCATGCAGGGCGCGGCGCCAGGGCCAGCGGCCAATGGCGGCAATGCTGGGGTCGTCGATGGCCACGAGCACGATGTCCGGGTGCGGGGGGCGGGAGACCAGGCGCAGCCCGGCGTCCTGCACCAGGTGGTTGACCCGACCCAGGCTGTCGGGCGTGCTGAGCCAGGCCACCAGCCCCAGCAGTACCGTGGCCAGCACCGACCATTCTAGGCGGCGTCTGCGGCGGCGGCTGTGGGCAATGCTCAGCATGGGGCGGCGTCAGTACCTGGGCGGGGCGCTACGAAGGGGTCTAAGCCCTCCATGTCCACCGGTGAGCAGGGCCCGGAGCGGAGGGTGGGCGCGCTCAAGGGCGCCCCACCGGCGCTCCGCTGGAGGTGGACACCGGCAGCCCGGCGCCGGTGCGGATGCCCGTGCCCACGCGGATCTTGCGGGGGGGCGAGAACTCGCTTTCCAGGCCGCTGGGGTCCAGTATCTGGATGCGCACCAGGTACTCGCCAGCGGACAGGTTGCTGCCGGTCCAGGTGGGGGTGTCCAGCACGGTGTCCTGGGCGGGTTGCGCAAAAGCCGCATCGGAGGCGGCGGCCAGCTGCAGCCGGAAGCGCTGGCCCGGTTGGGCAGGCCAGTGCAGGCGCACCGTGGGTTCGCCGTCGTCGGCTTGCAGGGCCTGCAGCGACAGCGTGGCCGGGCGCTCGGCGACGGTGAAGGGCTGCGGAGGCGCAAACGGGCCCTGGTCGGCCTGGCCGCCCGGCAACTGCTGAATGCTGGCCATGCGCCAGAAGTAGTTGCCCACGGGCAGGGCGCCAAGGGGCAGGCGGCATTCGTCCAGACGCTGTTCGTCGCGCAGGGGGGCGGTGAACTTCGCATCGGCGGCCACCTGCACACGGTACCAGCGCACACCGGGCACCTCGGTGCAGCGCAGTTCGGCCGAGCCGCTGGGCACCACGGCGCCGGGGGCGGGGGACTGGTGCAGCGGTGCCACGGGCCGGGTCTTGATGGTGAAGGGCTGCACGGCGGGCTGGCCTGCAATCCCGGCCTCGTCCACGGCCCGCACGGCCAGGTAGTAACGGCCATCCTCCAGCGCCTTCCACCGCAAATGTCCGTCCGCAAAACTGCCATGGCGCAGCACCTGGGTGAGTGCTTCGTCCTGTGCCACCTGGGCCAGGTAGCGTGTGGCGCCCGGGGCAGTGGGCAGGTCGATGGCCAGCAGGCTGGCATCGCCCAGCATGGCGGGCATGCCCGAGGTGTCGGGCGGGGGCAGCAGGGGGCGGGCAGCGCCCACGGTGCCATCGGTGGCCACGGCCAGGCCCTGGCCGGGTGCGAGCAGGGCGGTGGGCGCGGTCAGGGATGCGGCGGGGTGGCTGTCGGTGTCGCGCCGGGACTGCACGGCCACCGAGCCATTGAGTACCGAGGCCGTGGTCTGGCCCGAGTCCGCCATGGTCACGCTGAAGTGGGTGCCGCGCACACTGGTCACGGCCAGCGGGGTGCGGATTTCGAACCGGCGCAGGGGCTCGGTGCTGGGGGGCACGGTCGATTCCACGCCACCCTTGTGCATCTCCAGCACCGACTGCACGCTGCCCGCGCGGCCACGGCGGCGCAACTGCCGCAGCTGCAGCTCAGACTGCGCCTGCACCCGGACCACGGTGCCATCGGCCAGCTTGACGGCCACAAAGGACTCGGGGCCAACCTGCAGCGCCGTGCCTTCCTCCAGCTTGCCACCGGGGCTGACAGGGGCCGGAGCATCACCAGCCCGTGCCTGCGCCGTGACGGCACCCTGCACGAACTGCACCGTGGCCGATTCGCTGGGCTGCAGTCGCACAGGGATCCAGATCACCGAGCCGGGCTGCAGCCGCCGGGGATCGGCCACCTTGTTGCGGGCCTGCAGCTGCTGCCACTGCCGGGGCGCGGCCAGGTAGTCCCGGGCCAGGCCTTCCAGGGTGTCCCCCTCCTTGACGATGTGGGCCACCTCATCCCCCAGAGGGGCGGGCGGGCTGGCCTGTGCTCCCCGGGATGCAAGGCCTGCGAGTGCGGCCAAAGCTAGTGCAGCGGCGGCGCAGGGCGTCCAGCGGATGTGCGGGATGGTGGGGGTCAAGTCATGTCTCCTTCATGCGGCCCGGAACAGGCGAGGCCGCTTGTGGCGGGGCCTGTGGGGTTCTTTCATGCCTGGGTCAGCCCTTGCGCTGGGCTTCGACGGCTTCAAAACGGTAGCCTACGCCATACACCGCCGAGACGATGAAGCCATTGGCCGGGCGCAGGTCCAGCAGGGTCCGCAGGCGCGAGATGTGGGTGTCCAGCGAGCGCGACATGACATCGGCCACCTGGCCCCAGACGATTTCCTTGAGGTGGTCGCGCGACAGCAGTCGGCCCATGTTCTGGAAAAGGAACAGCGCGAGGTCGTATTCGCGGTTCTTGAGTTCCACGGGCACGCCGTCCATTTCGATGGCACGGGTCTCGGGCAGAAAGCGGTAGCGGCCAAATTCCAGCACGCTGGCTGCGTTGTCGGGGTAGGCGCGGCGCAGCAGCGCGGCCACACGGGCATTGAGTTCGCCGATGCGCACAGGCTTGACCATGAAGTCATCGGCACCGCTGGCCAGGCCTTCGACGATGTCGCGTTCTTCCTGCCGGTTGGTCACGAACAGGATGGGCAACTGCGCGGCCACGTTCTTGCGCACCCAGCGCACCACCTCGGGCCCCGTGGTGTCGGGCAGGTGCCAGTCCACGATCAGCAGGTCAAAGGTCTCGCGGCGCAGCGTGCGCAGCAAGTCGGCACCGGTTAAATGGGTGTGGCAGACATGGCCCATCGCCTCCGTGGCCTGCTTGATCAGATCCAGCTGAAGCGCATCGTCGTCCAGAGCGGCTATGCGCATGGTTTCCCCCGTCGAAATGGAAGCCGGGAATTATTCGCGATATCCCGCTGCAGGCCTAGCGGCTTGCAGCGGGTGAGCGGGTGATTTGACATTTGTTAACCCTCTGTGGTTCGGGGCAGACGAATGAACAGGCCTACCGCTGTGGCGCTGCCTGGAAGGCCGCCGGTGGTGCGATCTCGCGCACCAGCCGCATACCGACCAGCGGATAGCGGGTCTGCGGCGTGTTCCAGTTGCGAAAGCCGCAGCGCGCATAGAACGACCAGGTGTGCCATGAGCCACCACGGCGCACGCGCACGCCACCGTCTGCCGGGCCTTGCGGGCTGTCCGGTGGCGAATTGGCGTAGTAATGGTCGTCGTGCCAGTCCGCCACCCATTCCCATGCGTTGCCCAGCATGTCGTGCAGGCCAAATCCATTGGGGGCATAGCTGCCCACGGGGGCCGTGAAGGCATGGCCGTCGCTGCCCGCCAGCGCATGCTGGCGCCAGCGGGGCCACAGCGGGGATGCTTCCTGGTCGAAGGTGTTGGCCACCCGCACCAGGCCCTCAGGGTTGTCTCCATGGGGGTAGAGGGTGCGGGTGCCAGCGCGGCAGGCGTATTCCCACTCTGCCTCGGTGGGCAGGCGGTAGGCGTGTCCCTCTGTGCGGCTCAGCCAGCGGGCCAGGGCCTGGGCGTCGTTCCAGGTGATGTTGACGACGGGGTGGTCGGGGCCCTGCGCAAACCCGGGATTGCGCCACGAGTAACGGGGGGATCGCCCCTCGAACGCGTCGCCGCGCTGGGTGGTGGCCGGGTCATACTGGGGGTTGTAGCCATAGCCGCCCGTGCCATCGGCCTCGGACTCAGGCTGGTAGCCCGAGGCTTCGACAAACCGCTGGAACTGCCCCACCGTGACCTCATGCTGGCCCAGGTAGAACGCGCTGCGGATATGCACTTCATGGACCGGCGCTTCGTCGATCAGGTCGGTGAAGCGCTTGTTCTCCAGCTGCGGGTAGGTCTGGGCCAGCATCTCCACGGGCGGCAGCCCCCCCATCCAGAAACGGCCCGCAGGCACCTGCACAAACACCATGCCCAGGCTGTTGATCCAGGTGGGAGTTGCCGGGGGCTCCTGGCGAGGCGCGTGCTGGCACCCCGCCAGCAGCGCGGCCAGGGCCAGCAGGGCCCCGCCGATGCCCGTGGGGCGCGTTGGTGCAAGGCAGGCAGGGGGCATCAGGGTTTGTCGGGCAGTTCGCTCACACACTCAAAAACCAGGCGCGATCCATCGTTGCGCAGCAGCTTGGCGTGCAACGCCAGGCGCTGGCATTCGCGGTTGGCGGCTGCATAGGCCTGGGAGGTGTCCGGCCCGTACACCGGCACGCTGAAGGTGCGGTCACGTCCCGAGGCCATGGGCCCCGAGGGGTGGTGGGGCTGGGTGGCGTTGCAGCCAGCCAGCACGGCCAGTGCAGAGACCGAGGCAAACAGCAGTTTCATGGGGTTCTCCAGATCAGTCCAAGCACCCAGTTTAAGGGCCCCTTTGGCGGCGGTGCCAGTGCCCGGCGCCTGACCCAACGCGGACCCTGGTGTTTTCCGCGTATCCCCGCTGTGCACGGGGCAGGGGACGCACTACAGTGGGCGAGCAGGGCTGCATCGTGGTGGGCGCCAGTCAAAAAAGGGGGGCGGGATGGCAGGCACGCAAGCACCGGTCACACAAGACGCCTGGCGCGCCTGGGCGCTGCGGCTGCTGTGGGCGCTGGGTTTGCTCGCCTTGCTGCAGGCGCTGCCGGTCTGGGCGCCACTGCAGCGGCTGGAGTACGACCTGCTGGCCAGCCTCACGGCCCCGGTGCGGCCCGACGTGGGGGTGCTGGTGGTGGGGCTCGACGAACCCAGCTTGGCGGCGCTGAACCTCAGCCCGCCCCTGCCGCGCCGCCTGCATGCGCAACTGGTAGACGCCCTATCGGCCGCAGGCGCCGCCGCGCTGGGCATCGACATGCTGTTTGCCGCACCCCAGTCGCCCGAGGACGACGCGGCGCTCGCGACGGCGCTGCAGGGGCGTTTGCCCGTGGTGCTGGCCACGGCCGAGGTGGTGGTGCCCAGCTCGCAGGTGGCGCAATACCGGCAAACGGTCCCCTCCGTCTTCCCCACCGCCCGCCAGGGCAGTGTGGCCGTGGAGCCAGACACTGATGGCGTGCTGCGCCGCGCCCCGGTGCACGACACGGCGCTGTGGCGCGTGCTGGCCCAGGCCGCAGGGCGTGTGTTTTCCCCGCCGCCCGAGGGCGCGCTGCTGCGCTACTACGCGCCCGAGCTGCCCCTGCCTTATGCCCACTACACCCAGGCGCTGGAGCCCGCGCGCATGCTGGCGCCGGGCGCTCTGCAAGGCAGGGTGCTGCTGCTGGGGCAGAACACGCCGGTGGATGGCGTGGACCAGTTCGCCACCCCCTTGCAGGTGCTGGGTATGGGCACCCAGTCTGGCGTGTTGGTGCATGCCACGGCGCTGATCAACGGGCTGGCGGGCGACTGGATCCGGCCCGCGCACCCCTTGGGGCCGTTCTTGCAGGCCGCGCTGGCTGTGGGCGCGGTGGCAGCGCTCACGCGCCGCTGGCGGGGCGCGCGCGCCGCGTGGCTCAGCGCGGTGCTGGCGCTGCTGGCCGTGGCGGCCGGATGGTGGGCGCTGGTGGCGGGCCTGTGGTGGAGCGCATTGCCCACGCTGGCGGGCCTGGCGCTGCATTTCAACGTGGGCGCGGCCGACAGCTACTGGCGCGAACACCGCCGCCGCGAGCAGCTGCGCGCAGACTTTGCCCGCTATGTGCCGCCTGCCGTGGTCGATGCGCTGGTGGCCGAAGGCGCGGCCCCGGCCCTGCAGGGCGAGCGCCGGGTGCTGACCTTGCTCTTTTCCGACCTGGCCGGTTTCACGGCCGCCAGCGAACGCCTGCCACCCGAGGCCGTAGCCCAGGCCCTCAATGCTTATTTCTCGCGCATGACCCATACCGTGCACCAGCATGGCGGCACGCTCGACAAGTTCATTGGTGACGCCGTCATGGCCTTCTGGAATGCGCCCTTGCCCGAGCCCGCCCATGCAGCGCGTGCGCTGGCCTGTGCCCAGGCCATGCAGGCCGAGATGGTGGCCCTGCGCGCGCAATGGGCGGGCACACCGTTTGCACAGGTGCAGCTGCGCATCGGCCTGCACACGGGCGAGGCGGCGGTGGGGCATCTGGGCTCGCACGAGCGTTTTACCTACACCGCCGTGGGCGATGCGGTGAATACCGCCGCGCGGCTCGAAGGGGCCAACAAGGCCTTTGGCACCGGCATCCTGCTCTCGGGCGCCACGCGCGCGGCCCTGCCCGCCGGGGCCCCTGAGCACGCGCACCTGCTTTGGCTCGATACCGTGGTGCTGGCTGGGCGCAGCGCGGGGCTGGACGTGTACACCCCCTGCGACGACGCCACGCTGGTGGCCGCCAGCCAGGCGCTGCACCACCACCTGCAAGCGGCCGATTGGGCGGCAGCCCTGGCCTGCTGCGCCGAATGGCAGACCCGCGCACAGCACCATGCGCCGCAGTGGGCGCTGCACGCCGATCAGCTCCAGGCCCGGGTGTTGGCCCTGGCCCGCACTGCAGCGCAGGCCCCGGCCGAGCCGCCGTCCTTTGGCGCCCGTGCCCTCGACAAATAGACCCGACCCCCGATGAAAGGCCACCCCATGCCATCCCATCGCCGCTTCCTCTTCTGGTGGACCCCTTTGGGCCTGGCGCTTGGCGCGGCAGGCAGCACCAGCGCCTGGGCGCAGTGCGCGGGCGCCCCGTTGGATTCCGGTGCGTCTGCCGCACAGATCGTGGCGCTGGCGGGCCAGGGCCAGACCCGCGCGCCCGGGGCGGAGCCCTGGTCGCCCGCCGCGCTGGCGCAGCAGCTGGGGGCCGGGGCCGACATGCGCACGCTGGCGCTGTCGTCTGCCGCCCTGTTGCTGGCCGACCGCACGCAGATCCGCATGTCGGCCAACGCCCAGGTGCGGCTGTGCGAATCGCAGCCCCAGCGCACGCTGCTGGAGCTGGCCGCCGGGCGCCTGTGGGCCCGTACCAAGAAGACCCCGGCCACCCTCCAGCTGCAAACCCCCGCCGCCCTGGCCGTGGTACGCGGCACCGACTGGGATGTGGAGGTGGACGCGGCCGGGCGCACCACGCTCACCGTGCTCTCGGGGCTGGTGGAGCTGTCCAACGCCCAGGGCAGCGTGCAGCTGGGCCCGGCCGAGCAGGGCTTTGTGGAGCCGGGGCGGGCGCCTGTGAAACGGGTGCTGGTCAACCCCCGCGAGCGTGTGCAGTGGGTGGCGGCCTACCCTACCGATACGACGCGCTGGGCCGAATTCCAGCGCCCCGACATCGCGCCCGCGCTGGCCGACGTGCGCGCAGCGCTGCAGGCGGGCCAATGGAGCGCCGCGCAGGCCCGGCTGCAGCAGATGGTGGCAGGGGGCGACACCAGCGCGGTGGTGGCCCTGGTGCTGGCCGACCTCGACCTGCGGGACGGCCAGATGGACGCCGCCCAGGCCCGCCTGGCCGCCGCCTGGCCGCGCACGCCAGACCCCCGCATCGCCGCGCGCCGCGCCGAGCTGCTGATGGCGCTGGACCGCACGGCCGAAGCCCGTGCCTGGCTGGACACCACCCGCGCCGCCGCACCCACGGCACCCGAGCTGCTGCTGGCCGATGCCGACTGGCACCGCCTGGAGGGCCGGGGCGATGCCGCCCTGGCCCTGTACCGCCAGGCGGCCGACGCTACGCCCACCAGCACGGCACAGCAGGCCGCCGCGCTGTGGGGCCTGGGCCGGGCGCTGCAGGAGCGGGGCGACCTGCCCGCCGCCCGCGCCACCCTGGCGCGCGCCGTGGCGCTGGCGCCCGACCACCCCACCTACCGGGCCGAGCTGGCCACGGCCGACACCGAGGCGCTGCGGCTGGCCGAGGCACGCACCGGGTTGGACGCCGCGCTGGCGCTGGCGGGCGACGACTACACCAGCCTGGCCGGTGCGGGTCTGCTGGCGCTGCAGCAGGGCGATGCCGAGGGCGCGCGCACCCAGCTGCTCAAGGCGCTGGTGATCGAGCCCCGCTACGCACGCGCCCAGGTGTGGCTGGCCGTGGCCGAATACCGGCTGGGCGAGCCGGCGGCCGCCTTCGACTCGCTGGACCGTGCCCGCCTGGCCGACCCCAACGACCCGCTGCCCTGGCAGATCGAAGCCATCCTGCGCAACGACAGCGGCCAGCCCGAGGCCGCGATGGCCGCCGCCCGCCAGGCGCTGCTGCGGCTGCCCTATCTCAAGTCGCTCAACCCCCTGGTGTCCGACAGCCAGGGCTCGGCCAACCTGGGCAAGGCGCTGGGCGACTTCGGGCTGGAGCACTGGGCGCGCGCCTATGCGCAGCAGTCGTACTACCCGCTCTGGGCGGGCAGCCATTTCTTCATGGCCAACCGGTACGAGAGCGACTACAGCCGCAACTCCGAGCTGTACCAGGGTTACCTGGCCGACCCGCTGGCGCTGGGCGTGGGCGAGCGCCAGGTGCCCGTGCTGCCCACCGAGGGCCGTGAAACGGTGTGGTCTGCGAGTGCGGAGCGCAACCCCGTGCATTCGGCCTTGGTGGGTGCGGTGACCTTGCGCGGGCTGGATGCCAGCGCGGTGCCCATGGCCTGGCTGGCCCGCGCCACCGGGCTGCGCATGTGGCCCCGGGGCGGGTCGGGCTCATACTGGCTGACGGCGCCCATGGCCACGCTGGGCTGGGGCGCGCGGCCCACCGACCAGCTGGGCGTGTTTGTGGTGCACGACCAGGGCTGGGACCGCGTGGGCTACCCAGGCGGGCTGGACCTGGGGCCTGCGCGTTTTGACGGCGTGGCGCGCACCCACGCCGCGCGCACCGATGCCGGCGGTGCCTGGCGCTGGTCGGCCGACGCGCAGACCTGGCTCAAGGTGCACCACGTGCGCAGCACCAACACCCGCGTGCTCGACTTCGACGCCTGGGGCCCGCAGAACTCGCGGGTGCAGGAGGGTATGGATGGCGTGATGCTGCGGCATGTGGTTCAGCTGCCGGGGCAGCGGCTCAGTGCCGGGTGGGAAAACTCTCGCGCCCAGGCACGCTCGGGGCTGTACGACCCGGGCGTGCCCTGGGAGGCGTCGGACGGCACCACCACCGCACGTTTTGACATGCCCTGGATCATCTCCGAATGGCAGCATGGCGCCTGGGCGTGGGAGGTGGGGGCCGCCTGGCCGCGCCTGCGCGCCCGCTACGTGAGCCGTTATTTCAGCCAGATCACCAACGAAGATTTCTTTGCGCCCGACATCACCGAGGGCGGCCACACCCGGCGCCTCCGGCCCCGGGCGGGGTTGTCCTATCGCATCGGGCCGGGTCGGGCGCTGCACGCGGCCTACATCGAAAGCATGCACGCGCCTGCGACTCACACCCTGGCGCCCGTGGCCGTGGGCGCCATCGCCATCGATCACCAGTACCAGCGCCTGGGCAGCCTGGCGCGCAAACGTGCGGTGCAGCTCGATTGGGAGATCGACGCGCGCACCTTTGCCTGGGCGGTGCTCAGCAGCCAGTCCATCGCCAACCCGGTTTTTGCCGATGGCCGATTGCTCGTACCCAACCTGGGCAGTTCGGTGTCAGACCGGGCGGGCGTGCTGGCCCCCGTGGGTGCATCCGGCCAGGTGGTGATCGATGCCTACAACGGCACGCCTTATTTCAGCCAGGGCCGCCTGCACCAGGCGGGCGCCGCGCTGAACCGGGTGCTCACCCCGCACTGGAGCGTGCTCGGCAGCTACACCTGGGCCCAGTCGCGAAACACCGGCGTGCAACACGCGGGCAACCTGCTGCCGGGTGTGCCGCAGCACACGGGGGTGCTGGCCAATGTCTGGCGGCACGGGGCGCGCGACCTGACGCTGGCCTCGCTGGTCTACCGGGGTTCGCGGTTTGCTGACGAGGCCAACACCCAGCCCCAGGGCGCGGGCTGGAGCTTCAACCTTGTGCTGTTCCGCGAATCGGCGGACCGCCGCTGGGCGTGGACGGGCACGCTGCAGGCACCGCTGCACGGCACGGTGCGCCCCACGCTGTGGACCAGCCTGCGTTACCGCATGGATTGAGCGCAGTTTCAAGGGCTTTTTAGGCCTTCTCCGCGCAACTGTATAGCGTTTTAAGCTATCAAATAAATGGCATTCGCGTGTGTCGAATGCTCAGGCTGCAGCCTCTGCATGTGCGGCCAGCGCAGCCAGTGCAGCAGCCACATCGGCCTCTGCCACACCATCCACAGGCGCCAGCTGCCCAGCCAGTGCGGCCAGCCCTTCGCGCTGCAGACGGGCGATGGCCTGGCCTGCGTCCTTGGGCGCGTCGAAACCCGTGCTTTGCAGCAGCAGGCGGCCATCGGCGTCCACCAGCTTGAAGTAGAACTTGCCATCGGCCTCGCGGTACTGCTTGAACGTGGGCAGGGCGGCCTTGGCCGCCTTCGCTGGCTTGGCGGCCGTGCTGGCCTGCGCCAGGCTGCGCAGGCCCACGGCCGAACGCAGCTCGCGGATGAACGGCGTGGCCAGCGCGCGGGCGCGCTCGGCACCGGCCAGCAAGGTGGTTTCGATGCGGGCGGGGTTGTTCATCAGGTCTTCGTACTTGGCGCGCATGGGCGCAATCACCTGGTCCACGCGCTCGAACAGCACCTGCTTGGCATCGCCCCAGGCAATGCCGTCGGCGTAGGCCTTGCGCAGGGCTTCGGTCTCGGCCGGCGTGGCAAAGGCCTGGTAGATCTGGAACAGCGCCGAGCCCTCGACCTCCTTGGCCTCGCCGGGCGCGCGCGAGTCGGTGAGGATGGAACCGATGAGCTTCTTGAGCTGCTCGCGCGAGCTGAACAGCGGGATGGTGTTGTCGTAGCTCTTGCTCATCTTGCGTCCGTCCAGGCCGGGCAGCGTGGCCACATGGTCGTCGATGGCGGCCTCGGGCAGCACAAAGTGTTCGCCATACAGGTGGTTGAAGCTGGCAGCCATGTCGCGCGCCATCTCGATGTGCTGGATCTGGTCGCGGCCCACAGGCACCTTGTGCGCCTTGAACATCAGGATGTCGGCGCCCATGAGCACGGGGTACATGAACAGGCCCGCCGTCACGCCATCGTCCTGCTCGCGCCCTGCTGCCGTGTTCTTGTCCACGCTGGCCTTGTAGGCGTGCGCGCGGTTGAGCACGCCCTTGCCCGTCACGCAGGTCAGCAGCCAGGTCAGCTCGGGGATCTCGGGGATATCGGACTGGCGGTAGAAGGTGACCTTCTCGGGGTCCAGGCCCGCCGCCAGCCAGCTGGCCGCGATCTCCAGCGTGGAGCGCTGGATGCGCACCGGGTCCTCGCACTTGATGAGCGCGTGGTAATCGGCCAGGAAGTAGAAGCTCTGCACGTTGGGCGACAGACTGGCCGCCACCGAGGGGCGGATCGAGCCGACAAAGTTGCCCAGGTGGGGCGTGCCCGTGGTGGTGATGCCGGTGAGAAAACGCGTGGTGCTCATGGGAACAAAATCAGCTGGAAAAAAGAAGAAAAAAGGAAGTTCAGCGCAGCAGGGCCGTGAGTGGCGTGAGCAGCAGGTTGATGGTGCTGTAGCCCAGCGCCATCAGCGGGCGCAGCCACAGGGCCCCCACCACGCCTGCAATCACCAGGCCCATCACGATGAAAAAGCCCCAGGGCTCGATGCGCGAGACCATGTGCGCCTGCTTCCAGGGCAGCAGGCCCACCAGGATGCGCCCGCCATCCAGCGGGGGCAGCGGAAACAGGTTGAAGGCCCACATCACCAGGTTGACCATCACACCCGCGCGGGCCATCTCAATGAAGAAGCGCTCTTCCACGCCAGAGCCCACCAGCGCCACCAGCAGCACGGCCCAGCCAATGGCCTGGATGAAGTTGGACGCGGGCCCCGCCAGCGCCACCCAGACCATGTGCTGCTTGGGCTTGCGCAGGTTGCCGAAGTTGACCGGCACCGGCTTGGCGTAGCCGAACAGGAACGCCCCCGAGGTGGCGAAATACAGCAGCAGCGGCATCAGGATGGTGCCCACCGGGTCGATGTGCTTGATGGGGTTGAGCGTGATGCGCCCCATCATGTACGCGGTGTTGTCGCCAAAGTGGCGCGCCGCGTAGCCATGGGCCGCCTCGTGCACGGTGATGGCAAACAGCACCGGCAGGGCGTAGATCAGAACGGTTTGGATGAGATTGGAGGTGTCCACCCGGGGGATTGTCTCAGACCGCCTGCCGCCCGGCGGTCCCGCAGGCGGCGGGTTGGGTGATTGTGGGTTGTACGTACATCGCAAGCAGGCCCGGCTGGGCGATCATTGGTGGTTGCGGGCGCCTGCCGGTGGCACACCCTCAAAAATCACTACAACAGTTCTGGAGAGACGACGCGCATGTTCAACCATCTGAAGATCGGAACGCGCCTGACGCTGGCGTTTGGTGGCATTGGCCTGTTGGTGCTGCTGCTGCTGGCCATGGTGCTGGCAGGCGTTGGCGGGGCTGAGCAGGCCCTGCAGGGCGGCGCGGTGGGGGCGCAGCAAGTACAGGCGGCGCAGGCCCATCTGGGCAGCGTGCGCGTCTGGGCCATCGGGTGCAGCCTGCTGGTGTTCGTGCTGGCGCTGCTGGCGGTGTTCAGCCTGCGGGCGGGCATCGTGGCGCCGCTGAACCAGGCCATCCTGATTGCCGAAACCGTGGCTTCGGGCGACCTGAGCCAGGAGTTCAGCTCCGAGCTGCAGGGCGATTTTGGCCGCTTGCTGGGTGCGCTGGGCACCATGGAAGACACGCTGACCGACTTGGTTTCTCGCATCAAGCAGGATGCCGACGCGATCAGTGCCTCGGCCACCGACATCGACCATGGAAACACCGACCTCTCGCGCCGTGCCGAAGACCAGGTGTCGTCCCTCACCCAGACGGCCGCCAGCATGGAGCAGCTCACAGCCACGGTGCGCCAGAACGCCGAGCGCGCCCATTCGGCCAGCGGCCTGGCCGTCAAGGCCTCGGCCATTGCCGAGCAGGGCGGCACCGTGGTGGGCGAGGTGGTGCAGACCATGCAGGCCATCAGCGGCAGCTCACGCAAGATCGTGGACATCATCCAGGTCATCGAAGGCATCGCCTTCCAGACCAACATCCTGGCGCTGAACGCGGCGGTGGAAGCTGCCCGCGCCGGTGAGCAGGGCCGTGGTTTTGCCGTGGTGGCCAGCGAGGTGCGCAACCTCGCCCAGCGCAGCGCCGTGGCAGCGCGTGAAATCAAGGCGCTGATCAGCGCGTCGGTCGAGCAGGTGGAAAGCGGCGCAGGCCAGGTGGGCCAGGCCGGCAAGACCATGGAAGAGATCGTTGGCGCCGTGGGCCAGGTGAGCGCCTTGCTGGGCGAGATCTCCATCGCCCTGCGCGAGCAGAGCGAGGCCATCAGCCATGTGAACCAGGCCGTGTCGCACATGGACGGCACCACCCAGGACACGGCAGCGCTGGTGCAAAGCGCCGTGGCTACCGCCTCTTCATTGACTGCTCAGGCGCGTGATCTGGAGCAGGCCGTAGGCGCGTTCAAGCTCTGATCCCCAACATGCGCGCCGGGACTGCCTGGGCGCGCATCCTGGGCTACAACCCCAGCGCCTGCAGACTGCCACGCCCTTCGCGCACCACCTCGGGGTCGCCACCGGCGCCCATGGGGGTTAGGTCCACCACCGTGGTGGGCTCCAGCGGGCAGGCACCTGCGTCCACGATGGCGTCCAGCAGCTTTTCGTAGCGCTCGCGGATCTCCTGCGGATCGTTCAGCGGCTCCGTCTCGCCCGCCGGGATCAGCGTGGTGGCCAGCAGCGGCGCGCCGTGCAGCTCCAGCAGCAGCTGCAGGCCCTTGCGGTCGGGCACGCGCAGGCCAATGGTCTTGCGCGAGGGGTGGCTCACGCGGCGCGGCACTTCCTTGGTGGCTTCGAGGATGAAGGTGTAAGGGCCGGGGGTGCCCAGCTTGAGCAGGCGGTACTGCCGGTTGTCCACCCGCGCATAGTTGGCCAGCTCCGACAGGTCGCGGCAGAGCAGGGTGAGGTGATGTTTCTCGTCCACCTGGCGTATGCGGCGCAGGCGGTCCACCGCGTCCTTGTCATCCAGGTGGCAGACCAGCGCATAGCTGGAGTCGGTGGGCACGGCCAGGATGCCGCCCTTTTGCAGCAGCATCGCCCCTTGCTTGAGCAGGCGCGGCTGGGGGTTGTCGGGGTGGACTTCGAAATACTGGGCCATGGGCGTTATGGGGGCGCTATTGGGACGTTTTTGCGGGCTGCTCTGGGGCGCCGGGGTCAGGCGGCTGGGTGCTGGATGCGGTCCGCCAGCAGCTCCCACACGGGCGTGAGCTGGCCCGGCAGCAGGGGCAGTGTGCCCAGGTCGGTGTGGGATTCGTCGGGGCTGTGGAAGTCGCTGCCGCGCGAAGCGGCCAGGCCAAACTCCTGGGCCATGGCGGCGTAGGTCACGTATTCGGCGGCGCTGTGGCTGCCGGTCACCACCTCCACGCCGCGCCCGCCATGCTGCTTGAACTCGGAGAACAGTGCGTACTCCTCGTTGGCTGTGAACTTGTAGCGCGCCGGGTGGGCAATCACGGCCATGCCGCCGGCCCCGGTGATCCAGCGCACGGCATCGCCCAGGCTGGCCCAGCGGTGGGGCACATAGCCGGGTTTGCCTTCGATGAGGTACCTGCGGAAGACTTCGGAAGTGTCCTTGCACACACCGGTTTCGACCAGAAACCGGGCAAAGTGGGTGCGCGAGATCAGGTCGGGGTTGCCCACAAAACGCAGCGCGCCTTCATACGCGCCCGGGATGCCTGCCCGGGCCAGTTGCTCGGCCATCTCCTGCGCACGCTCACTGCGCCCGCCGCGTGTGGCGGCCAGGCCCCGGGCCAGCTGGGCATCGTCGGGGTCGAAGCCCAGGCCCACGATATGCACGGTGGTGTTGGCAAAGGTGACCGAGATTTCGGTGCCCGTGAGGTAGGCCATGCCCTGGGCGCGGGCGGCGGCGGCTGCGCGGTGCTGGCCGCCGATTTCGTCATGGTCCGTCAACGCCCACAACTCGACCCCATTGGCCTGGGCCCGCGCGGCCAGGTCTTCGGGTGTCAGGGTTCCGTCGGAGACGACGGAGTGGCAGTGCAGGTCGGCGTTGAGTATGGGGGTCACCAAGTCATTTTAGGGCTTGTACTGATAACGCGGCTGGCCGAACCCAGCAACACTGCAGTGGGGCCGGTGCTGGCGGCAGCGCGGCGATGGATGGCGTGTTCTGAGGAGCAAGCATGAAATTCAATGACCTGCGCGTGGCCCACAAGATGTGGAGCGTGATCCTCGGTTTGCTGGCCCTGATGCTGGTGACCGCCATCGGGACCCAGTGGTACGGGCGGCAGGTCACTGCCGCCACCGAAGATTCGGTGAGCAAGTACGAGGCCGCCATCACGAACGCCGTGAGCTGGCGCGGGCTGGCCGAGGTAGCCGTCACCATGTCGATGGCCAGCTTTGTGACCACCGACCAGGCGCTCAAGGCCGACTTTGACACCCGGGTGGCCGCCCTCACGGCGCGCATTACCCCGGTGCAGGAAAAGATCAACAAGGCGGCGGTGTCCGCCGACGACAAGGCTGCGCTGGCCGCCGTGGCGGCCACGCGGGCCGATGTGCGGGGCCAGGCTGACAAACTCAAGGAGCTGACCGACGCAGGCGATGCCGCCGCCAAGCAGGCCTACCTGGCCGACGTATACCGCCCCAAAGTCTTGGCCTACCTGGAGTCGATCGATAAATTTGTGGCTGTGCAGGAGCGCCAACGTGAGTCAGCGGTGCAGGCCGCCAGTGCCACGCGTGGCAGCCTGGTGCTGATCGGGTCGGCCGCTGCCGTTGCCGTGGTGGCGCTGGGCATGCTGCTGGCGGCCTTGCTGGTGCGCTCCATCACCCGCCCGCTGGACCGGGCCGTGGCGCTGGCCGAAGCCATTTCGGGCGGTGATCTCACGCAAAACATCCATGACGACCGAAAGGACGAGCTGGGCGTGCTCACGCGGGCCTTGTCGGGCATGGCCACACGGCTGCGCACAGTGGTGAGCGAGGTGCGCCACGGAGTGGACTCGGTATCGTCGGCTTCGGTGGAGATCGCCAACGGCAACCACGACCTGTCGGCGCGCACCGAGCAGACCGCGTCGAACCTGGAAGAAACCGCCGCCAGCATGGAACAGCTCACAGCCACCGTGAGCCAGTCGGCCGACACGGCCCGCCAGGCCAACCAGCTTGCAGGCACCGCAGCCCAGGCAGCGGCGCGGGGCGGCGAAGTGGTGGGCCAGGTGGTGACCAGCATGCAGCAGATCACCGACAGCAGCAAAAAGATCAGCGACATCATCGGCACCATCGACGGCATCGCGTTCCAGACCAACATCCTGGCGCTCAATGCAGCCGTGGAAGCCGCCCGCGCCGGTGAACAAGGCCGGGGCTTTGCCGTGGTGGCCAGCGAAGTGCGCAACCTGGCCCAGCGCAGCGCAGAAGCAGCCAAAGAAATCAAGACCCTGATCAGCGCCAGCGTGCAGAACGTGGAATCGGGCTCGGCCCAGGTGGCCCAGGCCGGTCAAAGCATGGAAGAAAT
>NZ_BJHU01000050.1 GCF_005405905.1 Acidovorax sp. NB1
GAATCAGATTGTGTGTCTTTTGACTGCGTCTAACTTGGCATAACAGACTTTGAGCTTCACGCTGGAGAGCGTGTTGGCTATCAAAGTTATAGGGTCAAGCCGCACGAGCAATTAGTATCAGTTAGCTTAACGCATTACTGCGCTTCCACACCTGACCTATCAACGTCCTGGTCTTGAACGACTCTTTAGGGGGCTCAAGGCCCCGGCAGATCTCATCTTGAAACGAGTTTCCCGCTTAGATGCTTTCAGCGGTTATCTCTTCCACACTTAGCTACTCGGCAATGCCACTGGCGTGACAACCGATACACCAGAGGTGTGTCCACTCCGGTCCTCTCGTACTAGGAGCAGGCTTCCTCAAATCTGCAGCGCCCACGGAAGATAGGGACCAAACTGTCTCACGACGTTTTAAACCCAGCTCACGTACCTCTTTAAATGGCGAACAGCCATACCCTTGGGACCGGCTACAGCCCCAGGATGAGATGAGCCGACATCGAGGTGCCAAACACCGCCGTCGATATGAACTCTTGGGCGGTATCAGCCTGTTATCCCCAGAGTACCTTTTATCCGTTGAGCGATGGCCCTTCCATACAGAACCACCGGATCACTATGTCCTGCTTTCGCATCTGCTCGACTTGTCAGTCTCGCAGTTAAGCACGCTTATGCCATTGCACTATCGTCACGATGTCCGACCGTAACTAGCGTACCTTCGAACTCCTCCGTTACGCTTTGGGAGGAGACCGCCCCAGTCAAACTGCCTACCATGCACTGTCCCCGATCCAGATAATGGACCTAGGTTAGAACCTCAAACACACCAGGGTGGTATTTCAACGTTGGCTCCATGAGATCTAGCGACCTCACTTCAAAGCCTCCCACCTATCCTACACAGATCTGTTCAAAGTCCAATACAAAGCTACAGTAAAGGTTCATGGGGTCTTTCCGTCTTTCCGCGGGGAGATTGCATCATCACAAACATTTCAACTTCGCTGAGTCTCAGGAGGAGACAGTGTGGCCATCGTTACGCCATTCGTGCAGGTCGGAACTTACCCGACAAGGAATTTCGCTACCTTAGGACCGTTATAGTTACGGCCGCCGTTTACTGGGACTTCAATCAAGAGCTTGCACCCCATCATTTAATCTTCCAGCACCGGGCAGGCGTCACACCCTATACGTCCACTTTCGTGTTTGCAGAGTGCTGTGTTTTTATTAAACAGTCGCAGCCACCGATTTTTTGCAACCCCGTTGGGCTCCCTCTGTACGAGTTCACCTACTTGGGGCATACCTTCTCCCGAAGTTACGGTATCAATTTGCCGAGTTCCTTCTCCTGAGTTCTCTCAAGCGCCTTAGAATACTCATCTCGCGCACCAGTGTCGGTTTGCGGTACGGTCGTCAATAGCTGAAGCTTAGTGGCTTTTCCTGGAAGCAGGGTATCACTCACTTCGTCTGCAAGCAGACTCGTTATCACCCCTCATCTAAGCCCGGCGGATTTGCCTACCAGGCACGACTACAGGCTTGAACCAACATATCCAACAGTTGGCTGAGCTAACCTTCTCCGTCCCCACATCGCACTATTGATCGGTACAGGAATATTGACCTGTTTCCCATCAGCTACGCATCTCTGCCTCGCCTTAGGGGCCGACTCACTCTACGCCGATGAACGTTGCGTAGAAAACCTTGCGCTTACGGCGAGGGGGCTTTTCACCCCCTTTAACGCTACTCATGTCAGCATTCGCACTTCTGATACCTCCAGCATCCGTTACCAGACACCTTCACAGGCCTACAGAACGCTCTCCTACCACTTGCAATAAATTGCAAATCCGCAGCTTCGGTAACTGGCTTAGCCCCGTTACATCTTCCGCGCAGGACGACTCGATCAGTGAGCTATTACGCTTTCTTTAAATGATGGCTGCTTCTAAGCCAACATCCTGACTGTTTTAGCCTTCCCACTTCGTTTCCCACTTAGCCAATTTTAGGGACCTTAGCTGGCGGTCTGGGTTGTTTCCCTCTTGAGTCCGGACGTTAGCACCCGGTGCTCTGTCTCCCAAGCTGTACTCTGCGGTATTCGGAGTTTGCATAGGTTTGGTAAGTCGCCATGACCCCCTAGCCTAAACAGTGCTCTACCCCCGCAGGTAATACTTGAGGCACTACCTAAATAGTTTTCGGAGAGAACCAGCTATTTCCAAGTTTGTTTAGCCTTTCACCCCTATCCACAGCTCATCCCCTAGTTTTGCAACACTAGTGGGTTCGGACCTCCAGTACCTGTTACGGCACCTTCATCCTGGCCATGGATAGATCACTTGGTTTCGGGTCTACACCCAGCGACTGATTCGCCCTATTCGGACTCGATTTCTCTACGGCTTCCCTATTCGGTTAACCTTGCCACTGAATGTAAGTCGCTGACCCATTATACAAAAGGTACGCAGTCACCCTTGCGGGCTCCTACTTTTTGTAAGCATGCGGTTTCAGGATCTATTTCACTCCCCTCCCGGGGTTCTTTTCGCCTTTCCCTCACGGTACTGGTTCACTATCGGTCGATTACGAGTATTTAGCCTTGGAGGATGGTCCCCCCATATTCAGACAGGATTTCTCGTGTCCCGCCCTACTTTTCTCTAACTTAGTACCACACGTCTGTTTTCGCATACAGGGCTATCACCTGCTATGGCCGGGCTTTCCATCCCGTTTTGCTAACAGTCGTGCTATCACTAGAAGGCTCTTCCGATTTCGCTCGCCACTACTTTCGGAATCTCGGTTGATGTCTTTTCCTCGAGCTACTGAGATGTTTCAGTTCACCCGGTTCGCCTCGCATACCTATGTATTCAGTATGCGATACCTCTTGCGAGGTGGGTTTCCCCATTCAGAAATCTCCGGATCAAAGCTTATTTGCCAGCTCCCCGAAGCTTATCGCAGGCTATCACGTCTTTCGTCGCCTGTAATCGCCAAGGCATCCACCACATGCTCTTAGTCACTTGACCCTATAACTTTGACATCTCTTTCAAGATATCGCCATCATCTCAAGGACTTGCCAGGTCTTTCACCTGACGCGTTATGCCGTAATGTGAATAATTCCTCGATATCACTATCAAGAAACATTCGTCATTACTGAGTTCAAATTACTTCGCAATCGCTTTCGCAATCACGTTTGCTCATTGAACATTCGTTTTGACGCAATCAAAAATTTGTCACCAGGGGCACGGTCTGCACTAAACCTTTACGAATGTGCAGTTTCCCCTGGCAACTCTGATTTCGACTCTATGAATTTTTAAAGAACAGCCGATTGATCAATCGATATTGATCAACAACAAAGCAGCCTTTCGCAAAGCAGCTTTGGTGTTGAATTCCCGAAGTGTTGTTGGTGGAGGATGACGGGATCGAACCGACGACCCCCTGCTTGCAAAGCAGGTGCTCTCCCAGCTGAGCTAATCCCCCATCTCGATCCATTGCCTGCAACTCTCATCGCAGCCATCGCCATCGGAATTTGGTGGGTCTAGTTGGGCTCGAACCAACGACCCCTGCGTTATCAACACAGTGCTCTAACCAGCTGAGCTACAGACCCTGTTCCAACAACCGATAAGTGTGGGCGTTCAATATTGAATGCAGTTTTCCAGAAAGGAGGTGATCCAGCCGCACCTTCCGATACGGCTACCTTGTTACGACTTCACCCCAGTCACGAACCCTGCCGTGGTAATCGCCCTCCTTGCGGTTAGGCTAACTACTTCTGGCAGAACCCGCTCCCATGGTGTGACGGGCGGTGTGTACAAGACCCGGGAACGTATTCACCGCGACATTCTGATCCGCGATTACTAGCGATTCCGACTTCACGCAGTCGAGTTGCAGACTGCGATCCGGACTACGACTGGCTTTATGGGATTGGCTCCCCCTCGCGGGTTGGCAACCCTCTGTACCAGCCATTGTATGACGTGTGTAGCCCCACCTATAAGGGCCATGAGGACTTGACGTCATCCCCACCTTCCTCCGGTTTGTCACCGGCAGTCCCATTAGAGTGCCCTTTCGTAGCAACTAATGGCAAGGGTTGCGCTCGTTGCGGGACTTAACCCAACATCTCACGACACGAGCTGACGACAGCCATGCAGCACCTGTGTTATGGCTCTCTTTCGAGCACTCCTCTATCTCTAAAGGATTCCATACATGTCAAAGGTGGGTAAGGTTTTTCGCGTTGCATCGAATTAAACCACATCATCCACCGCTTGTGCGGGTCCCCGTCAATTCCTTTGAGTTTCAACCTTGCGGCCGTACTCCCCAGGCGGTCAACTTCACGCGTTAGCTTCGTTACTGAGTCAGTGAAGACCCAACAACCAGTTGACATCGTTTAGGGCGTGGACTACCAGGGTATCTAATCCTGTTTGCTCCCCACGCTTTCGTGCATGAGCGTCAGTACAGGCCCAGGGGATTGCCTTCGCCATCGGTGTTCCTCCGCATATCTACGCATTTCACTGCTACACGCGGAATTCCATCCCCCTCTGCCGTACTCTAGCTATACAGTCACAAATGCAGTTCCCAGGTTGAGCCCGGGGATTTCACATCTGTCTTATATAACCGCCTGCGCACGCTTTACGCCCAGTAATTCCGATTAACGCTCGCACCCTACGTATTACCGCGGCTGCTGGCACGTAGTTAGCCGGTGCTTATTCTTACGGTACCGTCATGGACCCCCTTTATTAGAAGGAGTCTTTTCGTTCCGTACAAAAGCAGTTTACAACCCGAAGGCCTTCATCCTGCACGCGGCATGGCTGGATCAGGCTTGCGCCCATTGTCCAAAATTCCCCACTGCTGCCTCCCGTAGGAGTCTGGGCCGTGTCTCAGTCCCAGTGTGGCTGGTCGTCCTCTCAGACCAGCTACAGATCGTCGGCTTGGTAAGCTTTTATCCCACCAACTACCTAATCTGCCATCGGCCGCTCCGTGAGCGCAAGGCCTTGCGGTCCCCTGCTTTCATCCTGAGATCGTATGCGGTATTAGCAAAGCTTTCGCCTCGTTATCCCCCACTCTCGGGCACGTTCCGATGTATTACTCACCCGTTCGCCACTCGTCAGCATCCGAAGACCTGTTACCGTTCGACTTGCATGTGTAAGGCATGCCGCCAGCGTTCAATCTGAGCCAGGATCAAACTCTACAGTTCGATCTTGATTTTTTCGCTCTTTCGAGCAACTCATAAAAAAGAATTGAAGTGAACTTCACTTCTATCTCATGAGCGTTTGTAGTGCTAAGCA
>NZ_BJHU01000051.1 GCF_005405905.1 Acidovorax sp. NB1
GGAGACCCCGTCAAGGGGTCGATCATGCTGGAGGAAACTGGCTTGGCGTATGAGCCCCATCTGATTGATATTTCAAAGAACGAGTCGAAGGACCCAGCGTTCGTGTCACTGAACCCAAACGGCCGCATACCGGCGATCATCGATCCGGCGGGCCCTGACGGTAGGCCCATTGCGGTATGGGAATCCGGTGCGATCCTTCTCTATCTCGCCGACAAGACGGGCCAGCTCATTCCGAATGCGCGCGCCAACCGTTACAAGACCCTGGCCTGGGTGTTCTTCCAGATGTCGGCCATCGGGCCGATGTTCGGTCAGCTCGGTTTCTTCCTGCGATATGGCGGCAAAGACTTTGAGGACAAGCGGCCTCGGCAGTGCTTTGTCGACGAATCCAAGCGTCTCCTGGGGGTCTTGGATCGCCAGCTGGAAGGCCGCAACTGGATGGTCGGTGATTATTCGATCGCGGACATCGCGACCCTCGGCTGGGTAAATGCGCTGGTTGAATCGTACGCAGCTGGGGATATCCTTAGTCTCAGCAATTATTCGAATATCCAAGCATGGCTTGGACGCGGGCTATCTAAACCAGCAGTTCAGCGTGGCCTGCACATCCCTGCGAGGTCGGCATGAGCGTCATCGCCGCCCACTATTACAACGAAGGCAAGCGAATCCGAGAGATCGCGATCAACGAGCGTGTCCAGCTGGATAAGAGTCGCTCGGGCTTCTGCTGGATCGCACTTCACGAGCCCACCGCCGACGAACTTCACACGCTCCAAGCTACTTATCACCTGCATCCGTTGGCAATCGATAACGCGATTCACCCGCTTTGCCCGCCCAAGCTCGAAGCCTACAACGATGAGCTATACGTCGTCGCTCAGACCGCTGAGCTGATCGGTGACCAGATTTGCTATGGAAAAACGGCGATCTTCACCGGCCACAATCATCTCATCAGCGTGCGTCATGGCAACGCTGGAGCCCTTGGCAACCTTCGGGTGCAGCTCGAGGCTTCACCGGCACTTTTAGGAAAGGGTGTCGACTACGTGCTGCACGCGATCTTGCACCGTATTGTTGACCAGTATTTGCCCATCTTCGAAATGATCGAGGATGACGTTCTAGCAATGGAGAGACGGTCGTTAGACGACTTTCTCGGACGAGAAGAAGTCGCCCGCATATTTTTACTGAGATCTGAACTCACGCGTTTCCAACGCACGCTCGGAGCTATGGCTGAACTTGTCAGGAAGCTCGTTCGGGGGCATTTTCCCTGCATCAGTGCCGAAGTGAGGCCGTTCTTCAACGATGTCGCCGATCACGTCGATCGTGTGCAGTCCATGGTCGACGGCCTCCTTCAGGGCCTGACCACGGTCTTTGAGTTCAGCAGCCTTCTGGAGGCGCAAAGGATTGGTGTGATCACCCGCCAGCTCGCGGCTTGGGCGGCAATACTGGCAGTCCCGGGGACGATCGCTGCAATATACGGCATGAACTTCAAGAACATGCTGGGACTGAATACGGCCTATGGATACTTCGTCGTGCTCGGGCTTATGGCGGTGTCTAGCGTTTTCCTGTTCGCTCGTTTCAAAAAGGCCAAGTGGCTATGAATACCGCATGTCGCGTTTTTCTTCATCATCTCCTTGTTGGTAACGCGCCTAGTGCGGGAGTTTGTTCGACTCGACCCGAGGCGAAGGGGCATCCATGACATCCCACGTGAACGATGTTCTAGAAGCCGTCCAATCCTTCATCGCCAAAGGCTATGACCGCGAATACCGCGTCCAGAACGGCAATCTCGTTGATCTCGAACTAGGATCTATCCTCGATTCGCGCACCATTCGCGTCGACGCGGCGTTGCGTCTTGAAAGCGGAGATGATGTCGGAGATTCCTCCAACATCTACGCGATCACCGATCCAGCGACCAACCATAAAGGCTTGCTGATCGATGCGTTCGACGTGTTCGACGAAATGTGTGACCGCGAACTTTCTGAACGGCTTGTAGAGCATCGGGAAGCAGCGCCGGCAGGTGACCAGGATGCGCCGAGTAAGCACGGACTGCGCAAAGTCTACAAGAACGAGTTTGAGCGGGAGCCCGAGCGTTTCGTTCTGCGAGAGGGCTTTCCAGACTTCCCAGCATGCCCTTTCGGTGGAACCTTCAGCATCCTCGGCTTCGATACGGCCGAGCAGTCATATGTCTGGCTCGTCACTAGCATCATCCGAGATTCTCGGCTGATTAGGGTCCCCTATCAGGGAGATGACTTCATCAGCTATGAATAGCGGGGTCGGCGAGCGTAGAGGCAACCCTCCGAGGCGGTCACAGACCAGCCTACTGGACATTTGTACTATCGAAACAAAAGAGGTGATGATGAACTGGAATAAAGAGGACATCCGTGAAACTATGCTTTCACTGCAGACGTCAGCTTTGCATAGCGCTCGCGACAACTATCTGAATTATCTCTCGACCGCCCGGCTTGATGCGACCGAACCGATCGAGAACGACGAGCAGGCTCAGGCCGAAGTTGCAGCTGACTTCGCTGAAGCGCTCGATGACACACTCCATGACTACGCCGATAAACTCGATAAGCTCAAGATGATTGATTTCGGCCCTAAGTCGACAGTTGACGAAGGCGCTGTCGTAAAACTGTCTGGCCGCTATTATGTGATCGCAGTGTCAACGAGCAAGTTCACCTGCCATGGGCGTGAGCTCATGGGCATTTCGACGATGGCGCCGATCTTCGACGCGATAGGAGGTGCCCAAGCAGGGGACACCGTGCAATTTAACGGTCGGGGCCTCACTGTAGAAGAAGTTGCATAGGGTGACTCCACCTCAGGGCGCCGCGCTCGTACCGAGCATCCTTCAACTCTGCCTCCTGCATGCGCATCAGCGCATCAATAGATCCCTTGATCATCGGAGCGCTCTGGTAACGGGTGACCTTGATTGGGCGCTTTGGGTGGCTAGTCCATCCCCACTAAAAAGAGGTATTCCATGTCTGAACGTGATGTTGTTTTTCCCGCCGGGCGCCAGTCGCTGTATGAAAAGAACCGGTACTCGCCAGCGATCCGGTCCAACGGTTTTCTCTTCGTCTCGGGGCAAGTGGGCAGCCGCTCCGATGGTTCGCCGGAGCCCGAGTTGCAAGCCCAAGTCCGGCTTGCGTTTGACAACCTGAACGCCATCCTCTCAGTCGCCGGCTGTACGTTCAAGGACGTGGTCGATGTGACCGTTTTCATCGTCGATCCCGAGTCGAAGTTCGAAACCATCTGGGAAGTGGTTGGAGAGTACTGGGGCGATGCTCCGCACCCCACACTCACAGCTATTGGCGTTACCTGGCTGTATGGGTTCCAGTTCGAGATCAAGGTGATTGCCAAGCTGCCCGATGCCAGTGCTGCCGTGTGAACTGTCCGGCGTTGCCGATCAGGCCTGTGGTGATAGTAGGCAACACGTGGCGGCCAGCACCGCCGAGTGTGTCGTGGCCGCCGGGCACATCGTCAGCCTGCCCAAGCCGGGCGGTAAGTAAACATGTACGCAGCCATTATCGTAAAGGTAGATGCAAAGACTCGATCGACGACCTCCCTGAACGACCTGTTGCGCGCCTGGTTGAAGCGGATTCGCGGCGGCGGGCAGATTTGACGAGTAACAACTGAGGGGTCCCGATGGCCGGAGCGATGGAGCGAATCTACGCCGAATGGCCGAAAGCAAAGCGTTCGACCCGTATCTCTCGGTGTCCTCGTCAGCGTTGATCCGTATAGACGGTGGTGCCTGAAGGTATTGCGTGTCAAATACCACGGCAAGAAAATTGGCCCAAGTGGGCGCAGTGTTTTCTAAGGACAGCGGCTGTATCAGCTAGTGCAACAGAGTGGTGTTGTTCGCGAGAGTACCGAAGTCAAATTTCTGGACCCAGCGCTCAAGCCTTCTTTTCACCTTCGACTGAGACTCGACAAGCTCAGCCTCAAAGATCAATTTTCAGAGACGCAATATGAAACCTGATGTCCTCCTATACACAACGAGCTGGTGCCCGTTTTGCCGACGGGCGAAGACGCTCCTCAAGGAAAAAGGGGTGAAATGGAAAGAGCTCGATATCGAGGCAGACCGCGATCACCGCCAGGCCATGACGCAAGCGTCGGGTCGAAACACCGTGCCGCAGATATTCATCAACGGCACGCATGTCGGTGGTTTCGACGACCTTTTCGAGCTCGATGCTAAAGGCATGCTCGACAAACTGCTAGATCGTAGTCCGCCTGCGAATTGAGTAATTCAGTCCTATCGACAGCCAGCCCGCCACGTGTCGATTGATGAATATGGGAGGAGGTTTCGTTGGTATCAGCATTCTGGAAAAACACCGCCATCGCTACAAGCGATGAGACAGTTGACGTCAATGGAAGCCACCACTTTCCACCCTCTGCGGTTGACCAAAGTCTGTTTGAGGTGTGTGAACACTCGTCTATCTGCCCGCTCAAGGGATTGCGCGGTTTTTTCATGTCAACGATGCCAGCGGGCAGAGCGAAATCCTCGTTCAG
This sequence comes from Acidovorax sp. NB1, assembly GCF_005405905.1. Classification (GTDB taxonomy): domain Bacteria; phylum Pseudomonadota; class Gammaproteobacteria; order Burkholderiales; family Burkholderiaceae_C; genus Acidovorax. The sequence goes on from NZ_BJHU01000051.1 coordinate 4,492, forward strand.
GATGCCAGCTTTTCTGCCCACCTCGGGTCTAGTCGGCTGCTGGATTCTGTCCAGTGCTCTTTGCGCGGTCCGGGGCCAACTACCTCGAATACCAGCGCGTCTACGGGATCAATTTTTGGGAAGTGAGATGGAGCATGCCGAGTTCGATGCAGCTTTCGAGAAGTAGTTGATTTTCTATGAATCACCATTCGTGGTGGTATCCGGTGTTGGCTCCGGTGTAAGCCATGATGAGAAAGTCCTAGCGATGAAAAAAACCAGTGCTGCACCGTTCCGACACTCTTTGATTTCACCGAAATGTGCGGGGATAACCACCTCGGATGCTCTGAAGAGCATGAGGACGAACAGCTATCCGATCAATTCAGATATTAGGATCGGTGAAGGCACGAGTCATTGCACTGACGTCCAAGTGGACCAAGTTTCGGCGCGGTTCATTCCCCTCATTCGTGGTGTCCAACTGGGCAGGCCCACGTCGAAAATTACGCCTTTGAGTGGGAGCTGAAGATGGCGAAGCTTGGCTTTGGAGGCGGATGCCATTGGTGCACAGAAGGGGTGTTCCAAGCGTTGCGCGGAGTCGCCCAGGTTGACCAGGGTTTTGTCCAAGCGGGCGCGCCCGCAGATACTTGGGCAGAGGGGGTGATCGTTACCTTTGACCCCTCGGTTATTGGCTTGGCAACGCTTTCCGAGGTGCATCTAAGAACACATTCTGCTACCAGGGCCCGCTCCCCCCGTGGCAAGTACCGAAGTGCGATCTACATCTTTGAAGATAGCCAGCGGCATGAGGCTGAGCTGGTGATAGCTCGCTTCGCCATCGAGTCTGGCAAGGCGGTGCATACCCTCGTTGTCCCATTTAGAAGTTTCAGGGCGTCGGAGGAGCGTTACCAGAACTACTATCGAAACGATCCGAACAGGCCCTTCTGCCGTCGCTATATCGATCCCAAACTGGATTTCATCCGACAGCACTTCTCAGAGGTCGCGCTCCCTGACGCGCGAACCTAGCCACGAGGACTCGTCTCGAAAGTAGTCGCCGCTTCGATCAGGTCAGTACAACGCGCCAGTCAACTTGTCGAGTAGTCCTGCTCGTGCTTGGCGTCGAGGTAGCGCAGCTATCAGGTATTGGTGCGGGCAGTCCGACTCGGACCGATACGATTGCAACGGTGAATTTTGGTTCCGTTGTGTCTTACTGCGGCGAAAGACGCAATGCGTAGAGCGCACAGGTTGGGGGGTGGTGCAGGCGCACCTGATTCCGGTGATCCCGTTCTGCCTTACGTGCGTTATTTATTGGCAGATAGCCACGCCGCTCCGGGCAGCAGAAAGCACGAACACAGCAGGCTTTTTTCAAGTGACGCAACTCGCGTCCGCGCAGCGATCAGCCGTTGGCGGCAACTTCACACTTCTTCACGAAGCTGGACTTGGAGGCGGCGACGAGCGGATGACCGTTTTGTCCATTGCCTTGGCGTTGCAGTTCGTGCCGGCAGCATTGGCCGGTGCAGCAATCTTGTCTTGCGCGTGGGTGTCGAAGGAGCGACAGACGCCGAGCGCCTTTTGGGGAAAGGGACTCTTTCATTGCGTATTTGTCCTTTAGGGGTTGAAGGTGACAGCCGCCCCGGGCCGGAACCAGTCATATTTAGCGACCTAAGTCGGATGCTCGGTGACTCGGTGCGCCGGTCTCAGGTTTGCCCCGTTAAAATTCGCGGATGCTATTGGTTAAACAGGAGCTGCTCGCAGCGCTCGCGAACACGCTCGAATCATTCTCGCCCGGCGCTGGCGCCAAAGGCGTGTTCGAGTCTCCCAAGGTGGCGGCGCACGGCGATTTCGCAAGCACTGCTGCAATGCAACTCGCCAAATCGCTCGGCCGCAAGCCGCGCGAACTCGCCGAAGAACTGAGCGCGGCCTTGCTGGCGAAGCCTGCGTTCGAGCAGTGGGTGCAGGCGGTCGAGATTGCCGGCCCCGGATTCCTCAACATCCGTTTGAAGGCAGCCGCCAAGCAGCAGGTGGTGCGCGAAGTGCTAGTCGCTGGTGAGGCGTACGGTCGCCAGCCGGCCACCGGCGAAAAGGTGCTGGTCGAGTTCGTCTCGGCCAACCCGACCGGCCCACTGCATGTGGGCCACGGCCGCCAGGCGGCGTTGGGTGATGCCATCTGCAACCTGCGCGCCTCGCAGGGCGATGCGGTGTACCGCGAGTTCTATTACAACGACGCCGGCGTTCAGATTCAGACGCTGGCCAGAAGTGTGCAAATGCGTTCCAGGGGCCTGAAGCCGGGCGACGCCGATTGGCCGAGCGGCGAAAAGGCTGCGGCTTACAACGGCGACTATATCGCCGACATTGCCGAGGACTTCAAGGCAAAGAAGACCGTGAAATCGGAAGACCGCGCGGTCACCGCTAGCGGCGACGTCGACGACATTGACTCCATACGTCAATTCGCCGTGGCCTACCTGCGTCGGGAGCAAGATCTCGATCTGCAGGCGTTTCGAGTGCGCTTCGACAACTACTACCTTGAGTCCAGCCTGTACTCTAGCGGACGAGTCGAATCGATCGTGTTCAAGCTTGTGGCCGCCGGCAAAACGTACGAGCAGGACGGCGCGCTGTGGCTTCGGTCGAGCGACTACGGCGACGACAAGGACCGCGTCATGAAGAAGGGCGATGGCACGTACACCTATTTCGTGCCCGACGTGGCTTACCACGTTTCCAAGTGGGAGCGGGGCTTCCACACGGTCGTCAACATCCAGGGGACTGACCACCACGGAACCATCGCACGCGTACGCGCCGGCCTGCAGGGTGTGGACAAAAGCATTCCAGCCAGTTACCCCGACTATGTGCTGCACACGATGGTACGCGTCATGAAGGGTGGGGAGGAGGTCAAGATAAGCAAGCGCGCTGGTAGCTACGTCACGCTGCGGGATCTGATCGAATGGACCAGCACCGACGCGGTCCGCTTCTTTCTGCTGAGCCGCAAACCCGACACCGAATACACATTCGACGTCGACCTCGCAGTGACGAAGAACAATGACAACCCGGTGTACTACGTGCAGTACGCGCATGCGCGCATCTGCTCGGTGTTGGCGAGCTGGGGCGGCGACGTGGCATCCTTGCACGACGTTGAACTTTTGGCACTCGAAAGCCCGGCTGCGCAGGAACTCATGCTGCTGCTCGCCAAGTACCCCGACATGCTGACCGCAGCGGCGAAGGATTTCGCGCCGCACGATGTCACTTTCTACCTGCGCGAACTGGCCGCCAGCTATCACAGCTACTATGACGCCGAGCGCATTCTGGTTGTTGACGAGAGTGTCAAGAAAGCCCGTTTGGCGCTAGTCGCCGCTACAGCGCGAGTGCTGCACAATGGCCTCGCGATTCTCGGCGTCAATGCGCCGAGCAAGATGTGAGCGTCACCATGAACGCACCCAGCGCTCCGCGCCCTGAAGCGGCCTGCTCAGTGACGAGGTGTGCTGTTGCAGCTTTGTCCCCAAGTGTTGATTTCCACGTAAACCTAACCCACCGGGGGGTGCGGACAAAAACTTGGACTACCTGAAAGTAGTTCATGTATTCCTACGAAGCTCGAATCCGAGCCGCTGAGCTCTACATCAAGCTGGGCAAGCGTGTCAGGCCCACCATCCGGCAACTGGGCTACCCAACGAAGAGTTCTTTGAAGGGTTGGTACAACGAGTACCAGCGCAAGCTCGACCTGCCGATGGGCTATGCAGGCCGTGAACCAAAGTTCTCTCAGGCGCAGAAAGCTGCGGCCGTCGAGCACTACCTCACCCACGATCAATGCATCGCAGTCACGATGAGGGCTCTGGGCTACCCCGGTCGTGGAACGCTGACCAAATGGGTGCGTGAGGCCTTCCCTGAGGTAAGGAGGGCTGTCGTTGGCCGTGTGGGCCAACGAAGGTATCCCGAGAGCTTGAAGGAAGCGGGGGGCGTGGAGCTTTGCACTCGCACTAAACTTCTGGGTCTCATAGATCCCAGGTCAGCTGGCGTCGGCGGCGGGGATCTTTCTTCTCGGCGGAAGACCGACGAGCTATCTCACATTCGGAAGAATCTGAACGATTGCAACGGGTCTTACGAAATTACTGCGGGGCGACCCTGTATCAGTCGGGCGACCCCTGTGGAGGCGTCTAAAAGTCTGGTGTTTGAAAGTATTAATCGATATGTAGACACTGTACTTCTCTGGTCTGGTAACACACCAGTGCCTCGCAAAAGGAGGCGACGCCCATGTTGGCTGTTAACCTGAAACCTACCGTCGGTCCGGCTAAAGCACCTGCTGCTGGGAGACCCCTTTGGAGTCGTGACTGCGAGGACATGGTGCTGCCTCGACCGGCAGCAACCGGCCATTATGTTGAGCTCAACATAATGGCCGGTTGCAGTCAATCAAGCTTTGAGAATAATTGACAGCTGTTCCTAGAACCGTCCTTTCAAACTTGGGTCTTGTTCACGAAGCATGATTCGATTTCACGATGCCAATGGCTGAAAGACGGGCATATCTCTGCAGCGTCCCGCCTACGGCGGAAGTTCGCAGGGTTTTTCCGCATTGCCTTAAGGCGCGAATGCAGTGGCGCGCGTTTTTTGCCTTGAGTTGAGAGGGGAACTGGGAGTGGGCCGGGTGGCGAGACTCGTGAGCGCGTTTACGTCGCCTGTCTTGTATGGGCTATTACCACCCTCAGCAATAGGCGGTCCTCCGTCCTATGTCCTTCTCTCTGTAACACGTCCACGTCGTCGCAGTCACAGGGGAACGGGCCCAGCAATGCCACTCGTTTGGCCAGAAATCGGGCTGCAGTGCGTCAACAATCATTGCCAATTGCAGGCAACGTTGCCAGTTGCTCAACCATGTTCAACACATTTTGAATTGGTTCTGGACGGTGAAGGTGATAACCCTGAGCGTAATCAACGCCCATTTCTGTGATTTTCTCCAGGACCGCTGCACTATCCACGAATTCCGCCACTGTTTTCATGTTGACTAATTTCGCTACTTCGACAAAGCAGCGGACCGTCGCGTTATCGAGCGGGTCAACGATGACGTCACGAATGAACTGCCCATCAATTTTCAGCTTGTCGGCCTTGAGTGATTTCAGGTACCCAAACGACGCCGCGCCAGCGCCGAAGTCATCTAGCGCGATTCCGATATTCAGGCCATGAGCGAGTTCAATGAATCTTGACGCATCAGCCATATTGGTAATGGCTGCCGTTTCGGTAATCTCGAAGAACACCTTTCCGCAGATTGCGGGCCCAGCCTCCTCGAGGATCGCCAAGGCCTTGCGGTGAAATGCTCTGTCACCAACCGACTGACCTGAGAGATTGATAGAGAGGCAGGCTAAGCGGTCCAGATGCGGCTGCATTTTGAGGGCATCGATGGACCGGCGCAGCACCCACTGGTCAATACGAGAGGAAAGCGTGAACCGTTCAGCAGCAGGAAGGAATGCACTTGGGGGAATCAAGCTGCCGTCCGTATCAAGCATCCTCACCAAAACCTCCGCTGACAGTTTGGACTTGTCGCCAGTGAGCGGAAAAATGCGCTGTGCGAAGAGCACAAAACGGTTTTCGTCCAACGCCTGCTCCAGGCGCGTCGCCCATTTCATGTCACCACTTCGGGCCTGCAACGCCGCGTCGGTATCGACCCAAGCGTGCACTCGGTTGCGGCCGGCTTCTTTCGCCGCATAGCACGACGTGTCGGCAGCCTGCATGATGGCACTGGTGGAAGTCCATCGCGCATCGACCGGCACGAGTCCAATACTCGTTCCGATCCGGAAGCGTTTCCCATCGTGAACGAATCGAAATTCATCCATCCGATCGCAGATTTGCTGTGCGACGCGTTGCGCCTGTTCAGTGGTGCACCGCTCTAATAGGACAGCAAACTCATCGCCGCCGAGCCGGCCAAGGGTGTCTCTGCCTCGGATAACGTCTTCAAGCAGACGGGAAACATTTTGCAAAAGCAGGTCGCCTGCTGCATGCCCGCATGCATCATTCACGAGTTTGAATTGATCCAGGTCGATGTACATGAGCGCATGGACGCTGCCGTTCTGCCGCGATTTTGCCAAAAGCCTGTCCAACTGTGTCTCAAACTCAAGGCGGTTGACCAAGCCCGTCAATGCATCGTGCCTAGCGCGATAACTCATCTCCCCGGTAATCCGGCGCTGCTCTGTCACGTCATGAAAGACAAGAACCGCACCGAGCATCTCGCCTTGGTCATTTCGGATGGGGGATGCCGAATCCTGAACGCCAAATTCTTCACCGTTGCGTGAGATGAGCAACGTGTTTGCCGCAAGGCCCATCACCTTGTCGTGTTTGATGCAGGCAAGAATGGGATTTTCCGCAGGTGTCTTGGTCGTGTTATCGACGATGTGGAAAACTTGGTCTAGCGGCCTTCCCATGGCCTCTGACGCCAACCATCCAGTCATTCGTTCGGCCACCGGGTTCAACCAAGTGATATTTCCTTCCGTGTCGGTCGTGATGACTGCGTCGCCGATGGACTGAAGCGTCACTCTCAACAGTTCATGTTGCTCCGCGAGCTCTACCGACAAGCGATGCCGCTCGGTGACGTCTTGCATGGCTCCCACAAGTCGGACAGGGGAATCAGCGACGAAATCCACACTCCCGACGGTCCGAATCCATCGTAGTTGACCATCCGTTCGCGTGATTTGTATTTCGAGATCAAAACCAGCACCTCCTGCCATGGCCAGTTCAACAGCCTTTTGCACTCGCGGTCGCGACTCCACTGTGTAGAAGCCAAGAGCTTCGTCAAGGCTTGGACTGTGCCCCATCGGACATCCATGGATGCGACACACCTCTTCGGACCAAAGAATCTTTCCCGAGCTCAGGTCTACTTCCCACCCGCCCACGCCCGCTAGCTCTCCTGTTCGTGTCAGTACGAAAGCTGCTCGCGCATTGAGACGTGAAGTCTCAGTTTGCTTTTGCAGGGCCGCACGCCCCTCCAGAGCCTGAGTTGCCGCTTTGGACAGCAATAGAAGCGATTCGCGCTGGCGAGTTGTCAATTTCCTTGGCTTCCTGTCGAACACGCATAGAGTGCCGATCCTTCGCCCGCCACGCAGAGTCAGCGGCGCTCCAGCGTAAAACTTGATGTCCGGTTCGCCTGTCACCAATGGGTTGTCTTGAAAGCGTGCATCGCTCGACGCATCATTCACCTCGAACAATCCATCTTCTAAAACGGCATATGCGCAAAATGAGAGGTTGCGCGGTGTTTCTGACACGCTTGGCAGACCAACATTCGCCTTGAACCATTGTCGGTCCGCATCGATCAGGGTGATGAGCGAAATCGGGGCATCACAAATTATCGACGCCGCGCGGACCAGTGCATCGAATTCGATTTCCGGTTCTGTGTCGAGAATATCCAATGCCAGCAACGCACTTAAAGTGGCCGCTTCCTCAACGCGATCAGGTGGAGCTTGCATGAGAAGGTCTTTCTGCCGGTCGTACGGACATCGTCAGATATCATAGTTGTAAACGGACATCCCTGAGGCGGGGAAATGCTCAGCATTGGCGCTGTGCTGAGCATTTGCAATTACGAGGGGAACGACCGTTTCTGTTTAGGGTTGTGGGATACCTGCCCGGAACGGCCCCCGAACTCAAAAACGCACATCCCTACAGGCAAGGACGGCAAGCGCCTGAGCTAACAGCTGTCGTGGACACGCCCGATTTCGGCAAGGTGCGGATCACCTATCGACTAAAGAGCAGCCCACGAAAGAAGGCGGGACTCTGGTTCTGGACCGCCTGCCACGCTGCGGTGGTGTCCCCATCTGAACCCGCTGCGTAGACTTCGTACCCGTGTAGTTGCAGTTATGAAGACAGCGTCCAGCGCCAAATTTGGTTGCGCGAAAATGTCTTGGTTGGAAGGTCTCGCGGTTTGCCAGACCATGCATCACGCGAACTCCCGTCGCTACCCACCTTATTTCATACCTCAGCATCAATGAACAACGACAAAGTAGCAGTAATCACCGGCGCAGGGTCTGGCGTAGGAAAAGCGGTCGCACTCGCTTTGGCGGGCGCTGGCTACCGTCTTGTACTTGCTGGCCGCCGCGGTGCACTTTTGGATGAAGTGCATGCACAAGCGAACTCTACGTTCGGCGCCGGGAAACGGATCCTTTGCGTTGCCACTGACGTCGCAGATGCCTTTGCGGTTGAAAGCCTCTTTGCAAAAGCAGTTGCGCGCTTTGGACGAGTGGACCTGCTTTTCAATAACGCGGGGCGTGGCAACCCACCGGGCTCCTTCCTGGAGTGGACGCCGCAGCAGTGGCGCGATGTTGTGGACGTGAATCTGAATGGCATGTTCTATTGCCTGCAGCAGGCCTTCCGTGTCATGCGCGACCAGAGTCCCCAAGGTGGGCGCATCATCAACAACGGCTCGATTTCTGCGCACGCGCCCAGACCCAACTCAGCCGCTTACACCGCCACCAAGCACGGAGTGATGGGATTGACCAAAACGGCAGCGCTGGACGGTCGTGCCTACAACATTGCGGTTGGCCAGATCGACATCGGCAACGCGATGACAGACTTGGCTGCGCGCATGGCGAAAGGTGTCCCGCAAGCACACGGCGAAATTGCGGTGGAGCCCTTGATGGACGTCGAAGTTGTAGCGCAGTCGGTTCTCTACATGGCGAATCTGCCGCTGGAGGCGAACGTCCTATTCCATACAGTCATGGCGACCAAGATGCCGTTCGTGGGGCGAGGGTAGAAGTCTCTGTCGGGAGTCTTGCGGCTGACGCGTCGAATCGGCAGCAAATGGTCGTCCAGCTTGTCGAGCGTTGCACGAAATAGACCGCGCCCGCGCGATTTGATCACTCTGCTTCTCGATGCTTTTCCACACGCGCAGGGGGCAGTCGCGTTATTGATCGACATCCTGATCTGTCGGCGTCTTCGCCGGTGAGTCCAGGTGCCAATGATGGTGCCACTGAGCCAAGGACATGCTCGGGTACTTGGCGAAGCGGGGATCAGTTGAGCTACCCTCGGCGTCGACCCATGGTGCTTTTGAGTCGAGCATGATGTGCACGTTTTCTGGAGCTGGTGGTAGTGGCGAGTCGATAGCGCCTGCGTGAGGGTGCACTGCTGCACGTGAAGAACACTGCGTTCGTCATCGCTGCAGACGAGGCCATGATTCGAGGCGCTGTCCGTGCGCACTTTGCAGGCATGGACATCGAAAGCGGCCTGGTGACGAGCTACTTCGACAAGCTCATACAGATTCCGCTGAAGGTTCCTCGGCTGGGCGTCAACGAGGTAAAGGTCTACCTCGCGCTGATGATGGCCGACCTCGCCGTAAGGCAGCAGCAACTGACCCCGAAGTTTCAACCCCAAGGGCAAACGGCACTGCTCGCTCTGTTGAAAACGGCCTGGGGCAAGGGCATTACGCGAGAGGATCTGACCAAGGCGTACGGGGATGGAGCGAAGAGCATCGCCACTGCGCTCGACATATCTGGCAGCTTGCAGAAAGGCTCGCACCAGCTATTACGACCGGGACAACCAGGCGTACAAGCTTCTGCGTAGCGTGCAGGGCAAGGATTTCGGCGAGGGAACTCCTGAGTTGGATCGACTTGAACAGGCCATTGACCTGATTCACGAAAAGCATGGTTTGCACTGTGGTCCTGCCCTTACCGGCACGACCGCTTCTACGGCCATTGCATATCAACCGCAAATAGAAGAAGGTGCTGGGTAGACCGTTGATTTCATTGACTTTCCTGTTCGCTTTGTAAACGGGTATGGTGGCCTCCCACTTTTGAGGTTCACGATGCAGGGTTGGCACACAACGTTTTTGGGGATGCGTGGGCTCCCCCGCGATATCAGCGACTTCGAGATGAAGGCATTTTTCACCTTCGATGGTGCCGGGCGCGACGCAATCAATGCACGCCGAGGTGATTCCCACAAGCTTGGTCTGGCGCTCCATATTGGTTTCCTGCGCATGAGTGGGCGTTTGCTCGGTGCCTTTCGGGTAATTCCAGTAGCCTTGTGGCGCCACCTTGGCAACGAGCTTGGCATTGCAGCACCAGAAGTCGCCTCGCTGAGAGCCATGTATGAACGCGGGC
>NZ_BJHU01000052.1 GCF_005405905.1 Acidovorax sp. NB1
TCGGTCGTGCGGAAGTAGAACTGAGGACGGTAGTTGTTGAAGAAAGGCGTATGACGGCCACCTTCGTCCTTGCTCAGAACGTACACCTCAGCCGTGAAGTGGGTGTGGGGCTTGATCGAGCCGGGCTTGCACAGCACTTGGCCGCGTTCCACGTCTTCGCGCTTGGTACCGCGCAGCAGCAGGCCGACGTTGTCGCCAGCTTGGCCTTGGTCCAGCAGCTTGCGGAACATTTCCACGCCGGTGCAGATGGTCTTTTGCGTGTCGCGGATACCGACGATTTCGATTTCTTCGCCGACCTTGATGATGCCGCGTTCCACGCGACCGGTCACCACGGTGCCACGGCCGGAGATGGAGAACACGTCTTCCACGGGCATCAGGAAGGCACCGTCCACAGCGCGCTCAGGCGTGGGGATGTAGGTGTCCAGAGCTTCGGCCAGCTTCATGATGGCTTCTTCACCCAGCTTGCCCTTGTCGCCTTCCAGGGCGAGCTTGGCGGAGCCACGGATGATGGGGGTGTCGTCGCCTGGGAAGTCGTACTTGTCCAGGAGTTCGCGCACTTCCATTTCGACGAGTTCCAGCAGTTCTTCGTCGTCCACCATGTCGCACTTGTTCAGGAACACGATGATGTAAGGCACGCCCAC
>NZ_BJHU01000053.1 GCF_005405905.1 Acidovorax sp. NB1
TTGGCAATAGGCATGCTTTGCTGGAACTCAATGACCCGTGAGTTGGCCTCCCGCAAACGGCCACTGGCCTCCGTTGCACGCATGGCCATAGTGACCTGAGACACCTGCAGGCCTGGGATCATCGCGCAGACACCTTTGGCCGTGTTCTCTGTTCCGTGTGTGTATAGGGCGCCGTAGACGGCCTTCAGTTCAGCCATGTCTTTGGCTCTGCGGCCTAGCAGAGCCTGGCTAAAGCCGCTTTTTGCGTCGATCTCGACCAGCATGTTGCCAAACTGGGCATCGCCGATCATGTTGAACATGCTCTCGCGTGTCTTGGTGACCTGGGGTTCGACTTCAAGCGCCTGAATCGGTGCAATGTGAATATGCCCCTGGCTGTCTATGGTCAAGGCCCCGTCCTCCACGGCCTGCACCAGTTGGCCGATGCCCGCTTTGACCCGTCCCAGCACGCGCTCCAGGAACTTATCTGGATTGTCCGTCAAGCTCAAAGCTCGGATCAGCGACTTGTGCTTCTCGGCCCACTGTGTTTCGGGTATCAGCTGATCGGCACGGTTGCGATGGCGGCTGCTGTGTTCCAGCCACAGCTTTCCGCCCTTGATCGCTTTCTTCAAAGAAGTCGCTGCGCTTGCTTTGAGAGCTGCAAGAGCAACCTTGCGATCAGGGCCTTCCAGCAGCGAGTGCCAGCTTGGGTCCGCAACCGACACATCAAACCCCTCGGGAAGGCTGCTGATGCCGCGTTTGGACAAATCGCGCAGCGTCTTGAGCTGCTTGAGCGCCTTGTCCGTTTCCTCGCCTTTGATCTCAAGGACTCCGAGGGCATTGAGCAGGGCCGACATACGCGGCGCTTGTTCTTTCACCAGTGTTTCCCGGACGAATTGAGCCCGCGTACCGGCAAAGTTTTCTGCATTCTTGGGCACCAGGTCGCGCATCGCCGCGACGATCTGAGCATCGGTCAA
>NZ_BJHU01000054.1 GCF_005405905.1 Acidovorax sp. NB1
TGGGCGCAGCTCTGAAACTGAGGCTCGCCAGCGATCAAGTGTTGCTGGATCAACGCTGGCGGCGATGGCGGTGCCTGTTTCAACTTCAAGCTGGGCAAGTGCCGCCGCAATCAGTGTCCGAATTGCCCGCTCGTGCACGATCACCAGCTTGTTCTTGTACAGCCATTGACGCGCCCGCACGAGTAGCTGATCGCGGTCGGCGCAGCGCGCCACTTCGTCGCGCAGTTCACGTACCAGTGAGCGGCGCTGGTGCTCGCTCATCCACTGGAATCCAAGGACCGTGCAGGCTACTTGTTGGTGATCGAATAGCGTGCGCCCGCGTTCATACATGGCTCTCAGCGAGGCGACTTCTGGTGCTGCAATGCCAAGCTCGTTGCCAAGGTGGCGCCACAAGGCTACTGGAATTACCCGAAAGGCACCGAGCAAACGCCCACTCATGCGCAGGAAACCAATATGGAGCGCCAGACCAAGCTTGTGGGAATCACCTCGGCGTGCATTGATTGCGTCGCGCTCGGCACCATCGAAGGTGAAAAATGCCTTCATCTCGAAGTCGCTGATATCGCGGGGGAGCCCACGC
>NZ_BJHU01000055.1 GCF_005405905.1 Acidovorax sp. NB1
GGCGCGAGTTGTGTCGTCGGTTTGGTATTTCCCCCAAGGCGGGCTACGCGCTGCTCAAGCGGTTTGCTGCTGAGGCCGAAGCAGCTTTCACCGAGCGCTCACGCCGCCCGCTGCACAGCCCCCGTCAGACCCCTGCAGCCTTGCAGTCGCTCGTGCTGGAACTGCGCAGGCAACACCCCGCCTGGGGCGCGCGCAAGATCTGCCGGCGGCTGAAGGACCTGGGCCATGAGCAGGTGCCAGCCCCCAGTACGGTCACTGATTTGCTGCGCCGCCATGGGCTGATCGCCCTGCCGCCAGATGATGCGCACGCAGACTGGCAGCGCTTTGAGCA
>NZ_BJHU01000056.1 GCF_005405905.1 Acidovorax sp. NB1
ATCAACTGGTCTGTGGTGGTGAACAGGCAATACCGAAGAAAGCATGCGACCTCCACGGTGCGCGCTGGCTCTTTGATCTTGGCTCCGGCTGAGGGCGGCCTGGAGACAAGTCGGCGCGCGTAGCGGCGCAAGATGAGATCGGGGATGTCTGCCAGGTGCTTATGAACGTCCAGCGTGCGTATTCCACGCGATGGCGGACACGATTCCATGCTGATGGCGGACAGTGTTCCAGCGTGATGGCGGACACCGTTCCACGCTGAAGGCGGACAGCATTCCAAACTGATGGCGGACACCTGCGGGGTGTTCCGAGTGACCCGAACGCGGCATACGCTGCCCGGTTTTTTGACCGGAACCAGCGATGCCCACACCCAGGGTCACCATGAGCAAACTACGACACACACTGCAACTGCTGCACCGCGGGGCCTTGAGCACCCGTCAAATCGGTGCCGCTCTCGGCATCTCCAAATCCACTGTCAGCGAGATAGCCAGCTACGCGCGCGTGGCCGGCGTGGACTGGGCACTGGCCCAGAGCCTGAACGACGACGAACTCCAGGCCCGGCTCTACAAGCCACCCGTGGCGCGCGAGTCCCGGCACCTTGAACCCGACCACGCCCACATCCACCGCGAACTGCGCCGACCTGGCGTGACGCTGCAGTTGCTTTGGGAGGAATACCAGCAACAGCACAGCGGGCAGGCGTACAAGTACAGCGCCTTCTGCGAGAAGTACAAGGCCTGGGCCCGGCGCCTGCAGCGCTCCATGCGCCAGACCCACACCGGCGGCGACAAGCTCTTTGTGGACTACGCCGGCCAGACCGTTCCCGTGGTGGATGCTGACACTGGCGAGATACGCCAGGCCCAGGTCTTCGTGGCCGTGCTGGGCGCATCGAACTACACCTACGCCTGCGCCACCGCCAGCCAGAAGGCCACCGACTGGGTGGCCAGCATCATTAGCGCGCTGGAGTTCATCGGCGGCGTGCCCCGCCTGCTGGTGCCTGACCAGCCGCGCGCCCTCATGGCCCGACCCGACCGTTACGAGCCCACCGCGCACCGCCTGCTCGAAGAGCTCTGTGCGCACTACAGCCTGGCCGTGATGCCCGCGCGCCCGGCCAAGCCACGCGACAAACCCAAGGTGGAGGTCGCTGTGCAGGTGGTCGAGCGCTGGATTCTGGCCAGGCTGCGCCACCAGACCTTCTTCAGCCTGGCCGAGCTCAACCGGGCGATTGCCGCCTTGCTGGTGGACTTGAACCAGCGCGCGTTCAAGAAGCTGCCGGGCAACCGCACTAGCGCCTTCGCCGAACTCGACCGGCCAGCCCTGCGCCCCCTGCCGCCGGTGCGCATGCCCATCGCGCGCTTCAAACCCGCCCGCGTCAACATCGATTACCACGTCGAGCTCGACGGCCACTACTACTCGGTGCCCCACGCCTTGGTGGGCGAGCCGGTGGAGTTGCGCATCACGGCCGGCACGCTCGAAGTCCTGCATGGCGGCAAGCGTGTGGCCGCCCACGTCCTCAATCCCCGCCGGGGGGCACACACCACCACGCCCGAGCACATGCCGGCCTCGCACCGGGCGCACCTGCAGTGGACGCCGGCCAAGCTCATCGCCTGGGGTGAGCGCGTGGGCGCGGCCACCGCCGCCGTGGTGCGCTGGCAGATGGAGCACCGCCAGCATCCCGAGCAGGGTTACCGCTCCTGTCTGGGCCTCATGCGCCTGGGCCGTGAGTACGGGGCTGACCGGCTGGAGGCCGCCTGTGCGCGGGCGCAGTCGATTCGCTCACCGTCCTACAAGAGCATCGCCTCCATCCTGGGCTGCGGCCTGGACCAGCGGCCGCTGGATGCACCGATGGCCGTGCAGGCGAGCCTGCCGCTGCACGAGAACGTGCGCGGGCCGGGCTACTACCACTGAACTCCAACGTGCAAGCAAACCTAACAAGGAAGAACCATGCTCAACGAACAGACCTTGAACCAACTGCGCGCCCTGCGCCTGGACGGCATGGTGGCCGCCCTCAGCGACGCGGCCACCCACATCACGGCCAGCGAGCTGCCCTTTGAACAACGCCTGGCGCTGCTGGTGCAGCGCGAGGTGGACTGGCGTGACAGCAAGCGCCTGGAGCGCCTGTTGAAGGCGGCCCGCCTGAAGGTCTCCAGTGCCTGCCTGGAGGACATCGACTGGCGCGCCAGCCGGGGCCTGAGCCGAGAGGTCATCACCAGCCTGGCCGGCGGGGACTGGCTGCGCCATGGCCACAACGTGCTGCTCACCGGCGCCACCGGGTGCGGCAAGACGTGGCTCGCCTGCGCACTGGGGCAGCAGGCCGCGCGCCTGGGCTTCTCGGTGCTCTACACCCGCGCGCCACGGCTGCTGCAGGAGCTGCACGTGGCCCACGGCGATGGCAGCCTGGGCAAACGGCTGGCGCAACTGGCGCGGCTGGACCTGCTCATCCTGGACGACTTCGGCATCGCGCCGATTGCCGCGCACGAGCGAAACGACCTGCTGGAATTGCTGGACGACCGGGTGGGCACGCGCTCGACGCTCATCACCAGCCAGTTGCCGGTGACGGCCTGGCACGCCTGGCTGGACGAGCCCACGCTGGCCGACGCCATCCTGGACCGCATCGTGCACGGCTCGCACAAGATAGCCCTCAAGGGCGAGTCGATGCGCAAGCTCACCAAGGCCGTCTGAGCCGGCCGCGCCGACCGCCATTCCACGCTGATGGCGGACACTTCGGCTACGATTTGAGCGTCACTCAGGACACCCGCGCAACGTGTCCGCCATCGCCTGGAACGCTGTCCGCGATGGAAATGGAATCACTGTCCGCCATCAGTGGAATGCGCAGCGCGTGGATGATGAACTCCATTTGTCGCCATTGCCCGCAGAGGACGAAGACCCAGAAGTGACCAAGCTGCGCGCGGCTTTGGATCACCGCATCGGTGAGGTTCAATTGCCGGAAGTGATTCTGGCCGTTGACGCCCAGGTGCGCTTTAGCTGGATCATGCTCGGACGTGAGCCGCGCTCTACCGACGAGCTGCTGATGGTCTATGCCGGCATCATGGCCCACGGCACCAGTCTGACTGCGGTCGAATGCGCGCGCATGATTCCGCAATTGTCTGCCACCAGCATTCGCCAGGCCATGCGCTGGGCGCGGGACGAACGGCGTCTGAGCCAGGCCTGCCAGGCTGTGCTGGAATTCATGCAGCGACACCCGATTGCCGCCACCTGGGGGCGGTCCGATTTGGCATCTTCTGACATGATGAGCATGGAGACCACCAAACGGGTGTGGCAAGCCCGGCTTGATCCTCGGCGCAACACACCTTCCATTGGAATCTACTCCCATGTAAAAGACCGGTGGGGCATCTTCCATGCGCAGCCCTTTGTGCTCAATGAGCGCCAGGCGGGCGTGGCCATTGAAGGTGTCATCCGCCAAGAAAAGCTGGAGACCAGCCAGCTTGCTGTGGATACCCATGGCTACACCGACTTTGCCATGTCACATGCCCGTTTGCTTGGTTTTGATCTTTGCCCGCGGTTGAAGGAACTCAAACAGCGCCACCTCTTTGTGCCACGCGGCACCAAAGTGCCCGCAGAAATCGCTGCGGTGTGCGAAGCCAATGTCGACGTCGCTTTGATCGAAAAGCATTGGGATAGTCTGGTGCACCTGGCAGCCTCGGTCATGAGCGGACATGCCAGTGCGGTGGCAGCTCTTGCGCGGTTCGGTTCTGCCGCCCAGGGCGATCCAATCTATGAGGCTGGCGTGCAATTGGGGCGGTTGCTGCGTACGGCGTTTTTGGCTGACTACTTTGTCAAGGACGCTTTCAGGAACGAGTTGCGCCGGGTGCTCAATCGGGGCGAGGCTGTTAACGCCCTCAAGCGCGCCATTTATACCGGCCGGATCAGCCCGGCGCAGGCCAAACGTGTCGATGAAATGCAGGCTGTGGCCGATGCGTTGAGCCTGATGGCCAACATCGTGATGGCGTGGAATACCTCACAGATGCAGGCGGTCCTGGATCGCTGGTCGAACCGCCGCCAGGTCATTCCACCGGAACTGATCGGGAAGATTGCGCCCACCAGGCTGGAGAGCATCAACTTGCGGGGTGTGTTTCGCTTCCCGGTTGACCGCTATGCTGACCAAATCCTGCCTTCGCG
>NZ_BJHU01000057.1:0-331542 GCF_005405905.1 Acidovorax sp. NB1
TCTATACCGAGTTTTTAAGCACCCAGACACAAAGACAAAACTTTTCTTCAACCTCTTCGATCACCAGCAGCACAACCCCAAAGAGCATCACCACCAGCTACCGAGCACCGCACCAGACAATCAGATTGCCAAAACAAGTGCTTCAGAAGCGAAGCCCTCGACTATAGCATGGGTTGAGGCGGTTTGAAAAGAAACCACCTCCCTCCAGCCAATTCAGCCCCGATGGGCCGCAACGGCCGCTTCCAGGGCATCCACAAACAAGAAAGCGACATCACACCCTGTCTGGTCGAAGATCTCTTGGAAGCAGGTGGGGCTGGTGACATTGATCTCGGTCACGCAGTCGCCGATCACGTCCACCCCCGCCAGCAGCAGGCCCCGCGACAACAGGATGGGCCCCAGTGTCTCGCCGATCTCCCGGTCTCGCGCAGACAGAGGCCTGGCGACGCCCTTGCCGCCAGCCGCGAGGTTGCCGCGTACTTCACTGCCCTGCGGGATGCGGGCCAGACAGAAGGGCACGGCCTTGCCGCCGATGATGAGCACGCGCTTGTCCCCATCGACGATCTCGGGAAGGAACTTCTGCACCATCACACTCTGCGCGCCATGGCGATTCAAGGTTTCGGTGATGCTGCCCAGGTTCAGGCCATCGGGACCGACGCGGAAGATGCCCATGCCGCCCATGCCGTCCAGGGGCTTGAGGATGATGTCCTGGTGCTCGGCATGGAAGCGCTGGATGTCTGCCGCATCGCGCGTGACCAGCGTGGGGCCGATGAACTGGGGAAACTCCATGATCGCCAGTTTTTCGGGGTGGTCGCGCAAGGCCCGGGGCTTGTTGAACACCTTGGCGCCTTCGCGCTCGGCCTGCTCCAGCAGGTGGGTGGCATAGAAATATTCGCTGTCGAAGGGAGGGTCCTTGCGCATGAGCACCGCGTCGAAATCTGCCAGCACAGCACTGCGCTCCGCCTGGGCGTCATACCAGTGGTCCGCATCCCCCGTGAGATGGATGTCCCGGACCCGGGCCGTGACCTTGCCCCCGCGTTGCCAGGTCACATGCTGCGGCTCGCACACCGCCAGGGTGTGGCCGCGCCGCTGCGCCTCGCGCATCATGGCAAAGGTGGTGTCCTTGTAGATCTTGAAGCTGTGCAGCGGATCGGCAATGAAAAGCAGTTTCATGGTGTCGGATCAGAAAAGTGGATGGGCCGGTGGCCCAGGCAGCGGAGGGGACTAGACACGCCCCGCCGATGAACGCCTGTACTGTTGCACAAATAAAGCAATGCTGCCCGCGACCACGCCCCAGAAGGCCGAGCCCACCCCCGCCACCACCACGCCACTGAGCGTGACCAGGAAAGTGATGAGCGCCGCCTCCCGGTGGGGCTCGTCCCGCAAGGCGGCTGCCAGGCCATTGCCAATGGTGCCCAGCAGCGCCAGCCCGGCGATGGCCACAACCAGTTCCTTGGGAAAAGCCGTCAGCAGCCCGGTGATGACCGCGCCAAACAACCCGATCGCCACGTACAGGGCACCACAGGACACTGCTGCCGTGTAACGGCGGCTGCGGTCTTCATGCGCCTCCGGGCCCATGCACATGGCGGCGGTGATGGCACTGAAGTTCAGCGCAAAGGCACCAAACGGGGCCAGGACCAGGGTGGCCAGCCCGGTGAGGGTGATGAGGCGGGACACCGGCAGGTTGTAGCCCGACGCGCGGATCACCGCCACCCCCGGCAGGTTCTGCGAAGCCATAGTGACCACGAACAGCGGAATCGCCAGACTGATGAGAGCCGCCACACTGAATTCGGGCGCCATGAACACCGGCAGGGCCAGCTCCAGCTGCACCGCCCCCCAGGCCATCTGCCCCTGTGAGGCCGCATACGCCACGGCCGCCGCCAGCGTGATGACCACGGCGTAACGTGCCAGCCAGCGGCGGCTAAGCAGGTACACCAGCAGCATGAGCAGCACCAGCGGCAGCGCCGTCTGGGCGGCGGCAAATGCCTGCAGGCCGAACCGCGCCAGCACACCGGCGAGCAAGGCAGCAGCGATCTCCATCGGGATGCGGTTCATCACGCGCTCGAACCATCGGGTCACGCCCGCCAGGGTGATGAGCACCGCACTCACCATGAACGCCCCCACGGCCTCGCCCATGCTGAAACCCCCGGCCAGCCCTGCAGTGGCCAGCACGGCCGCACCGGGGGTGGACCAGGCCACCATGACGGGCTGCCGCAGGATCAGCGAAGGCACCAGCGAGCACAGGCCCATACCCAGGCCCAGCGCCCACATCCATGAGGTGACCTGCGCGGGCGTGGCGCCAAACGCCTGCGCCGCCTGGAACACGATGGCCACTGAACTGGTGAAGCCCACCAGCACCGCCACGAACCCCGCGACAAAGGTCGAGAGGCTCAGGTCTTTGAAAAATTGCATGGGCTGGATTCTGGCACCGCGCCCCCACCACGCCCTGCACGGGGGTGGGGCTTCTGCGCCAGCCATCATTTAGCTATATTTTCAATAGCAAACTTTGCTTAATGGTCGCGCGCAGAAGGCCTAAAAAGCCCAAACAATCCGCTCAAATCTCGATCTTAGACCCCAGCTCGACCACCGCGTTGTTCGGCAGGTGCAGAAAATCGGCTGCGCCGCTGGCGTTGTGGTGCATCTGGGCAAACAGCTTTTCGCGCCAAGGCGCCATGCCGCCACCCATGGTGGGGATGACGGTGTCGCGCGAGAGGAAGTAGCTGGTGGTCATGGCCTCCAGCTCGCAGCCCCGGCCGCGCAGCAGCTCCAGAGCACGCGGCACGTCGGGGTCGTTCTTGAAACCGTAGTGGATCACCACCTGCCAGCAGTCGTGGCCCAGCGATTCGACCTGCAGGCGCTTGTCCAGGCCGATCCAGGGCGTTTCGTGGTTGTGCACCGTCACAAAGAGGTTCTGCTGGTGCAGCACCTTGTTGTGCTTGAGGTTGTGCAGCAGCGCATTGGGCACAGCGCCCGTCTCGGCCGTGAGGAAGACGGCCGTGCCGTCCACCCGCGTGGGCGGGCTGATGAAGACCGACTCCAGGAAGTCCTTCAGGTCGATCGCATCGGCGCGCAGCTTGTCGTTGAGCAGGCGGCGCCCTTCCTTCCAGGTCATCATGAAGGCGAACACGATACCGCCGATCAGCAGGGGGAACCAGCCGCCCTGGAACAGCTTGAGCAGGTTGGAAGCAAAAAACGCCAGGTCCACCACAAAGAAGCAGCCCGTGGCTGCGATGCACAGCACCAGCGGGTAGCGCCAGCCGTAGCGGATCACGAAGAAGGTGAGCGTGGTGGTGATCAGCATGTCCAGCGTCACGGCAATGCCATAGGCGGCGGCCAGGTTGCTGGACGAGCGGAACATCACCACGGCCAGCACGATGGCGGCAAACAGCCCCCAGTTCACGAGCGGCATGTAGATCTGCCCCGTGTCGCGCACGCTGGTGTGCTGGATGTTCAGGCGCGGCAGGTAGCCGAGCTGGATGACCTGCTTGGTCACGCTGAAGGCACCGGTGATCAGCGCCTGCGATGCGATCACCGTGGCCATGGTCGCCAACACCACCAGCGGGATCAGCGCCCAGTCGGGGGCCATCATGTAGAAGGGGTTCTTCACGGCCTCGGGCTCGGCCAGCAGCAACGCGCCCTGGCCAAAGTAGTTGAGCGTGAGCGCCGGCATGGCCACGCTGAACCAGGCCAGGCGGATGGGCCGCTTGCCGAAGTGGCCCAGGTCGGCATACAGCGCCTCGGCGCCCGTCACGCACAGCACCACCGCGCCCAAAATGATGAAGCTGGTGCCCGGGTTGGCCCACATGAAGCCCAGCGCGTGGTGCGGGCTCAGCGCCCAGAGGATCTCAGGATGGCCCACGATGTGCGACACCCCCAGCAGCGCAATACTGACGAACCACACCAGGGTGATGGGCCCGAAGAACTTGCCGATGCCCCCGGTGCCGCGCTTTTGCACGGCAAACAGGCAAAACAGCACGACCAGGGTGATGGGGATCACGTACTGCTTGAAGTGAGGCGACACCACCTCCAGCCCCTCGACCGCCGACAGCACCGAGATGGCCGGGGTGATGACCCCGTCGCCATAGAACAGCGAGGTGCCGAAGATGCCCACCGCCAGCAGCACGCCGCGCAGCCGGGGCTTGTCTTTGACGGCTTGGGAAGCCAGGGCCAGCATCGCGATCAGGCCGCCTTCGCCGTGGTTGTCGGCGCGCAGCACCAGCACCACGTACTTCAGCGAGACGATGACGGTGAGCGTCCAGAAAAAGATCGAGAGGATGCCGTAGATGTTGTCCGGGGTGAAAGGCACATGGCCCGACCCGAACACCTCTTTGACGGCATACAGCACGCTGGTGCCGATATCGCCATACACAACACCGATGGCGCCCAGCGTGAGCGCTGCGAGCGAGGATTTGGAGCTTTGCACTGACCGCACCCGGCATGCGCAGGCCGCCGGGGTTCTGTTACTTTTGGGAACGCTATTGTGCGCCTGAGCCAGATCAAGCGCCTGGGGGCAGCACCCCATGTTGCAACGCAGCAACTCGCCCTTGGCAGGCGGGCGCGGGCATGGCAGGACCCAGGCGACGTCGCCCCCTCAGGAGAGATTCAGCGAAGCGCCTCAAGGGGCGCCACCCCTTTTCAGTCATACACCTCGGCGTCCGGATTGGTCGCCTCCAGCTCGTAGCTGGCCGCCAGCATCGCCAGGCGCGCCACCACCCCATACATATAGAAGCGGTTGGGCGCACTCACCCCCGGGCGCACGCCGGGCTGGGGCATGTGGGTGCTGTGCTCAAAGGCCAGCGGCACAAAACTCGCGCCAGGCGCATTCAGGTTCTCGTCCACGCCGCGCTCGGCGTGCATGCGGTAGAAGCCGCCCACCACGTAGCGGTCCATCATGTAGACCACGGGCTCGGCCACGGCCTCATGCACGCGCTCCTGCGTCAGCACGCCTTCCTGGATGATGAGGTCGTTGACCGGCTGGCCGTCCTTGATGACGGCCATCTTGTTCTTGGTCTTGCGGTTGACCGCATCCAGCTCCTTGGCATCGCGCACGGTCATGATGCCCATGCCGTAGGTGCCGTTGTTGGCCTTGACGATCACAAACGGCTTTTCGTTGATGCCGTATTCCTTGTATTTGCGGCGCACCTTCGTCAGCAGTGCATCCACCGTGGTCTGCAGCTTGTCCATGCCTTTGTCTTCGGCAAAGTCCACGCCGTCGCACTGGCTGTACATGGGGTTGATGAGCCAGGGGTCGATGCCCAGCATCTTGCCGAAACGCTTGGCCACCTCTTCGTAGTTCTTGAAGTGGGTGCTCTTCCTGCGCACGCTCCAGCCCGCGTGCAGCGGGGGCAGCAGGTACTGCTCGTGGATGTCTTCCAGAATGCCGGGCGCGCCGGCCGACAGGTCGTTGTTGAGCAGGATGGTGCAGGGGTCAAAATTCTTGAGCCCCAGGCGCCCCTTGTTGCGGACCACGGGTTCCAGCGTCACCGAGTCGCCGTTGGGCAGCTCGATCAGCGTGGACTTCTTGATCTCGGGGCTGATGGAGCCTACGCGCACGTTCAGGCCTGCCATGTTGAAGATGCGCTGCAGCTGCACCACATTGGCCAGGTAGAAGGTATTGCGCGTGTGGTTCTCCGGGATGATCAACAGATTGCGCGCCTCGGGGCAGATCTTCTCGATGGCGGCCATGGCGGCCTGCACGGCCAGGGGCAGCATCTCCTTGGTCAGGTTGTTCCAGCCGCCGGGGTAGAGGTTGGTGTCCACCGGAGCCAGCTTGAAGCCCGCGTTGCGGATGTCCACCGAGGTGTAGAACGGCGGCGTGTGCTCCATCCATTCCAGGCGGAACCAGCGTTCGATGGCGGGCATCGAGTCAAGAATGCGCTGTTCGAGTTCGTTGATCGGCCCCGTGAGGGCCGTGATGAGATGCGGAACCATAAGTGCCCTCGGGAAGCAAATTGCGGACGAATTGTAGGGATTTGGGGCCGCCTTCCCTTTTCGCAAGGCGGGCAGCGCACCAGCCGCATCAACGGCGCCAGAAGGCGGGCGTGAGCAACGCCATGAAACTCAGAATCTCCAACCGCCCCAGCAGCATGGCCAGTGTGCACACCCAGATCTGGAAATCAGTCAGCACCGCGTAGTTGGAAGCCGGCCCCACGCTGCCCAGGCCGGGGCCCGCGCAATTGACGCTGGCCAGCACCACCGAAAACGCCGTCACCGGGTCCAGGTCGGTCAGCAGCATCACCATGCTCAGGCCAAACACCGTGCCGCCATACACCAGCATGAAGGCCAGCACCGAAAAAATCACCCGGTTGTCCACCACGCCGCCGCCCAGGCACACCGGCTGCACGGCACGCGGGTGCACCAGGCGGTTCATCTCGCGCCGCGCCTGCTTGACCAGGATGAGCATGCGCACCATCTTGATCCCGCCGCCCGTGGAACCTGCGCTGGTGGCCACGCCCGACAGCAGCAGCATGAACACGGGTGCAAACACCGGCCAGGCGAGGTAGTCCACCGTGGCATAGCCGGTGGTGGTGGCCAGCGACACCAGGTTGAACATGCCGTGGCGCAATGCCTCCAGCGGCGCATACACGCCCTTGGCCCACAGCAGCAGCGCCACCACCAGCCCGCCGCCGATCAGCGCAAACAGCGTGGCCCGCAGCTCCGGGTCGCGCCAGAAACCACCCCAGTGGCCCTTGCGAAACGCCACAAAGTACAGCGCAAAATTGCAGCTGGCCACCAGCATGAAGAAGATGCAGATCGCCTCCAGCAAGGGAGACTGGAAGTACCCAAAACTCAGGTCATGCGATGACAACCCGCCCAGGCTCACGGTGGTGAACATGTGCATCAGCGCGTCCAGCGGCGCCATGCCCCCCGCCCAGTAGGCCAGGCCACACAACACCGAAAACAGTGCATACACGCCCCAGAGCCCCTTGGCCGTGCCGGTCATGCGCGGCGTGAGCTTGGTGTCCTTCAGCGGCCCTGCCGCCTCGGCCTTGAACAGCTGGCTGCCGCCCACGCCCAGCAGCGGCAGCACGGCCACCGCCAGGATCAGGATGCCCATGCCGCCCATCCACTGCAAAAAGGTGCGCCACACATTCACTGACACCGGCATCGCGTCGAGCCCCGTGAGCACGGTGGAGCCCGTGGTGGTCAGCCCCGACACGGCCTCGAAATACGCGTGCGTGAACGACAGCGGGTGCCCGGTGTGGTGCCCCGCCAGCATCAGCGGCAGCGCGGCCGAAAGGGGCAGCAGCGCCCACACCAGCGACACCAGCATCACGCCGTGGCGCGGCTGCAGCTCCTGCCGGAACAGCCGCAGCCGCCACCACAGCCAAGCGCCCGCCAGCATGGTGGCCCCCATGGACAGCGGGTACACATGCCAGACACCATCGCGCGTCCACAGCGACACCGCCAGCGGCAGGCCCATGGACAGCGAGAAGGTCATCACCAGAATGCCCAGCACGCGCAGAACGGGAAACATGTCCGTCATGACGGGCGCCCATGCTCCGTGGCGGCCGACATCGAATGCAGCCGTCGATACTGGCGCAGCCCAGGCGCGGGCCGCCGCGCAAGGGCCGCCGCACCGCAGAGGCTCCGCTTCGCTGGCGTGCGCTGGCGGCCTCCCCCTGCCCGCAGCGCGCAGCGCGGCGAGAGCGGGGGGAAGGCGCGAAGCGACTCAGGGGGGTGCATCAGAAGAACGTCGCACTCACGCGGAAGAGCTTTTCCACGTCACGCACCAGCCGCTTGTTGGGCAGGAAAAACACCACATGGTCGTTGCTCTCGATCACCGTCGCGCTGCGCGGAATGATGACCTCGGGCTCGCGCAGGGGGCCCGGAGCAGGGCCGGAGGCATCGGGCAGCCCGCGCACGATCAGGCCGATGTGCACGTCGCGCGGCAGTTGCAGATCGCTGACCTTGCGGCCCACCACCTTCGAGCTTTTGCGGTCACCGCGCGCCACGATCTCCAGCGCCTCGGCCACGCCCCGGCGCAGGCTGTGCACCGCCTGCACGTCGCCCTGGCGCACATAGGCCAGCAGCTCGCCCAGCATGGCCTGCGCAGGCGACAGCGCAATGTCGATCTGCGTGCCGTGCATCAGGTCGGCATAACTGCGGCGGTTGATGAGCGCCAGCACGCGGCTCGCGCCCATGCGCTTGGCCAGCAGGCACGACATGATGTTGTCCTCGTCGTCATCGGTGAGCGCGAGGAACAGGTCCACCTCCTCGATGCCCTCGTCGCCCAGCAGGTCCTCGTCGGTGGTGTCGCCCTGCAGCACCAGCACGTCGGACGGAAGCGCCGACGCCAACTCCACACAGCGGTCGGGATGGTCTTCGATGATCTTGATGTGGAAGCGCCCCGGCGTCTGCGCCAACTGCCGCGCCAGACGCAAGCCCACCCCGCCACCGCCCGCGATCATGATGCGGCGCACCAGCTGGGCCTGCTGCGAGACCGGGCGGTGCAGGGCCGCCAGCACCTGGGCGATGTGCTCATGGGCCGCCAGCACAAACACCTCGTCGCCCGGTTCGATGCGGGTCGCGCCGTCGCAGGCGATGAAACGGTCGGGCTCGTCGGCGAAGCGCCGGTAAATGGCCACCATGCGCATCGCCATCTCGGGCGCACGTTCGCGCAGCTCGCCAATCGTGGGGCCCACCATGGGCGCACCGGGCCGGGCCCGGCCTGACACCAGGCAGGCGCGGCCACCCGCAAACTCGCGCACCTGCATGGCCTCGGGGTAGTCGATGAGCTTGCCGATGTAGCGGGTGAGGGACTCCTCGGGGCAGATGATGCGGTCCACCGCAAAGCCCTCGGGGCCCACCAGCCGGTCGTCGCCCTGGAACCCGCCGGAGCGCACGCGCGCAATCCGCTTGGGGATGTTGAACATCAGCTGCGCGATCTTGCAGCACACCAGGTTGGTCTCGTCCTGCGCGGCGCAGGCGATCAGCAGGTCGGTGTCCTCGGCGCCTGCCTCGGCCAGCACAGCGGGCTCGATGCCGTTGCCCACCACCCCGCGCAGGTCAAACCGCGACTCCAGGTCGCGCAGGCGCGCGGCGTCGGTGTCGATCACCGTGATGTCGTTGCGCTCCGACACCAGGCTGTCTGCCACGCTCTGGCCCACACGGCCCGCGCCGAGGATGATGATTTTCATAAAGAAACAGAGCCCCTGCGCGCGACTGGCATGCGTTAGCAGCTACCGAAACAATAGCAAATCAACCCCGCACCTCGCCCTCGCCCAGCACCACGTACTTGAGCGAGGTCAGCCCTTCGAGGCCCACCGGCCCGCGCGCATGGAACTTGTCGGTGCTGATGCCAATTTCGGCGCCCAGGCCGTACTCGAAACCATCGGCAAAACGCGTGCTGGCGTTCACCATCACGCTGGCCGAATCCACCTCGCGCAGGAAACGCTGGGCGTGGACATGGTTCGTCGTCAGGATGGCATCGGTGTGGTGGCTCGAATAGTGGTTGATGTGGGCAATGGCCTCATCAACCCCAGCCACGATCTTCACGCTGATGATCGGGGCCAGGTATTCCTCGCTCCAGTCCTGTTCGGTGGCGGGCACCAGGTTGGCACTTGGCACCGACTGCAGGATGGCCAGCGACTCGGGGCAGCCCCGCATCTCCACGCCCTTGGCGGCGTATACGGCACCGATCTTCGGCAAGAAGTCCGCCGCCACGCCGCGCGCCACCAAGAGGCCTTCGCTCGCGTTGCAGGGGCTGTACTTGTTCGTTTTGGCGTTGTCGGCCACCTTGACAGCCATGGCGATGTCGCAGGGGTCGTCCACATAGGTGTGGCAGTTGCCGTCCAGGTGCTTGATGACGGGCACCTTGGCATCGCGGCTGATGCGCTCGATCAGGCCCTTGCCGCCGCGCGGGATGATCACGTCCACAAACTGCGGCATGGCAATGAGCTGGCCCACGGCCTCGCGGTCGGTGGTCTGCACCAGCTGCACTGCGTCCTGCGGCAGGCCCGCCTCGGCCAGCGCCTGCTGCACCAGCTTGGCCAGCGCCTTGTTCGAGTCAATCGCCTCGGAGCCGCCACGCAGGATGCAGGCGTTGCCGCTCTTGATGGACAGCGACGCGGCCTCGATGGTCACGTTGGGCCGGCTCTCGTAGATCATGCCGAACACACCAATCGGCACGCGCATCTGCCCCACGCGGATGCCGCTAGGCTGCTGCTTCATGCCCAGGATCTCGCCAATGATGTCGGGCATGGCGGCGAGTTGTTCGCAGCCTTCGGCGCAGGTCTCCAGCACCTTGGGGCTGAGCTTGAGGCGGTCCACCATGGGCTCGGCCAGCCCGGCGGCGCGGGCGCGCTCCAGGTCCTTGGCGTTGTCGATCTGCAGCGCATCCACGTTCTCGCGCAGCAGCCGGGCCAGCGCCTTGAGTGCTTTGTTTTTGATAGCTGCTGGCGCTTTGGCCATCAGCGCAGAGGCCGTTTTGGCCTGGAGACCAAGAGAATGCGTGTATTCAGCGACGTGGAGGGCGTTCATCTGGCGATTTTGCCGCACTTGGCTTTACCCTTGCGGCCTAGCCCTACTCGCATCCCCTTGGCCATGACCGACACCGCCCCCACCCAGCTCGCCACCCTGACCGAAGCCCTGCAGGCCTTTGAACGCGGCGACCACACCGCCGCCGCCCTGAGCACCCTGGCCCGCCAGCAAACCGCCCTGCTCGCCACCCTGCCCCCGCGCTATGGCGAGGTACTGCTGAACCTGCTGGACCGGCTGGAATCGAGCGCGCTGTTTTCAGAGGAAAGCTGCTCGTTCAGCCAGAAGGACCTGGTGGCGAATTTGCAGATGTGGGCGGAGAAGGCGCGGGGGGTGCTGGGCGCCGCCTGAGCCGTTACTACTCTTTTTATAGCATCCAGCGCTTGATGGACGAGCGCAGAAGCACATTTTGGTAAAGGTTTCTCAGCCCGGACCGGGCTCGAAGCGGGTCATCTCGCGCATCCAGCTGGCATCCCTGCCATCCCGCGTGCGGCCTTTGCGGACGTACTTCACCAAGCGGCCGTCGGAAGTCACCCAGTTGGTGATCTGAGCAAACAGCCCCGACTCGGTGCGCATCTTGGTGTCGATGCGCCAGGCCTTGAAGCGGCCTGCTGGCACCTCGACCTCCTCATAGCCCACGACAAAGCTGTCCTCTTCCGTCCAGCCACGCACATTGCGGTTCGGCACCAGGAAGTTGGACCGCGTGGCCCACCGCTTGCCCAGCTGGATCTCCCCCACGGGCAGGGTCTGCACGGGCGGATCGAACTCCAGGCCCTGGTCGTTTTTCACGGTCGCCCCGCCCACAGTCCAGACGACCTTGCCGCCGTTGAATTCGATCAACTCGTCGGTGACCGAGGTGACTTTCAGGGTCTCCCGCTTTTGCTCCAGCTGGGTGAGCAGGTCGCGGTAGACGTATTCCGTGGTGTCGCCCACCCGGATGGTGCGCCGGGTGATGGCATCGCGGCCCTGCACCGGCGTTGCCGTGACCTTGGCCACGTCGAGACGTTGCAGCTTGTCCTGCGCCGTCTCGCTGATGAGGCCACTGGGGTATTTGTTCAGGAACTCATAAAAATCGTTGGCAACCCGCGATGTCTTGATCTTGTCCCAGTCGGCCTTTTCCTGCGGGAAAGCTGCCTCGCGCGCTTTCTCCAGCGGGGCGACGGAGGCCGGCTTGGGTTCGTTGAAGAAAAAATCGTCTTCGAGGCTGGTGCTTTCCCAGGGGATCTGGCGGCCCCCGCTTTTCTGGCGCACCTGCAGGCGCACGCGCTTGAAAACGTCTTCGATGCGGGTCGCAGGCTTGGCCAGCTCCTGCACCAGGAAACCGGTGTACAGGCCATTGCCGCCCTCGCCATCGTCGGCCACGTTGCCCGGCGCGGTGGCATAGGCCAGGAAGGTTCCCGGCGGGGCATCCTGCTGGGCCAGCCCCTTACTGGTTCCCGCGCCCTGGAACGGGTTGTCACGGCAGGCGTCGAGCACCACGATGTTCATGCGGTTCCCCGCCGCCTTGAAGCCCGCGATCACCGCGCTGACATCCACCGACTGGGCGGGAACATCGGCCGCCGTGCGCAGCGTGGCATCCACGGGAACCATGTAGTTGCGCCAGTCCAGCTGCAGCCCGTGGCCCGCGTAGTACAGCATCCCCACCCCCTGCTTGCCGCGCAGCGCCGCAGAAACCAGCTCCAGGGCATCGGTCATCTGGGCGCGGGACCCATCACGCACCTCCACCACCGTGAACCCCACCTTGCGCAGCAGGGCGCCCATGGCCTGGGCATCGTTGAGCGGATTGGACAACGCTGCACCACCCGGATAGGACGCATTGCCGATGACCAGCGCGATGCGGACATCGAGCGGCGCCTGGGCTGCGGCAGAGAACCCCGCCAGCGCCAGGGCCACAAGGCCGATGTGCAGGGAGGACCGGATACGGAAGATCGGACGGGGCATCGGCAACGCTCCTGCAACACGGGTTGAAAATTCAGGGAATCACTTTACCGCGCCGCCTGCGTCAACCTGCACACCTGCAGCGCCAGCCTTTGCAGCGCCTGCCAGCCGTCCTGCGGCCAATCGGGCTGCTTGAGGCCTTTGACGATGCCATCCACCGTGTGGGCCGACTGCAGCAGGCGCGCCAGGGCGGCGTCGCTGGCCTTGGGCAGGATGCGCTCGAACAAGCGCTCCTTGGGGCCCCAGATGCGGTTTTCGCGCAGAGCCATGGGCAGGGGGCGGCCGGCGTTCATGGCGTCTTTCACGCGCTTCAAGGCGCGGATGTCTTCGGCCAGCGCCCAGTGCACCAGCACCTCGGCCTCGCCCTCGGCCTGCAGGCCGTCGAGCATGCGCTGCACGCGGGCGGTGTGGCCCGACAGCACGGATTCGGAGAGCTTGAACACGTCGTAGCGCGCCACATTGAGCACGGCGGCCTCGACCTGGGCCTGGGTCAGTTCGCCCGCCGGGTGCAGCAGCGCGAGCTTTTGAATTTCCTGGTGCGCAGCCAGCAGGTTGCCTTCCACCCGGTCGGCAAAAAACTGCAGGGTGCGCTGGCCTTCCTCGCCTGCCACCACGCGCTGGCCCTGCGCGGCCAGGCGCTGGGCGATCCACTGCGGCAGCATGCCGCGCTCGATGGGGTCGATCTGAATAGAGACGCCGCAGCCTTCCAGCGCGGCAAACCAGGCGCCGGTGCGTGTGGCCTTGTCCAGGCGCGGCAGCATCACCAGCGTGAGGGTGCTGTCGTTGCCGCGTGCGGATTCGGCCACCTGCTGCAGGGCCACGCTGCCGTCCTTGCCGGGCTTGCCCGAGGGGATGCGGATCTCGACGATCTGCTTGTCGGCAAACAGGCTGAGCGAGCCACCGGCGGCCAGCACGGCGCTCCAGTCGAAATGGGCGCCCGCCACGGTGTAACTGCTGCGCTCGGTGTAGCCCTGGGCGCGGGCCGTGGCGCGGATGGCGTCGGCGGCTTCCTGCTGCAGCAAAGGCTCGTCGCCATGCAAGACATAAAGCGGCGACAGGCCCCGTTGAAGATGCTGAGAGAGTTGGGCCAGGGCGACTTGCATGCGGCAAAGTTTATCGCCTCGCCCCACCGGGTTTTGTGCAAATGGCCAGAGCGCGGCTGCACAGTGCACAAAAGCCGTGGCGGACTGATCAGCCCGCGCACTGTTCATTGGCACCCAAAGCCCCGAGAATGCCCGGGCGCCACCGCCCGCGCTGCGGCCTGGCCCACCGCGGCCCTTGTCCACCCTGCCCGTCCAGAAAGCCTTTGACCATGCCCCCCAACACCCTGCGCAGCGCCCAGCCCACCAGCCTGATCGGGGCCCCCACCGACATCGGCGCCGGGGCACGCGGTGCATCCATGGGCCCCGAGGCCCTGCGCGTGGCGGGCTTGCAGGCGGCACTGGAGCTGCATGGGCTGCAGGTGTTTGACCGGGGCAACCTGAGCGGCCCCTCCAACCCCTGGCAGCCCCCGGTGGACGGCTACCGCCACCTGCCCGAGGTGGCGCAGTGGAACCGGCTGGTGTACGACGCCGTGTATGCCGAGCTGCAGCTGGGCCACCTGCCCATCATGCTGGGCGGCGACCACAGCCTGGGCCTGGGCAGCATCAGCGCCGTGGCCCGCCACTGCGCCGAAAGTGGCAAGAAGCTGCGCGTGCTGTGGCTCGATGCGCATGCCGACTTCAACACCAGCGAACTCACCCCCAGCGGCAACGTGCACGGCATGCCCGTGGCCTGTCTGTGCGGCTTTGGCCCGACCGAGCTGACACAGCTGGCGGCCATGCCCGGCGGTGGCCCGGCGCTGCGGCCCGAGCAGATCCGCCAGATCGGCATCCGCAGCGTGGACGAGGGCGAAAAGCGCTTTGTGCACGAGCAGGGCCTGGAGGTGTTTGACATGCGCGCCATCGACGAGGTGGGCATGCGCCAAGTGATGGAGCGCGCACTGGCGGGCATGGACGCCCACACCCACCTGCATGTGAGCTTTGACGTGGATTTTCTGGACCCCGACATTGCGCCCGGCGTGGGCACCACGGTGCCCGGCGGCCCGACCTACCGCGAGGCGCAACTGTGCATGGAGATGATTGCCGACAGCGGCCGCCTGGCCTCGCTCGACATCGTGGAGCTGAACCCGGCCCTGGACGTGCGCAACAAGACCGCCGTGCTGGCGGTGGACCTGGTGGAGTCGCTGTTTGGCAAGAGCACGCTGATGCGCACACGGCCGGTGTGAGGAGCGGCCCAGCCGCGACACACACATCAACTATTAATTTGATAGCTACAAAGGCATGATGGTCGCGCGGTAACGGCCATTTTTTCTCAGAACCCGTCGCCCCACCCGTTCAGACAGCAGGCCGCAGCCCGAACGGGTGAGCGCGGCGGCGCGGCGCTACAGAAGCGCCTGCACTAGCTGCGCGGTAGGCAGCGGCGCCACGGCGCCAAAACCCTGCACGGTGAGCGATGCCGCCGTGTTGGCATAGCGCACGGCAGCGGCCAGGTCGTCACCCAGCGCCAAGCGCGCGAGCAAGTTGCCATCGAAGCAGTCGCCTGCCCCCGTGGCATCCACCAGCGCCACGCTGCGGCCCGCCACACGCTGGCGTGGCACAGCGGGGTCGGCGCTGCTCAGCAACACCCCATCGGCCCCGAGCTTGACGACCACCGTGGCGGCGCCCTGCGCGTGGCCCCAGTCGGCAATGGCATCGGCATCGTGCAGGCCCAGCAGCGCGGCCATGTCATCGAGCCCCGGCAGGAAGATGTCGCACAGCGACACCGCATGCGCGATGCAGGCCCGCGCCCGCGCCAGGGGCCAGAGCTTGAGGCGCAGGTTGGGGTCGAACGCCACGCGCGCACCGGCGGCCCGGGCCACGCGCATGGCCTCATAGGCCGTGTCGCACGCCGAGGCTGACACTGCCAGCGAGATGCCCGACACATGCAGGATGCGGCACTGCTGCAGCACGGCAGCGGGCCCATCCACCGATTCATCTGCCAGCCACGCGGGTGCCATGCGGCTCGCGGCCGAGCCCGCGCGCAGGTAGCTGAACTCATGCCCCGCTGCACCGTGCGTCACAAAGTAGATGCCCGTGGGGTGCTGCGCATCGCGCTCCACCGCCGTGGTGTCCACGCCCTCGCGCGCCCACAGGTCCAGCAGGGCCTGGCCAAAGGCATCGCTGCCCAGGCGCGTAAGGTATGCAGTGCGTGCGCCCGCGCGGGCGGCAGCGATCACGGCGTTGCTGGTGTCGCCCCCAAAGCCCTGCAGGTACTGCGGCTCGCCGGGGCGGGTCTGGTTGAACTCCACCAGCGCCTCGCCCAGCGCCACCACGTCCCACGCGGGTTGTTTGGCCGTGGTCATGGCTCAGCCGCGCGGCTTGTAGGCCGTCACGTCGATCTCGACCTTGGCGTCGATCATCAGGCGCGACTCGACCGTGGAGCGTGCGGGGCGGTGGTCGCCAAAACACTCCATGTACACGCGGTTGAAGCTGCCGAAGTCGCGCGCATCGGCCAGCCAGACACTGACCTTGGCCACATCGGCCAGGGTGCAATCGGCCAGGGCCAAAGCATCTTTGACGCGCTGGAACACCTGGCGTGTCTGCGCCTCGATGCCGCCGACAACGACCTGGCCCTGGTCGTCGGTGGGCACCTGGCCCGAGACAAAAACGAAGTCGCCAGCACGGGTGGCGGGCGAGAGGGGGCGTGCGAGGCGATCGGACGCGAGCGGCGCTTGGCCGAGGGTTTCTACTGGCATGAAAAACGCTCCTTTGAGTAAAGATATTACACACTTCCTTCCAGAAATGCCCATCTCGTTCGCAATTCTGGCATCGAATGTGCTTATTCGTGTAATCCTATTACTTCGAGGTGTGCAATGCAAACGTCTGGAACCAATCTGGTGCAGCATCCGCTGCCAACGCTTGAACTGCGGGGCCGCCGCAACCTGCTGGGCGCTGCGGCGCTGACCGCCGCCCTCACCCTGGCCTGCAGCGCCAGCTGGGCCCAAACGGCCCCCGCCACCCCATCCAAGGGCGGCGCCGCCAACCTCGCCATGGTGGGCGAGCCCCAGGGCCTGGACCCCATGGTGAGCACCGCCGACCTGGTGGGCACCATCATGCAGCACGTGTACGAGCCGCTGTACACCTTCGACGCCAACTGGGCCATCGCCCCCATGCTGGCCGAGGGCCTGCCCACCGTCTCCAAGGACGGGCTGACCTACACCATTCCCCTGCGCAAGGGCGTGAAGTTCCACAACGGCCGCGAGATGACGGCCGAGGACGTGGTGGCCTCGCTGCAGCGCTGGATGGAGCTGAACCCCCGTGGCAAGGCCGTGGGCAAGGAAGTGGCCTCGCTCACCGCCAAGGGCGCACTGGCGGTGGAACTGAAGCTGAAAAATCCTTACGCCCCGCTGCTAGCCCAGCTGGCCCTGCCCAGCGGCATGGCCGCCATCATGGCCAAGGAGAGCATTGCGCCCCAGCTCAAGGACTTCATCGGCACCGGCCCTTACCAGTTCAAGGAACGCCGCCCCGACCAGTTCACCGTGCTGGTGCGTTTTGACGGCTACGCCAGCCGCAAGGAAGCCGCCAGCGGCTACGCAGGCAAGCGCGAGGCGCTGCTCGATGAACTGCGCTTTGTGCCCGTACCCAGCGCCAATACGCGCGTCGAAGGCGCGCTCTCGGGCCAGTTCCAGTACGCAGACCTGCTGCCCGTGGAGGCCATTGGCCGCGTCGAAAAAGGCGCCCCCGCCGTGGTGCCCATCGTGACCAAGAACTTTGGCTTTCCGTACATCGTGTTCAACACCAAGGAAGGCGTGCTGGCCTCGCAGCCCCTGCGCCGCGCGGTGCAGACCGCCGTGGGCACGGGCGAGCTGCTGGCCGCAGGCTTTGGCGACAACCGATTCTTTGTGGTGGAGCCCAACTTCTTCCCCAAGGGCACGCCGTATTACTCGGACGCTGGCAGCAAGCTCTACAACGAGCGCAACCCGCAAGCCGCCAAGGACCAGGCAGCCAAGGCCAGCTACGGCGGCCAGCCCGTGCGCATCATGGCCAGCCGCCAGTACGAGTTCCACTACAACATGGCGCTAGTGATGTCCGAGCAGCTCAAGAAGGCGGGCTTCAAGACCGAGCTGCAGGTGGTGGACTGGGCCACGCTGGTGCAGCGCCGCAACGACCCCAAGCTGTGGGACGTGTACTTCACCCACTCGGGCCTGTTCCCCGAGCCCATGCTCTCGCCGCCACAGCTGGGTGATGGCGCGCCAGGCTGGTGGGACTCGGCCGACAAGAAGGCCGCGCTGGCTGCCTTCAACCAGGAGACCAACCCTGCCAAGCGCGGCCCGCTGTGGGGCAAGGTGCAGCAGGTGGTGTACGACGAAGTGCCGTTCATCGAAGTGGGCAAGTTCAATGGCTTGTCGGCCCGCTCGGCCAAGCTGCAAGGCTACACACCGGCCATCTGGCCGTTCTTCTGGAACACGGGACTGGCCAAGTAAGCAGGGGCAGACAGCACCATGATGCGATTTCTGTTGAAGCGCCTGGGCGGCGCCGTGGTGGTGCTGGCCCTGGTGGCAGTGCTGGTGTTCTGCCTCACGCGGCTGGCCTCAGGCGACCCGGTGGCGCTGCTGCTGGGTGACCAGGCCACCGCCGCCGACATTGCCCAGGCCCGCGCGCAGTATGGGCTGGACCAACCCCTGCCCGTGCAGTTTGCGCTGTGGGTGGGCGAGCTGCTGCAGGGCAACCTGGGGCAGTCGCTGTTTCTGCAGCGCCCCGTGGCCCAGGCCCTGCTGGAGCGGGCCGAGCCCACGCTGTTCCTCGCGCTGTTTGCCGTGGGCATTGCCGCGCTGGTGGGCGTGCCCTGCGGCATGGCCGCCGCCGTCTGGCGCGGTAGCGCCACTGACCAGGCCGTGAGCGGCGTGGCCATGCTGGGCGCGAGCGTGCCCAGCTTCTGGTTGGGCCTCATCCTCATCCAGCTGTTTGCGGTCAAGTTGGGGTGGTTTCCCGCCTCGGGCTATGGCGACCCCACGGCCACGCTGGGCGAGCGGCTGTCGCACCTCATGCTGCCCGCGCTGGTGCTGGGGCTGCTCAATTCAGCGCTCATCATCCGTTTCACGCGCGCGTCCATGCTCGACATCCTGGGCGAAGACTACGTGCGTACCGCCCGCGCCAAGGGCCTACCCGAGGGCACCATCATGGTCAAGCATGTGCTGCGCAATGCGCTGGTGCCCATCGTCACCGTGCTGGGGCTGACCATGGCGCTGATGATTGGTGGCACCGTGGTGACCGAGACCGTCTTCAACCTGCCCGGCGTGGGCAACCTGGTGGTGCGGGCCGTGCTGCGGCGCGACTACCCCGTGATCCAGGGCACGCTCTTGGTGATTGCCGCCATCTACGTCTTCATCAACCTGGCCATCGACTTTCTGTACACGCTGGTGGACCCCCGTATCCGCCTGGAAGCCCCATGAACCCGAGCCCTTCTTTCTGGCACCGCCTGCGGGCCGTGCTGCGCCGCCTGTTCGCCCGCAAGGTGGTGCTGGCTGCAGCCATCGTGATTGCACTGGTGGCCACCGTTGCCGTTGTGTTCCCCTGGGTGTCTGACGCCGACCCCAACGCCCTGTCCATCAGCGAGCGCCTGCACGCGCCTTCGGGCGCGCACTGGGCAGGCACCGACGAACTGGGCCGCGACGTGTTGCTGCGCATCGTGCACGGCGCGCGCTACTCGCTGCTGATTGGCCTGGTCACCGCTGCGGGCGCCGTACTGCTGGGCACGCTGCTGGGCATGCTGGCGGGGTTCTTCCGCAAGCTCGACGCCCCGCTGATGCGCTTGGTGGACGCGATGATGTCCTTCCCCGACATCCTGCTGGGCATTGCCCTCGTGTCCATCCTGGGCGTGTCGCTGTGGAACGTGATGCTGGCGCTGGTCATCGTCTACACCCCGCGTGTGGCCCGCGTGGTGCGCGCCACCACGCTGGTGCTGCGCGAGCTGCTGTTTGTGGACGCAGCACGCGCCCTGGGCGTGCGCACGCACCTCATCCTGTGGCGCCACATCCTGCCCAACCTGATGTCGCCCATCCTGGTGCAGGTGACGTTCATCTTTGCCTACGCCATCCTGGCCGAGGCGGGCCTGTCCTTTCTGGGCGTGGGCGTGCCGCCCGACATCCCCACCTGGGGCACCATGATTGCGGGCAGCCTGGACTATGCCGACAAGGCGTTCTGGACCATCTTTGCCCCCGGCGTGGCCATCGTGCTCACGGCCCTGTCGCTGCAGATGCTGGGCGACGGCGTGCGCGACCTGCTCGACCCCAAACTGAAGAAGACCGTATGACCTCCCTCACGATGAGCGCCGCGCCGCGGCTCGAAGTCAGCGGCCTGTCCACCTCGTTCGCCACCGATGCGGGCCGCATCCAGAGCGTGGCCGATGTGTCCTTTGCCATCCACCCCGGCGAGACGCTGGCGTTGGTGGGCGAATCGGGCTCGGGCAAGTCGGTGACCAGCCTCACCCTCATGGGCCTGCACGCCCGCACTTCTCAAGCGCAGGTCACGGGCCAGGCCCGGTTTGTGCAGCGCGACGGCCGCAAGGTCGATTTGCTGGCGATGCCCGAGGCCGAGAAGCGCACGTTGCGCGGCAACGAGCTGGCCATGATCTTCCAGGAACCCATGACCAGCCTGAACCCGGTGCTGACGGTGGGCGAGCAGATTGCCGAATCGGCCCGCCTGCACCTGAAGATGGACCGCAGCGCAGCGCTGGCCCATGCCCGCCGCATGCTGGAGCTGGTCGAGATCCCCGCCGCTGCGCAGCGCGTGCACGAGTACCCGCACCAGCTCTCGGGCGGCATGCGCCAGCGCGTGATGATTGCGCTGGCCATGGCCTGCAACCCCACGCTGCTGATTGCCGACGAGCCCACCACCGCGCTGGACGTGACCATCCAGGCGCAGATCCTGTCGTTGATGGGGCGGCTGCAGAAAGAGACCGGCATGAGCATGCTGTTCATCACGCACAACCTGGGTGTGGTGGCGCAATACGCAGACGCCGTGGCCGTGATGTACGCCGGGCGCATTGTCGAGTCCGCACCTGTGCACGACCTGTTCGCACGGCCCGAGCACCCCTACACGCGCGGCCTGCTGGCCTGCCTGCCCGGCGTGGCCCGGCGGCAAGCCCTGGCCGCAGGCACGCCCGCCCACGGCAGGCGGCAACTGGTGGCCATACCGGGCCAGGTGTCCAGCCCGCTTTCGCCGCCACCCGGCTGCGCCTTTGCGCCGCGCTGCGCCCGCCAGCAACCCGACTGCACCCACGCCATGCCCGCGCTAGAGGCTGCTGGCCCACGCCGCATGGTGCGCTGCCTGCACCGCGAGGAACACGCCGAACCCGCCGAGGTGAGCGCATGAACGCCGTCCTGAACCCACACCCCACCATGGCCCCACCCGATACCGCTGCACCGCTTTTGGAAATTGCCCACCTGCGCAAGCACTTTGGCAGCGGCCCACACCCCGTGCGTGCGGTGGACGACGTGAACTTCACCATCCACCGGGGCGAGACCCTGGGCCTGGTGGGCGAATCGGGCTCGGGCAAGAGCACCATTGGCCGCCTGCTCACGCGCCTGGTAGACCCGACGAGCGGCGCCATGCGTTACCACGGCGGCGCTGCGCCGCAAGACCTGGCCCAGCTCTCGCAGTCGCAATACCGGCCGCTGCGCTCGCAGATCCAGATCATTTTTCAAGACCCCTACGCCAGCCTGAACCCCCGTATGCGCATCCGCGATGTGCTGGCCGAGGCGCTGGATACGCACGGCCTGGCCAAGGGCGCTGCACGCCTGCCGCGCATCCACCAGTTGCTGGAGCAGGTGGGCCTGCGGCCCGAGCATGCAGAGCGTTTTCCGCACGAGTTCTCGGGCGGGCAGCGCCAGCGCATTGGCATTGCGCGTGCGCTGGCGGTGGAGCCCCAGTTCATCGTGGCCGACGAGCCACTGTCGGCGCTGGACGTGTCCATCCAGGCACAGGTCGTGAACCTGCTGGGCGAGCTGAAAGAGCAGTTGGGCCTGACGCTGCTGTTCATCTCGCACGATCTGGATGTGGTGGAGTACCTGTGCGACCGCGTGGTGGTGCTGTACCTGGGCCGGGTGATGGAGATCGCCCCGACCGAGGCGCTGTACGCCACGCCCCAGCATCCCTACACCCAGGCCCTGCTGGCCGCCGCACCCATCCCTGACCCCGCCCAGCGCCGCAGCATTGCGCTGCTGCAAGGCGACCTGCCCAGCCCGGCCAACCCGCCCTCGGGCTGCGTGTTCCGCACCCGCTGCCCACAGGCCGAGGCGCGCTGCGCCAGCGCCGACATGCAGCTGCGCGAAGTGGCCCCCGGCCACCTGCACGCCTGCTGGAAAACCGCACCAACACACCCCGCACCATGACCGACTTCCTACTCGACCACCGCTGCAAGGGCTACCCCCTGCACGCCACGCCCTGCCGCCCCGCCGACCTGGGCCAGCGCGGCTGGAACGTGCTGGCGGGCGACCTGCCCTTGCCCATTGCCGTCATCCGCGAAAGTGCCCTGGCCCACAACCTGGCGTGGATGCAGGCCTATGCCGAGCGCAAGGGCGTGGCCCTGGCGCCGCACGGCAAGACCACGCTGTCGCCCGAGCTGTTTGCAGAGCAGCTGCAGGCGGGCGCCTGGGGCCTGACCTTTGCCACCGTGTACCAGCTCAGCGTGGGGGTGGAGGCCGGTGCGCGCCGCGCCATCATCGCCAACCAGGTGCTGGGCGATGCCGACCTGGACGGCCTGCACGCACTGCTGCAGCGCCACGCCGACCTGCGCGTGTGGTTCCTCATCGACAGCCTGGCGCAGCTGCGCTGCATTGAAGACTGGGCCGAGCGGCGCGGCCACACTGCGCGCGGAGAAAAACGCCTGGACACCCTGCTGGAGATGGGCGTGCCCGGCCAGCGCACCGGCTGCCGCACGCTGGAAGAGGCTTTGGCGCTGGCCCAGTCCATCGCCCAATCGCCCGCCGTGCAGCTGGGCGGCGTGGAATGCTACGAGGGCGGCGTGGCCCGCTGCGACAGCGAGCACGATGCACGCGAAGTCACGGCACTGGTGCGCCGCGTGACCGCAGTGGCCCGCGCGTGCGATGCGCAGGGCCTGTTTGCCGATGCCGAGATCCTGCTCACCGCAGGCGGCTCGGCCGTGTTCGACCTTGTCATCCCGCTGCTGCGCACCCAGGGCTTGTCCAAGCCCGTGCTGGGCGTGCTGCGCTCGGGCTGCTACATCACGCACGACCATGGCAACTACCAGCGCTTCTTGAAGCATGTGGAGCAGCGCGAGGGGCTGGACGCCTCGCTGCGCCCTGCGCTCGAAGTCTGGACCCTGGTGCAATCGGTGCCCGAGCCTGGGCTGGCCCTGCTCAGCGGCGGGCGGCGTGATGTCTCGTACGATCTGGAGATGCCCGTGCCCGTGCGCTGGGCGCCGCGCCACGAGCGCCGCGCTGCCAGCACCCCCACCGGGTGGACGGTGAGCGCGCTCAACGACCACCACGCCTACCTGCGCTACGACCCCGCAACAGGCCCCGCCCCCGCCGTGGGCGACCGGGTGGCCCTGGGCATTTCGCACCCCTGCACCACTTTTGACAAATGGCGCTGGCTGCCCGTCGTGGACGACGAAGGCACCATCACCCGCGCCATCAGCACCCGTTTTTGACCATGTCCAAAGCTACCCCTACCAGCCTGCTGCAACAACTGCGCGAGCGCCAGCCCGAACTGCCCGAGGCGCAGCGCAACGTGGTGCGCGTGGTGCTGGACGACCCGCGCGCCGCGGTAGTCGCCACCGTGGAGCAACTGGCGCAGCAAGCGGGAGTCTCCATGCCCACCATCGTGCGCACCTGCCGCAGCTTTGGCCACGACTCGGTGCGCGAATTCATGGTCGCCCTGGCGCAGGACTTGGCCGTCTCGGGCTCGCACCTGCACCGCAGCGTGCTGGCCGATGACACGGCGCAAGACGTGGCCAGCAAGATCGTGCACGCCGCCGTCTCGTCGCTGACCGAGCTGGGGCGCAACCTCGATGCCGAGGTGCTTGACCAGGTGGCCGAGCGGCTGGCGCAGGCGCGGCGCATCGACTGCTACTCGGTCGGTGCGGCATCGACCTTCATGGCGAGCGAACTGCAAAGCCGCCTGTTCCGCCTGGGTTGCACGGCCAACGCGATTTTTGATGCGCACCAGCAACTCGTGTCGGCCAGTACGCTGGGGCCCGATGGCGTGGCCTTCGTCATCTCGCACGTGGGGCGCATGCCCTATGCGCTGGAGGCGGCACGGTTTGCCCGCTCGCAAGGCGCCACCGTGGTGGCACTGACCCAGCCCGGCACACCGCTGGCCGAAGTGGCCGACCTGGTGCTGGCCGTGTCGGTGCCGCAAGACGCTGTGATGCGCGTAGGCACCGAGGCCTATCTGGCCCACCTGGTGGTCATCGAGATCCTGACCGTGCGCCTGGCGCAAAGACTGGGCCCCGTGGCCACCCGCGGGCTGCAGCAATTCAAGCAACTGCTGCACAAACACGGTTTTGACAGCGCCGAGTACGTCGGTGCCTTTGACAGCCACGCGGGCCAGAACCCTTCCAGCGCCGCCAGCCAAGCCCCGGAACCATCGCGCGGCCGGGCCGCAGAGGAATGACATGGCGCACGCAACGCTGCTGAGCAATGGCCGCATCGTGGATGGCACCCCCCGCCCCGGCTGGGTGGGTGATCTGCTGATCGAAGGCGACCACATCACCGCCCTGGCCCCGCACGGCCAGATCGACCCCACCGCCCTGGCCCGTGCGCGGGCCAGCGCAAACTTCACTGAGGTGGACTGCACCGGCCGGGTGATCGCCCCCGGCTTCATCGACGTGCACACACACGACGACGCCGCCGTGCTGGACGCACCCGCCATGCTGCCCAAGCTCTCGCAGGGCATCACCACCGTGATCGTGGGCAACTGCGGGATCTCGCTGGCGCCGGTGGTGACCGACAGCCCGCTCGCCCCCCTCTCGCTGCTGGGGCGCCTGCAGTTTCGCCACGCCAGCATGACCGACTACGCGCGCGCCGTGGACGCCGCCCAGCCCGCCGTGAACGTGGCCGCGCTGATGGGCCACACGGCCCTGCGCATGCGCCACCTGGCCGACCTGCGCCAGACGGCCACCGCCGACGAGCGCGCCGCCATGGCCGCTGACATGGAAGAAGCGATGGCCGCCGGGGCGCTGGGCCTGTCATCGGGCATCTTCTACAGTGAGGCCTATGCGGCCGATGTCGAAGAGCTGGTGGCCGTGGCCTCGGTGGCAGCGCGCCACGGCGGCGTGTATGCCACCCACATCCGCGACGAGCTGGCGGGCATCCTGCCAGCGCTGCAGGAGGCGGCGCTCACCGCGCGCCAGTCGGGCCTGCCGCTGGTGATCTCGCACCACAAATGCGCGGGCCCCGCCAACTGGGGCCGCACGCGCGAGACGCTGCCGCTGATCGACCGGCTGGCCCAGCAGCAAGAGATTGCGATGGACGTCTACCCTTACACCGCAGGCTCCACGGTGCTGCGCGAGGACCTGGTGGACGGCATCATCGACATCCTCATCACCGGCAGCCAGCCGCACCCTGAGATGGCCGGGCGCTACCTGGCCGACATTGCGCGCGAGTGGGGCGTGCCCCAGCAAGAGGCCGCCGTGCGCCTCAAGCCCGGCGGGGCCTGCTACTTCCAGATGCGCGAGGACGATGTGGAGCGCGTGATTGCGCACCCGCTGTCCATGATCGGATCGGACGGGCTGCCACACGACGAGCGCCCGCACCCACGCCTGTGGGGCGCGTTTCCGCGCGTGCTGGCCTGCTACTGGCGCGACAAGGGCCTGCTGCAGCTGGAAGAAGCGGTGCACAAGATGACGGGTTTGTCGGCCCAGCGTTTTCGCCTGGGCGGGCGTGGCCTGCTGCAGGCGGGCCACATGGCCGATGTGGTGGTGTTTGACCCAGAGCGGGTACGCGACCTGGCCACGTTCGAGCAGCCCCAGCAGTTCAGCGAGGGCATCGAGCAGGTGTGGGTGAATGGTGTGCTGAGCTACACCGCCACGCAGCGCGCCACCGGGGCGCGGGCGGGTCGCTTTGTGCGGCGGCACGGCGGGTCGCAGGCGGCGGCTCCACAGCGCGATTCAGCCGCAATTGCTATCAAATAAATAGCTTAAAGGGCATACCTGTCGCGCGCAGAGGGCTACTTTTACTTCAATTATTTGGCGGGACGGGTGAGCGACAGGCGCCGCATGAGCTGCTGCACCAGGTCGGTCCGCATGTTGCGGTAGAGCAGCGCCTCTTCGGCCTCCTTGGCCAGGGCGATGGTTTCGTTGTAGCTGATGTCGCGCTGCTGCAGCAGCTCGGTCTCGGGGATCAGCTCTGCGCCTGCCGGGGTGCGCAGG
The DNA here is from genome assembly GCF_005405905.1 of Acidovorax sp. NB1. Classification (GTDB taxonomy): domain Bacteria; phylum Pseudomonadota; class Gammaproteobacteria; order Burkholderiales; family Burkholderiaceae_C; genus Acidovorax. The sequence goes on from NZ_BJHU01000057.1 coordinate 25,828, forward strand.
CGGAACTTGATGCGCAGGCGCAGCTGCAGTTCGCGCACCTGGCCCGAGGCATTGAGCCCCACCACCGCACGCTCCTGCTGCTCCTGCAGCAGGTCCAGAATGGCCTCGGCCGTGGGCATGGCCGCCGGGTCGCGCAGCAGCTGCAGCTGGCCGCCCGATCCCTCCAGCGTGCGCTGCAGCTCCCGCGCCAGGGGTGAACTGGCGGGGGCTGCAATGTAGAGCGAGCCAAACCCGAACTCCGGCACGCCGCGCAGCCGGAATCCGCAGGCAGACAACAGGGCCACCGGGGCCAGGCTGAGCAGGGTGCGTTTGTTCATGGGGTCAGACCACCACGTTCACCAGACGACCGGGCACCACGATCACGCGCTTGGGCGCCGCACCGGCAGCCTGCGCCGTGAAGGCCTCGCTGGCCAGCGCAATGCGCTCGATCTCGGCCTTGTCGGCCTGCGCAGGCACGTGGATGGAGCCGCGCAGCTTGCCGTTGACCTGCAGCATGAGTTCGATCTCGTCCTGCACCAGGGCGCCGGCATCGACCTGTGGCCAGGGGGCGTCGAGCAGGTCGCCCAGCGTACCGGCGTAGCCCAGGCCTTGCCACAGGCTGTGCGCGATGTGGGGCGTAGCGGGGTACAGGCAGCGCAGCAGGATGCCAAAGCCTTCGATCAGCGCCACCTGGGCACCGGCCGAGTCGGTGGCCTTGAAGTCCTCAAGCGCGTTGATCATCTTCATCGCGCCGGAGACCACGGTGTTGTACTGCATGCGCTGGTAGTCGTAGTCCACCTGCTTGAGCACGTTGTGGATCTCCAGACGCAGGGCCTTGGCCTCTTTGCCAAACTGCACGTCCTGCAGGCTCTTGGCGCCGGCCACGCTGGCCAGGGCGGCATCGCGGTCAATGGCGGCGAGCTTGAGACCGAAGTTCCACACGCGGCGCAGGAAGCGGTAGCTGCCTTCCACCGCCGCGTCGTTCCACTCCAGCGTGGCTTCGGGCGGGGCGGTGAACATGGTGTACAGGCGGGCGGTGTCGGCGCCGTACTTCTCGATCAGGTCCTGCGGGTCCACGCCGTTGTTCTTGGACTTGGACATGGTGCCCACGCCCTCGTAGTCGATGGGCGTGCCCACGGGCAGCATGCCGTCGCCGCTGGTGGCTTCGTTCTTGAGCTTGGCGCCGATGATCTTGCCGCCCTCATCCAGCACATGCTCCACGTCGTGCGGCCAGAAGTAGTCCTTGCCGCCCTTGGCGGTGCGGCGGCTGTAGATGTGGTTGAGCACCATGCCCTGCGTGAGCAGCTTGGTAAAGGGCTCATCCACCTTGACCAGCCCCAGGTCGCGCATGACCTTGGTCCAGAAGCGGGCGTACAGCAAGTGCAGGATGGCGTGTTCGATGCCGCCGATGTACTGGTCCATGCCGCTGCCGCCGGTGGCATGTTGCTGGTCCCGCATCCAGTAGGCGGTACCGTCCGCCACCATCGCGTCGGCATTCTTGGGGTCGCAATACCGCATGAAGTACCACGAGCTGTCCACAAACGTGTCCATGGTGTCCGTCTCGCGGCGGGCGGGCTTGCCGCACACGGGGCAGGTCACGCCGGCATGGAAGCCTTCGTGTTTGTGCAGCGGATTGCCCGAGCCGTCGGGAATGCAGTCTTGCGGCAGCACCACGGGCAGGTCTTTTTCGGGCACGGGCACGGCGCCGTGCTCGTCGCAGTGGATGATCGGGATCGGCGTGCCCCAGTAGCGCTGGCGGCTCACGCCCCAGTCGCGCAGGCGCCAGGTAGTCTTCTTCTCGCCCAGGCCCTTTTGCTCCAGCGCATGGGCCACGGCGTTCACCGCGTCCTTGTAGTTCAGGCCGCTGAAGCTGTCGGAGTTGATGGTCACGCCGCGCTGCTTGTCGCCGTACCAGTCATTCCACTGGTGGTAGTCAAAGTGCTCGCCATCGACCAGCACGACTTGCTTGATCTCGATGCCGTACTTGAGGGCGAAAGCAAAGTCGCGCTCGTCGTGGGCGGGCACACCCATCACGGCGCCGTCGCCATAGCCCATCAGCACGTAGTTGCCGACCCAGACCTCGACCTTTTCTTCGGTGAGGGGGTGTGTGACGAACAGGCCCGTGGGCACGCCCTTCTTCTCTTGCGTGGCCAGCTCGGCCTCGGTGGTGCCGCCGCTCTTGCATTCTTCGATGAAGGCCTTGAGCGCGGGGTTGGTCTTGGCGGCATGGGCCGCCAGGGGGTGCTCGGGCGCCACGGCGCAGAAGGTCACGCCCATGATGGTGTCGGCACGCGTGGTGAACACGTACATCTTGCCGTCGCCAATCAGCGCGCCGCCGTCGCCCGCGATGTCGTGCGTGAACGCAAAACGCACGCCTTCGCTCTTGCCGATCCAGTTCTCCTGCATCAGCTTCACGCGCTCGGGCCAGCCGGGCAGCTTGTCGCCGGTCACAAAGCCCAGCAGTTCTTCGGCGTAGTCGGTGATCTTGAGGTAGTAGCCGGGGATCTCACGCTTCTCGACCGTGGCGCCGGTGCGCCAGCCCTTGCCGTCAATGACCTGCTCGTTGGCCAGCACGGTCTGGTCCACCGGGTCCCAGTTCACGACCTGGGTCTTGCGGTAGGCGATGCCCTTTTCCAGCATTTTCAGGAACAGCCACTGGTTCCATTGGTAGTACTCTGGGTCGCAGGTGGCGACTTCGCGGCTCCAGTCGATGGCCAGGCCCATGGCCTGCATCTGCTTTTTCATGTAGGCGATGTTTTCGTACGTCCACTTCGCGGGTGGCACGCCGTTTTTCAGCGCTGCGTTCTCGGCGGGCAGGCCGAAGGCGTCCCAACCCATGGGCATCAAGACGTTGTGGCCGTTCATGCGCAGGTAGCGCGTGAGCATGTCGTTGATGGTGTAGTTGCGCACGTGGCCCATGTGCAGCTTGCCGCTGGGGTAGGGCAGCATCGAGCAGGCGTAGAACTTCTTCTTGCTGGTGTCTTCCGTCACGCGGTAGGCGTCGGTGGCGGTCCAGTGGTCGTGCGCGGCGCGCTCGACGTCTTGGGGAGAGTATTTGTCTTGCATGGGGGCTCGGGGTGAGAGAAGAGTGCAGCCGCTGGCCGCGCTGCAGGGATTTTAGGCGGTCAGGGCCCTGCCCCGGCGGGCCACCGGTCCGGGCGCGTCAGCGCGATGGGGCAGGAGACGCGGGTGGGGCAGGACTTGCCGCTGGTTCGGCCACAAATCCGATGCGCTGCAGCCCGGCCAGGTGGGCCGCGCCCATGACTTCGACCACACGGCCATAGGGCACGGCAGCGTCTGCGCGCAGTTGCACCTCGGTGTCCGGGCGCTCAGCGCCAATGCGGCGCAGGCGCTCGGCCAGCGCAGCCTGCGACAGGGGTTGGTCATCCAGAAACGCCTGGCCCGAGGCATCGACCACCAGCGTGACGAATTGCGGGGCCGTGCCGGGCGTGGCACCTTCGGTGCGCGGCAGGTCCAGCCGGATCGAGCTGGCCAGCAGCGGCGCCGTGAGGATGAAGATGACCACCAGCACCAGCATCACGTCCACCAGCGGCGTCATGTTGATGTCACTCATGGGCTGCGGCCCGGTGGTGCGTTCGAGTCGCCCGAAACTCATGCCCCCACGCTCCCCAAGGGGGCTGGCCCATCTTGGGACGGCCCGGCGGCGGGTCGGCTCGCGTTGCCCAGACCTTCTGTGGAGCCCGCCAAACTCTGGACGGGCGCCGTGTCGATGAGCAGCTCGCGCAGGTCGCGCGCAAAACCTTCCAGGTCGGCCTCGATGCGGCCAATCAGGCGGCCAAACACGTTGTAGGCCAGCACCGCAGGGATGGCGACGGCCAGCCCGGCAGCGGTCATGACCAGGGCTTCGCCCACGGGGCCAGAGACCCGGTCGATGGTGATCTGCCCCGCCCCCGCCATGGCGGTGAGCGCATGGTAGATGCCCCACACGGTGCCCAGCAGCCCCACGAACGGCGCCGTGGAGCCCACCGTGGCCAGCAGCACCTGGCCAAACTGCAGGCGCCCCAGCACATCGTGCAGGGCATCGCGCAGCACCCGCGTGAGCCGCTGCGACAGGCTGCCCGCCGTGGCCAGCGAGGCCGGAATATCTTGAACAGCCGGGCTTGCTATCGAATTTGCAGCAATCACCAGAGGCAGGACAAGCGCAGAGCGGTCAAAAGACTGCAAACGCTGCGCAGCAAGGTCCATGGAAGGCGCCTGCCAGAACGCCGCCGTGCAGCGCGCCACGTCGGTCACGGCCTGGCGCATGAGCCGCAGCTTCCACACGATGACCACCCAGCTCGCCACCGACATGGCCAGCAGCACCAAGGCCGCTCCCTGCGTCACGGCATCGCCCTGGCGCCACCAGTGAAGAGCGTCCATGGGAGTCGGCGGGTCAGTTCAAACCCAGCACGTCGAACATGTCGAACATGCCCGTCTTGTGCGCGGCCAGGAAGCGCACGGCGCGCAAGGCGCCCTGCGCATACGTGGCGCGGCTGGAAGACTTATGGGTGACCTCGATGCGCTCGCCAATGCCGGCAAACAGCACGGTGTGATCGCCCACGATGTCGCCACCCCGGATAGCAGCAAAGCCGATGGTGGAGGGGTCGCGCTCGCCCGTCACGCCTTCGCGGGCGTACACGGCGCAGTCCTTGAGATCGCGGCCCAGGGCGTCGGCAATCACCTCCCCCATCTTGAGCGCGGTGCCCGAGGGCGCGTCCACCTTGTGGCGGTGGTGGGCTTCAATGATCTCGATGTCGTACCCCGTGGCCATGGCCTTGGCAGCCATCTGCAGCAGCTTGAGCGTGACGTTCACGCCCACGCTCATATTGGGCGAGAACATGACGGCGGTGCGTTGTGCATAGGCGTCGAGTTCGGCCTTTTGTGCATCGGTGAAGCCGGTGGTGCCGATGACGGCCTTCACACCCAGCTGGCTGCACACGGCCAGATGGGCCAGCGTGCCTTCGGGGCGGGTGAAGTCGATCAGCACGTCGGCATTCTTGAGGCCCGTTGCAATGTCGGCCGTGATGGCCACGCCGCTTGCATGGCCCAGAAAGGCGGTGGCGTCCGAGCCCACGGCGGGGCTGGAGGCCACGTCCAGCGCACCGGCCAGCACGCAGTCGTCGCTGGCACGGATGGCCTCGATCAGCATACGGCCCATGCGGCCCGACGCGCCGGCCACAGCCACGCGGCAAGGGGTGGTCACGGCGGCGGCGGGGGTTGAGGTCCCTGTCATGAAAATCCTGTTCGGTTGGGTGGCTGCACAGAGACAACCCCCTGTGCTGCGGGGCCGCTGGCGTCAGCGCGCAGGCGCGTCGAGCGGCGGGTAACTGGTGGGGGCTGGCGCAGTGGTCGCTGCCGCAGGGGCCTGGGCGGGTTTTGCGGAAGGCGGGTACTTGGCCAGCTGCTCCGGCGTGGCTTCCAGCGTGGGCACCTTGCCCTTGGCACCATCGCGCCCGCCCAGCGTGGCGACAAATTCCGTCTCCGAGGGCATTTCGTCGCCTTCGGAGCGCTCCAGGACATCGCCCTTGAAGAACACGGTCAGCTTGCGGGTCTGGATGTCTTCACCGGGGCGCTTGAGCGTGAACACGTACTCCCAGCGGTCCGAATGGAACAGGCTGGTGACCAGGGGCGTGCCGAGGATTTCGCGCACCTGCTGGCGACTCATGCCGGGTTGCAGGGCTTGCACCTGCTCGCGCGACACAAAGTTGCCCTGCACCACGTCCACCTTATAGGGTTTCACGATGCCGGCGATGCGGCTGCTGGCGCCATCCAGGCTGCCACAACCGGCCAGGGCAGCCATGCTGGCGCCGATCAACAGGACCAGGCCCAGGCGGGCGCTGCAACGGGCTTTGACGGGCATGGGTAAAAGGGCTGAGGATATGATCGCCGCATTGTAGCGGCTGCCCCCCAGGCCTTGAGGTGGGGGCCAGCACCCGAAGGAACATGCCATGACCAACATCGACGAACTCAAAAGCACGGGACTCAAGGCCACGCTGCCCCGCCTGAAGATCATGGAGATCTTCCAGAAAGGCACGCAGCGCCACATGACGGCCGAAGACGTGTTCCGCGTGCTGCTGGAGGAGCGCTCGGACATTGGCCTGGCCACCGTGTACCGGGTGCTCACGCAGTTCGAGCAGGCGGGCATCCTGATCCGCAGCAACTTCGAGAGCGGCAAGGCGGTGTACGAACTCAACGAGGGCCAGCACCACGATCACTTCATCTGCACGTCCTGCGGCAAGGTGGAGGAGTTCTACGACGCCGAGATCGAAAAACGCCAGCATGCCGTGGCCAAGGCCAAGGGCTGGCTGGTGCAGGACCACACGATGGCGTTGTACGGCCAGTGCGCCGATTGCGCAAAAAAAGGGTAACCCCCTGAGTCGCTTCGCGCCATCCCCCTGAAGGGGGACGCCCCCAGCGCGGCGGGGCGGCCCTTGCGCGGGGACACTGGCCTGGGGAGCGCCAGTGCGCACCCGCGTTTTAGCATCAAAATCGGCCTTTGCGCGCGCCCATCAAGCGTAAGCAGCTATCAAATACAGAGCGCAGACTAGCCCCCCGTGTCGCGCTCCATGGCGCGGCGGTGGCGCTCCACAAACTCTTGGTAGGTGTCGATGCCGCGCAGCTGCAGGATGGTGTTGCGCACGGCAGCCTCGACCAGCACGGCAATGTTGCGACCGGCCACCACCTGGATCACGACCTTGAGCACGGGCACGCCGAGCACGTCCTGGGTGAGCGGCTCATAAGGCAGGCGTTCGTAGTCGCGCTCCAGCGTCTCCTTGCGCACCAGGTGCACGATGAGCTTGAGTCGCATTTTGCGGCGCACGGCCGTCTCGCCAAAGATGGCGCGGATATCGAGCAGGCCAATGCCGCGCACTTCCAGCAGGTTCTGTAGCAGCTCGGGGCACTTGCCCTCAATGGTGGTCTGGTTGATACGGAAAAAATCCACCGCGTCGTCAGCCACCAGGCCATTGCCGCGCGAAATCAGCTCCAGGCCCAGCTCGCTTTTGCCCAGGCCCGACTCGCCAGTGATCAACACCCCCAGGCCCAGGATGTCCATGAACACGCCGTGCATCGTGGTGCGGTCGGCAAAGTGCTTGGACAGGTAGGCGCGCAGCACGTCGATGACAAACGCCGACGACTCGTGCGTGGAGAACATCGGGATCTGCGCACGTTCGCACATGGACACCAGTGCATCGGGGGCGGTCTGGTTATCGGCCAGCACCAGCACGGGCGGCTCGAGCGTCACGATGCGCGCAATCCGGCGCTTGCAGTCGTCGGGCGAGGCGTTGCTCAGGTACGCGATTTCGCGCTCACCCAGAATCTGGACGCGGTAGGGATGGATGTAGTTGAGATAGCCGACCAGATCGGCCCCGGACCGCGCAGAACGCACGGCCACTTCGTCAAACCGCCGCTCCGACGCCCCCAGGCCGGCGACCCATTCCCATTTCAGGAGGCCGCGAAACTCCTCGAAAAGCACGTCGGCACTGACAACATTGGGCTTCACGGAAGGTCAGTGCAAAAGGAAAACGGGGGTGGGCTCAGGCCGCCTGCGTGGACTGCCAACCTGCAATCATGCCGTGCAGCTCGGCGGCATCGGTGCAGGCCTTGAGCTTTTCGCGCAGAGCCGAGTCACTCAGCAGCTCGGCAATTTCAGACAGGATTTCGAGGTGCTTTTGCGTGGCCGCTTCGGGCACCAGCAGAAAAATCAGCAGCCCCACCGGCAACTCGTCCGGCGCATCAAAACCAATCGGATTGAGCAGCTGAAAAACTGCCGCCATCGGCGCCTTGAGTCCCTTGATGCGCCCGTGGGGGATGGCGACGCCATGACCGAGCCCCGTGGAACCCAGGCGCTCGCGTGCGAACAGGCTGTCGGTGATCAGCGCCCGCGAGAGGCCGTGCTGGCTTTCGAACAGCAGACCCGCTTCTTCAAAAGCACGCTTCTTGCTGGTGGCGTCCACGCTCACGAGCACTTGAGCGGAAGGCAGGATGGAGGCGAGTCGGTTCATGGTCAAGGGTAACAATTATGCACATATTGGCGAAAACCCTGAGCACCAGGGCCTGCCATCCCATTATTCACCCATGCGCAGTCCCCGCAACACGGATGGATGCGCGAAAGTCCACGAACGCAGCGTGCTGCGGCCTGTGGCCAACGCAGCGGCGCGGCAAACCACTTGGTGCGCCCGGCGCTCCTCGTTCTGGCTGGCTTTTGCATGGGGAAACAATGGGGTAACAGGGGCTGAAGCAACAAAAAACCGCCCGGATGGGGCGGCTGCGGTGCCAGGCTCAGGGCTGGCGCGTCAAGCGTGCAGTTCGCGCTTTGCGGCTTCGTGGTGATGGTCTTGCAAGCGGTCCTTGTGGCGCACAACCTGGCGGTCCATCTTATCTACCAGCTCGTCCACGGCTGCATACAGGTCTGCGTGGGAGCTTTCGGCGAACAGGTCATTGCCCTTGACGTGGATGTTGCATTCCGCTCGCTGTCTCTTTTCTTTTTCCTTTTGCTTCTCTACCGTCAGCAGTACCTTGACATCAACAACTTGGTCGAAATGGCGGGTGATCCGGTCCAGCTTGGAGGTGACATAGCTGCGCAAGGCGGGGGTAACTTCGAGGTGGTGACCGCTGATCGTCAAGTTCATAAATAAGTCTCCTGTAGCTCTCGGTGGGAAAAACGCCGCCCTGGATCAGAGAAGCGGCTCGGCGAACTTGGATGCATCCGTTGACGTGAGTTCACTATGCCCCCGCCCTCCCCGAAAAGCAATCCCATACCGCCCCGACCCGCTGGGTTATGCCCGCCAAGGTGCCAAGCCCCCAAAAAGCGCGCACAATGAGCGAGTTCGCTGAGGCGCCACAGGCATCCCTCCAGCGACCGCCCTTGGGCCTTCAGCGCGCCGCCGGGCTGGCCCCATGCAGATGCAGGCGCCCCACCACCAGCATCGACAGCACCCCTGCTGAAATCCCCACCAGCGCCGCCACCCAGTAGTTCTGCACCAAGCCCTGCGCATCGCGGCTGATCAGCACCCCGCCCACAAAAGACGCCACCCCCATCGCGGCAGACTGCACCGATGCATTCAGGGTCATGAAGGTGCCCCGCAAGGCGGGCTGCGCCGCCGAGGTGACGATCGCCATCCCCGGGATCATGCGCCCGCTCACGAAGGCAAACATGAAGGTGGACACCAGCAACACCCCCCAGAGCGGCAGCCCCTGACACAGCGTGATACCCAGCAGGCAAGGCACCGAGGCCAGCACCAGCGCACGGAAAGTCCGCACCTTGCCCCAGCGGTCGGTCCAGCGGCCAAACCAGCGCGCGGTGAACAGGGTGGCAATGCCCCCGCAAAGATAGGCCAGCGGGATCTGGTCAGGGCGCACCCCGGCGTTGGCCTGCATGTAGATCGTGATATAGGGGATGACGGTGAACCCCGTGGACACCAGCAGGGCGGAATACACAAAGGCCCAGCGGTGGTTCGGGTCGGCCAGCACCTGTGCAATGCCCGAGAGCGCCGAGCGGCCACCCGCCGCCTGCACATGGGCCGTCAGCGGCGGCAGGGTGCGGGCCGCCTGGAGGGCCAGCACCCCGACCAGGATCGCGATGGCGATGAAGGGCAGGTTCCAGCCCCCATGCTCGGCCAGGATCAGCCCCAGAGGCACGCCCGCCACCGTGGACACCGCAAAGGACGTCATGACAATCCCCATCGCCCGCCCGCGCCGCTCGAACGGCACCACATCCGCCACGATGGTCTGCGACAGGGCCGACAACACGCCGCCAAACGCCCCTGCCAGGATGCGCGCCGCCATCAGCGTGCCATAGGTGGGCGCCACGCCGCAGGCCAGCGTTGCCAACCCGAACAGCACATACAGCACCAGCAGCAGGCGCTTACGGCCAAACCGGTCGATGTAGGTGGACGCGAGCAGCCCCGACGCCCCCGCCGACAGCGTGTAGGCCGACACCAGCAGGCCGAACTGCGCGTCGCTGATGGCGAACAGCCGCGTGAACTGCGGCCCGAGCGGCATCATGATCATGAAGTCGAGGATGTGGGTGAACTGGATGCCCGCCAGGGTCAGCAGCAGCCAGAGTTCGCGGCGGGGAGTGAGCGCAGGGGCAGAAGTGGTGGACACAGGCAAAGGCCACAGCAGGCCCGGTCAGAGTCAGGGCCGCATAGTGTGCCCCAAGCGCGCACCACATGCCGCCCCAGGGCCACACACGCCCCGCCCCGTTTTCATCCACCCCCAGGGCCTTGCAGGCGCCCCCGGGTCCGGCGCGTAAAATCAGCGGGTTGCGCCGGGCTCGGCCCGCAAGCGCTTCACCCCCGTTCTTCTTCGGATTGCCCGCTGCGGATATCGACCGCCCACACCGACACCATGACCCAGCCCAGCTCCAACGCCCTGCACACCTCTGCCCTCACGTCGCTGCCCCTGCTGGCACGCGGCAAGGTGCGCGACAACTACGCCGTGGGCGACGACCGCATCCTGATGGTGGCCAGCGACCGCCTCTCGGCCTTTGACGTGATCATGGGCGAGCCCATCCCCGGCAAAGGCGAGCTGCTCACGCAGATGGCGCTGTTCTGGTTCGACAAGCTCGGCCACATCTGCCCCAACCACCTCACGGGCGACGCCCCCGAAAGCGTGGTCAAGCCCGAGGAAGTGGCTCAAGTGCGCGGCCGCTCCATGCTGGTCCAGCGCCTGAAACCCATCCCGGTGGAAGCCGTGGTGCGTGGCTACCTGGCCGGCAGCGGCTGGAAGGAGTACCAGGAAAGCCGCGCGGTCTGCGGCGTGCCGCTGCCCGAAGGCCTCACCAATGCCGCCAAGCTGCCCGCGCCCATCTACACGCCCGCCGCCAAGGCCGCCGTGGGCGAGCACGACGAGAACATCACGTTTGAGCGCACCGTGGAGATGATCGGCCTCGACCTGGCCACGCGCATCCGCGACCTGAGCATCGCCATCTACCAGGCTGCCGCCGAGATCGCGCTGACCAAAGGCATGATCATTGCCGACACGAAGTTCGAGTTCGGCCTGGCGCCCGATGGCACGCTGGTGCTGATGGACGAAGTGCTCACCCCCGACAGCTCGCGCTACTGGCCCGTGGAAGGCTACGAAGCCGCGCTGGCCGCAGGCGCCAACCCCCCCAGCTACGACAAACAGTTTGTGCGCGACTGGCTGGAACAGGCCAAGGTGAGCGGCAAGCCCTGGGACAAGACCGCCCCCGCGCCGCGCCTGCCGCAGGAAGTGATCGAAAAGACGGCAGCGAAGTACCGAGAAGCGCTGGAGCGGCTGACCGCCCGCTGAGCGGCGACCGACAAGCCCCACAAAGGGAGAAAGGGAACAAAGGGCTCGGAGCCGTTCCTTTTCCAGCTTCCGCCCAATCCCTCCACCCAATGGTGGTCAGTCCAGGGATATCTCAGCCGACTCGAAGCGCAGCAGCGTCTGCCCTTCGCTGCCCCGCAGCACCAGCTGCGATCCTTGCTGCCGGAAGCTCTGCACCGCCAGCAGCGCCTCGAAGAATCGCGTTTCCGCCCCGCTGGCGGGCAAACACAGCGTGATGTTGGAGACCAGGCGCTCGAAACGCAGCCGGGCGCCTTGCAAAGCGTAGTCCGCAAGGAACCGGTTGCACCCGCCCGAGCCTGCGACCCGTGGTTCGTCCGCTTGCAACACCAAATGCGGGGTCGCCGCCCCCTCGGATGGGCGACCCACAGCCTCGCCCTCTATTTCGACCAGCCGCCAGTAGGTCAGCACCAGGGGCACACTGGCTTCCACCGTGGCGGCTTGAGGTAGCAACCGCTGCAACTGAACATCCACGCGGCGAAATGCAGCGTCCTGCGGCACTGGATGGCGCTTGTCCGTCGCCAGTACCAGGCGGCCCTCCAGGGTTACCGTGGCGCGCACCTCGTAGCGGCCCTTGGGCACAAACCGCGAAGAAGGGTAAGGAATCCAGATCGCAAAAGGCGCCTGCCCGGCAGGGGCGCTGCGCTGGCGACCCAGCACCACCGGGGGCAGTTCAGGGTGAGTGACATCCAGCAGCGTGGCCTCGAACACAGCCTCCGGGGGCAGCACCACACGCTCCCGGGCCAGGGCCACCCCCGTCACGATGGCGTCGGGGGCAGGTGGACGGGCAGCACACCCTGCCAGGAGACTGCAGCACAGCGCTGCAGCAGTCATGTGGGACCACATCACGCCCTGCCAGCGCCCCGCCGGGATGGGCCGAAACAGCCACTGCCGCCCGGTGAACGCCCGCATGCCATTCACCCGATCACCTCTGCGCGGGCGTTCAGCTCAGCACCACACTCGACAAGCGCCGCCGGTAGGTGGCCACCACCGGGTCCTCGGGCGGAATCTGGCCTTCGGCCACCTTGGGCTTGGGGGCCTCGATGACTTCGAGGATGGCCACGTAGGTCTTGCGGGCGATCTCCTCGTTCCAGGCCTTGTCGCGCATGAGGATTTCGAGCAGCTCATCCATGGCGTCGGTCCAGCGCTGCTGGGCCATCAGCCAGCGGGCGCGTGCGTAGCGGGTGTCGAAATCGCGCTTGTTGGCAGCAATTTTGGTATCAAAATCGGCCTCTGCGCCTGCTCCATAAGCGCCAACAGCTACGAAATCAATAGCATCCATCCAGACCTTGAGCGCGCCCAGCTTGCGCGAGCCGGCCGCCTTGGCGATGACGGGGGCAAAGGCGACCTTGGCATCGTCCTCGCGGCGCAGTTGCAGCAGCAGCTTGACGTAGTCGAAGCGCGCATCGTCGTTGGCCGGGTCGGTCACCACCGCGTGCTGCAGTTTTTCAAGGGCCGTGCCCGTGTCGCCGTCGGCCAGGGCCTCCTGGGCTTCTTCTTCCTCGGCCTCGGCGGCCATTTCCTCAACGGTGGGCACATGCTTGTCGAGGAAGGCGCGCACCTGGCCTTCTGGCAAAGCGCCCATGAAGCCGTCCACGGGCTGGCCGTTCATGAGCAGCACGCAAGTGGGGATGCTGCGGATGCCAAACATGCCGGCGAGCTGCTGCTCCTGGTCGGAGTCGATCTTGGCGAGCTTAAAGCGGCCGGCGTATTCGGTTTCAAGCTTTTCCAGCACGGGGCCCAGCGACTTGCAGGGTCCGCACCAGGGCGCCCAGAAGTCCACCAGCACGGGCACGTTCATCGAGGCGGCAACCACCTCGGCTTCAAAGTTCTCTACGGTGACGTCAATCATGGTGGTGTGGGCCTGTGAAGCGGTTTGCGCGCTATTTTGGCCCATCGAAACAGCCCCACGCCAGCCAGGGAGGCGCAAAAAGTAAAATCACGGGTTCCACCTACAGCGGTGCGGCGGGCCAGGCCCGCTGCCGCGCACCCCCAACCACCATGAAACCCATCCAGATCGGCGTGGTCATGGGTTCCAGCAGCGACTGGGACACCATGCAGCATGCAGTGCAGATTCTTGAACAGTTCGGCATCGCCCACGAGGCCCGCGTGGTCTCGGCCCACCGCATGCCCGACGACATGTTCGCCTACGCCGAGGCCGCCGCCAGCCGGGGCCTGAAGGCCATCATCGCGGGCGCGGGCGGTGCCGCCCACCTGCCCGGCATGATCGCCGCCAAGACCACCGTGCCCGTGCTGGGCGTGCCCGTGGCCAGCCGCCACCTGCAGGGCGTCGATTCTCTGCACAGCATCGTGCAGATGCCCAAGGGCATCCCCGTGGCCACGTTTGCCATCGGCACGGCAGGTGCAGCCAATGCCGCGCTGTTTGCCGTGGCCCTGCTGGCCAGCGAGAGCCCCGAGCTGCGCCAGCGGCTCGAAGCCTTCCGCGCAGAGCAGACGGAAGTGGCCCGCAACATGACCCTGCCGCCCGCCGCATGAGCGCCAGCACCAAGCCCCTCCTGCCGGGATCGACGCTGGGCGTGCTCGGCGGCGGCCAGCTGGGCCGCATGTTTGTGCACCAGGCCCAGGCCATGGGCTACTTCACCGCCGTGCTCGACGCCGACCCCGACAGCCCCGCCGGGCTGGTGAGCCACCACCACATCCAGACGGGTTACGAAGACGCACAGGGCCTGGCCGAGCTGGCCCGCCTGTCGGACGCGGTGACCACCGAATTCGAGAACGTGCCCGCCGCCGCACTGGCCACGCTGGCCGCAGAGCGCCCTGTATCGCCCGCCGCCAGCGCCGTGTCGGTGGCGCAAGACCGCGCCCGCGAGAAAGCGCACTTTGTGGGCTGCGGCGTGCCGTGCGCGCCCTACGCGGTGATTGAGACGGCCGGGCAGCTGGCAGCAGTGCCTGCTGACCTCCTGCCGGGCATCCTGAAAACATCCCGCATGGGCTACGACGGCAAAGGCCAGGTGCGGGTGAAAACCGCCGCCGAACTGGCCGCCGCCTGGGACGCCGTCGGCCGCGTGCCCTGCGTGCTGGAAAAAATGCTGCCGCTGGCGCTCGAATGCTCGGTGATCGTGGCCCGGGGCCACGATGGCGCCATGGTGCACCTGCCAGTGCAGCGCAACCTGCACCGCGAAGGCATCCTCGCCGTGACCGAGGTTCACGAAGAAAATCTGCCTTCTGCGCTTGTTGCACAAGCGGTAGCAGCTGCGAAATCTGTAGCAGAAGGCCTGCAATACGCGGGCGTGTTGTGTGTGGAGTTCTTTGTGCTGCAGGACGGCAGCCTGGTGGTCAACGAGATCGCCCCGCGCCCGCACAACAGCGGCCACTACAGCCAGAACGCCTGCGATGTGTCGCAGTTCGAACTGCAGGTGCGCACCATGGCCCGCCTGCCGCTGACGCAGCCGCGCCAGCACAGCGCCGCCGTCATGCTCAACCTGCTGGGCGACCTGTGGTTTTCCCAGGGCGACACCGAACAGACACCCCCGTGGGACCAGGTGCTGGCCCTGCCCGGCACCCACCTGCACCTGTACGGCAAGCGCGACGCCAAGCGGGGCCGCAAGATGGGCCACCTCAACGTGACCGCCGCCACGCCCGAGGCCGCACGCGCCACCGCCTTGAAGGCAGCCGCCCTGCTGGGCATCGCCGCGTTTTGACCATGATCCTTGACGGCAACGACCCCTCGGCCATCACCGCCGCAGCCCGCGCGGTGCGCAGCGGCGCACTGCTGGGCCTGCCCACCGAAACCGTGTATGGCCTGGCCGCCGACGCCAGCAGTGATGCGGCGGTGGCGCAGATCTTCGCGGCCAAGGGGCGACCCAGCGACCACCCGCTCATCGTGCATGTGGCCAATGCCCAGGGCATTGCGCACTTCGCCAGCGAGGTGCCCGGCTTTGCACAGAAGCTGGTCGATGCCTTCTGGCCCGGGCCACTGACCCTGATCCTGCCCCGCCTGCCCGGCGTGGCCACGGCGGCCACGGGTGGGCAAAACAGTGTGGGACTGCGCTGCCCGGCCCACCCGGTCGCACACGCCCTGCTGGAGGCCTGTGCCGCCCCGGCCAACGGCACCGACCAGGGCGGCCCGCCCGTGTGGGGGGTGGCCGCCCCCAGCGCCAACCGCTTTGGCCGCGTGAGCCCCACCACCGCCCAGCATGTGCAGGACGAGCTGGGCGCCGACCTGCTGGTGCTGGACGGCGGCCCCTGCGGCGTGGGCATTGAAAGCACCATCGTGGACTGCACCCGCGGCGTGCCCGTGCTGCTGCGCCCCGGCGCCATCACACGCGCGCAGATCGCTGCGGCCTGCGGCATCACGCCGCTGTCCAAGGAGGACCTGCCCGCCCTCACGCCCCGCGCCTCGGGCACGCTGGAAGCCCACTATGCCCCCGCCGCCAAGGTGCGGCTGATGGATGCCAAGGCCCTGCAGACCAGCCTGGACCTGCTGGGCGCTGAGGCGGCCCACATCGCCATTTATGCCCGCTCTGCGCTGCGCTCGCACTCGTCCCGGCTTGTGCTGCGGCGCATGCCCGACGATGCCGCGGCCACTGCCCAGCAGCTGTTTGCCGTGCTGCGCGGCTTTGACGATGAAGGTGTGAAGCTGATCTGGATCGAGGCCCCGCCCGCCAGCCCGGACTGGGAAGGCGTGCGCGACCGCCTGCAGCGCGCAGCCGCCGCGTGACGGAGCTGCCGCGCACGGAGCGACTGCGTCGCCACCCCCGGTTCGGGCCGCTTTACATGCGTTGACTTTGCCCCGCTAAACTACCCCCCACTTTTCTGGAGAAATACATGGCAGCAAATTGGATGCGCCGCACCGTCATGGTCGCCGCATGTGCATCGGCCGCGTTGCTCGCGGCCTGCGGTTCCAGCACCACTGAATCGGCCATCACGCCCCAACGCTTCATCGCGTTTGGCGATGCCATGAGCGATGTGGGACAAAACGGTTCGCGCTACACAGTCAACGACGGCAGCGTCAACAACTGGACCCTGCAGGTGGTCGCCAACTACGGCAAGACCCTCACCGCCGCATCCGCTGGTGGCACCAGCTACGCCGCCGGCAACGCCCGCGTGAGTGCCAAGCCCGACGCCGCAGGCAACGCCAGCACCCGCACCATCACCGAGCAGATCGACGCCTTCCTGGCCGGTGGCAGCTTTACCGGCTCCGACCTGGTGATCGTGAGCGGCGGTGTCAGTGACGTGATCGCCGGCATGGCCGCCGTGACCGCAGGCACCCAGACCGAGGCCGCCATGGTGGCCGCTGCACGCAAGGCGGGCGAAGACCTGGCCGCCCAGGTGCGCCGCCTGGTCGCAGCAGGCGCCAAGTATGTGGTGGTGACCGGCACCTACGACCTGAGCAAGAGCCCCTGGGCCAAGTCGATTGGCCGCGAAGCCCTGCTGACCGATGCCAGCAGCCGTTTCAATGATGGCCTGCTGGTGGGCATCGTGGACCTGGGCGCCAACGTGCTGTACGTGGACTCGGCCTACTACGTGAACCTGTACACCAGCGTGCCTGGCAACTATGGCTTCAACAACGCCACGACGGCCGTGTGCACTTCGGTAGACACCACCAACGGCATCGGCATTGGCGCAGGCCAGGTCAACTCGGCCCTGTGCAACAGCTCCACGCTGCTGTCGGGCGCCAACCAGGTGTCGTATGTGTTTGCCGACTCTGTGTACCTGACCCCGTCGGCACAGCGCCAGTTCGGCACCTACGCCTACGACCGCCTGCGCGCGCGCTGGTAACGGACTGCATGCCCGGGCCGCCGTGTGTGGATGTGCCAGGGCTGTCGCCCACAAAAAAGCCGACCCCAGGGTCGGCTTTTTTATTGTGCACCAAGGGGCCCGGATGGGCCCGTGGCAGCGGCTTACTTGACCGTATCGAACACGGCACGCGCCTGAGCGTGGCAGAACGGGGGCTCGTAGGTGCCGTGGTAGGAGCCGTAGTAGGTGGCAAAGGCCGCCGAGGTGGGGTCAGTCGGCGCCTTGCCGCCCGGGCCGAAGGTGGCCTGGATGGCAGCGTCCACATCCACAGAACTCACGTTGGTGAGCCCCCGGCTGTCGAAGTCGGCCTTCATGACGGCCTGGTGCACGGCAGGTGGCACCGTGGGGTCGCCTGCACCGCCGCACAGCAGCACGCGTGCCTTGGGGCTCCAGCCCAGCAGGTCGTTCTTTTTGGCGGTCAGGTAGAGCGGGTGGGTGGTGCTGGTCTGCGAGCCCGTGATGAAGTCGGACTGGAACAGGGCATCACGCGCCTGATTGGGCGTGCCCGCAGGCAGGGTGCCAGAGGTGACCAGCGTGGTGTAGGTCATCGTGGGGTTGGGCAGCAGGTTCTCGATGTAGCCCGAGTACGGAGCCTTGAAGACCTGCTTCACATCGGTGTACACGTTGCCATAGACCTTCTGCCACGAGGTCACGAGGTAGGGCACGAAGAACTGCACGCCCGCAATCGCATCCGGAATGCGCAGCGAACCCGACAGGTTGTAGGGGCCCGCCAGGTGGGCGCCTGCCACCACGTTGAACTCGGAGGCATGGTCGCGCTCGGCGGCGCGGTGTGCGGCCATCGACGAATGGCCGCCCTGCGAATACCCCGTGAACATAACCTTGCCCGACAGGGTGGCCCCCACGGTGCTGGCCGCATTGCGCGCAGCGCGCACCGAGTCGATCACGGACGTGGCCTCGGAGTCGGCATGCAGATAGGGGTGGTAGCTGTAGGTGGACTTGGCAAAGCCCAGGTAGTCGGTGGCCACAACGGCATAGCCCTGGGCCGCATACATGGCCGCCAGCAAGAAGGTTTCGGAGTCCTGCGGATTGGCCAGGGTGCGGGGCTTTTGCACATCGGTGCCCTTGGCATAGGCCAGCAGCGGTGCCGCTGTGGTGCAGCTGCCGCCGGGCACCAGCATCACGCCCGAGGCGTTGGTGTTTTCGCCGCTTTTGGCCCCCACGGTGGCGTAGTTCAGTGCCACCACCTTCACGTCGCACTTGGCCTTGCCGGTGAGGGCCTGCAAGCCCGCACTGGCGGTGCTAGCGTCGATCTGCGCCGCAGTCAACGTGGCCAGCGTGGCGGGCGGGTCAATGAGCGAGCCACGTGCCGGATCGTCGGAGCCCCCGCAGGCAACAAGCACCAGCGCGGCAGCCGCAACACAGGTAAGACGGAAGTAATTCATGGATGGGTCCCTCGGGTCAGTGAAAAACGATGCATGGTGCGCGCACCTGCGCTGCAGCATCCATAGGGGATAACGCGTGAAACAGGGGCCCAAGACGCCTAGGCGACAGGCATAGGCCCACCACGCCCCATCAGCGGGAGCCCCGCATGCCGTAACGCACCTTCATGCCCAGAATCGTCCCGGCCAGCGCCAGCGTGATGGCGTTGGCCACCACAATCGGCCAGGCCGCCAGCGACAGCCCGTAGACCAGCCACAGCGCCACCCCTGCCGTGAACACGCTGTACATGCCCAGGGAGATCCCGCTCACATCGCGCGTGCGGAAGGTGTGCAGCGCCTGGGGCACGAAGCTGCAGGTGGTGAGGGCGGCGGCCAGGTAGCCGATGAGTTCGTGGAGGGGCATGGTGGACGGGGCGGCAGAGGGGGCTGCGCCGATTATTCCTGCAATCCCCCACTTCACTGGTCGCGTGTGGTCCAGTCGATCAGGCTGTCGAACACGGGCCGCGCGGCCCCTGCGTTGGCGTGGTTGACCACCGCCACCAGCACATAGCGGCGCCCGCTGGCAGCGTGCACATAGCCCGCCACCGCCATCACATCGCGCAGGCTGCCCGTCTTGAGGTGGGCCGTGCCAGCCCGGCTCTGGCTGCGGCGCAGCGTGCCGTCCACCCCCGCAATGGGCAGCGAGGCCAGCAGCTCGGGCATGGCCGGGGACGCCCAGGCCACCTGCAGCATGCGGGCCAGCGCCTGGGCCGTGAGGCGCGCATCGCGGCTCAGGCCTGCGCCGTTGTCCACCTGCGGCAGCTCCACATCCCCCACGCGGGCCAGCCACCACTGGCGCAGCACCTCGCGCGCGCCGTCAAAGCTCGCCACGCCGTTCTTCTGCAGCGCCAGGGTCAAAAACACCTGCTGGGCCATCACGTTGTTGCTGTACTTGTTGACATCGCGCACCACCTCTGCAAGGGCAGGTGAGTTGACCACGAACGCAGGCTTGAGGCCCGCAGGCACCTTGCCATCGCGCACCGCGCCCGTGAGCTTGCCCCCCAGTTCGCGCCACATGCCCTCCACCGCGCGCGCCGCAAAGCCGCGCGGGTCGGCGGCGGCCACGGGCCACACGCGCTCGCCGCACGCCGCCGGGAACACCCCCTGGAAACTCACCTTGGCAGGGTCAGACAGCTCTGCCCGCAGGGCGCCCCGCCAGTCACCACACTCAGTGCCTGGCGCCGCCAGGGCCACGGTCGCCTGACGCTGCACGCCCGCCAGCGGCGGGTCGTACTGGATGCGCGCGAGCCCGGCGGCCACATCGGGCACAAAGGTCACCACCGACGATTTGTAGTTGAGCAGCAGCGCATCGGGCGCCGCGTTGTAGGGGCGCAGCGGCTCGCCGTCAAACCGCGCCGGGTCATGGTCGGGCACCTCGAACGCGGTACGGTCCAGCACGATGTCGCCCACAATGACCTGGATGCCCTGGCCCTGTAGGCGCCGCATCAGCAGCCACAGGCGCTCCATGACGAGCTTGGGGTCGCCCTGGCCCTGGATGTAGACATTGCCGCGCAGGCTGCCGTCCTGCACCGCGCCCTGCAGATAGACCGGGGTGTTCCAGACATAGGCCGGGCCCAGCTGCTCCAGTGCTGCGTAAGTGGTCACCAGCTTCATCACCGATGCCGGATTGACCGGCACCTGCGCGCGGTGCGCAAGGCGGGGCGCAGTGCGCGCACTGCCCTGCGCCTCGACCACCAGCACCGACAGCGCATCGCGCGGTAGCCGGGCCCGGCCCAGGGCTGCCTCCACCTCGGCGGGCAAGGGGCTGGGCGCAGGGGCCTGGGCGCCCGTGCTCCCTACCAAAGCAAGCCACAGCATGGCCCCCAACAGCACCGCACGCGGCGCAGGGCGGCGCCAGACAACAGAAACAGACAGCATGGCGGGAGTCTATCGCCCGGCACCAACCCGCCCCCATGCGCCAGCACCACGGGCGGCGGCCACCGATAATCCCCGCATGCGTTTTTCTCCTCGTGCCATGGGCGTCCTGGCGGCCGTTGTGACGGTCACCATCTGGACGGGCTTCATCGTCATTGCCCGCGCCTCGGCCCAGCGCACGCTCACGCCGTTGGACATTGCGCTGCTGCGCATCACCGGCGCCAGCATGGTGCTGCTGCCCTGGGGCTGGTGGATGGTGCGGCGCCGCGTGCAGGCTTTGGGCACGTCAGCCCCGCCCTCCAGCCTGGCGGGCCTCTCGCCCCTGCCCCTGCGCACCACCGCCCTGCTGGGCCTGTTTGGTGGCCTGCTTTATGCGCTGCTGGCCTATGCGGGGTTCTTCCACGCACCGGCCACCCATGCGTCGGTGCTCATGCCCGGCAGCCTGCCGCTGTGGACGGCGCTGCTGGCTGCCTGGCTGCTGCGCGACCACATCACCCCGCAGCGCGCGGCCGGGCTGGCGCTGATCGTGGCGGGCGACCTGCTGGTGGGCGGGCGCAGCCTGCTGGCCGCTTTTTCGGGCGGCGATGTCTGGAAAGGCGACCTCTTGTTCATGCTTGCCGCGTCGTGCTGGGCCACCTACAGTGTGCTGGCGCGGCGCCATGCGGTGGATGCGGTGCAGGCCACCATCGCCATCACGGCCTTTGCCTGCCTCGTGTATGTGCCCGCCTATGCCCTGCTGGCCGGGCTGGGGGCCGTCACCAGCCACCTGGCGCAGGCCCCCTGGAGCGAAATCGCCTTTCAGATGCTGTTCCAGGGCGGGGGCTCGGTGGTGGTGTCGGGCATTGCCTTCACGCGCATGATCCAGCACTTTGGCCCCGTGCGCTCCACCATGATCACGGCACTGGTGCCCGGACTGTCGGCCATCGGGGCGGTGCTGTTTCTGGACGAGCCGATGCACTGGAACCTCATCGCTGGATTGCTGCTGGTGACCGCCGGTATCCTTGTGGGGGTGCTGCGCACCAGCCAGGCGACTACAGCCACGGCCGCTGCGGCCGCGCGCCGCGCCGCGCACTGACCCCTGCTGAACCCTGCACACGCCCCTGACAACGACTCTCCCGGCTCATGAATCTGCTCGCCTTCGACACCAGCACCGACACCCTCTCCATTGCCGTACAGCACGGCGATGGCGTCTGGCAGCACCAGGGGCCGGGTGGCGCGCAGGCATCGGCCACGCTGATCCCCACCGTGCGTGCCCTGATGGCGCAGGCGGGCCTGTCGTTCGACACGCTGGATGCCATCGCCTTCGGGCGTGGCCCCGGCTCGTTCACCGGCCTGCGCACGGCCTGCGCCGTGGCCCAGGGGCTGGCCTTTGGCGCACGCGGCGGCCAGGGGGTGCCCGTGCTGCCGGTGGACACCCTGCTGGCCGTGGCCGAAGAAGCCCGTGCGCAGCATGGCTGCACCCAGGTCGTGGCCGTGCTGGATGCACGCATGGACGAGGTCTACCACACGCGCTGCCGATATGTGCCGGGATTGCAGGCGGCAGGTGGCCCATGGGTGACCGACGCCGACTTTGGCCTGGGCAAGCCCGAATCCGTGCAGGCGCCCGCAGACTGGACGGTGGCCGGCAACGCACTAGCGCCCTACGGCGAGCGGCTGGCGCCCGGTGCCCGCCATGTCGCCGCCCTGCCCACGGCCGCCGCCCTGCTGCGCCTGGCGCCCGCGCTGATCGCGGCAGGTGCAGCCGTGCCCGCCAGCGACGCGCTGCCGCGCTACATCCGCGATAAAGTGGCGCAAACCACCGCCGAGCGGGCCGCCCTGCGCGCCGCCCAGGCCATGGCCACGCCCCCGAGCACCCCATGAGCGCCTTGCCCACCTCTTCTTCCACCGCCGCAGACGACACGGCCTCGGCCCGCCCCGAGGCGCGTTTTGAAGCGCTCACGCTGGACCGGCTCGACGCCGTGCTGGCGGTGGAGCAGCGCGCCTACTCGCACCCCTGGACGCGTGGCAACTTCACCGACGCCCTGGCCTCGGGCTACCAGGCGCAGGTGCTGATGGCGGGAGACCACCTGCTGGGCTACTTCGTGGCCATGATGGGGGTGGATGAGGTGCACCTGCTCAACATCACCGTCACCCCTGAGTTCCAGCGCCAGGGCTGGGCCCGTGTGCTGCTCGACGCACTGGCCCTGTGGTCGCGCGGGCGCGGCGCGCAGTGGCTGTGGCTGGAGGTGCGCGCGAGCAACCTGCGCGCCCAGGCCATCTACCAGGTCCACGGCTTTCGCCGCGTGGGCGACCGCAAACGCTACTACCCGGCCGACCAGGGCCAGCGCGAAGACGCGGTGGTCATGAGCCTGGGGCTATAAACCCCACCTGCGCCCCACTTGCCCCCGCCTGCCAAGAACCCACCGACTGCCTGCCTGTATGAGCCTTCACCTCGATGCGCGACAACGCGCCATGCTGCAAGAAATGGGGGTCACCGTATGGGGGCCGCCACCGGCAGAGGCTCCGATCACCCCACCCGCCCCGGCCACCAGCGCTGTGGCGGTCCAAGCGCCCTCTCCTGCGCCCGTGGCCATGGCCGTGCCACCTCGCAGCGCAGAGTCCCCGGTTGTTGCCCCTCTGCGCACGCCGCCCCCCAGTGCCGCCCCGGTACCCCCGCCAGCAGGGGGCTCCACCACTCCAGCACTGCAGCTGCACACGCCCCAGGCGCTCTACCCCTCAGCCGACCCGGCCCAGACGCCCAACGGCCTGGGCCGTGGCTGGCTGATCGTGGCCGAAAGCCTGACACCTGCCGACCCTCTGGGCGGAGACGCGGGGCGCCTGCTGGACAACATGCTGCGCGCCATGCAGCTGCACAAGCACCCGCGTGTTTATTTCGCGGCGCTGGAGCGTTCTACCCCCGGCGCTGAAGCCAGCCCCCACATCCCCACCACCCTGGCCGATGCCGTCGCCACACTGCAACCCGCCATGGTGCTGGTGCTGGGCCATGTGGCCGCCCGCGCGGCGCTGGGCCGCACCGAGCCGCTGGGCCGTCTGCGCGCGGGCCCGCACCAGCTGGCGGGCTGCCCTGCGGTTGTGACCTATGACCCGGCCTTCCTGCTGCGCTCGCAGGACACCAAGGCCGCCGCCTGGGCGGACCTGTGCCACGCCCTGGCGCTGGTGCGTGGCGCTGGCGCTCTGTGATCCCGCTCTGCGCAGCCGCCCGGCGCCCTCACGGTGCCATAATCCGCGACTTGCCCATTTTTTTTTACGGAGACAGCTCCTTGGAAACCTACCCGAGTTGGTAGCTTTCCGCTCCCCGGCCTGCCGTGGGGCTGAAAGCACCCCACAACCCCCACCGCAGATGCCACACAACAAGGGAGTGAGCCCATGCTCAACATCTTTACGCTCGCCAATGGCCGGCTGTTCCAGGAAGAAATCGAGTCCCTGGAAGAGCTGACCAAGTTCCAGCCGATCTGGGTGGACCTGGAAGCCCCCACGCTCGAAGAAAAACGCTGGATCAAGCAGCACTATGGCCTGTCCATCCCCGAAGATGCGATGGACGAGGACATTGAGGAATCCGCCCGCTTCTACGAAGAAGACAACGGCGAGCTGCACATCCGCAGCGACTTCTTGATCGATGACGATGAAGACCCCCGCTCGGTGCGCGTGGCCTTCATCCTGAACCAGCACAACGCCAATCTCAAGAGCCGGGGCGTGCTGTTTTCCATCCACGACGAAGACGTGCCGGTGTTCCGCCTGCTGCGCATGCGCGCGCGCCGCGCTCCCGGGCTCATCGAGGATGCCAAGGAAGTGCTGCTCAAGCTCTTCGATGCCGACGCCGAGTATTCGGCCGACACGCTCGAAAACATCTACGACGAGCTGGAGAAAGTCAGCAAGCAAGTGCTGGCCGGCGACGTGACCGACGCCCTTGCTGGCGAGGTGCTGGGCGCCATTGCCCGCCAGGAAGACTTGAACGGCCGCATCCGCCGCAACGTGATGGACACGCGGCGCGCGGTGAGCTTCATGATGCGCTCCAAGATGCTCAACGCCGAGCAGTTCGAGGAAGCCCGCCAGATCCTGCGCGACATCGAGTCGCTGGACAACCACACGGCCTTCCTGTTCGACAAGATCAACTTCTTAATGGACGCCACGGTCGGTTTCATCAACATCAACCAGAACAAGATCATCAAGATTTTCTCGGTGGCCAGTGTGGCGCTGCTACCCCCGACGCTGATCGCCAGCGTGTACGGCATGAACTTCAAGTTCATGCCCGAGCTGGACTGGTCACTGGGCTACCCCTACGCGCTGGGCCTGATGCTGGCGAGCGCGCTCGGACCCATGTGGTACTTCCGCAAGCGCGGCTGGTTGAAGTAGCCCCCCTGTGGCGCTGCGCGCCTTCCCCCGAGGGGGACGCCACCCGAGGCCCGGCAAAGCCGGTTCCTCGGTGGCGCTGGCGTGGGGCACGCCCTTCGCGTGGTCCAGTCAAGCTTTCGCAGGCGCGTTCTTGGCAGGAAACTTAAGCAAAAATCGGCTTCTCCGCGCGACCATATTGCCTTTTAAGCTATTAAATCTATAGCTTTTGCAGCAGTGCCAGCACCATGTGCTCGGCATAGCGACTGGCCACGGTCTGCACGAACAGGGCGAAGTCCCCGTGGGCGGTGTCGTCGGCGCGGTCGGAGATGGTGCGCACGGCGGCGAAGGGCAGGCCATAGTCCTGGCAGACCTGGGCCACGGCGGCGCCTTCCATTTCCACGGCCAGCACATCGTGCCCAGCCCCCTGCAGCGCGGCGCGCAGTTGCGCGGACTCGGTAGCGGTCGAGACAAAACGGTCGCCGCTGGCCACCAGGCCGTGGTGCACCTGGTGTGCACGTTGCCCGGGCGCTGATTTCAGCCCAAACTGGCTGCTTGCGCCTGCCACACAAGCGTTTGCCGCTTCCAAAAGCAGAGCAGTCAGTGCCGGATCGCAAGGCAGGCGGCTGCGGGCATAGCCCGGTAGCTCCCAGCGCGGGAACAGGGGCGAGGCGTCCATGTCGTGCTGGATGTAGTCCTGCGCCACCACCACATCGCCCACATTCACCCCGTCCCCCACGCCCCCGGCCACCCCGGTGAACACGATGCGCGCCACGCCAAAATGCTCGATCAGCGCCGTGGCCGTGGTGGCAGCGGCCACCTTGCCAATGCCCGACAGCGCCAGCACCACCGGCCGGTCGTCCAGCTCGCCCCGCCAGAAGGCGCGGCCCGCGTGCGTCACACGCTGCGGGTGGGCAAGGCGCCCAACCAGGGAGCTTTGCTCTTCGGTCAGTGCGCTCAGGATGGCGGTACTCATACAACAACCTTTCGGATCAGGGGGCAACGGCGTGCAGCCACCGCCCCTTGCGGCGCGGCCATGAAAAAAGGCGGCCGAAGCCGCCCGGGGATTGTGGCGCGCAAAACCCTGCGCGCCGCCAGGCCCGTTATTTCTTGTCGCGCAGCTCGCGGCGCAGGATCTTGCCCACGGGGGTCTTGGGCAACTCGGTGCGGAACTCGATCACCTTGGGTTGCTTGTAGCCCGTGAGTTCGTGGCGGCAGAACTCCTTGACCTGCGCCTCGGTGAGCGCCGGGTCCTTCTTCACGATCACGAGCTTGACGGCCTCGCCGGTCTTCTCGTCGGGCACGCCCACCACGGCACATTCGAGCACGCCGGGGCAGTTGGCCACGACTTCCTCGACCTCGTTGGGGTACACGTTGAAGCCGCTGACCAGCACCATGTCCTTCTTGCGGTCCACGATCTTGAAGAAGCCGCGCGCATCCATGATGCCGATGTCGCCGGACTTGAAGTAGCCGTCGTCGGTCATGACCTTGGCGGTTTCGTCGGGGCGCTGCCAGTAGCCCGCCATGACCTGCGGGCCCTTGATGGCGATTTCGCCCGGCTCGCCCAGCGTGGTGACTTCGCGGCCCTCATCGTCCAACAGCTTCATGGAGGTGCTGGGCAGCGGCACGCCGATGGTGCCGGTGTACTCGGTGGCCGTCACGGGGTTACAGCTGGTAGAGGGGCTGGTTTCGGACAGGCCATAGCCTTCGCAGATCGGGCAGCCGGTCTTTTCGAGCCAGAGCTTGGCCACCGCCCCCTGCACGGCCATGCCACCACCCACCGACACCTTGAGGTTCTTCCAGTTGACGGTATTGAAGTCGGGGTGGTTGGCCAGGCCGTTGAACAGTGTGTTGACGGCCGGGAAGCTGTGGAAGGTGTGCTTGGACAGCTCCTTGAGCACCGCAGGCAGGTCGCGCGGGTTGGGGATCAGGATGGTTTTGCCGCCGGTGCGCATGGACAGCATCATGTTCACGGTGAACGCGAAGATGTGGTACAGCGGCAGCGCGCACACGGCCGTGGGCTGTTCGCCCGCAGGCACCTTGCTCATCACGGGCGAATTCCAGGCCTCGGACTGCAGCACGTTGGCGAGGATGTTGCGATGCAGCAGCACCGCCCCCTTGCTCACGCCCGTGGTGCCGCCGGTGTACTGCAGCAGTGCGATGTCATCGGGCTTGATGTCGGGCTTCTTGAGCGTGCTGCGCGTGCCCTGGGCCACGGCCTGGTTGAAGCGCACGGCCCCTGGCAGGTTGTAGGCGGGCACCATCTTCTTGACGTTGCGCACCACGTAGTTGACCAGCGTGCCCTTGAGCAGGCCCAACTGGTCGCCCATGGCGCACAGCACCACATGCTTGACGGGCGTGTGCGCAATGCATTGCTCCAGCGTGGCTGCGAAGTTCTCGATGATGACGATGGCTTTGGCACCCGAGTCCTTGAGCTGGTGCTCCAGCTCGCGCGGGGTGTACAGCGGGTTCACATTGACCACCACAAACCCCGCGCGCAGCACGGCGGCCACGGCAACGGGGTACTGCGGCACGTTGGGCATCATGATCGCCACGCGGTCGCCCTTGACCAGGCCCAGGCTCTGCAGGTAGGCCGCAAACGCGCTGGAGAGCGAGTCGGTCTGGGCATAGGTCACGTCCTTGCCCATGAAGCTGTAGGCCACGCGGCCAGCGTACTTCTTGAACGCCTCGTCCATGAGGGCGACAAGGGAGGTGTACTGCGAGGTGTCAATGTCGGCAGGTACCCCTTGCGGATAGGCGGCCAGCCATGGGCGGTCGGTCATGTGTTTTGTCTCCTGGTAAATTTTTAGTGGCGGTGAATGGACCGTGCCGCCATTTTCAGCACGGTCGTGCTTTTTTCATAGATGAATTATGCCTGTCAGCCCTTGAGTGCGGCGAGCACTTCGTCAAGCATTTTCTTGGCATCGCCGAAGAGCATGCGGTTGTTGTCCTTGTAGAACAGAGGGTTGTCCACACCCGCATACCCCGAGGCCATGGAGCGCTTCATCACGATCGAGGTCTTGGCCTTCCACACTTCGAGCACCGGCATGCCCGCAATGGGGCTGGTGGGGTCGTCCAGCGCGCTGGGGTTCACGATGTCGTTGGCGCCGATGACCATGGCCACGTCGGTGTCCGGAAAGTCCTCGTTGATCTCGTCCATCTCCATCACGATGTCGTAGGGCACCTTGGCCTCGGCCAGCAGCACGTTCATGTGGCCAGGCATGCGACCGGCCACCGGGTGGATGCCAAAACGCACTTGGACGCCCTTCTCGCGCAGGGTCTGGGTGATTTCGTTGACCGTGTGCTG
Organism: Acidovorax sp. NB1; assembly: GCF_005405905.1. Taxonomy (GTDB): domain Bacteria; phylum Pseudomonadota; class Gammaproteobacteria; order Burkholderiales; family Burkholderiaceae_C; genus Acidovorax. The sequence goes on from NZ_BJHU01000057.1 coordinate 53,827, forward strand.
CGCCTGGGCCACGGCCATGCCGTAGCCGGGCACGATGATGACGCTCTTGGCCTCGCGCAGCAGCTCGGCCGTCTCGGCAGAGCTGACAGGCACGGCCTCGCCCTGGGGTTCGGCGGCCTCGCCCTTCTTGGCCGGTGTGCCAGCCCCCGAGCCGAAACCACCCGCGATCACGCTGATGAAGTTGCGGTTCATGGCATTGCACATGATGTAGCTCAGGATGGCGCCCGAAGAGCCCACGAGCGCACCGGTCACGATGAGCAGGTCGTTGCTGAGCATGAAGCCCGTGGCGGCGGCGGCCCAGCCCGAGTAGCTGTTGAGCATGGACACCACCACCGGCATGTCGGCGCCGCCGATGGCCATCACCATGTGGACGCCGAACAGCAGCGCAATCGCCGTCATCACCATCAGCGGCACCATGCCTTGCTCCACTGTTTCGGCGCGCAGGAATTCACGGCCGAACCAGATCACCACCAGCAGCGCCGCCAGATTGAGCCAGTGGCGGCCGGGCAGCAACAGCGGCTTGCCGCCGATCTTGCCGTTGAGCTTGCCGAAAGCGATCAGCGAGCCGCTGAACGTGACGGCACCGATCAGGATGCCCACATAAATCTCCACTTCGTGGATGATTTTTTCGGCGCCCTGCAACTGAATGGAGGTATCGACGTAGCTGGCAAAACCCACCAGGCAGGCCGCCAGGCCCACCAGGCTGTGCATGAGCGCGACCAGCTCGGGCATCTGGGTCATCTTCACGACCTTGGCCGCATACAGGCCAATGCCGCCGCCAACCACCAGCGCGCCAACGATCCAGGCCATGCCCGAAGGGCTGACGCGCGGGCCGAACACGGTGGCCAGCACGGCCAGCGCCATGCCGACCATGCCAAACAGGTTGCCCCGGCGAGAGGTTTCGGGGTTGGAGAGCCCGCCCAGGCTCAGGATGAACAAAATGGCCGCGCCCAGGTAGGCGACGGTGGCGAGACTTTGGGACATGTTCTGTGCTCCTCGTTGTTCTTGTCGTTGTGTCTTATTTGCGGAACATGGCGAGCATGCGGCGCGTGACCGCGAAGCCGCCGAACATGTTGATGGCCGTGAGCACCAGGGCCGCAAACGCCAGCCACAGGATGAGGCTGTCAGGTCGGCCGTTCACACCTGCGTCGGGCGGCGCGATCTGTACCAGCGCACCGATGGCGATGATGCTGGAGATGGCGTTCGTCACGCTCATCAGCGGCGTGTGCAGCGCTGGCGTGACGTTCCACACCACCATGTAGCCGATAAAGCAGGCGAGCACAAACACCGTGAAGTGCCCCAGGAAGGCCACCGGCGCGTAGGCACCGATGGTCCAGAACAGCACGGCCAGCACGGCAAACACGATGGTCAGCGCCTTGGCGGACATGGGTTCACCCGGGCCATGGCTGGATTTCTTGGCGGCCACGGGTGCCGCTGCTGCCTTGGGAGCGGGCGGTGGAGCCTGCTTGAGTGGCGGTGCGGGCCAGGTGATGGCGCCATCCTTGACCACGGTGAGGCCACGAATCGCATCGTCCTCCATGTTGACCACGGCGATACCGTCCTTGGCCTTGCACAGCTCTTCGGTCAGGCGCAGCAGGTTGGTGGCGTACAGCGTGGACGATTGCTTGGCCAGGCGCGAGGCCAGGTCGGTGTAGCCGACGATGGTCACGCCATGGCGCACCACTGCCTCACCGGGCACGGTCAGCTCGCAGTTGCCGCCTTGCTCGGCGGCCATGTCCACGATCACGCTGCCGGGCTTCATGCTCTGCACCATCTCGGCGGTGATGAGCTTGGGCGCAGGCTTGCCCGGGATCAGCGCGGTGGTGATGATGATGTCCACGTCCTTGGCCTGATCCGCATACATCTTGCGCTGCGCGGCCTGGAAGCCCTCGCTCATGACCTTGGCGTAGCCGCCACCGCCCGAGCCTTCTTCCTCATAGTCCACCTTGACGAACTCACCGCCCAGCGACTTGACCTGGTCGGCCACTTCGGCACGTGTGTCGTTGGCACGCACGATGGCGCCCAGGTTGGCCGCCGTGCCAATGGCCGCGAGGCCCGCCACGCCAGCGCCCGCAATGAACACCTTGGCCGGTGGCACCTTGCCTGCGGCCGTGATCTGGCCGTTAAAGAAACGGCCGAAGGCATTGGCCGCCTCGATCACGGCGCGGTAACCGCTGACACCTGCGGTGGATGTGAGTGCATCCATCTTCTGGGCGCGCGACAGGGTGCGCGGCAGGCAGTCGATGGCGAGCACGGTGGCCTTCTTGGCGGCCAGCTGCTGCATCAGATCGGGGTTCTGGGCAGGCCAGATGAAGTCGATGAGGGTGGAGCCCTCGCGCATCAACGCCACTTCGTCGCTGCTGGGCGGGCGCACCTTGAAGACGATGTCCGCTCCGGCCCACAGCGCCGCAGCACCGTCCACCACCTCCGCCCCTGCGGCGCGGTAGGCGTCATCGCTGAAGTTGGCGGCCTCCCCGGCCCCCGACTCCACGGCGACCGTGAAGCCCAGCTTGACCAGTTTCTCCACCACATCGGGCACGGTGGCCACACGCTTTTCGCCGGGGAAGGTTTCCCTGGGGATGCCTATGCGCTGAGGCTGCGGGACGGGGCTGGTCTGCATGGGAGGTCTCCTCGAAGTTATGGAATCGTTGTGTGCCAGAGGCCGGCGCGCCTGCCGCTGCGTCAGCCCGCCCAGGGGCGCGCAGCGGCCTGCTTTCTGGCAAAGCAGGCGTCCACGGCCTCCAGGAGCTGCTGCTGCACAGCGCTGGCGGGGGGCACGATCTGCGCTGCGCCCTGCATCACGGAGCGCAGGGTCTGCACGTGGTAATCGGTGAACTTTTCAATGCTGCGCTCCAGCACAGCAGGCACTTCGGTGGGTGCCAGCGCGCGGTTGCGCAGCATGTGGGAGCTGGCAACCCAGAGGTTGTTCGCATCGGTATCCCCCAGGCCCAGGTGCTGGCGCAGCAGGGCCAGCACGCCTTCTTTCTGCTCCAGGGTCACGGCGCCTGTCGCCTGCACCACGGCCAGCGCCATCACCGCCACCACGTCCACCGGGTGCTCCAGCGCGTACAAGGGCGGCGTTTCAACTTTCTTGGCCCAGGCACGGCGGCGGAAAAAGGCCAGCGGATTGAGCCAGCCCACATCGATGCCAAAGCGGCGCAGGGCCTCCATCGCCATCGTGAAGGTGATGATGAGCCCCAGGATTTGCAGGATCACGCCCATAGTGGATCTCCCTCTCTCGTGTTGTCTTGCTGTCTTGTTGTTCGGCTGTCTGTTTGCGCCGCTTATTTCTTGGATGCGGCTTCGGCAAACGGGAACGGCGGCACGGCCAGGTAGCCGTCCATCATGCTGACACTCAGGCGTGCAGCCTGGGCCAGGTCCTGGCCCCACTGCTGGGCGGGTCGCCCCGCGACCAGGAACTCTTCGTTGTTGCGGGGCCGAGCGCCCAGCAGCCGCTGGTCCACGAGCGCATCCACCACCACCCAGGCGCCGGTGGGGGTGGCGTAGCGGTAGCTCAGGTACGAATACGGCTGCTTCAGCACGATCTGGCGACCACCCAGCCATTGGGCCAGGTCGGGGCGGTTCTTTTCCAGCCACTGGGCGCTGCTGCCCCAGTTCTTGAGGCGCAGGCAGTCTGCACGCACCGGGCTGCCAGCCGCTGCATCCACCACCGTCACATTCTGCTGGTGCGGGCAGTCACCGGGCCCGATCGGAAACCCGGCCAGGTCGCCGGTGCGGTTGGTCTGCACGCGCAAAACGGCCAGCCATTCCCCCTGCGCACCGCTCAGGCCCACAGCCCGTGTCTGCAGCGTGGCACGGGCTTCGTCGGTGGAGCCCAGGTCTTGCCAGGCCCCCGGCGGCAGCACGAGGCGCGCACGGCCCACGGGGTATTCCGCCTTGGGCGGAACAGTCAACGGCGCACATCCAGCCACCAGGACAGCCAGGGCGCTGGGCAACAGATACCGGAACTTCAAAATCATCAGAGTCATAGAAAAAGGTTCATGCGGATTCGCCTTCCATCATCCCATCCAATGCCACCCCATTCCGTTCGGGTAGAGCAAAACCGGTGGGGTATTAGCGATGCACGCCCTGGTATCAGACACTGCACACCGCCCCTGCCGGAAAAGCTGACCGCGAGCTTACATGAAGAAATTCTTATCGCTGTCGCCTTTGTCTGATGTAGAGGGAACTCTCCAGCCACGTCCCGTACAGGCAAAAAAAAGCCTGGCTGCAAAACGCAGCCAGGCTGTGCAGGGCCCTGCGGGGGCCTGTGCCGGGGTGGATCAGTTCACCACTTGGGCCAGCGCGCCCGAGGCGTACTGGGCGGCCACCACCTGCAGGCTGTGGCCCTTGATCTTGGCGCCCTGGCCTTCGCAGCCGAACTCCAGGTAACGGGCCTTGCAGACCTGCTTGGCAGCTTCGCGGGCGGGCTTGAGCCACTCGCGTGCGTCGAACTTGTCGGGGTTCTCGGCCAGGAACTTGCGCACCGCGCCGGTCATGGCCAGGCGGATGTCGGTGTCGATGTTGATCTTGCGCACGCCGTGCTTGATGGCTTCCTGGATTTCCTCGACGGGCACGCCGTAGGTTTCCTTCATCTTGCCGCCGTACTGGTTGATGATGGCCAGCAGCTCGGCGGGCACCGACGAGGAGCCGTGCATCACCAGGTGGGTGTTGGGAATGCGCTTGTGGATTTCCTTCACGCGGCTGATGGCCAGGATGTCGCCCGTGGGCTTACGGCTGAACTTGTAGGCGCCGTGGCTGGTACCGATGGCGATCGCCAGTGCGTCGAGCTGTGTGGCCTTGACGAACACGGCCGCTTCTTCAGGGTCGGTCAGCATCTGGCTGTGATCCAGCTTGCCTTCGGCGCCAATGCCGTCTTCTTCGCCCGCTTCGCCGGTTTCCAGGTTGCCCAGGCAACCCAATTCACCTTCCACTGTCACGCCAACCTTGTGGGCCATGTCCACGACCTTGCGGGTCACGTCCACGTTGTACTCGAAGGAAGAAGGCGTCTTGCCGTCTTCCATCAGCGAGCCGTCCATCATCACCGAGCCAAAGCCCAGGTCGATGGCACCGGCACACACCTTGGGGGAAGTGCCATGGTCCTGGTGCATCACCAGCGGGATGTGCGGGAAGGCTTCGACCGCCGCCTGGATCAGGTGCTTGATGAAGGGCTCGCCCGCGTACTTGCGTGCGCCCGCGCTGGCCTGCAGGATCACGGGGGCACCCACCTCATCGGCGGCCGCCATCACGGCCTGGACCTGCTCCAGGTTGTTGACGTTGAAGGCAGGGATGCCATAGCTGTTGGCTGCGGCATGGTCGAGCAGTTCGCGCATCGAAACGAGGGGCATGGTCGTGGGGTCCGTTGAGGGTTGGGGAAGGCGCTGTAAGCCGGGCTTGGCGGTGGTAACCGCTTGGTAACCCGTGATTTTAACCGGGGGGCGTGACCACCGAAGGGGGCAAATCCAACCGATAGCAGGTGGTAAAGGGCGAAGGGGCGGACGCCGGACCGAATGCTCCGCTGTGGATGTCGGCCACCCGGCGCAGGATTTCGTGCCCCAGATGCAGGCTGTCCACCGGTACCGCTGCCGTGCGGCCAGACACGCTTCCCGCTCGCTGGCGTGCCCCGTCGTCACACACCTGCAGCCATGCGCCACCGGTGTCGGCAGAGCCCAACTGGACCGCAATCTGCGTGCCTTCGGGCGTGTGCTTGAGCGCGTTTTCCACCAGATTGCGCACCGCAATGTCCAGCAGCACCGCGTGGCCGGGCACGGTGAGCGCGGGCGGGGCGGACAGGGCCAGGTCGTCACCCCGCTTCCACGCCGCCTGGGCATAGTCGGCGCACACCGACCGCGCCAGAGCGCTCAGGTCCACGGGCGCCTTGGCTTCATGCAGCTCTGCCCGGCTCGCGCGGGCCAGGGCCAGCAACTGGTTGAGCACATGGCCTGCGCGCAGGGCGTCCTGGCCGATGCGCGCCAGCGCCTGGACCCGGGCCTCTTCCGTCAGCTCTCCCGCCAGGGCGCTGGCCTGCAGGGCGATGGAGGACAGCGGTGTGCGCAGCTCGTGGGCCACCTCATTGGCCAGGCGGCGCTCGCGCACCATGGCGACCTGCTGGCGATCCAGCAATGTGTTGATTGACGCCACCACCGACTCGAACTCGCTCCAGGCATGGCGCGAGGCCAGGCGCTGGGCGCTGGCCGGGTCCAGCGCCGCCACGTCGGCCGACAGCGCGTACAACGGCCGCAAGCCGCGCCACAGTGCCAGCCCCAAGGCCAATGACACCACAGGCAACAGCCACAGACCGGGCTCGATGAGCTGTCCGGCAATGTCATCCGCCAGCTCGTCCCGCTCGCGCAGCTCCAGCATCACCATGATCTTGCGGGTGCGCCCGGCATCCCATTGCGAGAAGCTGCGCCAGGCCACCTTGTCAGGTCCCAGTCTCAGGTCGGCAAACCCTTCGGCACCGCTGAAAGGCGGCTCGGGCACCGAGCCGGTCAGGGTGAGCAGCCGCCCCTGCGCATCCCACTGCACCACGCTGATGCTCTGCTGGTAATCATGCGACTTGAGCCAGGGCGTGGGGGTGCGCTCCGTCCGCTGCGGCCCCTCCATGGCTTCGGTGGCCCGCAGGTTGAGCAGCAGCGCAGCCACGCTGGCCAGGTGCCCGTCGGTCAGCTCATCGGCCTCATGCACCCCTGTCTGGTAGCCAATGAAGACGAAGCTACCCCAGACGATGGCCAGCGCCCCCAAGGACCACAGCAACAGCTGCCGGGTGAGCGAGGGGCGGCGCCCCGACGCGGGACGAGAAGCATGGAGCGCATTCATGCGGGCTTTTCCTGCGGCATGAAATAGCCCACTCCGCGCATGGTCTGGATCGAGGCACTGCCCAGCTTGCGGCGCAGGTGGTGGATATGGACCTCGACCGCATTGCTCTCCACGGCAGCGTCCCAGCTGTACAGGCGCTCCTCGATCTGCTGGCGCGACAGCACCCGGCCCCGCGCCTCCAGCAGCACCAGCAGCACCGAAAACTCGCGCGGGGACATTTCCACCGGTTTGTCTTGCTGGCGCACCGTGCGGGTCGCGGGATCCAGTTCGATGTCGCCCAGGCGGATGGTCGGCGACGCTCGGCCCGCAGCGCGCCGCAACAGCGCGCGCAGGCGTGCATCCAGTTCATCCACATCAAACGGCTTGGTCAGGTAGTCGTCGGCGCCCTGGTCCAGCCCCGCAATGCGCTGGTGCACCTGGTCGCGCGCCGTGACGATCAGCACGGGCGTGGCGGGGTCCGGCAAGGCGGCCGACGCAGCCCCGGTGGCGGGCGGGCTCAGGCGCAGGCGCCTGAGCAGTTCGCTGCCGTCACCATCCACCAGCCCCAGGTCCAGCAGCACCGCGTCAAAACGCTCGGCGCGCAGGGCACTCCAGGCGCTGGCAACGCCGTCACTGACATCCACGGCATAGCCGCGTTGCTGCAGATTGCTGCGCAGGCCACTGGCTATGCCCGCATCGTCTTCGACCACGAGTATTCGCATGCGGACATTGTCGCAGCCCATCAGACAGGGGCGTGACAAGGCAGCGCCTGTTTTAAGACGGTGTTAAGTCCGGCCCCCTATCTTCCGGCCCATGCAGCATTCGTCCGCCAGGCCCTCCACCGCGCCCATCCCGCCCCACGCACCGACCCACCGCCACACGCTGCTTCTCTGGACATTAGGAGCACTGGCCTGTGTGGTGGCCTGGGATGCCGCTGGGCAAGACTTGGCGTTTGCCCAGGTGTTTGGCTCGTCCAACGGGTTCCCGATGCGGGACCAATGGTTTTTTGTGCAGGTGCTGCATGAAGGCGCCCGCCGCCTGGGATGGCTGCTGGTGCTCCTGCTAGCGCTGAGCGTGTGGTGGCCGCGCGGCTTTTTGCGCAAGCTGGACGCCAGTGAGCGCCTGCAGATGGCCGTGAGCGCCCTGCTCTCGCTGGCTGTGGTCAGCATCACCAAAAACCTCAGCGCCACCAGTTGCCCCTGGGACCTGGCGCAGTTTGGCGGCGTGGCACGCCATGTGTCGCACTGGGCGCTGGGCGTGCTCGATGGAGGCAGCGGCCGCTGCTTTCCGGCGGGGCATGCATCGGCCGGATTCGCCTTTCTGGGCGGCTACTTCGCATTGCGCCACAAGGCGCCGTCGGCCGCACGCCGGTGGCTGGCGGGCGCTGTGTTGGCAGGGTTTGTGCTGGGTGCGGCCCAGCAGGTGCGCGGCGCCCATTTCATGAGCCACACGCTGTGGACGGGCTGGCTGTGCTGGACCACCGGCTGGCTCTGCGACCTGGCGGCCACCGCACTGCGCCCCCGCTTCCCGCATTTCGCCAGCACCACCACGCCACCGGACGGCTCCCATGCTTGACATCGACCTGGCCTTGTTTCAGGCCCTCAACGCCGACGCCGCTACGTTGCCTGCCGTGGTGACGGTGGCACGGTGGGTGTCGCAGCAACTGCCCACCGCCATGGGGGGCCTGCTGCTTGGCAGCTTTGTGCTGGGCAATGCAGCGCAGCGGCGCGCTCTGGCCCTGGCGCTCGCATCCATGGCTTTGGCGTGGGTGGGTGTCCAACTGTTGCGGCTGGCCGTCCCTGCGCCGCGCCCGGCGCAACTGGGCATGGGCGTGCAGTGGATTGAGCACGCCGCGCGGGCAGGCTTTCCCAGCATGCATGTGGCAGGAGCCGCAGCGCTCGCAGCCAGTCTCGCCCTGCGGCCGGTCACGGGGCTGACCTGGCTGGCCGCCGCAGTAACGGCGGCCATGGTGTGGAGCCGTGTGTGCCTGGGCGTGCACTTTCCGTCCGATGTGCTGGCCGGCTTGCTCACCGGTGGCCTGGCGGCCGCAGCCATCCATCCACTGGCCGCGCGAGCGCCCCTCTGGCAAGCAGCCCTGCTGCACAAGTCGCCACAAGGCAGCACGCACTGACCGCCACCCGGCGGAACTGCCCCAGGGCGCAGCCCCGGAGCAGTGAGGAGGGGCAACCCCTCAACCCATCAGCTCGCCACGCAGATCTTCAACATGTTCGTACCGCCGGGTGCGCCCATGGGTTCGCCGCAGGTGATGGCGTACACGTCGCCCTTTTGCACGATGTTGCGGTTCTTCAGGTGGCGCTCGGCCTGCTCCAGCGCGGTGTCGCGGTCGGCGCTGGTGTCCATGAGCAGCGGGCGCACATTGCGGTACATGGCCATCTTGCGCTGCGTGGCCACCTTGGGGGTGAGGGCGTAGATGGGAATGCGGATGCTGTGGCGGCTCATCCACAGCGCCGTGGCGCCACTGTCGGTCATGGCCACGATGGCCTTGGCGCCCAGGTGGTGGGCCGTGAACAGCGCACCCATGGCGATGGACTGGTCAATGCGGCCAAAGGTCTGGCCGGTGAAATCGGCATCGAGCTGGTGGTCTTCCGCCGCTTCTGCGGCGGCGCAGATGGTGGCCATTTCTTCCACGGTTTCAAGCGGGTAACGGCCTGCAGCCGTTTCGGCGCTCAGCATCACGGCGTCGGTGCCGTCCAGCACGGCGTTGGCCACGTCGCTCACCTCGGCGCGCGTGGGCACCGGGTTGGTGATCATGCTTTCCATCATCTGAGTGGCAGTGATGACGACCTTGTCCATGTCGCGCGCCATGCGGATCATCTTCTTTTGCAACGCAGGCACGGCGGCATTGCCCACCTCCACCGCCAGGTCGCCGCGCGCCACCATGATGCCGTCGCTCACGCGCAGGATGGCTTCGAGGTGCGGGATGGCTTCGGCGCGCTCGATCTTGGCGATCAGGCCCGGCTTGTGGCGGAACTCGGAGGCCGCCACGTTGCACAACTGGCGGGCCATTTCCATGTCGGTCGCATTCTTGGGGAAGCTCACGGCCACATAGTCGGCCTGGAAGCTCATGGCAGTGCGGATGTCTTCCATGTCCTTGGCCGTAAGGGCCGGCGCCGTGAGGCCGCCGCCCTTCTTGTTGATGCCCTTGTTGTTCGACAGCTCGCCGCCCACCTTCACGGTGGTGTGCACGGCCTCGCCACGCACGGCATCCACCGTGAGCACGATCAGGCCGTCGTTGAGCAGCAGCACATCGCCCGCCTTCACGTCGCGTGGCAGCTCCTTGTAGTCCAGGCCCACGCCTTGGATGTCGCCCAGCTCGGTGCGCGAGGCGTCGAGCACAAATTGGGCGCCGGATTCGAGCATCACCTTGCCCTCGGCAAACTTGCCCACGCGGATCTTGGGGCCCTGCAGGTCGGCCATGATGGCCACCTCGCGGCCCGCACGCTGGGCGGCAGCGCGCACTGTGGCGGCGCGGTCGATGTGGTCCTGTGCCTTGCCGTGGCTGAAGTTCAGCCGCACCACGTTCACCCCCGCTCGGATCATCGCCTCCAGCAGCGCCGGGTCGCTCGACGCGGGGCCCAGGGTGGCAACAATCTTGGTGGCGCGGCGGGTAGGCATGGACATGTCTCTTTCTCTCGGTCGTTGGGGATGTAATCGAGTTTCAATTCTCACACGAAGCGGTTACATGCGAGTTACCCATGCTGCAGCAACACGGCTCAGCGCTTCAGAGCAGCGGGTATGACAACAGATGCGCCAGCACATGCGCAATGATCGCGGCCTCCAGACCGTGGCGCGCAAAGAGCCCGCCCGCCACCAAGCCAAAGGCCGTGTTGCCCACCAGCACAAACGCCACCACCGGCACGGTCAACACCCCGGCCAGTGCTTGCGCGGCGGGCAGATGCCCCACGGCAAACAACAGGGCGCTGAGCAGCACCGCCGCAGCCACCAGCCCCTTGCCTGGCCGCCCCTGGCCACGCTGCAACAGGCGCCAGCCCAGCCACAGCAGCAGGGTCATCACGCCCCAGCGCACCAGCAGTTCTTCGGAGATGCCGCCGTACAGCAGCTTGACCACCAGCGGCATGGCACTGGCAGGATCGGAGGGCTGGAGCGCCGTGGGCGCCAGCCGGGACAGCATCCACAGCCACGCAGCGCCCGCCACACCACCCACGATGCCGGGCAGGAGTTGGCCCCGCAGTGCAGGCCCCGCAGCCCGACCGGCCAGCCAGGCAGACATGGCGGGCGCCTGCAGACCCACGCTGGGCGCCAGCCACACCCCGAGCGCCACGGCCAGCGCCAAGAGCGCCGCCGTCTGCAACCCACTGAGCAAAAGCACGGCCTCCGGCGGCAGCGGCAGCAGGGCTGCGTTGGCCTTCAGGGTGGGCAGCAGCGCCCAGACCACCGCCACCACGCCGGGCATGCCCAGCAGCCACAGCGCGCCGCCCAGCCGCCACTTGCCGGGGTGAGCCGGAGCATGCGCCGCATCGGCTCCGGCAGCTTTGTCCACGGCCATGGTTTTGCCCACGCTCAGGCGCGCATCAGCGCTTCGATCTCGTCGGCCTTCACCGGCACACCACGCGTGATCAGCTCACAACCCGTCTCGGTGACGATGGCATCGTCTTCGATGCGGATGCCGATGTGGTGGAACTGCTCGGGCACCCCTTCGGCCGGGCGCACATAGATACCGGGCTCGATGGTCAGCACCATGCCGGGCCGCAGGATACGGCTGGGGCGGTTGGTGATGGTTTCGCCCGAGAGCGGGTCCTTGCGTTCGCTGGTCTGGCCCACCTCGCCGGGCTCCACATAGCTGCCGCAGTCGTGCACGTCCATGCCCAGCCAGTGGCCGGTGCGGTGCATGTAGAACTGGAAGTAGGCGCGTTGGTCGATCACGTCCTGCGCGGTGCCCACCTTGTTCTTGTCGAGCAGGCCCAGGTCCAGCATGCCCTGCGCGAGCACGGCCACAGTGGCGTCGTGCGGGTCGTTGAAGCGGGCGCCCGCCCTCGTGGCGGCCACGGCCGCATCCTGGCTGGCCAGCACCAGGTCGTACAGCGCGCGCTGGGAGCCAGTGAACTTGCCATTGGCCGGAAAGGTGCGCGTGATGTCGCTGGCGTAGCCGTGCAGCTCGCAGCCCGCGTCGATCAGCACCAGCTCGCCGTCACGCACCGGGGCGTCGTCGGCGCGGTAGTGCAGCACGCAGGCGTTGGCCCCGGCGGCCACGATGGAGTTGTAGGCGGGGTACTGCGACCCGTGCTGGCGGAACTCGTGCAGCAGTTCGGCTTCGAGGTGGTATTCGCGCACATCCTCCCCGGCGCGCAGCATGCGGGCGGCGCGCTGCATGGCGCGGATATGGGCCTGCGCGCTGATGCTGCTGGCGCGGCGCATGATGTCCTGCTCGTAGGCGTCCTTGAACAGGCGCATCTCGTCGAGCAAGGTGCACAGGTCGTTCTGCTCGGCAGGGCAGATGGCGCCGTAGCGCACACGACCGCGCACCACGTTGAGCCAGCCCTCCACGCGCGCGGCCAGGCCGCTGTGCGTGGCAAACGGGTACCAGACGCAGGCCGTGTTTTCGAGCAGGCGCGGCAGCTTGCTGTCCAGCTCGGCCAGCGAATGCGCAGCATCCACGCCCAGAGCGGCAGGCGCGGCGGCGGGGCCCAGGCGGTAGCCGTCCCAGATCTCGCGCTCCAGGTCCTTGGGCTGGCAGAACAGCGTGCTGCGGCCATCGTGCGCCAGCACCAGGCAGGCGCCGGGCTCGGTGAAGCCGGTCAGGTAATAGAAGTAGCTGTCGTGGCGGTACAGAAAGTCCGTATCGCGGTTGCGCGGGCGCTCGGGCGCCGTGGGGATGATGGCGATGCCCCCTGGGCCCAGCTGGGCAGCCAGGTGCGCGCGGCGCTGGGCGTAGACGGAAGCAGGCACGGTGGTGTTCATGGGAGGGGGTCAGAAGAAAGGGTGTTGAGTTCGGCCAGCCGCTCGGGCGTGCCCACATCGGTCCAGCGGCCGGTGTAGAGCTGTGCGCTGACGCGGCCATTGTCCATCGCGCGGCGCAGCAGCGGCGCGAGCGGGGCTTTGATGCCACCGGGGTTGCCGGGCGGGATGTCGCACCAGGGCAGCGCAAACAGCTCGGCGCGCAGCAGGGCGATGGTGCTGTAGGTGTAGCGCGGCGCAGGGTCGTCGGCGGGCAGGTTCAGCGCCAGACCATCGGCCGACAGGCCAAAGTCGCCGCGCAGGTTGTGGGCGGGGTTGGGCACCAGCCACAGGTGGGCCAGGTGGTTGCTGGCCTCGAAGGCCGCCACCGCCGCGCTGTCGAACACGAAGTCGGGCGCAAACACATCGCCCGCTGCCAGCCAGAACACCGGCCCCAGCCGGGGCAGCGCGCGCGCAATGCCCCCGGCGGTTTCCAGCGCGCCGCCAAAGTCCACGCCTTCGTGCGAGTATGAAATTGATAGCTGCTCAGGCTTACCTGTTGCGCGGGAACGGCCAAAAACATCTGAAAAATAATCGCTGATCTGGCGGCCCAGCCAGGCGGTGTTGATCACCACCTGGTCCACACCCGCCTCGCACAGCGCTGCCAGATGCCATTGCAGCAACGGCTGGCCCTGCACCTGCAGCAGGGGCTTGGGGGTGGCATCGGTCAGCGGGCGCATGCGTTCGCCCCGGCCAGCGGCCAGCAGCAGGGCAGGCACCTGGTGGTGGACGGAACTCATGCGGCCACCCCGCTCACCACACCCCGCTGCAGCGCATGGCGGTCCACGGCCGTGGGCTGGAACAGGGCCAGCAAAGCATCCATCAACGCATGCGCCTTGGCAGAATGGTCGGCGCCGAAATTGCACACATACACATCCAGCGTCACCGCGCGCTGCTCGGGCCAGGTGTGCACACACAGGTGGGATTCCGCTAGCAAAACGGTAGCTGTCACCCCGCCGGGGCCGTGCGCTGTGGCCGGAAACTCATGAAACAACTGCCCCACGGCCTGCAGCCCGGCGGCACGCACAGCATCGGTGCAGGCGCCCCCTAGGGCGGCGGCATCCAGCAACCAGGCACTGGCGCAGCGGCAGCCCTGAAGATCGGCGGTGAGGTGCAGTCCTTGCATGGGCCGCACTGTAGTGCATTGGCGCCGTGCTCCGGGGGCCGTGGCATGCCAATTCCGGCGGGTGAAAGCCGCCCCGGTAAAATGCCGGGTTTCCCCTGAACCTCCCACCCCGAACCACTCCCCATGGCCAACACCCAGCAATCCCAACAGATGGCAAATGCAATCCGCGCATTGGCCATGGACGCCGTTCAACAAGCCAATTCCGGCCACCCCGGCGCCCCGATGGGCATGGCCGACATGGCCGTGGCGCTGTGGAGCCGCCACCTCAAGCACAACCCCACCAACCCCCAGTGGTTTGACCGCGACCGTTTTGTACTCTCCAACGGCCACGGCTCGATGCTGCTGTACGCGCTGCTGCACCTCACGGGCTACGACCTGCCCATCGGCGAGCTGAAGAATTTCCGCCAGCTGCACAGCAAGACCCCAGGCCACCCCGAAGTGGGCTACACCGCTGGCGTCGAGACGACCACCGGCCCACTGGGCCAGGGCATCACCAACGCCGTGGGCTTTGCGCTGGCTGAAAAGCTGCTGGCCGCAGAGTTCAACCGCGAAGGCCATGCCGTGGTGGACCACCACACCTACGCATTCCTGGGCGACGGCTGCCTGATGGAAGGCATCAGCCACGAGGCCGTGTCCCTGGCCGGCGCCTGGAAGCTCAACAAGTTGATCGCCCTGTACGACGACAACGGCATCAGCATCGACGGTCAGGTCGCCCCCTGGTTTGCCGACAACACCCCCCTGCGTTTTGTGGCCAGCGGCTGGAACGTGATCGGCCCCATCGACGGCCATGACGCCGACAAGGTGGCTGCCGCCATCGAAGAAGCCAAGAAGCAGACCGAGCGCCCCACCCTGATCGTGTGCAAGACGCACATCGGCAAGGGCAGCCCCAACCGCGTGAACACCGCCAAGGCCCACGGCGAGCCCCTGGGCGCTGAAGAAATCGCGCTGACCCGCGAAGCCCTGGGCTGGACCAGCGAGCCCTTCGTGATCCCCGAAGACGTGTACGCAGGCTGGGATGCCAAGGCCAACGGCCAAAGCGCCGAGGCCGCCTGGAACGAGCGTTTTGCCGCCTACACCGCCGCCTTCCCCGAACTGGCCGCCGAGCTGACACGCCGCATGAACGGCGACCTGCCCGCCAACTTTGCGCAAGTGGCCGTCGATACGGTGGTGGCCGCCCACACCAAGGGCGAGACCGTGGCCAGCCGCAAGGCCAGCCAGCTGGCGCTGGAAGCCTTCACCGCCGCCCTGCCCGAACTGCTGGGCGGCAGCGCTGACCTGACCGGCTCCAACCTCACCAACACCAAGAGCACGCCCAACCTGCGCTTTGACATGCAAGGCCACGTGGTGAAGAACGAGGCTGGCGTGGGCGGCCGCCACATCAACTACGGCGTGCGTGAGTTCGGCATGGCCGCCATCATGAACGGCGTGGCGCTGCACGGCGGCTTCATCCCCTACGGCGGCACCTTCCTCACGTTCAGCGACTACAGCCGCAACGCCATCCGCATGGCCGCGCTGATGAAGCAGCGCGTGATCCACGTGTTCACCCACGACTCCATCGGCCTGGGCGAAGACGGCCCCACGCACCAGTCCATCGAGCACGTGGCCAGCCTACGCCTGATCCCCAACCTGGATGTGTGGCGCCCTGCCGATACGGCCGAAACCGCCGTGGCCTGGAGCGTGGCCCTGTCCAACCGCAACAAGCCCACCGTGCTGGCCCTGTCGCGCCAAAACCTCCCCTACGCGCCCAAGCGCGACCTGGGCGACATCTCGCGCGGCGCCTACGTGCTGAGCGAGCCTGCCGATGTGGGCCTCAAGAAGAAGCCCGTGGCCGTGATCATCGCCACCGGCTCCGAAGTGCAACTGGCCCTGAAGGCCCAGCGCCTGCTGGCAGACAAGAAGGTGCCGGTGCGCGTGGTCTCCATGCCCAGCACCACAACCTTTGACCGCGAAGACGCCAAGTACAAGAGCAGCGTGCTGCCCGCCGGTGTGCCGCGCGTGGCCGTGGAAATGGGCGTGACCGACGGCTGGTGGAAGTACGGCTGCGCCGCCGTGGTGGGCATCGACACCTACGGTGAATCGGCCCCCGCACCTGTGCTGTTCAAGCACTTCGGCTTCACCGAAGAGAACGTGGCCGATGCCGTGCTGGTGGCCACCGGTGCTGCGCGCCTGAAGCCCGCCAAGAAGGCCCGCTAAAACTTCTTCTGCCCGCTGTGCCCCGCTGCCAGCGGGCGCGCAGCGGCAGATTCCCGATTTCGACTTTGCAACTTTGAAGAGGCTCCCTATGACGATCAAGATTGGTATCAACGGCTTCGGCCGCATCGGCCGCAACGTGCTGCGCTCGGCCATCCAGAACTTCAGCGACATCGAAGTCGTGGGCATCAACGACCTGCTGGAGCCCGACTACCTGGCCTACATGCTGCAGTACGACTCGGTGCACGGCCGCTTCGACGGCACCGTAGCCGTGGAAGGCAACACCCTGATCGTCAACGGCAAGAAGATCCGCCTGACGCAAGAGCGCGACCCCGCCAACCTGAAGTGGAACGAAGTCGGCGCCGACATCGTGATCGAATCCACCGGCCTGTTCCTGGACAAGGTCACGGCACAGAAGCACATCGACGCAGGCGCCAAGAAGGTCGTGCTGTCGGCCCCCTCCAAGGACGACACCCCCATGTTCGTGTTCGGCGTGAACCACGACACCTACGCGGGCCAGGCCATCATCTCCAACGCATCGTGCACCACCAACTGCCTGGCCCCTGTGGCCAAGGTGCTGAATGACAAGTGGGGCATCAAGCGCGGCCTGATGACCACCGTACATGCCGCCACCGCCACGCAAAAGACCGTGGACGGCCCTTCGAACAAAGACTGGCGCGGTGGCCGTGGCATTCTGGAAAACATCATTCCTTCGAGCACGGGCGCTGCCAAGGCCGTGGGCGTGGTGATTCCTGCGCTGAACAAGAAGCTGACGGGTATGTCCTTCCGCGTGCCCACCTCCGACGTGTCGGTGGTGGACCTGACGGTGGAGCTGGACAAGGCTGCTACCTATGACGAAATCAAGGCCGAGATGAAGGCCCAGTCCGAAGGCGCGCTGAAGGGCGTGCTGGGCTACACCGAAGACAAGGTGGTGGCCACCGACTTCCGTGGCGACACCCGCACTTCGATCTTTGACGCGGACGCCGGCATCGCACTGGACGGCACTTTCGTGAAGATCGTGAGCTGGTACGACAACGAATGGGGCTACTCGAACAAGTGCCTGGAAATGGTACGCGTGGTGGCCAAGTAAGCTTTCTTTGAGAAGTTGAAAAAGCGCTAGAAGCAACTACCCTGTTCAAGCCGGCGGCCTGCAAAGGCTGCTGGCTTTTTTTTTGGCTGCGCGGTACTGGCCCACGAAATCAGGCCACCGCAACGGCGGGTGCCTGCGGCGGTGCGCTGGCGATGTGCACCGTGCGGGTGGGGAATGCAAACTCCACCCCCATGGCCTTGAACTCGCGCAGCAGCCCCAGGTTGATGGACTGCTGCAAGTCCATGTAGAGGTTGTAGGCCGGGTCTTCGACGATGTAGACCACCTCGTAGTCCAGCGAGTTGGTGCCCAGCGCCTTGAAATGTGCGCGGTCAAAACGCAGCTCTGGGTGCGCCTCGATGAGCTTGCGCACCACGCCTGGAATCGCCTCCGCCTGCTCGGGGGTGGTGCCATAGGCCACGCCAAAGGTGAACACGATGCGGCGCCGCTCCAGCATGCGGAAGTTGCTGATGGTCTGCTTGAGCAGGTCGGTGTTGGACATCACGATCTGCTCACCCTGCAGGCTGCGAATGCGCGTGGTCTTGAGGCCGATCACCTGCACCGTGCCCGACACGTTGCCCACCACGATGAAGTCGCCCACCTCAAAGGGCTTGTCCACCGCAATCGCCAGCGACGCGAACAGGTCGCCCAGGATGTTCTGTACCGCCAGCGCCACGGCAATACCGCCCACCCC
Organism: Acidovorax sp. NB1; assembly: GCF_005405905.1. Lineage (GTDB taxonomy): Bacteria > Pseudomonadota > Gammaproteobacteria > Burkholderiales > Burkholderiaceae_C > Acidovorax. Next base: position 71,698 of record NZ_BJHU01000057.1, read on the forward strand.
CAGGCTGGCGATGAAGGCCGTGATGTTCACCCCCACGTTGGACAAGATGGCCAGCAGCACCACACTCCACAGCAGCGTGCGCAGCCCCCACGACATGAGCGTGGCCGAGGCGCTGACCTGCGTCATGCCGCTGGACGAGTGCCGTTCCACATAGCGGCGCACGCCGATGCCAATCGCACGCATGCCCCACAGCCCCATCTGCAGCGCCACGGCCACAAACCACAGCTGGCTCAGGCGGCTCTCCCAGCGGCCTGGAAGATCCAGCAGACTTGCGCCCACCAGCAGCGCCACCACCAGCATCAGCGTGCGGCTTGTGCCTTCCAGCACGTCCACCAAGGTCAGTGCCATGCCGCTGTGCGACTGCGTGGCCCACCCCTTGGCGCGACGGGTCAGCAGGCGCAGCACCACAAGGATGGCGGCGTAGGTAGCGACCGCCGCCGCCAGGGCCACACACAGGCTCCATAGCGGCACACCCGCAAAAGTGGTCTCCTGGACCCAGGTGGAAAACGTGGATGGCGGCATGCAGTAACTCTCCTCTTCGTTGTGCAAGGTAGATAGGTGGAAGGCGGGCGTACGGTGTACGCAAACAGCCCGCGCAAAGGCATCGGCAGCAGATCGAGCAGCCTGGGGACGACGCGGTGAACGCGCGCGTTGCCCTTGATCGAGACCCCTGCAGAGCGAGAGTTCCCCAACGGGCTTTCACATCCGTCGCACTCACAGTGTCAGCGCCCGGCGTGCAAATGTTCGTAAGACATGCCCGACAGAGATACAGAGGCAGGACCTACGCCCGCTCGCCGAGAGGGCCCCAACAATGCATCAACACCAGAACCCCCTGGTTGCCCACCCCACACACGGGTGCGGCGTCTCCAACAACCTCCAGAGGAGTCCCACACACCATGCATTCATCTGCACTGATCCGCACCGCCACAGCGGCACTCGCACTGGGCGCACTGGCCGCCTGCTCGTCCACCCCAGCCCCCACCGAACAGATGGCGGTCACCCGCACCACCGTCAACCGCGTGGCGGCGGCACCTGCGGTGGCCACCAGCGCCCCTGTGCAGCTGCAGCAGGCCCGCGAGAAGCTCATCCAGGCCGAGAAGGCCATGGCAGAAGAGGACTATGTGGCCGCGCGCCGCCTGGCCGCAGAGGCCGAGGTCGATGCCCGCGTGGCCGAGACCCGCGCCGACGCAGCCGGCAATGCCGCCACCCTGGCCCAGGTGCAGGACAGCATCCGCGCACTGCAGGAAGAAATCAACCGTCGATCGCCCCGCTAAGCCAGTGCCCCGTATGGCGCCCCGTGCGCCCTGCCTGGCAGCTGAGCCTCTCGCAACTGGCGTTGAGGCCCCCGCGATTGCCTTCACTCCAACACCCAAGGAACACCCGACCATGCCACGCTTTTTTCACCGCACCACCGCCCTGTGCACCAGCCTGATTGCCGTGGGCCTGCTGGCCGCCTGCGCCAGCACCACCCCGTCGCCCGCCCTGGAAGAAGCCCGCACTGCCGTGAGCACTGCGGCAGGCGACCCGGCCGTCAACCAGTACGCCCAGCTCGAACTCAAGCAGGCCACCGATGCCCTGGCCAAGGCCGACAGCGTGTGGGCCGATGACAAGGACACCTCCGAGACCAACCACCTGGCGTACATCGCCCGCCAGCGCGCCGAGATTGCCACCAACACGGCCCGCGCACGCCAGCTCGATGCCAACATCAAGCAGGCCGGCAGTGAAGCGGATCGCATCCGCCTGCAGGCCCGCACGCAAGAGGCCGATGCCGCCCGCCTGCGCGCACAACAGGCCCAGCAGCAGGCCATGAGCGCCGAGCAGCGCGCCGCACAACAGCAGGCACAAGCCACCGCTGCCATGGCGCAGGCCAACGCCGCGCAGGACCGTGTGCGCGCACTCGAAGCCCAGCTGCGCGACATGGAAGCCCAGCAAACCGAGCGCGGCCTGCTGGTGACCTTGGGCGATGTGCTGTTTGCCTTCAACAAGGCCGAGCTGTCGGCCCAGGCGGCCCCACGTCTGGACAAGCTGACCAACTTCCTCAAGCAGTTCCCGGACCGCAAGCTGCTGATCGAGGGCTACACCGACAGCGTGGGTGGCGACAGCTACAACCAGGACCTGTCAGACCGCCGCGCGCAGGCCGTGCGCGATGCGCTGGTGCAGCGCGGCGTGGACAGCAGCCGTATCACCGCACGCGGCTATGGCAAGGCCCATCCGGTGGCCAACAACGCATCGCCCGAAGGCCGCGCCATGAACCGCCGCGTGGAGATCGTGATTGCGGATGACAAGGGGAACCTGCGCGGGCGTTGATGCCTCGCACACGCCCTCTCAGGCCGCAGTGAAGCTGCGGTGCTGAAGGCCCCACCAGGCCGCGCCGCTCACGCTGCGCGGTCTTCAAACGTCTCGGTATCGACTTCACTCGCGCTCTGCGCGTTGTAGCGGCTGCCCACCACCGTGCGCTCGTTGATCAGCGCGTCCAGTCGCGCCATGATGGCAGCATCCAGCCGCACATCGACGGCGCCCAAGTCGTCCTGCAAATGCGCTACGCTGGTGGTGCCTGGGATGGGGATGATGTGCTCGGCCTTGTGCAGCAGCCATGCCAGCGCCAGCTGGGCGGGCGTGCAGCCCACGTCGCGCGCAATGGCCTGGTAGCCGTCGAGCAACGTCAGGTTGGCCGAATAAGCGTCGGGTGCAAAACGGGGCATGGCGCGGCGGATGTCCTTGGCGTCGAGCGTGCTCACATCGCGCAGCTCGCCACAGAGAAAGCCCCGCGCGACGGGGCTGAACGCCACAAAGGCGACGCCCAGCTCGCGGCAGGCGTCCAGCACGGCGATCTCGGGGTTGCGCGTCCACAGCGAATACTCGGTCTGCACCGCCGCAATGGGGTGCACCGCGTGGGCCTTGCGCAGGGTGGCGGCCGACACCTCCGACAAGCCGATGCTGCGGATCTTGCCCACGCGCACCAGGTCGGCCAGTGCGCCCACGCTGTCTTCAATGGGCACCTTCTTGTCCCAGCGGTGCAGGTAATACAGGTCGATCACATCGGTCTGCAGGCGCCGCAGGCTGTCTTCGCAGGTCTGACGCAGCGTGGCGGGACGGCCATCGATCACGCGCACCAGCTTGCCGTCGCCGTTCACATCCACGCCCTGCATGCCGCATTTGCTGGCCAGGGTGAAACGGCTGCGGTGCTGCTTCAGCACACGGCCCACCAGGGTTTCGTTGGCGCCAAAGCCATAGAGCGTGGCAGTGTCGAACAGGGTCACGCCCGCATCCAGCGCGGCCAGCAGCACGCGCTCGCCCTGCTCGGCAGACACCGGTGCGCCGTAGGCGTGCGAGAGGTTCATGCAGCCCAGGCCAATGGCCGAGACGGAGAAAGGTCCCAAGGTTCTTTGTTGCATGCCGCGAGCTTACGGCAAGCGCGGCAACCGACCGGGTGGCTCGGGCTTGGGGCTGGGCTGGGAGCGGCTAAGTCTTGGTACTGGACGGCCGCTTCGCCCACAGCTCAATGCGCTCACCCGCTGCGCAGGCGGCCACCAACTGCGCAAACCGCGCTTCCCGGGTCGCATCGCGTTTGGCGGATGTGACCCAGTGCAGCATCACCTTGCGGTAGCTGGGCGGTGTGGATTCCTGAAAGTACCGCCACGCGGCCTTTTTGCGCTGGAACGCACGCTGCAGCGCCACCGGCAGCTCGGCCACTCCCGCCTGTTCGTGCGAGTAGATGGCCGACTTGTCGGCCTTGCGGTGCGCAAAGGCGGCCAGCCCCGCAGGCGTCATGCGGCCCGCCGCCTGCAATTGCTCCACCTTCGCGATGTTGACCGCACTCCAGATCGACGACGGCTTTCGCGGCGTGAAGCGGATCGAGTACGTGTGCTCGTCAATACGCCGCCGAATGCCATCGATCCAGCCAAAGCACAGGGCTTCGTCCACCGACTCCGACCAGCCCATGCTGGGGCGGCCCGAGCTCACTTTGTGAAAACCCACCAGCAACTCAGGCGCGCTGGCCGCATGGCGCTCCAGCCACTGGCGAAACGCCTGCGGCGTGGCGAAGAACATGGAGATGGTCTGCGAGGCCATGCTGCAGCGAACCTGCTTCCGTCTAGTCTTCTTGCTGGTGGCTGCTACTGCGGGTGCGCGGGCTAGGCCACCACGCCTTCGTGCACCTGCTCAGCGCATGGCCCCAGGGGCACCACACACAGCGTCACACCATCGAGCGTGAGCACCAGCCCCAGTTGCCCGCCCACCTGCACCACCCCACCCACCGTGGCCGGTGCGCGCGATGCATGCGATTGCACGGGTTGCACGGAGCGCTGCACAGCCACCGCACTCACAGGCGGCTGGCGCAGCAGGGCCCACAGCGTCTGCGGGTCCAGCGATTGCAGCGACTGCAGGTACAGGCGCAGCACTGCGGGGTCGTTGTCCTTGGGCTCACTCTGCCCATCGCCATGGCGGGCGCAATCTTCCGCCTGCCGCAGGCGCTTCAACGCGCGGCGCAATTGCTGGCGGCTGGCCGCTTCAGACCGACCACTGGCCTGGGCCAGCTCGGCATGGCTGGCATCGAACACCGCATGCAGCAGCACCAGAGCACCTTCGGCGGGCGTCACGCACGCCGCCAGACGTCGCAGCGCCAGCGTGGCCTGCTGCGCAAGGGCCGCATCGGCCTCCGCTGAGGGTGCGACCAAGCCAGCAGCATCACCCTGCGCAGTTTGCGCCGCTTCTGCCAACCACTGCGCCATCCACTGGCGCCGCCGCAAACGGTCAATGGCCAGGTTGCGCACCACCGTCAGCAGCCAGGCCTGGGCGGCATTGAGCGCGGGGGCATTGGCCTCCAGCGCGCGCACGTAGGCATCTTGCACAGCGTCCTCGGCATCGGCCGGCCCCAGCAGGCGGGTGGCAGCGCGCACCAGGGCGCTGCGGCTGGCGTTCACAAGTGCCGTGGTGAGTTCGTCTTCTTGCATTGGGGCATGGTGCCACAGGCTGACCAGACGCAGACCGGGGCCAAAGTGGGTGGGCGGATGCCTGCTTGCAAACCCATGCTGCAGGCCACTTCCAAAAGGAATCAATGTCCAAAATATTCTGCGCGGCCCAGCTTGTCCCGCAGATTGTGCGGACTGGATTACGCTAGGCCCTATGAAAACAGAGTCTCCTTCACCCCCCCTGCTTCCGTTCTGGAACGAGTTCCTGGCCTCCACTGGCCGCCACGACGATGCGCGGTTCTACGAGTCCTTCTACTTCGCCGACAGTGAGGACGTTGCCAACAGCCTTGCGCAGTTGGTCTTGGCTGGCGTCAAGCGCGCAACCGGTGCGCTCGTCTGGGGTCTTGAGGCACAAGCCAAGCGCCCCCCTGTGCCTGGAGACCTCAGCATCGTGACGGACTGGGCGGGCACACCGCTGTGCATCATTGAAACCACCGACACCGAGGTTGTGCCGTTCGAGGAAGTCACCGAAGAGTTTGCGGCGACCGAAGGAGAGGGGGACAAGTCCCTCAGATACTGGCGCGAGGAGCACTGGGCGTTCTTCGGCCGCGAGTGCAGTCAGATCGGACGGGAGCCGTCAAGCCGGATGCCCGTACTCTGCGAGAGATTCAAAGTCGTCTTTCCGCCACCGCGCGCCAATGCGGCCTAAGCCCTGGTTCATTCAACCGGGCCCGCTACGGCACAGGACACCGGAGCCCAGGTAGGAGGTAGCAAGCCTGGCGGAGCTGGCACAACCGGCAGCACAAAGCCTCCCGCCATCGTCCCCATTCATCGCCCACATTCGCCAGCGCTGTCCGCGACAAGCCCCGGCCGCCATTGCATGGACAATCCCCGCATGTCCGGCACCCCCACTACTTCACGCACCTCCTCCCCCCGCCCCGTCCTGATCGCTGGCGGCGGCATCGGCGGCATGGCCACTGCCCTCACCCTGCACCAGATCGGCGTGCCCTGCATCGTCTTTGAGACGGTGCCGGAACTGCAGCCGCTGGGCGTGGGCATCAACCTGCAGCCCAATGCCGTGCGCGAATTGCATGACCTGGGGTTTGGCAACGAGGTGCTGGACACGATTGGCCTGCAGGCGCGCGAATGGGCGCTGGTGGGCCGCAACGGGAACGAGGTGTATGCCGAGCCGCGCGGCCTGGAGGCAGGCTACCACTGGCCGCAGTATTCGGTGCACCGGGGGCAGCTACAGATGATGCTGTTCAACGCCGTGAAAGAGCGCCTGGGCGACAACGCCGTGCAGCTGGGGCAGCGTGTGGTGGGCTACCGGCAGGATGCGGAGGGCGTCACCGCACTCATCGAAACGCGCGATGGCGAGCAGCGTGAAGTGGCGGGCTCGCTGCTGATAGCGGCCGATGGTTTGCACTCGGCCGTGCGGGCGCAAATGCACCCCACGCAGCCGCCCATCCAGTGGGGCGGCGCCATCATGTGGCGCGGCACCACGCCAGGGGTGCCCGTGCGCACGGGCGCGTCGTTTGTGGGCGTGGGCTCGCTGCGACACCGCGTGGTGTTCTACCCCATCACGCCACCCGACCCGGTCACGGGCCTGGCCACCATCAACTGGATCGCCGAGATCACGGTGGACAACCAGGGCGGCTGGCAGCACGGCGACTGGAACCGGCGCGTAGCTTTGGAGGAATTCGCTCACCACTTTGACGGCTGGAACTACAGCTGGCTCGACGTGCCCACCATGCTGCGTGGCGCCAAGGACATTTTTGAGTACCCCATGATCGACCGCGACCCGGTGCCCACCTGGGTGGACGGCCGCATGGCGCTGCTGGGCGACGCGGCGCATGTGATGTACCCCGTGGGCTCCAACGGGGCCAGCCAGGCCATCGTGGATGCGCGCGTGCTGGGCGCGCAGCTGATTGCGCATGGCGTGGGCCCGCAGGCGCTGCGCGCCTACGACGACAAGCTGTGCAAAGACATCTCGGCGCTGGTGCTGCGCAACCGGGGTTCTGGGCCCTTTGGCCTGCTGGGGCTGGTGGACGAGCGCTGCGGCGGTGTGTTCGACCACATCGACGACGTGCTGCCGCGCGAGGAGCGCGAGGGCTTCATGGCCCGCTACAAGGCGGCGGCGGGCTTTGCGATCGAGACGCTGAATGCGGCGCCGCCCACCATTGCGCCAGGGCAGCGCGTGGCGGTGAGCTGAGCAGTCCCAGGGGCACAGAGCGGTCCATTCGGTCCGTTCTGCAGCGCTCACCTGAATGCGCCAGCGCACGGAAATGTCACGCCCGGCGTGTCTCGTTCGTCATGGCAGTCCTGTCACTCTTTTCAAGGACTTGGCCCCATGGACACGCCAGACACCCACACCCCACCCTCTGCCCCAGGCTCCGAGCCACGCACCTCTTACCTGGAAGAAAAGGCTTTCAAGGCCCGCACTCTGCTCGTCTTCGGCACCATCACCGACACGCTGGCCGCCGATGTGGCGCGGCGGCTGATTGCGCTGGATGCAGAGAGCGCCGAGCCCATCGACATGCTGGTGAGTTCGCCCGGCGGGCACCTGGAGTCGGGCGACACGATCCACGACCTAGTGCGCTTCATTTCTGCGCCGGTGAACATGATCGGCACCGGCTGGGTGGGCAGCGCGGCCACGCACCTCTACCTGGCGGCGCCACGCGAGCGGCGGTTTTGCCTGCCCAACACGCGCTTTTTGATCCACCAGCCCAGCGGGGGTGCCGGTGGCCCGGCCAGCGACATCGCCATCCAGGCGCGCGAGATGGTGAAGGCGCGTGAGCGAATTGCGGGCACCATTGCCCGGCAGACGGGCAAGCCACTGGAGGTGGTGTTGGCCGACATCGAGCGGGACCGCTGGATGTCGGCCGAGGAGGCGGTGGACTACGGCCTGGTCTCGCGCGTCATCGAGAACAAAGCGGCACTCAAGGGATGAGACTGCGCCGCCATTTACTATCAAATAGATAGCTATCAGCGCTTGATGGTCGCGCGGAAACGGCTTTTTTTGCTTGGAATCAACCCGCGTTGAGCTGCAGCTCCAGGTTGTGCAGCACCTGGTAGCACGGCAGCACCTGCGCCACGCTGGCGTTGGGCTCGCGGCCTTCGCGGATGGCGGCGAAGAACTCGCGGTCTTGCAGCTCGATGCCGTTCATCGACACATCCACCTTGCTCACGTCGATCTTCTCTTCCTTGCCGTTCACCAGATCGTCATAGCGGGCGATGTAGGTGGCGGTGTCGCCGATGTAGCGGAAGAAGGTGCCCAGCGGGCCGTCGTTGTTGAAGCTCAGGCTCAGCGTGCAGATGGCACCGTTGGCCGCCTGCAGCTGGATGCTCATATCCATGGCAATGCCCAGGTCCTTGTGGATGGGGCCCTGGATGGCGTTGGCTTTGACGATGGGGCTACCGGCTTGGTAGGCGAACAGGTCCACCGTGTGGGCAGCGTGGTGCCACAGCAGGTGGTCCGTCCAGCTGCGGGCCTGGCCCAGCGCGTTCATGTTGGTGCGGCGGAAGAAGTAGGTCTGCACATCCATCTGCTGGATGTTGAACTCGCCTGCGGTGATCTTCTTGTGCACGTACTGGTGGCTGGGGTTGAAGCGGCGGGTGTGTCCGCACATCGCCACCAGGCCGGTTTGCTTTTGCAGGGCGACGACCTTCTCGCCATCGGCCAGGATGTCGCACAGCGGGATCTCGACCTGCACATGCTTGCCCGCTTCCAGGCAGGCGATGGACTGGCTGGCGTGCATCTGCGTGGGCGTGCACAGGATCACGGCGTCCACTTCCTTCATGGCCAGGCTGTCGGCCAGGTCGGTGGTGACGTGTTTGATGCCGTACTTGTCGGCCACTTCCTGGGTCTTGGCCTGGTCACGGCTGATGAGGGAGACGACTTCAACGCCGTCGATGTTCTTGATGCCGTCCAGGTGCTTGATGCCGAAGGCGCCAGCGCCTGCGAGTGCGACTTTGATGGTCATGGTGTGTGTCCTTTGGCGTGTTTTTTAGGTGTTCTCAAGAATCAGGTGGCCCACGGCGGTGTTGGACGCGGGCACATGGTAGAAGCGGTGCGCCAGCTTCGGCGGCTTGCCGCCGTCCACATCCGCCATCGCACCCCGCGCGATGAGCCACATCACCAGCTCGATGCCTTCGCTGCCCGCCTCGCGCACGTAGTCAATGTGCGGGATGCTGGCGGCGGCCTCGGGGTCGTTGATGAGCTTGTCGAGGAAGGCGTTATCGAACTCCTTGTTGATGAGCCCCGCGCGCGGGCCCTGCAGCTGGTGGCTCATGCCACCCGTGCCCCAGATGTGCACGTTGATGTCTTCGTCGTAGCTCTCCACCGCCTTGCGGATCGCCTGGCCCAGGTTGTAGCAGCGGCGGCCGCTGGGCACGGGGTACTGCACCACGTTAACGGCAAACGGGATCACCGGGCAGGGCCATGCGCCCTTCACGGGGTCCTGCTCGCCAAACATCAGCGAAAGGGGCACAGTCAAGCCGTGGTCCACGGCCATCTTGTTGACGATGGTGAGGTCAAAGTCCTGCTGGATGACCGACTGCGCAATGTGCGCGGCCAGGTCCGGATGGCCGATGACCTTGGGCACGGGGCGCGGGCCAAAGCCTTCGTCGGCCACTTCGTAGTCGGCGGCGGTGCCGATGGCGAAGGTGGGGATCAGGTCCAGGCTGAAGGCGGTCGCGTGGTCGTTGTAGACCAGGAAGATCACATCGGGCTTGTTGTCCTTGACCCACTGCTTGCCAAACTCGTAGCCCGCGAACACGGGCTTCCAATAGTCTTCGTGGGTCTTGCCCAGGTCCATGGCCGCGCCAATGGCAGGTACATGCGATGTGAACACGGAGGCGGTGATTCTGGCCATCGTCAAAGTCCTTTCTTGCCCGCGCTGCCCTGGGGCTGACGGTGCGCCTGCGCGTCGCCGTCTTCGCCAATCACGCGGTTGCCGTTGGCCGACCGGCCACCATTGATCATCATGTTGCGGTATTCCTCTTCGGTCATGCCGGTCATGCTGCCTGCCATCTGCTGAAAGCTCTTGCCGTCGGTGGAGCCGATCTTGGCCAGAAAGTAGATGTTGCCGCCCAGGCGAATGCACCAGTTCAGGTCGCGCGCCAGCACAGCCTGCTTCTGCTCTTCGGTCATCGCCCATTCGTCCAGGTAGGCACGCTCGTCGGCCTTGAAGCGTGCGCGGTTCTCGGCCTTCATCAGGCTCATGCAGAACTGGTTGAGCCAGTAGCCCTTGCGGCTTTGCTCGGCGTCGAAGATGGTCGTGCCGGGCACGTCCAGGTAGGGTTTGTCGAGTGGCATGGCATCAGCCTTTCTTTGTCACTTCTTCGGGCCAGTAGAGGCGCATGGGGTTGTCCACCAGCAGCTTGTGCTGCAGCTCGGCCGTGGGCGCGATGTGCGGGATGAAGTCCACCAGCAGGCCATCATCGGGCATATGGTCCTTGAGGTTGGGGTGTGGCCAGTCGGTGCCCCACAGCACGCGGTCGGGGAACTCTGCGACCACCTTGCGAGCAAAGGGCACGACGTCCCGGTATGCGTTCTGTTCGCCATTCAACGCCTTGGGGCCGGTCACGGAGAGGCGCTCGGGGCAGCTCACCTTGCTCCACACATTGGGGTGCTGGCGCATGAACTTCAGGAACAGCGCGAACTCTTCGCTGTCCACACCCTTGCTCACATCGGGGCGGCCCATGTGGTCCACCACCACTGTGGTGGGCAGGGCGGTGAAGAAGTCCCACAGCTCGGGCAGGTCTACCGCCTCAAAGTAGATGACCACATGCCAGCCCAGCTTGGCGATGCGCGCGGCAATCTCCATCAGCTCGTCCTTGGGCGTGAAGTCCACCAGGCGCTTGACGAAGTTGAAGCGCACACCGCGCACACCAGCGTCGTGCATGGCCTGCAGCTCCTGGTCGGTGACCGAGCGCTTGACGGTGGCCACGCCACGCGCCTTGCCGCCGGAGTGCACCAGCGCATCGACCATGGCGCGGTTGTCCGCACCGTGGCAGGTGGCCTGCACGACCACGTTGCGCGCAAAGCCCAGGTGGTCGCGCAGCGCGTACAGCTGGTGCTTGCTGGCGTCGCAGGGGGTGTACTTGCGCTCCGGCGCGTAGGGAAACTCTGCGCCCGGGCCGAACACGTGGCAGTGCGCGTCCACGGCGCCTGCGGGCACCTGGAAGCGGGGCTGGCTGGGGCCGGCGTACCAGTCGAGCCAGCCAGGGGTTTTTATGAATTCGCTCATGCGCGTACTCCTTGGTTTCTTACAGGCTCGCAGATCAGTCCAGCGACACGTTGGCCTTGCGGATCACGTCGCCAAAACGCTGGCTCTCGTCCTTGACGAACTGGTTGAACTGCGCGCGCGTGGTGGGGAACTGTTCGTAGCCAAAGGTCTTGAACTTCTCGGCCACTTCGGGGCCGGTCAGGGCCTGTTCGATGTCCTTGCGGATCTTGTCGGCCACGGCGGCGGGCAGGCCAGGTGGCACGGCGATGGCGTTCCAGCCGGTCACTGCAAAGTCCTTGGGGCCACCCGATTCGGCCACGGTGGGCACGTCGGGGAACTCGGCCGAGCGCTGGGGCCCGGCAAACGCGACCAGGCGCAGTTTGCCCGCCCGGTACAGAGGGCCTGCGGTGGCAGCGCTGCCCAGCGCAAAGTCGATCTCGCCGGTGGACACCGAGGTGTAGAGCTGCGTGGTCTCCTTGAAGATCACATGCTCCATCTGCGTGCCGGTGGCGGACTCGAACAGCTCCGAGCCCAGGTGCACCGGGTTGCCAACGGACCAGCTGCCATAGTTGAGCTTGCCGGGGCGCGCTTTTGCGTCGGCCACGATGTCGCCCACCGTCTTGTACTTGCTGCCCGTGCCCACGGTGAAGAAGAAGTGCGTCTTGAACAGCGGCAGCAGGGTGTCGAAGTCCTTGACGGGGTCGTAGGGAAGCTTCTTGAACAGGCTGGGGTAGGCCGCCAGGTGCACGTTGTCCAGGATGAGCAGGTCGTGGCCGTCCTTGGCGCCGCGCTTCCAGGCGTCGATGGCGATGAAGCCATTGCCGCCGGGGCGGTTCTCCACGATGACGCCTGTGCCCCAGGCGCGCGAGAGCTTGTCAGCCACCAGGCGGGCCACGCCATCGGGGCCGCCGCCCACAGGGAAGGGGCTGATGATGCGCACTTGCTTGGTGGGGAACTGCTGTGCGGCTGCGGGTTGCACCAGCGCGCCTGCCACGGCGGCCACGCCCAGTGCCAGGGTCAGCGTGCGGCGGAGTCGGAAAGAAGAACGGGCAGAAGAAATCATCGCTTCAGGAACAAAGAAAAATCAAAATTGATAGCTGTCAGCGCATGATGGACGCGCGCAAACGGCCAAAAAAGCTTGTGAAAATTGGATTCAGTCGATGTACTTGAGCCCCGCAGCCGCCAGCGGCTCGCGCATCTTGTACATATCGAGGCCCAGCACACCGCTGGCCAGCTTGGCGCGCTTTTCGCCTTCAAAGCTCTCGCGCTTTTGCGCGGCTTCCAGTGTTTGCACGGCGCGGGCGGCGGGCACGCACACGATGCCGTCGTCGTCCGCCACGATCACGTCGCCGGGCGAGACGAGCATGCCCGCGCACACCACCGGGATGTTGACCGAGCCGATGGTGGCCTTGATGCAGCCCTTGCTGGAGATGCTCTTGCTCCACACCGGGAAGTTCATCTCGTTGAGCGTCTTCACATCGCGCACCCCGGCGTCGATGATGAGCGCCCGTGCGCCGCGCGCCTGGAAGGACGTGGCCAGCAGGTCGCCAAAGTAGCCATCGGTGCACTCGGCCGTGATGGCAGCCACCACGATGTCGCCGGGCTGGATCTGCTCGGCCACCACATGCATCATCCAGTTGTCTCCCGGGTGCAGGAGCACGGTGACGGCCGTGCCGCTGACCTGCACACCGCTCTGGATGGGGCGCATGTAGGGCTTGAGCAGGCCCACGCGGCCCATGGCCTCGTGCACGGTGGCCGAGCCCAGGGCGGCCAGGCCATCAGCGGCTGCGCGGTCGGCGCGGGTGATGTTGCGGTAGACAACGCCTAGTTCGTACATGGTGATTTCTCTTCGGTGGATTGGGTGATGTGAGGGCCTTGAGCGAACAACATTCGATGCACCCCGACCGTTCGGGCTGAGCCTGTCGAAGCCTTGCGAGGCGCTTCGACAGGCTCAACGTGAACGGTTTCGGGGAATCAAAGCCCCTTGGCCTTCAGGCGGGTGTCGAGGCGCGAGAACACGCGGCGCGTGTTGGCTTCGTAGATCTGGTGCTTGTCATCGGCGCTCAGGATGGTGGAGGCCTCGATGTAGCGCTTGGTGTCGTCGTAGTAGTTGCCGGTGGTGGGGTCGATGCCGCGCACGGCGCCGATCATCTCGCTGGCGAACAGTACGTTCTTCACCGGGATCACGGTGTTCAGCAGGTCTATGCCCGGCTGGTGGTACACGCAGGTGTCGAAGTACACGTTGTTCATCAGGTGCTCGTCGAGCAGCGGTTTTTTCATCTCTTGCGCCAGCCCACGGAAGCGGCCCCAGTGATAGGGCACCGCGCCGCCGCCGTGCGGGATCAAAAACTTGAGCGTGGGGAAGTCCTTGAACAGATCGCCCTGGATGAGCTGCATGAAGGCCGTCGTGTCGGCATTGAGGTAGTGCGCGCCCGTGGTGTGAAAGCACGCGTTGCAGCTGGTGCTCACGTGGATCATGGCGGGCAGGTCGTACTCCACCATCTTTTCGTAGATGGGGTACCAGTGCTTGTCGGTGAGCGGGGGGCTGGTCCAGTGGCCGCCAGAAGGATCAGGGTTCAGGTTGATGCCCACCGCGCCGTATTCGTGCACGCACTTTTCCAGCTCGGGGATGCAGGTGGCGGGATCCACGCCGGGGCTTTGCGGCAGCATGGCCACGGGCACGAAGTGGTCGGGGAACAGCGTGGAGACGCGATAGCAGAGTTCGTTGCAGATGGCCGCCCAGGTGCTGGACACATTGAAATCGCCAATGTGGTGGGCCATGAAGCTGGCGCGGGGGCTGAACAGCGTGATGTCGCTGCCGCGCTCTTTCATCAGCTTGAGCTGGTTGGTCTCGATGGACTCGCGCAGCTCGTCGTCGCTGATATGCAGGTCGGCCACTTTGGGCATGAGTGCCGGGTCTTTGATGCCGGCGATCTGCGCATTGCGCCAGTTCTCCAGCGCCTTGGGGGCCGTGGTGTAGTGGCCGTGGCAGTCGATGATGAGGCTCATTTTTGGGTGCTCCTGGAAGGTGTTCTTGTGATCGGTCAGGCGGGGGTCATGCCTTGCTTTTGCTTGGCTTCGGCGGCTGCGGGAGAGGCCAGGTAAGCCAGCAGCGAACGCGCTGCATCCATCTGTTGCGAATGCATGCCGATGCCTGATGAAAACGTGGTGGTGATCTGGATGGCCGGTGGCAACGGGCCCACGATCTGGATGCCCTGCACATGCAGCAGCTCGCTCAGTTGCTGAAAGCCCAGCGCCACTTCGCCCTTGGCCACCAGCGAGCCCACGGGCACGCCGGGGGGCGCTTGCACCATGCGTGGCGCAATCTGCTCGGCAATGCCCCAGCGCTCAAACAGTTTGCTCAGCGCCACGCCGCTGGGGCCAGTGGACAGGCTGATGCTGGGCGCGGCCAGCACGGCAGCGCGCACGGCGTCTTCGCTCGACAGGTCGGGCATCGGCGCGCCCGCAGGCACGGCCACGGCCACGCCGGAGTGCACCCAGTCCACCTTGCTGCCAGGCATCAGGTGGCCCGCAGCCATGAGCTTGTCGATGGGATCGGACGCGAGGATCACCACGTCGAACGCCTCACCCGCCGCCACACGCTTGGCGGCATCGACACCGCCCACCGATTCGATGGCGGCCTGCGTGCCCGTCTGCTGCGCAAAACCGGCCACTAGGTCGGCCAGCACCTGGCGCGTGGCCATGGAAGAAATGCCTCGGATCACTGGCGCCGTCATACCTTGTCTCCTGCCGGGCTGCGGGTGGCCCAGGCGGTGCGTGCAGTTGTATACATGCCGCCGATTGTGGGCAGCGGCGGCCCAAACATGAAGGCGGCACCGGCACTACCAGATATATCATTCCGTGATCGTTGACCTACAGCTATAGCAGAGAGCCTTGCCCATGGACCTCAAGCAGATCGAATACTTTGTGCGCGTGGCCGAGCTGGGCAGCTTCACCCGCGCCTCGGTGGTGCTGGACATCGCCCAGCCCGCCCTGAGCCGCCAGGTGCGCCTGCTGGAGGTGGAGCTGCGCCAGAACCTGCTGGTGCGCAACGGCCGGGGCGCCACGCCCACTGAAGCGGGCAAGCTGCTGCTGGAGCACGGGCGCGGCATCCTGCACCAGGTGGAGCGCGCGCGGGAGGAGCTGGGCCGCGTGCGCGGCGCGCTGGCCGGTCGCGTGGCGATTGGCCTGCCGCCCAGCATTGCCAAGGTGCTGACGGTGCCGCTGACGCGCGCCTTCCGCGTGAAGATGCCGGACGCGGCGCTGGCCATCAGCGAGGGCCTGTCGGTGGCCATGCGCGAATCGCTGACCACCGGGCTGCTCGACATTGCGCTGCTCTACAACACCACGCCCGCACCGGGCATCGAGAGCACGGCGCTGCTGGAGGAAGACCTGTTTCTGGTGCAGCGCCGCACTCCGGGCCAGAACGAGGCGGAGGCCGATGCCCTGGCCCGCACGCCCCTGCCACTGGACGAGCTGCCGCGCTTTCCTCTGGTGATTCCCACGCGCCCCAATTCCATCCGCATGTTGGTGGAATCTGAACTGGCCGCGCGTGGCAAGCGCCCGCAGATCAGCCTGGAGATCGACGGCGTGGCCGCCATCCTGGACCTGGTGGCCGATGGCGCGGGCTGTGCGGTGCTGCCCATGAATGCGGTCACCACGTCGGGCAAGCCAGAAGTGTTCAGCACCCGGCCCATCCACGGTGCGGGCAGCGAGGGTGATGACGCGGAGGCGGGCGGCAACACGCGCCTGCGCAGCAAGCTGTTCATGGCGGTGAGCTCGCAACGCCCGGCCACGCTCACGCAGCAGGCGATGGCGGAGTTGATTCGCAGCACCCTGCAAGCGTTGTATAGAAGCCCCCCCTGAGGCGCTACGCGCCTTCCCCCCAAGGGGGACGACGCCCTCGCTGCGGGGCGCCCCTTGCCCGGCGTCCCTGGTATTCGGCCGCGCCAGTTGCATGGAGCAGAGACGAATCAAAGGGACCGAGGCATCAGCCCCCAGCAGCAGCTGGTGGTGACAAACTTTCCAACAAACGGTCCGCATAGTCTTGCCAGCGCGCGTCCTTGGGCAGGCCTTGAAACACGCCTTCGCGCGCCAAGTCGGCCACCCACTGCTGCTTGGCGGCGATGGCCGAGGCCATCAGAGGCTCCATGCCGGCCTCGTGCACGGTGTGGGCCGATTCGCGCATCTCTTCGGCGCGGCGCTGGCCGTGCTGCACCACGCGGCTGAAAAAGTAGCGGCCTTGTTCGTGCCAGTCGATGGACGGGAAGGTCTCGGCCAGCGTGGGCAGCACATGGTCTTCCACGCCGTAGTGGCGGGCGGTGGTGTAGCTCTCGATCACCAACGCCTCCAGCCCTTTGATCATGATGCTGCGGCACATCTTGATGGCGCTGGCCACGCCCAGTTGCTCGCTCACAGGTTGGGCATCCATGCCCCAGCCGGTCAGCAAAGCCGCCAGTGCGGCAGCCTGCGCGCCGCCCAGCAGCATGGGCACACGAATGCCGTAGGGTGGCACCGAGGTCATGACGCCCGCCTCGACATAGTGCGCGCCACGCGCCTCGATGAGCGCCGCCGCCTGCTGCTTGGTGCCGGGCGATGCGGAGTTGAGATCCAGGTACACGGTGCCGGGGCGGATGTGCTGCGCCGCCTCCTGCGCCACGGCCAGCGTGTTCGACGCGGTGACGGCCGAGATGATGCAGTCGCAGCGCGCGCACAGCGCCTGCATCGCATCCACCGCCACCACACCCGCCTGCCCGGCGTGCTGCTGCAGGGCGTCGCGGTGCGCGGGGTCGGCCAGCTTCAGGTCCCAGGCGGCGACTGAGGCCACGCCGGGCTGGACGCGCAAGCCCGCACTGAAGATCTTGCCCACCTCGCCATAGCCCACGAGGCCGATGTGTGTGATGTTCATTCGATGTTCCTTTCCGCCTTTCACCACCGCCAACGATCCGCAGCGGCAGCGCTCACTGACGCGCGATCTTGGCCTTGGCGATCACATCGCTCCAGCGGCGCACATCGGCGGCCAGGTGCTCGCCCAGCTGCGCGGGGGTACTGCCCTGGGCATTGAGATTCAGCTCCAGCAGGCGCTTTTTCACGTCGGGCTGGGCCAACGCGGCCTGCACCTCGCGCGAGAGGCGCTCCACAACGGCCGGAGGCGTCTTGGCGGGCACGGCCAGGCCGTTCCACGATGTGACGTTGAAGCCCGCCAGCGGACCGCCGCTCTCGCGCACCTTGGGCACATCGGGCAGCTGCGGCGCCCGCTGTGCGCCCATCACAGCCAGCGGCCGCAGGGCCTTGGAGCCGATCTGCGGCATGAGGCCGCCCAGGATGTCGATCATCACGTCGATCTCTCCACCCCGCAGCGCAGTGATGACCGGCGGCGTGCCGTTGAAGGGCACCACCTGCGCGTCGATGCCCGCCGTCACCTTGAACAGCTCGGCCGCCAGGTTCTGTGTGGTGCCGATCTGCGGTGTGCCGATGTTGAGCTGGCCGGGGTGGGCGCGGGCATACGTCAGCAGCTCGCCCAGTGTGCGAAAGCGCCCTCCCTCCTTCACCACCACGGCCAGGTCGAACGTGGCCAGCAGGGAGACGGGCGCAAAGTCCTTGAGCGTATCGAACGGCAGCGACTGGAACAGCGCCGCACTCACCGCCGTGCCGCTGCTCACCAGCAGCAGCGTGTGGCCGTCGGGCTCGGCGCGGGCGACCTGCTCGCCCGCCACCACACCGCCCGCGCTGGGCTTGTTTTCGATGACCACGCTTTGCCCCAACGGGCCCGCGATCTTCTGACCCACGGTGCGCGCCGTGATGTCGGCCGCGCCACCCGCGGCGTTGGGCACCACGATGCGCAGCGGGCGTGAGGGAAAAGCGGCCTGCGCGCTGGCTGCACCGCCGAACGACGCTGCCAGCCATGCCAGGAGGGTTCTGCGGTGCACGGCGCTGCCCATGGTGCGCGCTACCGTGCCACGCCCAGCAGGCGGTCCAGCAGCTCGGGCTGGGCGCTCAGTTCGACCGCGCTGCCGGTGTGCACCACGGTGCCACGGTCCAGCACGGCGGCATGGTCCGAAATGGCCAGGATGGCCTGCGGGTGCTGCTCCACGATGATGGCCGACAGACCCTCTTCGCGCGTGATGCGGCGGATGGCGCGCAGCAGCTCCTCCACGATGATGGGTGCCAGGCCTTCCAGCGGCTCGTCGAGCAGCAGCAGGCGCGGGTTGAGCACCAGCGCACGGCCCACGGCCAGCATCTGCTGCTCGCCGCCCGACAGCTGCGTGCCCAGGTTGGTCTTGCGCTCGGCCAGGCGCGGGAACATTTCGTACACACGCTCGGGCGTCCACGGCCGTGCGGTGGAGCCTTTGCGGCCCGGGCGCGCCACGGCCGTGAGGTTCTCGTGCACCGTGAGCGACTTGAAGATGTTGCGCTCTTGCGGCACCCAGCCGATGCCGGCCGCCGCGCGTTCGTGCGGGGGCAGCTTGTGCAGCGCCACACCGCCCAGGCTCACCGTGCCCGCATGCTGGCGCGTGGCCCCGGCCAACGTGTTGATGAGCGTGGTCTTGCCCGTGCCGTTGCGCCCCAGCAGGGCCAGCGTGTCGCCTTCGGGCAGGGCCAGCGAAATGCCTTGCAGCACCACGGCCTCGCCGTAGCCTGCGCTCAGGCCCTCGATGCGCAGGAGTTCTGTCTTAGACATGCGCATCCTCCCCGTGACCGAGGTACACCGCCTTCACCTGCGGGTCATTGGCAATCGTGTCCGGGTCGCCCTCGGTGAGCACCGTGCCGTTGACCAGCACCGTCATGCGGTTGGCAAAGCTGAAAACCAGGTCCATATCGTGTTCGATCAACAGCACCGAGACATCGGCGGGCAGGGCCGCCACTGTCTGCAGCAGCTCCTCGCGCTCGCCGGCGGGCACACCGGCCACCGGTTCGTCGAGCAGCAACACGCGCGGCTCGCAGGCCAGCGCAATCGCAATCTCCAGCAGGCGGCGCTTGCCGTAGGCCAGCACGCGCGTTTCCTCGGCCATGACGGAGGTCAGGTGGAACTGCTCCAGCAATTGCTCGCAACGTTCGGTGACCGCCTTGCGCGCACCCAGCGGTTGCCACCACTTGCCGCCCAGGCCCTGGTGCTGCGACACGGTGAGCGCCAGTGTCTCCAGCGGCGTGAGCGTGTCGAACAGCTGGTTGATCTGGAAGGTGCGCACCATGCCGCGCTGCACACGCTGGTGCGGCGCCAGGCGCGTGATGTCCTGGCCTTCGAGGGTGATGGAGCCTTCGGTGGGCTCCAGCACGCCAGTCAGCAGGTTGATGAGCGTGGTCTTGCCCGCGCCATTGGGGCCAATGAGCGCATGGCGCGCGCCCTTTTGCAGGTTCAGCGTGACGTTGTTGGTGGCCGTGATGCCGCCAAAACGCTTGACCAGGCCCTGTGCCGACAGCACGGTGTTGGAGGTAGAGATATTCATGTCGGTGATCCATTGCACTGCGCACAGCACGCAACCCATGAAACTGGCGCGGCGCATTGCGCGGGCAGCCGCGCAAGGGCCGCCCCGCCGCGCTGGCTGCGTCTCCCTCCCCTAGCGCGCAGCGCGTAGAGAGAGGGGGAAGGCGCGAAGCGACTCAGGGGGTGTTTCATTTCCTAAACCAGGTCCAGGGGCGGAACAAACGGTCACGCCCGACCAGTACCAGCACCACCAGGAACAAGCCCACCCAGAAGGTCCAGTACTGCGGTGTGATGGACGAGATCACGTCCTGCAGCAGCTTGAAACCGATGGCGCCCAGGATGCCGCCATACAGCCAGCCCACGCCGCCGATCACAAGAATCAGCATCACATCGGCCGAGCGGTGAAACTCGAACAGGTCGAGCGAGGCAAAGCCCGTGGTCTGCGTCAGCAGCGCGCCCGCAGCCCCGGCCAGCGCAGCGGCCAGCGTGTACACCTGTGCTAGCTTGGCCGTCACCGGGATGCCGATGGCCATGGCACGCAGCCGGTTGTCGCGGATGGCCTTGAGCGTGGCCCCAAAGGGCGACTGCACGATGCGGCGGGCCAGCAGGAAGAACACCAGCAGCACGGTGAGCGAATACCACGCAGCCGTGCGGCCATACAGGTCAAATTCGAACCGACCGAGCACCGGGCCCATCATCACGCCCTGCAGGCCGTCAGCACCGCCAGTCAGCCAGTCGAGCTTGTTGGCCAGCTCCAGCATCACCAGGCCCACGCCCAGCGTGACCATGAGGCGCGTGAGGTCGGTGCCGCGCATGATGGTGAACGAGGCCACCGCGCCCAGCACCGTGGCTGCCGCAATGCCCACGGCCAGACCCACCAGTGGGTCGGGCATCACATGCTTAGCAAACAGCGCGGCCGCGTAGCCGCCCAGGCCGAAGAAGGCCGCATGGCCCAGCGATACGATGCCGGTGTAGCCCAGGATCAGGTCCAGCGAAATCGCAAACAGCGCCACGATGGCGATCTCGTTGATGATGAGCGCATGGCTGGGCAGCGCGAGCGGCGCGGCAAAGGCCAGCAGCCACAGCACGGGCTCCCACCAGCGGAAGCGGCGCACGCGCAGCAAAGACTCTGTGGTGGAGGATGGGGTTGCGGGGTTCATTGTTCAGAATCCGACGAAGAGGGCGAATACGCCAGCGCACCCGTGGAACTGGCTTTGCCAGGCCACCGGGTGCGTCCCCCTCCCGCGCAGCGAGAGAGGGGTGAAGACGCGAAGCGGCTCAGGGGGTGCTTCATCTATTTGCCCCCCTTGCGCACAAAGAGGCCCTGAGGGCGCCAGATGAGGATCAGGATCATGAGGCTGTACACGATGAAGGCGCCCAGCTTGGGGATGTAGTACTTGCCGGCCACGTCGGCAATGCCGAGCAGCAACGCGGCCAGCAGCGGACCAGTGATGGACGAGGTGCCACCCACGGCCACCACGATCAAAAAGTAGATCATGAACTTGAGCGGAAAGCTCGGGTCCAGCCCCAGCACTTCAGCGCCCAGCGCGCCGCCCAGGCCCGCAAGGCCGGAGCCGAAAGCGAATGTGGACAAAAACACGATGTTCACGTTGATGCCCATGCCAGCGGCTACGCGCTGGTCGTCCACACTGGCACGCAAGCGGCTGCCGAAGCGGGTTTTGGTGAGCACATATTGCAGGCCCACGGTGAGCGCAGCGCACACCGCAATGATGAACAGGCGGTAGTGGCCCATGCCCAGCATGAGGGCGCCGCTGCCGATCTCAGTGCGGCCTTTGAGCCATTCGGGCAGCTGCATGATCTGCTGCGTGGAGCCCACAAAGTAGTCCACGCTGGCCACGGCCATGAACACCAAACCGATGGAGAACAGCACCTGGTCCAGGTGGGCCTTGTGGTACAGCGGGCGGTACAGCGTGCGCTCCAGCACGCCCCCCAGCAGCGCCGTGCCCACAAACGCGAGCGGCAGGCAGACCAGAAAGGGCACATCCAGCCGCTGCATCAGCAGCACCGTGATGTAGCCCCCCGCCATGGCAAAGGCCCCGTGCGCCAGGTTGATGAAGTTCATCAGCCCCATGGTCACGGCCAGGCCCACTGCCAGGATGAACAGCAACATGCCGTAGGCAACGCCGTCGAAAAGAATGGTCAGCATGAAATCACTTCATTGAAGACAAAAAAGGGCCGCCGTATCGCGAAATGTATAGGCGCCATGGGCGGAGAAGACTGTTGGATCAACGAACTCGCCTTGGCTTCGACAGGCTCAGCCCGAACGGGTGGAAAAACGCCCCCACCCGCAACCACTGGCGCGCCCCAGGCCAGTGCCGCCGTGCAAGGGCCGCCCCGCCGCAGGGGGGCTTCTTATTTCGTCTTTCCGGGGTCCTTGACGTCCTTGATCACGTCAAATTCCACGTTGTACAGCTGGCCGTTCACACGCTCCACCTTGCGCAGGTACACGTCCTGCACGATGTCGCGGGTCTGTGCATCGATGAACACCTTGCCGCGTGGGCTTTCGAAGATCTGGCCCTTCATGGCGGCCAGCAGGGCGTCACCGCCGCCGGCACCCTTGGTGGTCTTGAGCGCTTCGTAAATCACGCGCATGCCGTCGTAGCCGCCCACGGCCATGAAGTTGGGGCGCAGGCCCTTGTTGGCCTTCTCGAAAGCTTCCACAAACTTCTTGTTCATGGGCGAGGGGTGCGCAGCCGAGTAGTGGTGCGAGGTGACCACGCCCAGCGCGCCGTCGCCCATGTCGTTCAGTTGATCGTCATCCGTCACGTCGCCGGTGCCGATGAGCTTGATGCCGGCCTTGTCCATGCCGCGCTCCAGGAACTGCTTCATCACCGCAGCGCCCGCACCCGAAGGCACAAAGACGAACAGCGCATCGGGCTTGGCGTCGCGCACCTTCTGCAGGAAGGGGGCGAAGTCGGGATTGCGCAGCGGCACGCGCAGCGATTCGGTCACCTGGCCGCCGTTGAAGGTGAGGCGCTGGTTGAAATACTTTTCTGCATCGATGCCGGGGCCGTAGTCGCTCACCAAGGTCACGACCTTCTTGATGCCGTTCTTGGGCGCCCAGTCGGCCAAGGCCACCGACACCTGCGGCAGCGTGAAACTGGTGCGCACCACATAGGGCGAGGCCTCGGTGATACTGGAGGTGGCGGCGGCCATCACCACCAAGGGCGTCTTGGACTGCGTAGCCAGGGGGGCTGTGGCCATGGCCGAGGGCGTGATGCCCATGCCGGCCAGCACGTTGACTTTTTCGTTGACGACCAACTCCTGGGCCAGGCGGCGCGTCACGTCGGGCAGGCTGGTGTCGTCCTTGATGATGAGCTGCACCTTCTTGCCGGCCACGGTGTCGCCGTTCTGGGCCATGTACAGGCGCGCTGCGGCTTCGATCTGGCGGCCGGTGGTGGCTTGCTGGCCGGTCATGGGCAGGACCAGGCCGATCTTGAACACATTGTCCTGCGCCACGGCGGGCAGCACGGCCAGGCCGGTGGAGAGCGCAATGGCGGCAGCGGCCGAGGCACGAAGAAGGTGGCGTTTTTGCATCGTTGTCTCCTGTGGAAAGTCGTTGTATACAGAAAATGCTGGCGGGAGTTTGGCGTGGGGTCGGTTATTTCACAAGCGCAAATTCAAGCATTCAGGTATCACCAAATGCAATAACCCAACCCCATGCGCACCGGCGCGCGACCGCCGTTATGCCCGCTCGCGGATCAGCTGTACACCGGGCAAGCCCTGCACCTGCGACGCCTGCACCGCCGCCAGCAGGTTGCGCCGGGTGATGCGCGAGTGCTCGCGCAGGATGGCCTCGGCCCGCGCGCCTTCGCGCCGCTCGATGGCGTCCAGCGCCTGGCGGTGCTGGTCTTGTGCCACCACCAGCATGTCGCGTGCCTGGGCCGAATGGGTCTGCACCACCACAAACGCCGAGGGCGACGCAAACGGCAGGCCCTTGACGCGGTCCAGCTCGCGCGCCACCACGTCGCTGCCCACCATGCGGCTAAGCAGCAGGTGGAACCGCGCATTCAGCTCCACATAGCGCGAGAAACCCTCGTCATCCAGCGTGCGCGGGCTCAGCGTGTCGTCGATGGCGTCGAGGCAGGCGTGGGCCTCGGCCAGCAGCGCGGGGGCCACGCCGCGCTCGGCCGCCAGACGGGCGGCCAAGCCTTCCATGGTGCCACGCAGCTCAATGGCGTCGGCCACATCGGTTTCAGAGAACGTGCGCACGGCGTAGCCACCGCCGGGCAGCCGGTGCAGCAGGCCCTCCTGCTCCAGCCGCATGAGTGCGGCACGGATGGGCGTGCGCGACACCCCCAGCTTCTCGACGAGGGTCAGTTCGGCAATGCGGGCACCGCCGGGCAGCTCGCCCGCCAGGATCATCTCGCGCAGGCGCAGCTGCGCCTTGACGGCCTGCGAGGCACCCGCCTCGGTGGCATCGGCCGACGGAGCAATGGTCAGGGGGTCGGGAAGATTCATGGTGGCAAGGGGCTATGGCGGCTAGCGGGTGAAGTTCAGCCACCAGAATGTATACATAAACCATTGCAGCATCCACCCCAAAGCATAGCGATCCATTACAAAACAACAGCTTACGAGATATACAAGATTGAAATAGCTGTTTTACACCTTTCTTATGTATACAGAAAATCACCTTTTTCGCACAATCACGGCACCCAGCCAGCAAATTGCGAGCGGGCTGTATACCAAGCCCGCCACGACACCACCCACCCACGGAGAGAGACAACCATGTATCCCAAGAACGCCTGGTACGTAGCCTGCACGCCCGACGAGATCGCCGAGAAGCCCCTGGGCCGCACCATCTGCGGCGAGAAGATCGTGTTCTACCGCCCTGCGCCCGACCAGGTCGCGGCGCTGGACGACTTCTGCCCCCACCGGGGCGCCCCGCTGTCGCTGGGCACGGTGTGCGAGGGCCACCTGCAGTGCGGCTACCACGGCCTGCGGGTGGAATGCACGGGCAAGTCCGTCTCCATGCCCGGACAGCGCGTGCAGGGTTTTCCCAAGGCGCGCAGCTTTCCGGTGGTGGAACGCTACGGCTTCATCTGGGTGTGGCCGGGCGATGCCGACAAGGCCGACCCCGCCACCATCCACCACCTGCCCTGGGCCGACAACCCCGAGTGGGCTTATGGCGGCGGGCTGTACCACATTGCCTGCGATTACCGCCTGATGATCGACAACCTGATGGACCTGACGCACGAGACCTACGTGCACTCCACCAGCATCGGGCAAAAGGAAATCGACGAGGTGCCCTGCAAGACGCGCGTGGAGGGCGACGAGGTCATCACCAGCCGCTTCATGGAAGGCATCCAGCCGCCGCCCTTCTGGCAGATGGCGCTGCGCATGAACGGCCTGCCCGACGACCAGCCGGTGGACCGCTGGCAGATCTGCCACTTCACGCCGCCCAGCCATGTGCTGATCGAGGTGGGCGTGGCGCTGGCAGGCCACGGCGGCTACAACGCCTCGGCCGACAAGAAGGCATCCAGCATCGTGGTGGACTTCATCACGCCCGAGACGGAAACATCCATTCACTACTTCTGGGGCATGGCGCGCAACTTCAAGCCGCAGGACCCATCGCTCACCACCCAGATCCGCGAAGGCCAGGGCAAAATTTTTGCCGAGGACCAGGACATGCTGGAACAGCAGCAACAAAACCTGTTGCGCTACCCCGACCGCAAGCTGCTCATGCTCAACATCGACGCGGGCGGCGTGCAGTCGCGCAAGGTATTGGACCGCATCCTGGCGGCCGAACAGGCCCCTGCAGCCCAGGCGGTGGCCGCATGACCGCACAGGAAACCCTGCAGGTCCGCGTCGTCCAGAAGCGGACCGAGGCCGAAGGCATCGCCAGCTTTGAGCTGGCACGCGTGGATGGCGCCGCGCTGCCCCCGTTCAGCGCGGGCTCGCACATCGACGTGCACCTGCCCGGCGGGCTGACCCGGCAATACTCGCTGTGCAGTGCCTCGCACGAGTCGCACCGCTACCGCATCGCCGTGCTGCGCGACGCGGCATCGCGCGGCGGCTCGGTGGCCATGCACGACAGCGTGCACGAGGGCGATGTGATCACCATCAGCACACCCCGCAACCACTTTGCGCTGCACCCCGCGCAGCGCACCGTGTTGCTGGCGGGGGGCATCGGTGTGACGCCCCTCTTGTGCATGGCCGACCGGCTGGCCCGCACAGGCGCCGACTTTGCGCTGCACTACTGCACCCGTTCGGTGGAGCGCACTGCGTTTACCAGCGAGATCGCGGCATCGGCCATGGGCCCCCATGTGCACTTCCACTTCGACACAGGCGCGCCCGAGCAGAAGCTGGACCTGGCCGCCGTGCTGGCCGCACCCGGGGCGGACAAGCGCCTGTATGTGTGTGGCCCGGCGGGCTTCATCGACCATGTGGTGGTCACCGCCAAGGCCATGGGCTGGGCGCCGGACAACATCCACCTCGAATACTTTGGCGCCCCGGCGCAGGACACCTCGGGCGACCAGGGCTTTGAAGTGCGCATTGCCAGCACCGGCAAGGTCTACCCGATTGCAGCCGACGTGTCGGTGGTGGAGGCGCTGCGCAAAGAGGGCATCGACATCCTCACGTCCTGCGAGCAAGGCGTGTGTGGCACCTGCCTCACGCGCGTGCTGGAGGGCGAGGTGGACCACCGCGACATGTACCTGACGGACGAGGAAAAAGCCGCCAACGAGCAGTTCATGCCCTGCTGCTCGCGCGCGCGCAGCAAGCTGCTGGTGCTGGATCTGTGAGTGGCCCAAGCAAAAAGGCGCTGCAACCGTGGGTTGCAGCGCCTTTTCTTTCAACGCTATTAAATCAATAGCTATCAGCGCTTATCCATCGCGCGCAAAAGCCCTTTTTTAATCAAATTTCACTCCTCCACAGCCACCCGGATGGTCTCGCGGCCGTTGCGGTCCTTCACGCGGCCCAGGTCGGCGTCCAGCGCGCGGGCCAGTTTGTCGGCTGCGCCGATGAAGGCGTTGGCCATCTTGTCGGCCTCGTCGGTCACGGTGACGGGCTGGCGGCCGGTGACGCGCGCCTCGATGCGGCAGCGCTTGTCATTGGCGCCCGACTTGCCCGCGTCCAGGTCGCTCAGGAACACTTCCAGCCGCGTCACATGGTCCTGAAAACGCGACAGCCGGCTCTTGCATTCGTCCGTGATCCAGCGGGCCAGTGATTCGCCGCCGTGGATGTGGTCGTCGGTGTTGACTTGTACTTGCATGGCGAGGGTCCTTCCTGATGAAGTTGCGAAGGCCCCATCATGGCACCGGCGTCCATACCCCCGGTAAACACATGTCAAAGGATGTTGGATTCGTTCGCCCTACAACTTGTCGAGCGCCACGGCAGGGAACCAGGGCGCATCGGCGGGGAGCGCCCGGGCCTCGGCCACACGCTCGCGCAGCCGGGTGGCGGCCAGGTCGCCGGGCAGCCGCTCCAGCACCCGCGCCAGCTGCGCCTCGGCGCCGGGCCAGTCGCGCGCATGGAAGGCCGCCAGCGCGGCGCTGCTGGCCTCGCGCACCGTGGCGTCGTCGCAGGGCGTGAACACACGCACGGGCTCGGTCTTGCCCTTGACGATCACATCGTCCAGCGCACGCAGCGCCACCGTGGGCGGCAGCTGCGCCGCCGTGGCGGCCGACAGCAAAATGCCGGTGCCAAACGCCTTGTTGGCGCCCTCCAGCCGTGCAGCCAGGTTCACCGCGTCGCCAATCGCGGTGTACGAAAAGCGCTGCTCCGAGCCCACGTTGCCCACCACCACGCGCCCCGTGTGCAGACCAATGCGCATGTGGATGGGCGGCAGCCCGCGCGCAGCCAGGCCGGCCACCAGCGCCTGCATGGCCTGCTGCATGGCGACGGCGGCGGCCACGGCGTGTTCGGCATGCTGCGGGTCGTCCAGCGGCGCCCCCCAGAAGGCCATCACCGCGTCGCCGATGAACTTGTCCAGGGTGCCGCCTGTGGCGTGCACGATGGGCGTCATCGCGTTGAAGTAGGCGGTGAGCACTTCCACCGTCTGGTCGGCGCTGAGCTGCTCGGACAGCGTGGTGAAGCTGGCCAGGTCGGTGAACATGAGCGTGACCTCGCGCGACTCGCCACCCAGGCGCATCAGCTCGGGGTGCGCAATGAGGCGCTCCACCACAGCGGGTGGCACATACTGCGCAAACATGGCCCGCGTCTGGCGCGCGCGCTGGCGCACGGCGGCATAGCCCGCCAGCGCCGCCGCACCGTAGATGGCCACCGCTGCGGCCGCTGGCAACAGCGGCGGCCACCACAGCTGAAACCGCGCAAACAGCCACCACGAACCCAGCGCGATGGCCACCACCAGCGCGGCCGCCAGCGCCGCCGCACCGGCCAGGGGCAGCCTGCGGTTGCCCCACAGCAGCACGGGCAGCACAAGCAGCACAAGGGCCAGCGTCCAGCCCTCGTGCACGCTGCGCAGCCCCCCGCCCGTGAGGTAGTTGTCCACCAGCGTGGCCTGCAGTTCCACACCCGGGAACAGGCGCTCGCCGCCCGCCGTGCCAAACGGCGAGTTGAACAAGTCAGCCTGCCGCCGCGTCAGCTCGGTGGCCGTGCGCGTTGAGCGCCCCACCAGCACGATCTTGTTCTTGAAAAAGCCCGCGGGCAGCAGCCCCGGCTCCAGCGCCTGGTAGTACGAGCGGGTGTCGAAGGTGCCGCGCGCGCCCCGGTAGCCAATCCAGTCGAAGTGGCGCAGCGCGGGCCGCTGCTGGCCGCGCGCCTCGGCCGCACGCTGGGCCAGCCGCAGCGCAAAACTCTCGCGCGCCACCGGGGCCCGGCGCACCACGAAGTCGTCATCCGGCTCCACCCCGGCATCGCCCGCGTCGGCGCCCGCTTCCAGAAACCGCTGCAGCGGCAGCACATCGAGCCAGAGCGCGGCGTTGCTGCTGTCGATCTTTTCACGCTCGGCGGCCAGCACCACCGGGCCCGCCAGGGCAATGGCGCTGTCCAGGGCCGCGTCTTCGGCCTCGGTGGAGGGCTCGGCAAACACCACATCGAACCCCACGGCAGCAGCGCCGTCGGCATGCAGGCGCTGCAGCAGCGCCGCGTGCACGCTGCGCGGAAAAGGCCAGGTCTGCTGCAGCTCCTGGAAGGTGGGCTCGTCAATCGCCAGGATCACCACCGGCAGCGTGCTGCGCTGCGGCGCCGCCAGGGCGGTAAGCACGTCAAAGGTCTTGAACTCCAGCGCATGCCAGGTGCGCGTGAACGTGGCGGCGCCCACCAGCAGCAGCGCGAGCAGGCAGGCCGCCAGGGGCCACCACGGCTGGCTGCGCCAGGTAGCGGGCGATGCCCGGTCAGAAGCGGTAGCGGGCGTCCAGGACATAGCGGGTCTTGCGGCGGTCGGACTTGGGTGCCCACAGGTTCATGGCGGCCACCCCCACCACCCAGTGTTTGTCCTGCGACTCCCAGTAGCCCATCAGGTCCACGCCCCAGCCGGGTGCGATGCGCGTGAGGTTTTCCGCGTCTTCAAAGCGCTCGGACCGATACACCGCCCGGCCACTGACGTAGAAGCGCTGCGGGCTGACCCAGGTAGCACCCAGCACGGCGGTGTGGCGCGGGATGTAGGGGATGCGGCCCACGGCCACATCGGCGTCGTAGCTACGGCTTTCGCTGCCCTGGTACAGGTATTTGGCATAGGCCGACCAGCGGCGGCTGAACATGTGGTTGACGCCCGCGCCCAGGGTCTTGAGCGTGCCGGAGTCAAAGCTGGGCGTGTCTTCCAGCAGGTCGGTGGTCGAGAGGTTGACCATCTGCACGTTGCGCATTTCTTCGAGGAACGGCAGGCTGGGCGTGCGCAGGTCCACCCCCAAGGTGCCCGGGTTGCGCACCCGCAGGTGGTCGGCCCGCAGGCTCACAAAGGT
The DNA here is from genome assembly GCF_005405905.1 of Acidovorax sp. NB1. Classification (GTDB taxonomy): domain Bacteria; phylum Pseudomonadota; class Gammaproteobacteria; order Burkholderiales; family Burkholderiaceae_C; genus Acidovorax. The sequence continues at coordinate 101,147 of NZ_BJHU01000057.1, forward strand.
GCTCTTGCCCAGCTCCATGCCCAGCTGCGCCACTACGCGCTTGTGGCGGCCACCGGCTTCGACCAGGCGGTCTTCCACCGGAATGCCCGCCGTCTCCACGCTGGTGAGGGTGGACACACTGAGTGGCCGCAGCCAGTCCTGGTAGGCCATGCGCACCGTGGTGCCCGCAGCGGGCTGCCACACCAGGCCCACGCGGGGCGTGACCACACGCTCCATCTCGGCGCGGCGCGCCTGCTCTTCGCTCAGGTGGTCCAGGTTCACCAGGTAGCTTTGGGTCAGGCCGTCCACCCGGTGGCGGATCTGCTGCAGGCCCAGGGTGGCGTCCAGGTTCAGGGCCGGGTCCAGGCGCTGGGTGGTGGCCAGGGTCAGGCCGGTGTAGCGGCGGTCCACATTGTTGTAGCCCCCCACAAAAAGAGAGTCGCGGTAGGTGCCCACACCCGGGATGTCGGCCGCCACGGCGGCCTCGCCCGCAATCAGGTTGTGCTGGCGCTCACGCACATGCTCCAGCGCCACGCTCCAGCGGCTGCCGGGGGCGGTGTCCACGGTGTGGCGAAGCTGCAGGTCATTGAACTGCTTTTGGGGCAGGCTGCTCACCCCCATCAGGCTGATGAACGGAGGCTCCAGGTACAGGGTGGGGTAACGCTGCAGCAGGATGTGCTCCATGCTGCGACCCACCTTGATCCAGGTCTGCTCGGTGGGCCCCCAGCGGTAGGCCAAGCCCACAGCGCCCTGAGTGCTTTTGTTGTCCATGGCCGTCTCGAACAGGTTCTGGCTGGCCAGGCGCATGTCGAACTGGTTCACATAGGCAAACAGGTTGATGCGTTCGGTAGGCTGCATGCCCGCACCCAAGGTGATAGCACGTGCGCGCACATCGCCATAGCCCCCGCGCACGGCGGGCGCGTTGTTGACCTGCAGATCAAACGGAAACTCGCTCGCGCGGGCCGACTGGGCCTTGAAGAACCACGACACGGGCACATGGGTGTTGTTCATCCCGTTGAGCGTGACGGCGGGGGCCCGCATGCGGTACAGGTCGCGGTCCAGCGTCACCCCCACCGCCCCATGCGCCCCTGGCTGCTGCAGCAGCGACGCATACCGCTGGCTCGCACCGAACGCCATGGGGTCGGTCAGAAAGCCCTGGAACAGCGCCGAGTTCTTGTTGAACTCGCCCGCATAGCGGTCCGCCATGAACAGATGGCTGCCGCCCCAGTACGGGTAAAAGCTCTGCTGCGCCAGCTCCAACGCCCAATCTTCCATGCCAAAAAAGGCCAGCGACGCCCCCAGGTTGGCGCTGCCCTTCTGGTCGTTGGCCACCTGATTGAGCGACTTGAGGTAGGGCATGCGCTCCACGGCGGCGCGGGCGGCGTCTACCGCCTCGCCGGGCTGGAACAGATCGGTGTGGATCTGCGCGAGCAGCATGTGGGGCACCGGGTCCTTGTCGTCCAGCACGACCGCCTGGTGCAGGGTGGACAGCGCATCCTGGTGGCGGCCCAGCTGGTAGTAGGCCACGGCCGTCCAGGTCTTGGCCCGGGCGTAGCGTGGCTCCATCACGCCCGCGCGCAAGAACGCATCCAGTGCGGCCTGTGGGTTGCCCTGCTTGAGGTGCAGCAGGCCCTGGCCGGTGAGCGCCACATAGTCCGCCGGGTTGTCCCCCAGGGCCGTGGCAAAGGCCGCCCCGGCTTCGGTGAACTGGTTCACAAAGGTCTCCAGCGTGCCCAGCTCCCCCCAGGCGCCGGGCTGCTGCGGCGACAGCGCCAGCGCGCGCTGCAGGTTGTCGCGGGCGGGGCGCGGGTCTTCGCGCTCCACATGCGCACTGCCCAGGCCCTGCCAGGCACGCGCGTCGCCAGCGGCCAGCTGCGTGGCCTCGGCGTAGGCGGCCAACGTGGCGGGCGCATCGCCCCGCCGCCGGGCCAGCTCGGCCCGCACCATGGCCACCTCAGCGTGGGCCGTGGCCTGCACGGGGGCCAGCGCGGCACTGGCCTCTTCCATGCGGTCGCTGAGCATCAACACACGGGCCAGCTGGGCCGTCAGCGCGGGGTGGCCTGGCCAGCGCTGCAGGGCCGTGCGCAGGGTGTTGGCGGCTGCGGCGCCTTCGCCCTCGACCAGCTGCACATCGGACTGCATGAGCCAGGTGGGCAGTGGCGCAGCGGGCAGCGCCACCTGGCGGACCAGTTGCTCGCGGGCGGCCAGCAGGTCGCCCGCCTGCAGGGCGATGGCCGAGTCCATCACAGCCAGCCAGGGCGCGGGGGCGCCGCTGCTGCGGGCCTGCTCCAGGGCGGCACGTGCGGCAGGCAGGTCGCGGGCCGCGAGTGCGGCGCGCACCGGGGCCAGGGTGTCGGGCACGGGCTCGGCGGCCAGATGGGGCAGGGGGTCGGCACGCAGCGCGTTCACCCACTGGATGCGGTCGCGCGGCTGGCTCAGCACCAGCTTGATCGGGGCCTTGCCCACCTCGGCCACAGCGGCTTCGTTGGCGCCCACGGACACCGCGCCCTGCGCGTTGGAAAACTCCACCGTACCCGAGAGCACGGTGATCAGCGTGCGCCCATCGTCCTCCACGCTGATGTCCCAGTCCGTGCCTCGGATCGCAGCCGTGGCGGCGGGGGTTTCCAGGTTCAGGCGGCTGCCATCGGCGCGTTTGGTCTGGGTCCAGGCCCGGCCGGCGTTGAGCAGCAAGGTGGTCACTGGCTGGGCCGGGGTGGCCACGCCCTTGACCTGCAGCACCGTGTTCTGGTGCAGGCGCAATTGCGTGTCATCAGCAAACAGCAGCGCCATGCGGGCCGCCTGGCGCGTGCGCACGAAGTCGCCGGTGGCCAGCGGCTGCGCCAGGCGCGCAGGGCCCCAGTCGGCCGCAGCGGCGGCGCGCTGGTCGCCCGTGCCTTGCAGGCTCACGATCTCGGCAGCGGCCCCGGGGGGCACAACAGCCTGGGCGAGCTGGGGCCAGGCCATGGCAGCCAGTGCCGCGAGGGTGGTGAGGGCGGGCAGGCGGTTTTTCTTTGATGGCATGCAGGGGCTTTCGCGGAAGGCGGTAAACACGACAACATCACCGGACTCCCTCCCTGGCATCCGGCGATCAGAAATTATCGCGAGCGCCCTGCGTTCCCGCCCCTCGGCGCAGGGGCCTCTGCTGCGCATTTCATGAAGAAAGCCACATTTCGTAGCGCCGTGTAACAGAGGCAGAGACAGTGCTCCGGCGAGGCCTGCCCCGCACGGCCCTTTCCTACAGACGGCCAAAGAAGGCAGTGATACAAACAAACCCGTGGGCTCTCCCGCCCTCTCCACCCCCTTCTTCTTGTTGCCCGCCACGCCCTGCGTGTGCCGCCCGGAGCCCTTTTCCATGCCCGCTGCCCCCCGCCTCAAGATCGGCCTGTCGGCCTGCTTCCAGCACGCTGACCCCACCCGCCCCCTGTTCACCAACAAGACGCTGCAGTACGTCGAACAATCCATCGCGCACTGGATCATGTCGTCCGGCGCCATCGTCGTGATGGTGCCCTGCCCCACCGGCGAGACAGCACGCGGCGACGTGACGCTGCAGCACTACGCCGAGTGGCTCGATGGCGTGGTGATGCACGGCGGTGCCGATGTGTGGCCCGGCAACTATGGCGAGGAGCCGCTGCGCGACGAGTGGGTGGGCGACCGCGTGCGCGACATCTACGACCTGGCCCTGGTCAAGGCCTTTGCCGAAGTGGGCAAGCCCATCTTTGGCGTGTGCCGGGGCCTGCAGCTCATCAACGTGGCCTTTGGCGGCGCGCTGTACCAGGACATCGAAACCCAGCACCCCGGCGCGCTGCAGCACCGCAACGCCACCACCTACGACCAGCACTTCCACGGCATCCAGATCGTGCCCGGCTCGCGCCTCGCCCAGCTCTACCCCGATGCACCCCGTGCGCGCGTGAACAGCATCCACCACCAGGGCATCAAACGCCTGGCGCCCGAGTTCGAGGTCGAGGCCCTGAGCGAACCCGACGGCGTGCCCGAGGCCATCCGCCTCAAGCCTGCACCGGGGCGCGGCTACATAGCAGCCACGCAGTGGCACCCGGAATTCCACAAGCGCGGGTCGGACACGCTGGACGACACGGCCATCCTGAATGACTTTTTGGCGGCCTGCGCCGAGGCCAAGGCGCATCCGGTGCGGCCCGGCAAGCCGGCGGGGCTGCGTGACCGGGCGACGCGGTTGTTGCGCGGTGCGCTGCGCAGCGATCGCAAGGCCGCCGAGAAATGATCCAGCCCACTGCGTTCTGGCAGCCCTTACGCAGAGCCGCTCCCCTCCCAGAGAACCTCATGAAGCCTTTTCACTATGTAGCAATTCTTAGCGTGGTTGCCGCCTTGGCGTTGTTCGTAGCCGGATTCAGTGGTGCGGCGGGCTTCGCACTGGTACTCGGCACTGCCGTCGAGATCGTCGGCGCCATGATCACTGGCAAGCAAGGAAACGACACCGAGCGATAGCAGGCTTCATGACCTGCCATGGGTGAGGTCAGGCCCCACCACCGCTTCCACCTCCCCCCGCAGCCACCGGTGCGCCGCATCCTGCTGGTACCGCGCATGCCAGATCAGATACATCGGCATGGCCGGACACACCACCGGCACGGGCGCGCTGGCCAGGCCTGCCAGCGCCGTGCGGGCCAGCAAAGAAGGCGCGGTGGTGAGCAGCGCGGTGCCGCGCACAAACGCCGGTAGCGCCGCAAAGCCCGGCACGCGCACGGCAAAGCGTCGGCGCACGCCACGCGCCAACAGCTGGCGGTCCAGGTCCAGCCCCCGGTGCGCTTCGTAGGCCACGGTGGCGTGGTCTGCGGCCAGGTAGTCGGCCTCGGTGGCCGGGACGCTGCGCACGCTGGCGTCGTAAAACACGCGGTACAGGTCTTCAAACAAGCGCTTTTGCACGATGTCGGTGCCATCCGGCGGGCGGGGGCTGATGACGAGCTGGCACGCATCGGAGCGCAGCAACTCGGCGCTGGGCGCGCCGCTGGGCACGATGCGCAGCGTGACGCCCGGTGCGGCGCTGCGCAAGCGCGCGGCCAGCGCGGGCAGCAGCAGATCGCGCTGAAAGTCGTTGGCCGCAATGGTCAGCTCGGTCTGCCAATGCAACGGGTCAAACGCGGCCCCTTGGGCAAACCGCTGCATCTGGTGCAGCATGTCGCGCGCGGGCTGGGCCAGGGCCTCGGCGCGGGCAGTGGGCACGATCCCGCGCCCGCGCTTCACAAACAGCGGGTCGCCGGTGATGGCGCGCAGCTTGTCGAGCAGATGGCTCACGGCCGACTGGGTCACGCCCAGGCGCTCGGCCGCCGCCGTGATGCTGCCCGTCTCCAGCACCGCCAGCAGCAGTTTCAGCAGGTGCCCATCCAGGCCCGATCCATCGAATTTGCTCATGCATTCGATGATGTTTTCAGGCTTCATCTTTGGCAATGGCATCGCGACACTGCGGGCTGACTTACATCAAGCCCCGGAGACTTCCATGCCTTCCCCACTGCCCCCGATCCCCGGCACCACGCCGTTCGATGGCGACCAGGCCCGCAAGGGCTATGCGCTGAACAAGATGTGCTTTTCGTTCAACGACGAGGCCAACCGCAAGGCCTTTGTGGCCGACGAAGAGGCGTACATGAAGAAGTACCACCTGAACGAGCAGCAGGCCGCCGCCATCCGCGCCAAGAACGTGCTGCAGCTGATTGCTGCGGGCGGCAACGCCTACTACCTGGCCAAGTTCGCGGGCATTTTCAAGCTGGACATGCAGGACATCGGCGCGCAGCAGACAGGCATGACCAAAGATGAATTCAAGGCCAAGCTCGTGGCCGCAGGCAAATAAGGAGACAAACCCATGGCACAACTCATCGGCGGCCTCGGCACCTCGCACATCCCAGCCATTGGCAACGCCATCCACAAGGGCCTGCAAAACGAGCCTTACTGGAAGCCCTTCTTCGACGGCTTTCCGCCCATCCGCCAGTGGCTGGGCGAGAAGAAGCCAGACGTGGTGGTGATGTTCTACAACGACCACGGCCTGAACTTCTTCCTCGACAAGATGCCCACCTTTGCGGTGGGTGCTGCCGCCCAATACAACAACGCCGACGAAGGCTGGGGCATCCCCACGCTACCGCCCTTCCCGGGCGAGGTGGACCTGTCGTGGCACCTCATCAACACGCTGATCGATCAGGAATTTGACGTGACCACCTGCCAGGAGATGCTGGTGGACCACGCCTGCACGCTGCCGCTCAAGCTCTTCTGGCCCGAGGGCGATTGCCCCGTGACGGTGGTGCCGGTGTGCATCAACACCGTGCAGTTTCCGCTGCCGTCGGCCAAGCGCTGCTACGCGCTGGGCAAGGCCGTGGGCCAAGCGATCCAGAGCTGGAACAGCGACAAGAAGGTAGCGGTGATTGCCTCGGGCGGCCTCAGCCACCAGCTCGACGGCGAGCGCGCAGGCTTCATCAACAAGGCGTTTGACCTGCAGTTCATCGAAAGCCTGACCACCAACCCCGAATGGGCCACGCAGTTCAGCGTGCACGAGCTGGTGGAAAAGACCGGCACGCAGGGCGTGGAGCTGCTGATGTGGGTGGCCATGCGGGGTGCCTTGGCCACGGCGAGTGCGGGCGTGCGCCGGGTGCACAGCAACTACCACATCCCCATCTCCAACACGGCCACAGCGGTGATGGCGCTGGAGACGGTGTAACGCAGCAGGCCACGGCCAAGGTGCAGAACGGCACGGCCGTGGTCCTTCAGCGCCGTGCGGGCTGGTGCAGCCCGAAGCGGACGCCGCCCGGGTCGGTGCACATCAAAAACACGCCAAAGCCTGGCTCCTCCGGGCCCGGCGGCTGCACGGTCCCGCCCAGCGCCCGCACACGCTGGGCCGCCTGCACCGCGTCGGCCACTTCAAAGAACGGGGTGATGGACTGCGCTGGGTCTGCGCCATGCAGGCCGACCTTCATGCCTCCATTCACAAACCAGCCCTCGCCCACCTTCTCCGTGGGCTCAAACGTCCATTGAAAAAGCTGGCTGAAAAACAGCTGCGAAACCGGGGCGTTTTCTGCACCGATTTCAAGAAACGAGACAGGGGCAAACATCGGCATCTCCATTGGGATACATGGCAAGTGCGCCAGTCTGGCCGCCTCGCGTCCGCCCGTCTTGAAGAAAAATGACCTGAGCGCCCGGCTCCTTGGGATGCTCAGTCCCCGCGCTCCGCCAGCTCCACCAAACTGGCAGGCTTGCCCGGAACATCGGCAAAGCCCGCGCGCTGGTAAGCCGCTGGCGAGCAACCGGCAAAGTGCCGGAACTCCCGGCTCAGGTGGCTCTGGTCGGCATACCCGCAGCGCGCGGCCAGATCGGCCAGATCCGCCAGCCCAGCGGGGCCGGAGGTGCCCTCCAGTGCCTGGTGGGCAGCGCCAAACCGCAATCGACGCGCCAGGCGTTTGGGCGTGTCCCCCAACTGGTTGCACGACTGCAGCGCCAGGTGCCGCTCGCTCCAGCCCACGGCGCGGCACAGGGCCGACACAGACAGGTTGCCACGTTGCGCGCTCAGCAAGTCCCAGGCCTGCCGCACGGGCGCCTGCACCGTGCGGCGCGACCGGGCCAGCATCGCTTGCAGGCACTGCTGCACCAGCGCAAAGCGTGTGGGCCAGTCCGGCGCGTGGTGCAACTGCTCGGACAGCTGCGTGGCCGCAGGGCCCCACACATCGGCCAGTGCAACCACAGAACACGACAGCACATCCGGGCTGCCGTGGAACAGCTGAAAACACAGCCAGGGCGCCAGCGTCACTTCCACACAGGCCTGCGCGCCCACATGCTCGGTGACGACCGGCCCGCCACCCAGCCCCACCACCAGGGCTTGGTACGGCTGCATGGCGCCAGCGGGCAGCTTGATGCCGTAGGCCGCATGCCAGCCAATGATCAGCTTGATGCCCGCGTGCGCGACCTCCAGGCGGCGCACGGTGTGGGGCAACGCTTCTTCAAAGCCCCACATCGCGCACGCTGTGGCGGGCTGCCCCGGTAAGCCGGGGCCCGGTATGGCTCGGCTTGAGGCTATGGGCGATGGCATGGGGTTCCTCCTGTCGGTCCGTCGATGGAGCCGACGGGCCACCTTACACCGCTTGGCCGCGCGCTGGCCACGGCGGTGTAGGCGCGGGAGGCGGCGCAGTCAACAAGTTTCAAGCCTTTTTGGCCTCCAGCGCTTTATCCAAAAGCGCTGGCAGCTACTTTTTCAATAGCACAAAAACCCACCAGACTGGCCGGGGATAGAAATTTACTGTAAATTTATCCAGTGAATTTACAGTCCAAACTCGCCATCCTGGCCGACGCGGCCAAGTACGACGCCTCGTGTGCATCGAGCGGCGCGGCGCCACGCAACTCCGTGGGCGGGCGCGGCATGGGCTCGACCGAGGGCATGGGCATCTGCCACAGCTACGCGCCAGACGGGCGGTGCATCTCGCTGCTCAAGATTTTGCTCACCAACTTCTGCCAGTACGACTGCCTGTACTGCGTGAACCGCGTGACCAGCAACGTGCCCCGGGCGCGCTTCACGGTCGATGAGGTGGTGCAGCTCACTCTGGACTTTTACCGCCGCAATTGCATTGAGGGGCTGTTCCTCTCCAGCGGCATCATCCAGAGCCCAGACTACACCATGGAGCAGGTGGTGGAGGTGGCCCGCGTGCTGCGTGAGGAGCACGACTTTCGCGGCTACATCCACCTCAAGACCATCCCTGACGCATCGCCCGAGCTGATGCAGCGCGCGGGCCGCTATGCCGACCGCCTCTCCATCAACATCGAGCTGCCCACGGCGGAGAGCCTCACGGCCCTGGCGCCGGAGAAAAACAGCGCCGCCATCGACCGATCCATGGCCCGCATGGCGGTGCACATTGGCGAATCGCGCGCGGCCCGCAAAGAGCAAGCCGCGCAGGCCATCGTGTCGATGCCGCAGTCGCGCACCACGCGGCGGGCCAACGTGCCGCTGTTTGCGCCCGGCGGGCAAAGCACGCAGATGATCGTGGGGGCCGATGCGACGGACGACCGCACCATCCTGGCCACCAGCGCGCGGCTGTACGGCGTGCACCGACTGCGGCGGGTGTACTACTCTGCCTTCAGCCCCATTCCCGATGCGGCGCGCGCCCTGCCGCTGGCTGCGCCGCCCACGGTGCGCGAGCACCGGCTGTACCAGGCCGACTGGCTGATGCGCTTTTATGGCTTCACGCACGACGAGATCGTGCCGCCCAGCCAAGGCAACCAGGTCGGCATGCTGGCGCTGGACGTGGACCCCAAGCTGGCCTGGGCGCTGGCGCACCGCGAGCGCTTTCCCGTCAACCTCAACACCGCCCCGCGCGAACTGCTGCTGCGCGTGCCCGGCTTTGGCGTGCAGACGGTAGACCGCCTGCTGGCCGCCCGCCGCGTGCGCCGCCTGCGGCATGCGGACCTGGCGCGGCTGCATGTGCCGCTCAAGAAGGTGCTGCCGTTTGTGGAGGCGGCCGACTACCGCCCCGGCCGTGCGTTGGACGCCGCCGACCTCGCCGCACAACTGACCCAGCCGCCGGTGCAACGCAGCCTGTTTTGAGCCGGAGCGGAACACATGCAGCGCCACACCGTCACGCTGGAGCACCCCACCGATTGGCAAGGCTTTCGCACCGCCGCACGCGCCCTGGTGTTAGCCAACGTGCCCCCGCAGGCCGTGGACTGGCGCTGCCAGGCCGATGCCGCTGAAGACCTGTTTGCGCCCGAATCCCACGGCCACAACGCCCTGCCGCCGCCAACCCCCGATGCGCCCACGCTGCGCGTTCCCCCCGACTTTGTGCACCTGTGCGAGCAGCTCATCCTGCACCGCGACCCGGTCCGCTTTGCGCTGATGTACCGCCTGCTGTGGCGCATGGCCCAAGGCGGCGCGGAGGCCGAAGCCGCACGGCACGACCCGCTGGACGCCGACCGCATGCAAGCCCACCACATGGTCCGCGCCGTGGGGCGCGACATGCACAAGATGCACGCCTTTGTGCGCTTTCGGCCCGTGGTGGAGCCCGATGGCAACACCCTGCACATGGCCTGGTTCGAGCCCGACCACTACATCACCGTGGCCAACGCGGGCTTCTTCATCCGCCGCTTCACGCAGATGCGCTGGGCCATCCTCACGCCCGACGCCAGCGTGCGCTGGGATGGGCAGCAGCTGCACACCGGCCCCGGCGCGCAGCGCAGCGATGCGCCACCACCCGATGCGGGCGAGGCCCTGTGGCTCACCTACTACCGCCACATCTTCAACCCCGCGCGGCTCAAGCTCACCATGATGAAAAAGGAAATGCCCACACGCTACTGGCACAACTTGCCCGAGGCCGCGCTCATCACCGAACTGGCGCAGACCGCGCACGAGCGCAGCGCGCAGATGGTGGCCGCCGAGCCCACCACCCCGCGCAAGGCGATTGCGCCACTCAAGCGCCCGGTGCCGCAGGCGCTGCCGTAGCCGCCTGGCGCATCGCACTGAACTGCGGCGCGGGCTGCGCCGCCGTCCAACGCCAGGGCAGTGCCTGCGCGCGCCACACCCCGCCCAGCACCTGCAGCCGCAGCACGCGCTGCGCGCCGGGCCAGGGCGCACGGTCGGTCTCGCCCCACAGCAGCTCGGCGCGCGCGGCCACGTGCAGCAGGCCGCCGTCTTCGTAGTCCACCCACAGCAGCCCGGCCAGCGGGTGCTGGGCGAGGTTACCCAGGGTGTTGAAGAACAGGTTGCCGGGGTAGTCGGGCAGCCACAGTTCCAGGCCTTCTGCGGTGTGCTTCGCCAACACAAAACCGGGCTCGCCCCCCCGATGGGAGATGTCCACGCCCTCGCCCCGCTGCACACCGGGCCGGGCGGCCGAGGCACTGGCGATGAACAGCGTGTCACTGCGCGCAATGAGGGTCAGCGCAGCAGCATCCAATGACTGGCCCAGCGGCTGGGCAGGCTGCGGTGGCGTGACGGCGGCGCGCAGGCCCGGTGCACGCGCCTGGATGTACTTGGGGCAGTTGCCAAAGCTCTGCGCCACGGTGATCGACAGGCCCTGCTGCGCGCCCCAGCGCACCACATGGCCGTTCATGCGGTTGCGGCGGCGCGTGTGCGGCTCCAGCCCCAGCACACCCACGGGCGCGCCGGTGCCGTGCGCGGCCAGCGCCGCAAGGGCGGGGTCAGCAGGGTCGATGGCCGCTGCAATGTCCATGCGCTGCGCGTGGGGCGTGTGCACAAAGCCCGGTGGGCCCGCCAGCATGGTGGCCCAGGGCTGGCCCTGCGCGTCGAGTGCGCCCAGCAGCAGCGTGGGCAGCTTTTCGAACAGCTCGCGGTGCTGGTCGGGCATGTGGTCGCGCATCACCACCTCGCCCACGGCGGCCATGCGCTCGTGCACGCCAGCGCGGGCTTGCAGCGCCTGTTCGCCGGCGTGCCAGGCGCTGGGGGTGGGGCCTTCGCTGCCGCCTGCGGGCAGGGCGGTCATGCGGCCTCCGCGGGCTGGGGAGTCACACCGCTGAGGTGGTCCAGCAGCGGCACATAGCCGGGCAGCGCCTGCAGGCGTGCCACCCAGGCGGCAACGCGCGGGTAAGCGGTGGGCAGCGGCAGGCCGGCCAGATGGGCTTGCGAGGTGTAGCTGACCATGGCCACATCGGCCAGGCTGGGCGTGGCGCCGCCCAGCAGCCAGTCGCGCCCCTGCAGCGCGGCTTCCATGAAGTCCAGCAACCGCCGGCCTTGGGCCTGGGCCGCCTCGTTGATGGGCTTGCCCGTCAGCGTGGCAAAACGCGGCCCACCGATGCCCGCCGCCAGAAAGCCTGCAGCCAGGCTGAGCCAGCGCTGCAGCTGCGCCTGGCCCACGGGGTCTTGCGGCATCCATGCGCTGCCGGGCGCGTAGCGCTGCACCAGGTAGACCAGGATGGCATTGCTGTCGCTCAGCACCACGTCACTGTCCACCAGCACGGGCACCTGGCCCAGCGGGTTCAGCGCGCGGTGCGCGGGCAGCTGGTGCTCGCCCTGCAGCAGGTTCACCTCCACCAGCCGATGCGGCAGGCCGAGCAGGGACAGCAGCAGCTCCACACGGTGGCAGTGGCCAGAGATGGCCGTGCGGTGCAGCGTGAGCGGGGCGGCAGGAAGGTGGGTAGCGGCCATGGTGTCAGTCCTTGTCAAAGCAGGTTGTGCGAAGGACTCGACCTTATCTATTGCACTTCACGGCGTGAATAGCGATAGTGCGTCTTTCAGAATTTCGCAAGACGCAACAATGGACCACCTCGACACCCTGCGCTGCTTTGTGACCGTGGCCGATGCGGGCGGCTTTGCCGTGGCGGGGCGGCGCCTGGGCTGCTCTGCGGCGGCCGTCACGCGCGCCATTGCGGCGCTGGAGGCACGGCTCGGTGTGCTGCTGTTCCAGCGCAGCACGCGTTTGGTGCGGCTGACCGAGGCGGGCGAGCGTTTTCTGGCCGACTGCCGCCCCATCCTGAACGACCTGCACGAGGCCGAGCAGACCGCCAGCGGCGCGCAGGCACAGCCGCAGGGGCTGCTGTCCATCACGGCGCCGCAGATGTTTGGCATCCAGCATGTGGCGCCCATCGTGCGCGACTTTCTGCAGGCCCAGCCGCGTGTGCAGGCGCGCACGCTGTTTGTGAACCGGCTGGTGCACCTGTTGGAAGAAGACATGGACGTGGCCGTGCGCATTGCCCACCTGCCCGACTCAGGCCTGACCGCCCTGCCCGTGGGTGCGCTGCGGCGGCTTGTGGTGGCGTCACCCGACTACCTGGCGCGCCACGGCGAGCCGCAGCACCCGCAGGACTTGGAGCAGCACCGGGCGATTGCGTTCTCGTTCGACGCGCGCGCCGCCGCGCCCTGGAAGTTTGCCGACGCGCTGGTGGGCCAGCCGCAGATCGCGTGGATCAGCAACGCCAACGAGGTGGACATCGCCGCCGCCGAGGCGGGCCTGGGCCTCACGCGCTGCCTGGCCTACCAGGCCGCTGCCAGCCTGCGCGCGGGGCGGCTGCGCATTGTGCTGGCCGGGTTTGAGCCCCCGCCGGTGCCCGTGCACATCGTCTACCCCGCCGGGCGGCGCGCGCCCGCCAAGGTGCGCGCGTTTGTGGAGTTTGCGCGCGAGCGGCTGGCGGCCGAGCCGGTGTTGCAGGGCCGGGGGCTGGTGCGGGGTGGAAGGCGCTGATTCTTGGTACTTTTTTGGCCGTTACCGCGCGCCCATCATGCCCAACAAGCTATCAAATAAATAGCAAACTAACCAAAAGAAGGGCTGGTGAACCAGATTGCGGCGATGACCAGCGCCAGCACCACACACAGCACCAGGGCAGACGCCGCCTGGCCCGGTGTTTCGTCGAACTCGAAGTGAAGAATGCCGGACACCGTGTCGGCAACGGCATCGGCCGCCCGCGCACGGAAGATGAAGCCCAGCACCGCAAACGCCGCCGCGCCGTACTGCACCCAGTGGCGCAGCACCGGATCCATGCCCGGGCCGTCGTAGGCAAGCGAATGCGCCAGGCCATACAGCCACCAGCCCGCCACGCCAACCGGCGCGCCAAAGAAGGCGCCGATCAGCGCATAGCCCAGGCGGTCCAGAAAGCCGTGCATGCAATGCGGCGGTGGCTTTTTAACGGCCGCTCATCAAATCAATGGTGGTGGCCATGGCCGCCGTGCACATGGCGGTGGGCCACTTCTTCGGCCGATGCCGCGCGCACTTCGGTCACCTTGCAGCTGAAGACCAGGGCCTGGCCCGCCAGCGGGTGGTTGCCGTCCAGGTGCACCTCGGGGCCCTTGATCTTGACCACGTTGAACACGGCGGGCTGGCCGTCGTTGCCCACGCCCTGCAGCTGGCCGCCCACCTTCACACCGGGCGGGAACTCGCTCTTGGGGATGGTGCGCACCAGGCTTTCATCGCGCCCGCCGAAGGCGTCTTCCACGGCCAGCTGCAGCGTGGTGCTGAAGCCTGCGGCCTGGCCTTCGAGGGCGGCTTCGACCTTGGGGAAAATGTTTTCATAGCCGCCATGCAGGTAGGCCAGGTTACCCGCGTCCAGCGGTTTGCCCTGGGGCGTGGTCACCTTGTAGCTGATGGTGACGGCGGAGTCTTTGGTGATGTTCATAGGTCTTGCTTAACAACGCGGATCGGGACCGTGGATTGTCCACGACCCGCGAGTTGGGGCATTGGCAGCGGAATGTGGAAGTTCGCGCCTCAAACACGAAACACCCGTTCGGGCTGAGCCTGTCGAAGCCCTGCGCGGCACTTCGACAGGCTCAGCGTGAACGGCGGCAAGGGGTGGCCGACAACTCACCCAGCCGCTGCGACACTTTCAGCCGGGCGCTCTTCCTCGGTCTGACCGGGGTAGCGCGCAAACCGGCGCGGCGTGGCGCCGTGCACCGGGTCCTGCTCGGGCCAGGGCCAGCCGCCAAACTGGGTGCGGCGGTAGTCGTTCATGGCCTGCATGATCTCGGCCTGCGTGTTCATCACAAACGGGCCGTACTGCGCCACGGGCTCGCCAATCGGGCGGCCTTGCAGCACCAGGCATTCCACGGCGGTGCTGCCGGTGTTGGTCAGCAGCCAGTCTTCACCAGCGCGCATTTCGAGCGCGGCGTGGCGGTCCACCTCTTGCGGGCCCACACGCAGGCGGTCGCCCACAAAGAAGTACAGCATGCGCTGTGTGTTCTCCCCCTTGGCGGCGGGCAGGGTCCATTCGGCACCGGGCTCCAGGTGCAGCGTCCAGATGGCCACGTCGCCCTCGGGCTGCGAGGCCCAGGACTCGGGCGGCGGCGACAGAGGGTCGGGCACGCCAGGCGGCGTACCGGGCAGCGCACCGGCCACCACCGTCACCGTGGTCTTGCGGCCTGCGGCGTCGGCATGCACCACACGCGGGATGCGCTCGTTCCACAGCATGGTGAAGTGCGGCTCCACCATCTTGTTGCGCGCGGGCAGGTTCAGCCAGATCTGGAACAGCTCCAGCGGGTTGGGCCCGTCGGCGTTGAGCAGCGGGAACATCTCGGAGTGCACGATGCCCTTGCCCGCCGTGACCCACTGCACATCCCCACCGCCAAAACGCGCGGCCGCGCCCAGCGAGTCGGAGTGGTCGATCAGGCCCTTGCGCACCAGCGTCACCGTCTCGAAACCCCGGTGCGGGTGGCCGGGGAAGCCGGGCACCGGGTCGCCGTGGTACATGCTCCAGCCGTCCTTGCGGCTGAAGTCGCTGCCGATCTGGCGGTCATCGATGGGCACGGCGGGCGCGAAGGCGCCATTGCCTGCGGGGTAGGCATCGTCGTGGTGGGCGCAGAAAAGAAACGGGTCGAGCGTGGGCCACTGCGGCCCCAGCAACTGGGCGCGCACGATGGGCACCAGGGGGGTGGTTGCAGCAGGTGTGGACGACGACATACGAAGGCTCCTCGTGTTGTGCGCCACCACTATCGGGCGGCATGCCTGTGGAATATGGCGCCAATGGTGCCCGAGCAGAAGTGCGCCGCATGGAACAGTGCGGTACACCCCGCAGGACAGTGGGGCGCTGGATGCCCGCGCTCACTGCCAGAAATACAAGCAAAAATGGGCACTACCGCCCATTGATATTGCCCTAATAGCTATATTATTTATAGCAATCCATTTCTCAGTGCGCCACCACCTGCGCACCCGCACCCGGCGACTGCGCGGGCCGCAGCACCAGGCCGCCCAGCAGCGCCGCCACCAGCGAACCCGCTGCCGCCACCCAGAAGGCCAGCTGGTAGCCCCCGTTCAGCGCCACCTGGGCCGATGCGCCCGCCTCGCGCAGCGCGCCCGTGCGCGCATCGGCCAGGCTGGCCAGCACGGCCAGGCCCAGCGCGCCGCCCATCATGAAGGCGGTGTTGACCACGCCCGACGCCAGGCCCGAATCCTCCGGCTTCACATCGCCCATGGCGGCCAGCAGCAGCGGATTGAGCGCAATGCCCGCCCCCACGCCCAGCAACAGCATGCCCGGCAGCACATGCAGCGCAAAACTTCCGCCCACCGGCGCCAGCGCAAACAGCACCAGGCCCACGGTGGCCAGCACCAGGCCCCAGCCCAGCGTGCTGCGGATGCCATAGCGCATCACCACCCAGGCCGACAAGCCCAGCGAGCAGCCCGCCATGATCAGGTTGGAGGGCAGGAAGGCCAGGCCCACCTGCATCGCGTCGTAGCCCAGCACCAGCTGCATGTACAGCGCCGACAAAAAGAACCACGCAAACATCCCTGCCGCCCACAACACCCCCACCACGTTGGAAATGGCCAGGTTGCGCAGCCGCAGCAGGGCCAGCGGCACCAGCGGCGCGGCCACATGCGATTCGATGTACAGAAACACCAGCAGCAGCGCCGCCGAGGCGCCCAGCAGGCCCAGCGATTGCGGCGAGGTCCAGCCCGCCTCGTTGCCGTTGACGATGGCATACACCGCCAGCATCAGCGACGCGGTGATGGTGACCGCGCCCGCCACATCCAGCCGCTGCCCGTGCGCCTGCCCCTTGCCGCCCGGTAGCAGTGCCAGGCAGGCCGCATAGATGGCCACACCCACGGGGATGTTGACCAGAAAGATCCAGTGCCAGCTGAAAGCGCTGGTGAGCACCCCGCCCAACAGCACGCCAATGCTGCCCCCGCCCGCACACACAAAGCCATACACCCCCATGGCCCGCGCGCGCTCGCCGGGTTCGGTGAACAGATTCATGATGAGCGACAGCGCCACGGCCGACACCACCGCCCCGCCCACGCCCTGCACCGCGCGCGCCGCCACCAGCAGCCCTTGCGTGTGGGCCAACCCGCAGGCCAGCGACGCGAGGGTGAACAGCGTGATGCCCGCGAGGAACAGCCGCCGGTGGCCGTACAGGTCCCCCAGCCGCCCACCCAGCAGCAGGCAGCCGCCAAACGTGAGCATGTAGGCGTTGACCACCCACACCAGCGAGGTCTCGGTAAAGCCCAGGTCGGCCTTGATGCTGGGCAGCGCCACGTTCACGATGGTGGTGTCGAGCACGATCATCAGCTCGCCCAGGCACAGCAGGATGAGCGCGGGCCAGCGTGCGCGGCCTTCGATGGGGAGGGTCATGGAGGTCAATGGGAATGTGAAAAACGCAGACAACGCGCCCGAGAGTTTGTCACGCGCGCGGCGCTTGCGGCTTGCGACGGGCGCGGCGCAAAGGCCAGTGCACCCGTGGATCTGGCTCCGCCAGTCCACCGGGTGCGTCCCCCTCCCAGGGGGAAGCCGCGCAGCGGCTCAGGGGGTCTTCGTGTACTTTGCTTGCATGATCTGGCTCCAGCTGCCGTCCGGCTGCTGGCTGAATGAGGTGAGCGTGCGCTCGCCCGGCCCCACGAGGGTGATCACATCGCGGTAGCGTGCCGTCTTGCCGTCGCCCTGGAAGCTCGGGCCTTCGGTCTCCAGCGTCAGCACCTTCTGGTCGTCATCCAGCGTGCCCCGATACACCCACATGTGGCTCATCATCGACCCCACCCAGGTGCCCAGAAACACGTTCTGTTCGGGGTCGTAGCCCAGCGTCATCTGCATGCGCGCCGCGCCGCCGTCGGGCATGGTGCCCGTGCCTTCCAGAATCACCCACAGATCGCCCAGCGCGCGCCCGCGCTCAGTGCCCACGGATTGCCCGGCGGGCTCGCCGGGTGGCGCGTCACAACTGGAGCTGCTGGTCCAGTCGCCGATCAGCTGCTGCAGCCAGCGGTGCATGGCATGGGGTTCGGAGTTCATCATGGGTGTCTCCTGGGGGGTGAATCGATCAAAGGAAGGAAAGATGCTGGGTCGGGTGACTCGATGCGCGGCCAGCGCGTTTCACGTTTATTCCGGCCCCACCACCATCCACGGCACGCCAAAGCGGTCGGCCACCATGCCAAAGGCCTGCGAGAAGAACGTTTTGGACAGCGGCATCTGCACCTGGCCGCCATCGGCCAGCGCGTGGAACAGGCGCTCGGCATCGGCCACGCTGGCGGGGCTCAGGGCCAGCGAGATGCCCTGAAAGCTGGCCTTGCCCGAACCCATGCCGTCCGACGCCATCAGCGTGGTCTGGCCGACAGAAAACTCCGCGTGCATCACCATCTCTGGCGTGGGTCCGCTGCCGCTGCCGTCGGCGCAGCCCGGGGCGCTGGCCGGGTCGGGGTTGTCCTTGTAGCGCATGAGAACTTTGACCTGGGCGCCCAGCGCACTGCGGTAGAAATCCAGCGCCTCTTCGCAGCGGCCTTCAAACATCAGATAGGGCTCGACTTTCATGGGGGTCTCCTGGCGGGTTGGGGGAGCAAAAGAGAGGGTCGGCGTGCAATTGTGAACACCGTCCACAAACCATAACAAAGATAATGGACAGTGTCCACATCCAAAACAACATGCACGTAACCACCGGCAACACGCCCGAACCGGCCCGCGCTGCGGCCCGCAGCACCTACCGCCATGGCGACCTGCACCGCGCACTGCTGGACGCAGGCATCGAGCTGGCCCGCCAGGGCGGCCCCGATGCCGTGGTGCTGCGCGAGGCCACGCGCCGCGCGGGCGTGGCGCCCAACGCGGCCTACCGCCACTTTGCCAACCGCGACGACCTGCTGGGCGCCGTGCGCGCCGCCGCCGTGGCCGCCGCCGCACGCTTCATGGAGGCCGAACTGGCCCAGGTGCCCGCCACCGGCACCGCCACCCAGCAGGCCCACGCCAAGGTGCGCGCCGTGGGCGCGGGCTATCTGCGTTTTGCCCAGGCCGAGACAGGCCTGTTCCGCACCGCGTTTGGCGGCCGCTTCACCGTGCAGCAACAACCCGACCCGGCCCTGGGCGGCGCCACGGGCCTCAACCCCTTTGAGCACCTGAGTGCGGCGCTGGACGACCTGGTGGCCGCACGCGCCCTGCCCGCCGCGCGGCGCCAAGGCGCGGAATACCTGGCCTGGTCCACCGTGCACGGCATGGCCCTGCTGGCCATCGACGGCCCGCTGCGCGGCACGCCGCAGACCATGCTGGACGGGCTGGGGCAGCGGCTGCTGGACATGGTGGAGCGGGGGATCTAAGCCCGGAGCTTCAGAGATCCCTCAAGGGTTTTAGGCCCTCTGCGCGCGTCCATCATCCCTTTTCAGCTATTTAATTCATAGCATTTCAACACCATACAACCGCGCTGTGGCCCGCAGCCGCTGCACCAGCGCACGGCGCAGCGCGGCGGGGCGCAGCACCTCGACCTGGGGCGACAGGCGCATCAGCTGCCCGCAGGCATGTTCCACCGACTCGATGGGCATTGACACCGCCACGCGCCCATCGTTTCGGCGCGATGGCTTGGCGGCCGCCACCGCACGCGCCACGGCGCTGCTGAGCACGCGCAGGCCCCGGAGCCCGGCGGGCGTGGCCAGCACCTGCGCGTGGCCGGTGTAGATCTCCGATTCAAAACGCTGGATCGACGCGGCCCAGTAGCCCGGCAGATCAAACCGCGCGGGGCGGCGCACCGGCGTGGCCAATGCGGTGGCGGCGCGGATGCTGGACACGCGGTAGGTGCGCGGGCCGCCCTTTGCCGTGCCCGGTGCGGCCGCCGCCCCTGCGGACGCCACGGGCAGCGCCACCAGGTACCAGACCCCGGCCTTGAGCACCAGGCCCAGCGGGCTCACCGTGCGCTCCACGGTGTCGGCCCAGCTCTCGTAGCGCATGCGGATCTGGTGGCCGTTCCACACGGCGGCGGCCACGGCCGTCAGGTGGGGCGTGGGCTCGCTCTCGCGGTACCAGTCCACCGGGTCCAGGTGCAGGCGGGTGCTCACACGCTGGGCGTCGTCGCGCCACCCCGCGGGCAGCGCAGCCAGCAGCTTCAGCCGCGCACCCTCCACATCACCACCCAGGCCCAGGTCCTGCGCGGGGCCGGGCAGGCCGCTCAGGAACACGGCCTGCGCCTCCGACGGCGTGAGCCCGGTGAGCGTAGTCTTCCAGCCCGGCAACAGCGCAAAGCCGCCATGGCGCCCACGCTCGGCATAGATGGGCACACCGGCGGCGCTCAACTGGTCCACGTCGCGGTAGAGCGTGCGCACCGACACCTCCAGCGCCTCGGAAAGCGCCTGCGCGCTCATGCGGCCCCGGGTTTCGAGAAGCATCTGAAGGGAAAGCAGGCGGCTGGCGCGCATGGGGCAAAAAAGGGCGTGGTGGGAGCAACAAGAGCGGCCCAAAAAACTCAGCGAGGCGGTTCTGGCCAGGCGCCGCGTTGCAGGCAGTGCGCGTAGTAAGAGCAATACGACATGACACGGCAACGACGCCAGAAGAGTTTTGTGAGCCGCTCTGACAAGCGATGCACAAAGATATCCCAAATACCTGCCACAAGGTGGCAGGTATGGCGGCGCAGACTGCGGGCTCGTTGTGTTTTTCGCCCGTTTTCTCACCAGGAGCCCCGCATGCCCGAAGCCCTCATGGCCCCGCCACCCCCACCCTGCGCAGCCCCGCCCGCCGCCGACGAATGCGCCGTGGTCGAGCTGCGCCAGTACACGCTGCACCCGCAGCAGCGCGACGCGCTCATCGACCTGTTCGACCGCGAGTTCGTGGAGACGCAGGAGGCCCACGGCATGCGCGTGCTGGGCCAGTTCCGCGACCTGGACCGGCCCGACATGTTTGTGTGGCTGCGCGGCTTTGCCGACATGGAATCCCGCCGCCGCGCGCTCGAAGGCTTCTATGGCGGACCCGTGTGGGCCGCGCACCGCAATGCGGCCAACGCCACCATGGTCGATTCGGACAACGTGCTGCTGCTGCGCCACGCCTGGCCCGGCGCCGCCATCGCCCTGCCCCAGCACGCGCGCCCCGCGCCCGGCAGCGGCGGCGCAGCACCGGGGGTGCTCACGGCCAGCATCTTCCCGCTGCGCGCGCAGCCCACGCCCGCGCTGCTGGCGTTCTGCCGCCACCGCATGGCCCCGCTACTGCAGCGCAGCGGCGCGCGCCAGGTGGCGTGGTACTGCACCGAGGCCAGTGCCAACACCTTCCCCCGCCTGCCCGTGCGCGAGGGCGAACCCGTGCTGCTGGCGCTGGCCCTGTTTGGCAGCGCCGCAGCGGCCCAGGCCGCGACCCACAGCCACGCCTGGGAGCGCGGCGTGGCCCCGGACCTCGCGCCCTGGCTGGCGGGCCCACCCGACACCTTGTGCCTGCAGCCCACGGCGCGCAGCGCCCTGCACGCATGAAACCCCACCAGAACACCACCATGACCACGCCCCATCTCATCACCATCCCCTCGCCCGCCGTGGCCCCCAGCGCCGCGCGCGACTTCGACTTCCTCATGGGCCCCTGGCGCATCCGCAACACCCGACTGGTGCGGCGCCTGGCAGGCTGCAACGACTGGGAGGTGTTCGACGCCATAGGCACCGTGCACCCACTGCCCGCCAGCATCGGCAACTACGATAGCTTCACGCCCCAGGCCTGGAAGCCCGGCTTTGTGGGCATGGCGCTGCGCGTGTTCAGCCCCGAGTCGCAGCGCTGGAGCATCTACTGGCTCGACAACCTCACCGGCGGCCTGGACCCGGCCACCGGCCAGCTGCTGCCGCCCGTGGTGGGAGGCTTCCAAAACGGCGTGGGCCTTTTTGAAGGCGAGGATCTGTTCGAGGGCCGCCCGGTGCGCGTGCGCTTCGAGTGGTCGCAGATGCACACCGGCGCACCGCGCTGGCAGCAGGCGTTTTCGGACGACGGCGGCGCGACCTGGGAAGTGAACTGGGTGATGGAGATGGCGCGGCCGGTGTGAGCGTCGGCAGCCTGCGCCCCATCCAGTTAGCACCCAGGCCCAAAAATTTTGATCCAAAACAGCCCCTGCCTCCTGATGGCAGGGCGCTATTAGCTATCAAATCAAGAGCATCAACTCACACCGCCTGAAGCGCGGCTTCCTGCGCCGGGAAGTCGGTGGACGCAGCCACCGCACGCCACTGCGCCGTCTCTTTCGCCACAAAGGCATGTTTGTCGGCAATGGTCTGCAGCGTGTCCGTGCCCAGCGGCAGGCGCAGCGGGGGCGTGGGGCTGGCCACCAGCTGCATCACGGCCTGGGCCAGGCGCACGGGGTCGCCGGGCTGGTTCAGGTTGATGCGGCGCGCGGCCTCGCGCACGGCACCGGCGCTCTCGGCGTAGTCGTCCAGCACGCGGGGCGACACGGCCAGCGAGGCGCTGTCCAGGAATTCGGTGCGGAAGTACCCCGGCTCCACCACGGTGGCGTGGATGCCCAGCGGCGCCAGCTCGGCGTGCAACGCCTCGGTGATGCCCTCGACCGCGAACTTGGTGGAGCAGTACAGGCCGAACCCTGCGGCCGACTGCACCCCGCCCAGCGAAGAGATGTTGACCACGTGCCCGGCGCGGCGCGCGCGCATCGCGGGCAGCACGGCGCGGGTCACATGCAGCAGGCCGAACACGTTGGTGTCATACAGGCGCAGCACTTCATCGGCCGTGGCTTCCTCCACCGCGCCCAGCAGGCCGTAGCCCGCGTTGTTGACCAGCACGTCGATGCGGCCGAAGCGATCGAGCGCGGCGCCCACGGCCTGGCGGGCCTGGGCCTCGTCGGTCACGTCCAGCGCCAGGGGCAGCAGGGCGTCGTGTGCGCCCAGGCGCTGCTCGACGGATGCAGCGCTGCGCGACGTGGCGATGACGGCATCGCCCTGGGCCAGAGCGGCCTCGGCAATGCGCGCCCCGATGCCGCGCGAGGCGCCGGTGATCATCCAGACGCGGGGGTACGAAAAGCCGGTGGTAGCGGCTGGGGTGGAGGTGGTGTGTGCAGCAGTCATGGCAGGTCCTTGAGGTGTGTTGAGCAATGGGAGGGTGCCCCATGGCGGTGAACTTTAGGCAATGCATTGCCAATCGACTAGCCCATAATCCATGGATTCATTGACAAGCATTACTTGCCAATTCACAACCCACAATACCCACCCCAATCACCTCGCTCACCCCTCCACCATGGCCATCAACGAACTGCGTGCCATTGCCAACTTTGCCAAGGCGGCCGAGCTGGGCAGCCTGCGCCAGGCGGCGGCCGCGCAAGGCATCACGCCCCAGGCATCGAGCCAGCTGCTGGTGCAGCTCGAATCGCACCTGGGCGTGCGGCTGTTCCACCGCACCACGCGCAGCCTGGGCCTGACCGAAGAAGGCCGGCAGTTTCTGGCCTCGGCGCAGCCAGGCCTGGCCACGCTGCAGCAGGCGGTGCAGGGCGCGCGGCGCGGTCGCGAGGCAATGGCGG
Organism: Acidovorax sp. NB1; assembly: GCF_005405905.1. Classification (GTDB taxonomy): domain Bacteria; phylum Pseudomonadota; class Gammaproteobacteria; order Burkholderiales; family Burkholderiaceae_C; genus Acidovorax. The sequence goes on from NZ_BJHU01000057.1 coordinate 124,215, forward strand.
GGCCGCTGCGCATCGTGGCGCCGCGCTCCATCCTGCTGGAGGTGGTCTGGCCGGTGCTCGACGCGTTCTGCCGCCGCCACCCGCTGGTGGAGCCCGATGTGCAGCTGGACGATCGCATCGGCAACTGGGTGGAAGACCGCGTGGACGTGGGATTCCGCTCGGGCTACCCGCCCGAGGGCGGCGTGGTGGCGCGGCGGCTGCTGACACTGCAGCTCATCGTGTGCGCAGCGCCCGCCTACATCGCGCGCCACGGTGCGCCCGCCAGCATCGACGACCTGGCGCAGCACCGTTGCAGCGGCTTTCGCCACGCTTCCACCGGCAAGCCCATGCCGTGGGAGTTCCAGGTGGGCGACGACATCGTGGCGCGCACCATCCACCCCGCGTTCTGCACCAACGACATCGAGGTCGAGGCGCGCGCGGTGCTGGGCGGCCACGCGGTGGGCCAGCTGGTCGGCGTCACGGCCGCGCCGCTGGTACGCAGCGGCCAGCTGGTGCCGCTGCTGCCCCAGCATGTGGCAGAGCACCTGGCGCTGTATGTGTACTACGGCAGCCGCACGGCGCTGCCCGCGCGGGTGCGGGCGTTCATCGACCTGGCGGTGGAGATGGTGGCCCACAACCCGGCCTATGTGCTCACACCGCAGGAGCTGGCGGCAGGCACCGCACCCACAGCACCCGCGAAGAAGCCCCGGCCCCGCAAGCCCGCGCAGTGAACACGCGCGGGCAGCCGGTCAGGCCGCGAAACCGCCGTCGATCAGCAAGCTCGCCCCCGTCACCATGCCCGATTCAGGCCCGGCCAGGTAGGCCACCATGCCCGCGATCTCGTCGGGGTCGGCGTGGCGGTCCAGCGCCATCAGGCCGTGCATGTCGCCCGCCATGGGGCCGTCGGCGGGGTTCATGTCGGTGTTCACGGGGCCGGGCTGCACGTTGTTCACGGTGATGCCGCGTGGCCCCAGGTCGCGCGCCAGGCCCTTGGTCAGGCCCACGATGGCGGCCTTACTCATGCCATAGACGCTGAAGCCGGGCCATGGCACGCGGTCGGAGTTGGTGCTGCCGATGGTGATCACGCGGCCGTAGGCGCCGCTCTGGCCCATGTGGCGCACGGCGGCCTGTGTGGCCACGAACACGGCGCGCACGTTCACGTTGAGGGTGCGGTCGAAGTCGGTCAGCGCAAAGCTGTCCAGCACACCCGCCACGGCCACCCCTGCGTTGTTGACGAGGATGTCCAGGCGCCCCAGCGCGCGGGCGGCGTGGTCCACCGCCTGTGTGAGGGCGGCCGCATCGGCGCTGTCGGCCTGCAGGGCCAGGGCCTTGCCGCCCGCAGATTCGATGGCCGCCACCAGCGCCTGGGCCGGTGCGGCCGAGCTGCTGTAGGTGAAGGCCACGGCCGCGCCGTCGCGCGCCAGGCGCCGCACGATGGCCGCGCCAATGCCGCGCGCGCCGCCAGTGACGAGCGCCACCTTGCCCGCCAGGGGCTGGTGGGTGGGGGAGGTTGCCAAAACAGAAGACATGGTGTTTCTCCAAAAAAGGGGATCAAAAAAGGTTCCACAACGAACCAGGAGCCCCTGCAGTGTCAGAAAACCATTGCCCGCGCGGTAGCCACCAATGGGATGGATAACTTTCAACCAAAGGTTGAAAATGCCAGCCATGCAACCGCTCAGCCACCTCGAATCCTTTGTGCAGTCCGCCGAGTCCGGCAGCTTCTCGGCCGCTGCGCGGCACATGGGCCTCACGCCTGCGGCGGTGAGCAAGAACGTGGCGCGGCTCGAAGCCAGCCTGGGCGTGCGCCTGTTCCAGCGCAGCACGCGGCGCCTGACACTGACTGACGGCGGGCAGCGGCTGCTGGCGCAGATCGGGCCGCCGCTGACGGCACTGGCCGATGCGGTGGACCATGCGGCCGAGGCCGAGCAGCAGCCCGCAGGCACGCTCAAGGTGAGCATGGGCCAGGCCTTTGGCCGCGCCTACCTGGTGCCGCTGCTCACCGAGTTTTTGCAGCGCTACCCCGCCATCCAGCCCGACTGGCGTTTCGAGAACCGGCAGGTGGACCTGATCGGCGAGGGCTTTGACGCGGGCATTGGCGGCGGCCTGAACCTGAACCCCGACATGGTGGCGCGCACGCTCGGGCCCATCCACCTGGTGGTGGTCGCGGCCCCTGCGCTGCTGCAGGGCCGCAAGGCGCCGCGCCACCCGGCCGACCTGGCGGCATGGGACGGCATTGCCCGCCGCGCCATCCGCACCGGGCGTGTGCCGGTGATCACCCTGCGCAACAAGGCAGGCGCGGCCGCGCCGGTGGAGTTCCGCCCCCGCATCGTGTTCGACGACCCCGAGGCCATGTGCCAGGCCGCGCTGATGGGCCTGGGCGCGGCCGTGCTGCCCATGCCGTTTGCGCAGCCCTGGCTGGCACGCGGCGACCTGGTGCGCCTGCTGCCCGGCTGGTGGGCCGACGCGGGGCCCACCATGCTGTACTACCCCAGCAAAAAGCTGCTGCCCGCGCGCACGCGGGTGTTTGTGGACTTTGTGGTGGAGCAGTTCAGCCAACGCGGGTTTGCGCAGCGGGTGCGGGCGGATTGAGGCGACAGGCCCTGCAGCTGCATCCATTCACCACTTCCTCTTTGGCTGGCGTAAAGGTGGCGGCTTCTACACTGGCAAGCACATCCCGCGTCCCACCCAAGGAGTCCGCATGCCCATCCGCCAGCCCGCCTGTTGTGTCTCGTTGTCGCTGTGCCTGCTGGTCGGCGGGGCCGGCCTGACGGCGGGCGCTGTGCATGCGCAAACCGCCGCTGCATCCACCTGGCGCGAAACGGCCACCGCAGAAGAACAGGCGCTGGACGCCGCCGCCTTCCAGCCCGTGGAGGCCGCGCTGGCCACGCAGTACCCCGATGTGCAAAGTGCGGTGGTCGTGCTGCGCGGCCGGGTGGTGTACCGCTTCTACCGCGACGGCGAGCCGGAGAGGCTACGCGATACCCAGTCCGCCTCCAAAAGCGCGCTCTCGGCACTGCTGGGCACGGCCCTGGCCCAGGGGCGCATCGGCAGCGTGGACCAGCGCGTGGTGGACCTGGTGCCCGAATGGGCGCCACTCAACCCCGACCCGCGCGCCGCCACCATCACGCTGCGCCACCTGCTGACGCTGACGGCCGGTTTTGCGCTGGACGGCGGCCCGCGCACCCGCGCGGGCACCGCAGCGCCTTTGCCCGTTCGCGAGGCCTGGGCCAGGCCGCTGGCGGCCGACCCGGGGCAGGTGTTTGCGTACGACAACTCCGTGACGCCGCTGCTGGTGGCCGTGCTGGAAAAAGCCACCGGCATGCCCCTGGCCGACTATGCGCAGCAGCAGTTGGTGGCGCCCCTGGGCCTGGCTGCGCCGCGTTACCAGGGCAGCATCGTGCACCTGCGCACGCTGGACATGGCCAAGCTGGGCCAGCTCTATCTGCAGCGTGGCCAGTGGAACGGCCAGACCCTGGTGCCCGAGGCGTTTGCCGATGCCTCGATACAGGTGCAACACGCGGGCGGCCCGCCCGTGGGGCTGCCCTACGGCTACCTGTGGTGGGTGGTGCCCGGCAAGGCCGCGCGGCCCACCTTCATGGCCAGCGGGTTTGGCGGGCAGTTCATCTGGGTGTATCCGCCGCTCGACCTGGTGGTGGCCACCACTTCCACCGTGTCACCCGAAAGCGGCCAGCGCGGGCAGGCGCTGCAGCTCATCCGCAACCCCGTGTTTGCAGCGGCGCAGCGGCGGGTTGCGGGCGAGCCCCGGTAGAGCATCGGACGCCCCAAATTTGAAGTTTTTTCAGCCCTTACCGCGCGTCCGTCAAGCGCTGATAGCTATCATTTTTGGACCACCACCACGCAGCCTGCGGTACGGCCAGGGCTGAGAGCCTGTTTTAAGGCTTGCGCACAAACGCCACCTCCAGCCCCTTGGCCGTCACGGTGATGGGCCCCGGCTGCAGGCCCAGGCCGTCGAACACGGCGGTGTCCTGCGGGCGCAGCTGGTGCAGCGTGACTTCGCGCAGCGACTGCTCGGCCAGCACCGGGCCGTAGGCGTTGAGCAGATCGGTCACCGCAGGCTTGAGGGTGGGGAAGTCCAGCCGCCCCAGCTTGATCTGGTGCGCGCGCAGCGTGCGGTCGCTGGCCTCGTAGCGCAGCGCAAATTCCACATCAAAGGTGCCACCATGGCTGCGCCGCAGCGCAGGGCCTGCCGCGTCCACGGCCATGGTGGCGCCCAGGCGGTTGACCTCGGGCAGCAGGCGCAATTGCGGTGCCTGCAGGTTCAGATCGAACAGGCCCTGCACCGGCACGCTGCGCGGGAACTTGGTGGCCACCATCTCCTGCAGCTGGGCCAGCGGCACGGTGTAGCTGGGGAAGGCCCATGCGCCGCGCCCTGCCAGCAACCATGCCGCGCTGCCCAGCGCAAGGCGGCTGGAGGTGGTGGTCAGAAATTGGCGGCGGTGCAGCATGGGCAAAAACTCCTTGAACGGAGGTGGGATACCGGCGCGGGCAAAAGGTGCCGCCCGGTTGGCCTGCTCGCCTCAGCGTGTTCTGGCAGACCGCGTTGCGGTGGCGAACGGAAGCGGGCCGGAGTTTTTTGCAGGCCATGGGGGTGCCCATGCCTGTGCGCCGTGGTGGCGCGGCTCGGCGCCTCGAAAAAACCAATCAAAATAGCTTCCACCGCCTGTCAATCATGCGCTGGCAGCTATCCTTTTTGAATCGTCAACGGCCCACCACCGACCAGCCCGCCTGCTGGTTGGTCTTGTCGTTCTCGTACTCCCAGGCCGTGCCGCAGCGGTCGCACACGTAGCGGGTGAAGGTCACCGGTCCGTGGTCGCGGTCTTCCTTGCGGTTGCCGCGCTGCACCAGCTCGGCGTGGCCGGGGGCCTTGCGCCAGTTGCGCTGGATGCCCTGGCAGGGCTCGCACAGGGCCATGGGTTGCAGTTCGCGTTGGCGGGCCGGGTCTTTGGTCATGGTGGGGTGGCCTTCTTGTGTTGGCAAGCGGTGGGGAATGAGGGGGCGCCGCGTGTGCGGCAGGGCGGCTACTGTAAGGCACGGGCGCCCCGCCCCGGCAGCACACGGGCTCGATTGCCTGTCAAAAGGGCCGTTACCGCGCGATAGACAATCGTTTTAAGCTATCAAAACAAGAGCATCAACAACTACAGCGCCTTGCCCATGCGCGCGTTGTGCAGCACCACGCCCGCGCGCTCCACCGCCTGGCGCGCTTCCACGGCAAAGCCCTGGGCCGCAAAAAAGGGCTCGGCCACCAGGCTGACATCCGCCCACAAACGCACCAGCCCCTGCTGCGCGGCCTGTGCATGGATATGCGCCATCAGCGCGTGGCCCACGCCCTGGCGCGCAAAGACTGGTGCCACAAAGAACATGTCGATATAGCCACTGGGACTGGACTGCAGATCCGCAAAACCTGCGATGGCGCCGCCATCGGCCTCAGCCACAAAGGGCTGGTTGGCCTGCATGCGCGCGGCCCATTGTGTGGCGTCGTGTTCGGCGGAGGCCCAGGCGGCCCGTTGCTCGGCGCTGTAGTGGCTGCTGGTGAGATGGTGCACTGCGGCGTGGAAAACGCTGCGCAGTGCCGGCGCGTCGCCGGGGCGGAAGCTACGGATGAAAAAGGTGGGCATCAGCTGGCGGCAAGAAGGTGGACGTCTGCGCCGAGTGTGCCCTTTGTGCGCTTGGCGTTCGCGTGTTGTATGCCCCGCGTGGGCCGTGCGCCAGTGCGGCCATGGCACCGGCGGCGCCATGGCTCAGGCTTCAGGGCTTACTTGTCCAGCTCGGCGGCCAGCATGTCCCAGCTGGGGTACGAGCTTTCGTCCAGCGTGATCACGCCCTTGCCAGCGGCAAATTTGAAGGCGGTGGTGCCGGTGCGCGCAAATTCCAGGGTCTTGAGCTTGCACACGGTGGTCTTGGAAGGCGCGTCGCTGCAGTAGCGCGGGGCGTTGTCCACGATGGCGCCTGCCGCGTAGCGCACCTGGCGCAGGTGGTCCACGGTCTGGAAGCTGTCCTGCTTCACGTCCATCTTCACATCGCAGCCGCACGACTGTTTGAGGGTGCTGGCCGCCGCCTTGAGGGCCGGGGTCACTTCGGCGGCAAAGAAGTCACGTTCGGCCTTGCCCGCGTGGGCCAGCGATGCCGCAGCCAGGCTCAGGGTGGCGACGAGCAACAGGGAAGTCGTTTTTTTCATGGTTCTCCAACGGGTTAGGCATGCGCTGCAGGCCCCGCCCCTCCCGGGCAGACGGGCCACGGTGGAAGTGGTCACGCAAGCGCTGAAATTGTGGAGCGCGCCCCACCCGGCACTTGTAACGGTGTGGTAACGGTGCATGCAATTTGAGCAACAGGTCATGCAAGGGCATGGGCCGCGCGACGCGCTCTGTGCGCGGTGAACCTGGCAGGTTGCGGCACCTGTCATGGCGGACGGGGCGGACCAGGCTGTTGGCCTCAGCCCCGCGCCAGCGCCGCCCGCAACTGCGCGTGGGCCGACCCGTTCACATCGGGCGGCAGCTGGTGCTTGGACTGCAGGTAGTGGTGGGTGAACACGTCCAGGTAGGCGTCGAGCACCTGCGCGGCCTGCTCCTCGCCCGCCAGCTCCAGGCACAGCGCGGCGACTTCGGCGGTGCAGAAGTGGTCTTCGCGGCGCGAGCGGCGCAGGCGGTAGCGCGAGATCTGTTCGGGCTGCAAGCTCAGCACGGGGAAGCGGTCGAGGTACGGGCTTTTGCGGAACATCTTGCGCGCCTCGGGCCAGGTGGCGTCGAGCAGGATGAACAGCGGGCGTTTGCCATCCGGCGCGCCCTCAGGCGCTACCTGCGTCACCACCCGTTCAGGCGCCACAAACTCGCCGGGGAAGACCACATAGGGCTGCCACTGCGGGTCGGCCAGCAGCGCCAGCAGGCCGGGCTGCACCTCGGTGCGCGCCCAGCCAAAGGCATAGGTGTCGGCCACCACGTCGGCGATCAGCCAGCCGGTGTTGCTGGGCTTGAGGGGTTCGGTGTCGGCCATGAGCAGGCACATGCCCGCACGCGTTGGCACCTCGGGGCGCAGCGCACACAGGCAGTGGCTGGGCACCAGGCGGCAGCCTGCGCAGCGCTCGCCCTTGGGGCCGCCCCGCGCCAGAAAGGGCTTGGCGCTACGGGCCAGGCGCTCGGCGCGCAGGCGCGAGACCGCGTGGGGAACGCGCGCACTCGCCTGCGGCGCAGGTGCTGGCACAGCGGTTGTGGTCACTGCCCGCCCGCCTGCTCCAGCGCAAACAACGGCAGTTCGGCCTGGCGGCTCAGCCACACGCCGCCGCCCAGCTCGATCGCGCCCTGCTGCAGACCACGCCGGTACAGCTCGGCCCGGTGGCGGAACACGCGGTTGTCGGTCAGGTCTTCGTCGATGATGTCTCGCTCATAGTCCTCGCGCGAGACGGCTTCCACATACAGCGCGCCTTTGGACAGGCGGCCCAGGTTGTGCAGCGCGGTCTTCAAGTCTGGCGGGCTCAGGTAGGGCAGTACCCCCTGGCAGATCACAAAGTCAAACGGCGCGTCGGCCACATAGTCCACCACCGATCCCTGCTGCCAGCCAAAGCGCTCGCACAGGTAGGGGCTGAACTCCACGCCCTGGTAGCTGGCAGCGGGAAAGTGCTGCGCCACGATGTCCTTCCACAGCCCGATGCCACAGCCCACGTCGAGCACGCGGTGCACCGGCACACGCAGGTATTTGAGGTAGCTGCACACAAAAGTGCCCAGGCGCTCCATGTGCTGCGGGTCCACCACGCTGGTCTTTTTGTCGAAGTAAAAGCGCTGGTAGTAGGCCTCGTCGAAGGTGGTGGCGCTGGCGGATTTCAATGGGCGGTCCTTGTGGGCGGGGTACGGGAAGAGAGAGGGCGAGAGTATCCCGCACCTGCGTGAGGGTGAGCGTGCGCGTGGGCAGGCGTGTAGTCTGTCGCCATGGATTCGATGATTGCTGCCGCCGCCCGCGCATTGGCTGCGGGCGATGCCCTCACCGCACTGCAGCGCGTAGCCCTGCGCGACGACCCGCCCGCGCTGGCCCTGCGCGGCATCGCCATGGCCCAGCTGGGCGAACACCCACGTGCCCGCGAGCTGCTGCGCCGGGCTGCCCGCGCGTTTGGTGCCCACGAGCCCGTGGCCCGCGCCCGCTGCGTGGTGGCCGAGGCCGAGGTGGCGCTGGCCCAGCGTGACCTGGGCGGCGACGGCTCTGCGCCCCTGCTGGCAGCCGCCCACACGCTGCAGGCCCACGGCGACACCACCAACGCGCTGCAGGCGCTGCTGGTGACGGCGCGCAGGCTGGTGCTGCTGGGGCGGCTGGTCGAGGCATCCGACCTGCTGGCCACCCACCCAGCCGACGGTGCGCCCGCGCCCACACACCTGTCCGCCCCGCTGGCCGCCGTGGCCGCACTCACCCGTGCGGAGTTGGCGCTGCGCGCGCTGCACATCGACGCCGCACACACCGCCTTGCAACATGCCAAGCGGGCCGCACAACACGCTGGTGTGCCCGCGCTGCAGGCCGAGGTGGCCCACGCGCGTGCGCTGCTGACCCAGCCCGCCGCGCGCCTGCTGGGGCCGGGCGGCGAGCAGGCGCTGCGGCTGCAGGACGTGGCTGCGCTGCGCGCATCCAGCCACACGCTGGTGGTCGATGCGTGCCGCCACGCTGTGCATACCAGCGGCGTGGCGCTGCCCCTGGCGCGCCGCCCTGTGCTGTTTGCGCTGGTGCGCGCGCTGGCGCAGGCCTGGCCCGGCGATGTGGACCGCGAGGCGCTGATTGCAAGCGTGTTCCGCACGCGCCACCCCGACGAGACGCACCGCGCCCGGCTGCGCGTGGAGCTGGGCCGCCTGCGCAAGCTCATCGCGCCGCTGGCGGGTGTGGAAGCCACGGCGCGCGGCTTTGTGCTGCGGCCTTTGGCGGGCCACACCGTGGCCGTGCTGGCCCCGCCGGTGGATGGCGCGCAGGGCGCGCTGCTGGCGCTGCTGGCCGACGGCGCGGCCTGGTCCACATCGGCCCTGGCACTGGCCGTTGGCGACAGCCAGCGCACCGTGCAGCGCGCGCTGGCGGAGCTGGAGGCCAGCGGCCAGGTGCGCGCCATCGGCCAGGCCCGCGCCCGCCGCTGGGTGGCTGCGCCGCTGGTGGGATTCACGACGATCTTGTTACTCCCCACCACGCCGCCAAATCCCTAAAGTGGCCTCACCGCCCACCGCACCACTTCTTCAGCGTGCACCGGGCACCCTCGCAAGGAGCCATCGACATGACCGACACCACCCTGGAATCCCCCCGCGACGCCGCCTGCAGCAGCCAGACCGGCGACACGCCCGCGTCCCACCTGCACCTGCCCATTGCCTCGCGCCGCCCCGCCGAGGTCGTGCGCGAATACGGGCCCTTTGGCAGCGCCAGCGCCGTCCACGGCGTGACGCACGACGGCCAGCGCGTGTGGGCCGCCACGGGCGAGCAACTGGTGGGCTTTGACCCGGCCAGCGGCGCCACCACCCACACGCTGGCGGTGGTGTGCGACGCGGGCACGGCATTCGACGGCACCCACCTCTACCAGATCGCCGAAGCGCGCATCGACAAGATCGACCCGGCCACCGGCCAGGTGCTGGCCACCATCCCCGCACCCGGCGGCGGCAACGACTCAGGCCTGACCTGGGCCGAAGGCAGCCTGTGGGTGGGCCAGTACCGTGACCGCAAGATCCACCAGATCGACCCGGCCACGGGCGCCATCCGCCGCACCATCGAATCCAACCGCTTTGTGACCGGCGTGACCTGGGTGGACGGCGAGCTGTGGCACGGCACCTGGGAGGGCGAGGAAAGCAGCCTGCGCCACATCGACCCCACCAGCGGCGCCGTTCTGCAGCAGTTGGACATGCCCGCAGGCGTGGGCGTGAGCGGGCTCGAATCCGACGGGGCAGGCTTTTTCTACTGCGGCGGTGGCGGCAGCGGCAAGGTGCGCGCCGTGCGGCGGCCCGGCGCCCAGAGCGCCTGAACCCGCGTCACTTGGGTGGGCGGTGCAGCGCGCAGAGCTTGTTGCCGTCCGGGTCGCGCACATAGGCCAGGTAGAGCCGCCCGCCCGGACCTTCGCGCCAGCCCGGGGGGTCTTCGCAGGTGGTGCCGCCATTCGCCACCCCGGCCGCGTGGAAGGCATCGGCCTGCTCGGGCGACTGCATCGCAAACCCGATGGTGCCGCCATTGGCAAACGTGGCGGCCTCGCCGTTGATGGGCGTGGTGATGCCAAAGGTGCCGTGCGGGCCCCGGTAGAAATAGCGGTTCTTGTTGGCCACACCGGGCGGCACATCCAGCGTGCCAAGCAGTGCGTCGTAGAACACCTTCGACACCTCCAGGTCGTTCACGCCGACCATCACATGACTGAACATCGTCTTGTCTCCATAGGGCCCCGGGGGGCTGGTTGATATGCGCTCAAAAGCACGAGCATGTTACTTGTTGGTAGCCCCGCGCCCCGTTCTGCCCAGCGCACGCGGAATTCTCCAAAACCCTGCAGCCCTCCTGCCCCATTCTTTCAAGCCAAAATGGCCCTCTGCGCGCGACCATCAAGCGCCATAAGCTATCAAATACATAGCAAACATCCTAGATCCACACCGCACAGCCGCCCATGCAAGCTCCTTCCCACGCCCGCCCCGTCCCCCTCGACAAGGCCTACCGCCTCCTCAACCACGGCCCCACCGTGCTGGTGTCGGCCGCCCACGCGGGCCAGCACAACGTGATGGCGGCATCGTGGGCCTGCGCGCTGGACTTTGCGCCGCCCAAGGTCACGGTGGTGCTCGACAAGGCCACACGCACGCGCGAACTGGTGGAGGCCAGCGGGCTCTTTGCGCTGCAGCTGCCCACCGTGCCCCTGGCCGCCCTCACCGTGGCCCTGGGCACCGACAGCGCCAAGACCCAGCCCGACAAGCTCCAGCGCCACGGCGTGGAGCTGTTCGACGCCCCCGGCCACCCCACCCCAACCACGCCGCCGCTGGTGCAAGGCTGCGCCGCCTGGCTCCTGTGCCGCGTGATCCCGGAGCCCCACAACCAGCAGGCCTACGACCTGTTCATCGGCGAAGTGGTGGCAGCCTGGGCGGACGAGCGCGTGTTCCGGGACGGGCACTGGGAGTTCGACACCGCGCCGGATGCGCTGCGCACGCTGCACTACGTGGCGGGCGGGCAGTTTTATGCGACGGGGGCTTCTGTCAGGGTGTGAGCCCGGGTGCAGGGGGCGCATCGCCGTTGCGGCAGGCAGTGCGGGCTCCTGATCACCGCCAGCAGCGATGGGTGTGCAACGCACAGCCGCACGCCTTCCACCGCGCCGCACTGTCTCACTCCCCCTCTGACATCCCCACCTGCTTGAGCTCCGCAAACTTGGCCGCCATCGTCGGGTTGCCGCGGGTCAGCTTCTTGATCGTCAGGTCGTCGGCCTTGTCGTTGGCCAGGCGCAAGTTGTTGGCGGACTTGTGCAGCGCCTCCTTGGTTTTTTCCAGGTCCTTGATTGCTTCGTCAATACGCTTCACGGCTTCTTCAAAGCCCTCGGAGGCCAGGCGCCAGTTGCGCCCAAACGCCGTCTTGAACTCGTCCAGCTGGGTTTCAAACTTGGTGATGTCCACATTCTGCGAGCGCACCAGCGCCAGCTCGGACTTGTACTTCATGGAGTTCAACGCCGCATTGCGCAAGAGCGTAATCAGCGGCACAAAGAACTGCGGCCGCACCACATACATCTTGGGGTAGCGGTGCGACACATCGACGATGCCGCTGTTGTACAGCTCGCTCTCCGGCTCCAGCAGGGACACCAGCACCGCGTACTCGCAGGCCTTCTCGTTGCGGTCCTTGTCCAGCTCTTTCAGGAAGTCTTCGTTGCGCTTCTTGGTGGCCGTCTCGTCGCTCTCGTTCTTCATCTCAAACATGATGGAAACGATCTCGGTGCCGTGCTCGTCCGCTTCGCGAAAAATGTAATCGCCCTTGCTGCCGGTGCGGGCGTCGTTGTCTTTCTCAAAATGCGCGCGCTGAAAGGCTGCCGCACGAATGCGGTTGAACTCAATCTCGCAGTGCTGCTCCAGCGTCTCGCCCACCATCTTGGTCGATAGCCGCGCCTTCATGTCCCGCAGGCGCTCAATCTCGCCTTCGCGGTCGCGCAACTGCAGGGCGAATTGCTCTTTGATGGCTTTCTCTTCCAGCTGGTTTTTGACGGTGATGAGGTTCAGCTCGCTCTTCAAGGCATCGCGCTCTTGGGCGACCACGCCTACGGCTTGGTTCACCGCCTCCGTCACCGCCAATTGCCGCGCCACGTCGCTGGCAGCCAGCTTGGCTTGCAGCGCCTGAATCTCGGTGTCCTTCTTGGCGGCTTCGGTCTGCAGCGCATGGGCCAGCTTGGCCTCGGCCAACTGGGCTGCGGCCTGTTGTGCGCTGCGTGCTTGGGCCAGCTCGTTCGCCAGCGCATCGCGCTCTTGGCTCACCGTGCCCAAGGCCTCGGTCACCGCCAGCTTGCGCGCTACCTCGCCCGCGTCCAGCTGGGCTTTAAGCGCCTGAATCTCGGTATCTTTGGCAGCCGCTGCCTTTTGCAGCGTGTTGGTCACCTCGGCCTTGGCCAGGGCAATCGCGTCGCGCTTTTCCCGTTCGGCCAATTCGAGGCGCTCGTGCAAAGCTTGCTCGAACGCGCCATCGCGCACCTGCTTGAGGATGTCGGCATACCCCGCCTCGTCGATCTTGAAGGCTTTGTTGCAGTGGGGGCAGATGATTTCGTGCATGGCGGATGGGGCTTTTCTTCTGTTGGTTGACTGGTATCGGTTGAAACCTACGCAGCGAATACTTGTTTCATGATGACTTCGAGTTCTGGTGTCGGTATACCGTCTACATCGATCAAGTTGCAAAGTGCAAGCACTTCCTCCCTGGTACTTGCCAAATTACAGAACGATTGCGCTAAAGACGGTTTGTCGGCCCCTTTCACTGTATTGGGGTAGTACTCCTCGATTGCACCCTTCTCAAGAACACATATTCCTTTGGTTCGAAGTGAGGCAAGAAGTCGGCGTTTTTTCAAAACTATGTTTTCTCTGGAAAAATCAGACAGTACCGCAAGGCGGGGGACCGTTCTTTCGAAGACAAAGATTTCATCAAGGATGCGGCATTGCTCAGCAACATCACCCTTAACTCTGGCGGCAACGAGTGATGAGTGAAGTGCCTTGACCCTGTCTCGCTGAAGCTCCTCTTTGAGCAATTTTGGGCTCGGAACAGGCAACAGATTTTCATCTGCAATGATCTCGTCTACATCCGCGAGTAAATCCGCCCGCAATGCCTTCATTTCATGAGTAGGCTCGGTCTTATCGAAGCCCTCCAGTAGTACATCCAAGTCCGACACCAACAATATGCTGATGTTGAATTTCGAGAAAAAATCTAGGTAACGCTTAAAACTTCCCTTCCCATTGATTTTTACCAAGCTGATCGAATTGGCTTTTAAATCCCATTGAGCATTGAGCGTTTTCGCGATGTGCGGAAGTGCAATAAGTTCACTGTCTCCTTCGACCAAAATGACTCGTCGGGAGAAGAAGGCATGGCTACCCGTTTCAAAAGAAATGATCTGAAACTGATCTTTGGTCGGCATGTCATTCAGATCAATGGTTAGGCAGACACTTTGCGGCTTTATCTGATTCGGTATTCGCTGCTTGTAGATCTTGATAAACGTCTTCGTAATAGTCGGCGAGAAGAAAAGTGGCGAATGAGTTGTTACTACGACTTGTTGAGTCTTTGAGATAAGCGAAAGGGCCTCGAACAAGACATTTTGTGCTTGTGGGTGAAGATAGAGCTCCGGCTCCTCGAAGAGAAAGAGAAATCGGTCTTTCGTCGCTTTTAGCTTCTCGTCGGCTTTCTTCCAGTCAGCTTGTTGAGACAACTGAACATAAGTCCGCAGGATACTGAAAGTGATTGCACGTTTAAAGCCATCACCTTTGTTTTCAACTGGCCCCCTCATGCCATCGTCAGCAACAATTGTCGCGTTCGAAAGGATCGACTTCACTTCCGGTGGAGGAATATTGATTTCAATTGAGACATCACGAAATGTTTCCTGCAGATTCCTTTGAATCGTCGCCTCAATTGCTTTCACCCTTTCCATTCGCTCGTCGGAAACCTGACCGTTCTCGCCGGTGATTCGATTCAATTTTTTCTTCAGGGCTTCAAACGTTTCCACAGCGTCTGAAAGATCACTTTCGATAACCTCCAGGAGAATGTGTAAGAGTTTGCCGAATGTTGCACTCTCCTTGGTCTTTAGATCATCGGAAAAGTCCTTTACAGCCGGAATGTATACAGGTTCAGGCAATACTCCTCTAATGCTGTTGTCTATTCCTGTGGGAAGCGCAATATCTGCCAGAACAAGTTTTTCTTCGGGCATTCCGGCGACATATTTTTCAATCAGATCCTTCGCGGCCTTTTGCGTTGTGATTAATTTAGATTCTTCGATCGTGGCGACCTCGGGATAGAAGGCAAGTAGCGCCTCTCCGAGCTCTTTGCCTTTCTTGCCTTTGAAAACCTCTTCAAATTTTTCATCACGATATTTGAGTTCACTCGGTATTTTTGTGATGATCCTCAGCTTTGAAGATCCATCAATCGCATACCGCCGTGCCAAGGTTATCGAGGCGTCAACTACATAAGGCTCAATCTTCTTCTTGTTTTCTTCACCTATCTTCTCAAGCACTTCATCGGTCAGCCCTGAAAACATGCCGGCAATCAGAATCTCCTTTTTGGGATCGAAGTACTCGTGTGACGAAAGCTTTGTGCCGTTGATGAGTAGCAAAACAGATTGCAAGAGAGAGGATTTTCCCGCATTGTTTTCTCCGATAACACAAGAAAAATCATCGAGCTTTGAACTTGCGTTTGCAAGTCCTTTGTAATTCTCAATTGCGATATGTTGAAGTTTCATACATAGAGTCTTTAATTTGGTGAATGCCGTTATGAAAATAAGAACTTGGAGAAGTGGCTGTCTGCACTTTGAGTAATCAATAACTTCTGCGTCGCCCTGGTAGCCGCGACATAAAACACCCGCGCCGCTTCCCTCTCATCCTCCCCCGCCGCTGGCATATGTCCCACCCCGGGAAGCGCCACCACGGGGAACTCCAGGCCCTTGCTCACCTTCATGGTCATCACCTTGATCTTGTTGCTGGTAGGGTCATAGTCGCCCGAGCCCAGCCGGTTCTCCACCGGCAGCTTGCGTTGCGCCAGCGTGCGGGCGCACAGGTCGCGCGTCGTGGTGTCTGCGCACAGCACGGCCATGTCGCCCCATGCAAAGCCGTCGGCGTGTGCGCCTTGCAGCAGCTCGGCAATCTTGGCGGCCTGTTCGGGCAGGGTGGGCAGGTTAATGATGATGGGCTCGGGGCCGTCGCGGCCGCAGCTCACGGGCTTGACGAGGGGGATGCCGTCGTCGTCACGGTCTTCGGCAGTGAGCAGGTCGCCCGCGATGGCGTTGGCGGTTTGCAAAATCTGCCGCGTGTTGCGGTAGTTGATCTTCAGGATGGTGGTGCGGCCCTGTGCTTGGATACCCACACTTTTGAAGCTGAAGTTCTTTTTGCGGCCCCGGTCGTAAATGCTCTGGGCGTCGTCGTACAGCACCAGCAGGCTGTCGGTGGCAGGGTCCACCATTTGGGTGACGAGCTTGAGCCATTCGGGCGCAAAGTCGTGGCCTTCGTCGATGAGAACGGCCAAGTACTGGCCGGTGGGGATGTGGCCGCGATCCACGCCTGTGATGACGCGCTGGACCATGTCGGCCATTTTTGCATCCACGCTCTGGTTGTCGGCGGGTAGCGATTGCCCGTAGGCCACCAGTTGGGCGCGTGCCCATTTGTGGAAGTGCACGCAGTGCACGCGCTCGCCCAAGCCCTTGGCGGCCATGGTGGCGGCCAGCTTCACGGCCAGGGGCTCGTTGTAGCAGAGCACCAGCACAGGCTTGCCCGCAGACGTGGCACGCGCCAGGTACTCAGCACGGTAGCCCAGGATCATGGTTTTGCCAGAGCCCGCCACGCCGTGGATAACACGGTGGCCGTCGCCCAGGCTGCGGGCCAGTTGCTCTTGCTGCAGGTCCATTACGCGCAGCATGTCGGGCACTTCGGCCTGCATATTGGCCTCGTCGAACAGGATGGCTTGTTCGGGGATGCGCACCTGCGGGAAAAGTATCCAGCGCACGCGGTCAATCTGCGGCAGGGTCAGGGTCTGGTAGCGCTCGTAGGGGAACATCTCCCACAGGCGGCTTTGGAAGGCCTCGGCCTCCACGCTGTCGGTCATTTCGTCACTGCAGATGACGCGGTGGGCTGCAATGGCCTGGCCTAGCTGCGCATCGGTGAACTGTTTGCGGGTGATGTTGGGCAGCACCACGCCGTAGCTCCAGGCAAACACCACCTCGCCCTGGCGGCGGCCATCGGGGTGCACCAGGCGCTTGTCGGCACGCAGCGCGCCGAGCACGGCATGGGCGTAGTTGCGGGCCTGGGCGAAGGGCGACTGGATGTGTTTCGGCGCACCGCTGGCGTTGTCCAGAATGGTCCACTCGTCTTTGGTGGCCTGCACGATGGTGCTCAGGCGGAAGTCCTTGACTTCCAGAATCAGCAAACCCCGGCTGGGGTGCAGCACGATGAAATCAGGATGCAGTTGCTGGGGGCCTACGGGCACGTCGTACCAAAGCAGGTAGTCGTCGTCGAGCTTTTGCTCCAACCGCTCTGCCAGGCGCCGCTCGCCACTTGTCATGCGCGATGTGCATGCGCCCAATGCCGGTATCAATATCGCCATGCCGCCAGTTGCCTCCCTTGCTGGTGTGCCGCCCATGTGTGCATTTGTAAATGCACTGTAGGGGGTGCGAGGGTGGTGCGCAACCTTTGGATGTCAAAGAGCGAAGTCAAAGGCGCGCGGCGAACGCCCTCGCCCCGAGACGGCGCCAAGGCAAGAATTCAAGATGGATCGACCAACGCCACTTGCAAGCAGCGCCCGACGGCACGGGCTTGCCCAGCCCGCTGCGCCTGTCTGCTCCGGTGTGGGGGGCTAGCGCGCAGCATGGGTGCGGCCCCGCCGAGCCACCTCCCTCATCGCCCTCACAGCCCGCCAGACGACTGCGACTGCAGCTCGCGAATGCGCAGGCCGGAGGGGGTGCGGGCCAGCACCAGCGCGTCTTCGCTGACCACCGTCATGCTGGGCAGGCCGCCTGCCTGCACTGTGGTGCGCTGGGTGTACTGCAGCCGGGCGGTGGTCCACGGAAAGCCGCCGCGTGTGATGCGCACGTTGTCAAACTCGGTCTGCGTGCTGGCCTGCAGCACGGTCAGCGCTGCGGCCGATTGCTTGAGGTAGCCACACATCTCTGCCTTGCCGCCTTCGACCTCCCAGCGCCCGCGCTGGCCCTTGGCGGTCAGCTCGACCTTGAGGTCGTCGGCATAGTCTTCACAGGCCACGCTGTCGCCCTGCATGCTGCGCGCGGCGTGTTGTGTCATCCAGCCCATCACGCGCGGTTCGGAAAACGCCAGACGGCCATATGCATAAAAGCCCCCCAGCAACACCAGGGCGATCAGTACCAGTCGGATCATGAGAGCAAGGGCGCAGGCAAGCGCCACCAAAAAGTGAAGCTGGGCATGCTACCCACCGGGGCCCTCTGAATCCGGGGCATCGGCCCCGCGCCACAGAAAAGGCGGGAGCCTGCAGCGCACAAGCAACAGTGCGCCGTGGTCGGTGGGCTGCGCGCACGCCAACCAGCAAGGCGCATCAGGGCGTCACACCGCCTGCAGATACCGCCCCGCCAATTCCTTCTGCGCTGCGGCATCCACGCCCAGCACGTCCACCAGGTACGCCTGCAGCCCGCCAAAGTCGTTGTCCACCATGTGCAGCGCAGCGTCCAGAAACTCCTCTTGCACGCGCCACAGCACGGCCAGCACTTCTTCGGGGGCGTGGCTGCCCATGCCGGGCGGGCGCTGGTAGAGCGCGTTGGTGAGCAGGTAGTCGTGCATGACCACGTCGCGCGGCACGCCCAGGGTGAGCAGGATGAGGGCGGCGGCAAAGCCGGTGCGGTCCTTGCCTGCGGTGCAGTGGAACACCATGGGCGCATCGCTGGCCAGCAGCAGGCGGAACAGCTCGGCAAAACGCGGGGCGTTGTCGTGCACAAAGCCCCGGTAGGTGTCCTGCATCAGGCCCACGGCGTCTTGCGCGGTGAGCTGGCGGCCAGTGCGCTGCAGCTCCAGCGCGCGCTGCACCACGGTGGGTTCGATGTGCAGGGGGTGGTAGGCCACGCCCGGCAGTGCGTAGGCATGGGCAGCGCTTTCGGCCTGGCCGCGAAAGTCCACTGCGCGGGCCACGCCCAGCTCGGCCAGCAGGGCCTGGTCTTGTGCCGTGAGGCCCGCCAGGTGATCGGAGCGGAAGATGCGCCGCCACTTCACGGGCCGCCCGCCGTGGCCGGTGTAGCCGCCCAGGTCGCGGAAGTTGGTGGCGCCTGCCATGGGCAGGGATCGGGTGGGGGTGGTCTGCATGGTGCGGGCGTGGGCCGGTGGGCGAAGCGCACAGCATAGTCGGGGCGTGCGGCAGGCGCGTGTCGCGCGGGTGGCTGGCAGGCCTGCCAAGACGCTGGTGGATTTGCCACCGCGCCTGGCCCGCTGGTGTGCAAAATCCGGGCATGCAGCGTTTGGTGCCCGTCCCCTCCGATCTAAAACCCTGGCTGATGGCCGCCGTGGTGGTCGATGCCCCGGCGGCACTGGCGCAGTCGCATTTTCCGGCCATGGTGTCGAGCATGTTGGTGGTGCGGTTGGCGGGCCAGGTGGAGTGCCGGGGCGCGCCCGTGCCACCAGCGGCCTGGATGAGCGCCTGCACCACGGCCACGGTTTACACCCACAGCGGGCCGGTGCAGGCCGTGGGGCTGGTGCTGCAGCCCGAGGCCGCAGCAGCGCTGTTTGCCAGTGCACGCGGGCAGGTAAACACGCGGCGGCCGCTGGCCGAGCTGGTGGGCCCGGAGTGGGCGGAGGTGGAACACGCGGTGCGGGCAGCGCCCCGCGATGGCGCGCGGCTGCAGGTGCTGTGCGACTTCATCCGGCAGTGGGTTGCGCCGCCATCCTCTTGCGAAGCCAGGCGGCTACAGGCGCTGGCCCTGCTGCAGGCGGCCAGCGATGGCGCTACCGAGGATGGCCAACGCATGGGCCTGGGCCAGCGGCAGTTTGAACGGCGCTTTGTGGCGCACTGGGGCATGGCGCCCAAGCAGTTCCAGGTGATTGCACGGCTGAACAGCACGCTGGGGAGCGCCCTCGCAGCGCCCGGCGGCCCGGTGGTGGACCTGGCGGTGGACCAGGGCTACTACGACCAGTCGCACATGGCGCGCGATGTGCGCCGGCTGGCGGGCGAGCCGCTGCAGGCCCTGGTGCAGGGCAGCCGCAGCCCCGTCAGCGCCCACTGGCCCCTGCAGGTGGGCGCGCAGGCGCAGCCGGTTCAGCCCGCCGAGCGGGCGGCGTCCATGCGCAAGCGCTGAGCCAGGTACAGCGGCATCACAAACGCAAGGCCGATGCCAAAGCAGGCCGCAATGCACGCCCAGCGCCATGCGCCCAGGCGGTGGTCTGCCGCCACCCAGACCGAGAACGCCACGGCCGCCAGGTACACGTCGAAGGTGATGCCGGTGGTGAGCGCATTCGCGAAAGCGTCGCGCCAGAAAACGTCGGGCATCACACTGCCACCGGCCAGGAAGTACACGGTGTTGAAGTACCAGGGAACGGCCAGGCCCAGGGCGGCCAGCAGCCACAAAAAAACGCGCAGAGATCGAGAAGCAGGGAGGTGTTGCATCGGTGAAAAGCGCCTGTTCGTGCAGAGCGCCGGTGGTGAATCCAGGCCCCGATTGAATGCGCGCCACCCCCTAGCGGGCTAGGAAAAAAACGACATGCCTCTCACGGGCCTGATCGCCTCGGGCGGCCCGTCAACCGCCGCCTACTGCGAGGGCGGCAACGATGTGACGGCGCCATCCACCGGCAGTTCCTGACTGCCCTTGGGGCACGGCTGGTCGGTGTAGGTGGTGCGGCCATCCCGCACACATTTGCGCGGCTGCGGAGCCACGGGCTGGGACGCGCCCGCCTGCGCGGGGCGGGCCTGCGTGGCGGCGGGGCGCTTGTCGAGCGGCAGGGATTCGGGCCCGGGGCGGGTCATCCTTTTCCAGGCCTGCTCGGTCCAGGGCCCGGCCTGGGGCAGCCACTGGTCGGCGGTCCACCAGGCCGCCGCTGCGGCGGCCAGCAGCAGTGCAGCCAGGAGGGACCAGAGTGCTCGTTCGCGGGTGCTGCGCATGGGGTGGGCCTGCAGTGGGGTGGAGGACCACCAAGCTTAAAACATCACAGCGCCCCAGCCCACACGGTCACTGCTGCTTGGCTTGGGCCGCAGGGCGCCCGTAGCGCGCCGTGAGCGTGGCCTTGCCCAGGCTGTGGGCGTTGATCATGTACCCGGCCAGCGCGGCAGTGGCGTCGGCGGGCAGGTCCAGGCGCGGCACCTTGAGTGCGTGCACGGTGAAGATGTAGCGGTGCGGCGCATCGCCCTCGGGCGGGCAGGCGCCGCCCCAGGCGGCCACGCCGTAGTCGATGCGCACATGGCTCGCGCCTGCGGGCAGTTGTGCGCCACCGGCTGCACCCGTATCGGCGCGCAGCGCGGTCACGCTGGCGGGGATGTTGACCACCGACCAATGCCACCAGCCCGAGCCCGTGGGCGCGTCGGGGTCGTACACGGTGACGGCATAGCTCTGCGTACCAGCGGGTGCGCCGCTCCAGCGCAGGGCGGGCGACTGGTTGTCGCCCGCGCAGCCAAAGCCCTTGAATTCGAAACGCGGGGGCAGCGAGCTGCCTTCGGCAAAGTCGGGGCTGGTGAGGGTGAAAGCCTGGGCCTGGGCAGCCAGTGCAAGGCCCAAGGTGGCGACGGTGGACAGGGCGCGGAGCGCGCGAGAGAGGGGTGAAGGCATCAGAAAGGCTCCTTGCGATAGCGGGGTGAAACAAGGCCTTGATGGTGCGGTGCGCCGTGGCATGGTACTGGCCCGGCGGCGTCAAAGGCTGTGCGCGGCGCGTCAGTCAGATGAGCGCTTAATCAGTGCTCCACCCGTTCAGGCTGAGCCCGTCGAAGCCTCGGGCAGCGCTTCGACTGCGCTCAGTGAAGGATTTGCTTTTTTAGATGCCGATCGGCACCGGCCCCCGCCTCAGGGCCGCAGCTGCGAGGGCGGAAAACCAAAACGCTCGCGGAACGCGGCGCTGAAGCGGCTGTGCGATTCATAGCCGCAACGCGCCGCGATCTCGGACACCTGCAGCGCGGAGCTTTGCAGCAGCACCAGGCCTGTCTCCAGCCGCACATCGCGCAGGCACTGGCTCACGGTTTCGCCCTCTTGCGCCAGGCGGCGCTGCAGGGTGCTGGCGCTGGTGGCAAAGGCGGCGGCGATGCGCTCCACCGTCCAGTCGGCCTGGGGGCTGGGGCCCACGAGGCGGCGCACGCGCTCGGCCCAGCCCAGCTCACCGGGCGGGGCAAACACAATGCCCGCCTCGGCCAGCACCAGCAGCACTTCAAGCGCGCGGTGCTCCCGCAGGGCCTGCGAGCTGGTCGCGTTCTCCAGCGCGGCCACAGCGCGCCGGTAGCTGTCTTCAAACGCTGCATCGGCCGCCAGGCCCGCGCAGCCCTGCACCGCAGGCACCGCCGCAAACTGGCCAAACTGGCGGTGGAACTGCCCGACCAGCTCCGGCGCAAAACACAGCAGCCGCGCCACATAGCGGCCCTGGGGTGCCGGGTCGTTGACGATCTCCCACTGCGCGCCACGCGGCAGCACAAACACCCGCCCGCTGGGGTAACGGTGCCCGCCGCCCGGTGTGACGAGGTGTTTGGTGCCCGAGACCACCCAGCCCACCGAATCCATGCGCACCGTGACCGTGTGGACGCGGTGGTGGACCGTGGTGGCGATTTGCAGGGACAGTGCGGGTTCGGCCATCCATTTATTCCTTGCGGCTCACGCCCCTCTGTCAGCCCCGGCTTCGCGCGGGTGCTGGGCAGGTCAGCGCGAGCGCTCGCGCGTCACGTTCACTTCGATGTCGCCAAACACGGTCACGCCGCTCGCGCTCTGGGGCTGTTGCTGGCTGGCCGGGTCGCTGGAGCGCGCAGCGCCTGCCGTGCTGGTGCAGCCGCCCAGCGCACCGGCAAACGCCAGAACCACCAGCGCGGTGCGCCAGCAGCCTTTTGCGCACAATGCCGCGGGTGCCGGGCCGAGCGCCTGCATCATTCGCCGCCCAGGTGGTTGCCCAGGATGCCCGCCAGCTCGAACATGCCTGCGCTGTCCTTGCCGAACACGGCGCGCAGCTTGTCGTCGGCCACGATGGTGCGCTTGTCCTTGGGGTCTTGCAGGTTGTGGGTCTTGATGTATTCCCACATCTTCTTGACAGCCTCGGGGCGGGCCACGGGTTCGTTGCCAATCACGGCGGCCAGGGCGGCGCTGGGGGCCTTGCCTGCGGCGGCCTTGCGCGGGGCTTTGGCAGCGGTGGTTTTGGCAGCGGCCTTCTTTGCAGGGGCTTTTTTGGCCGCTGCGCCCGCCTTGCTTGCCTTAGATGCTACTGTTTTTGCAGCAGCGCCCGGGCGGGGCGGGAACTTGCTGGGGGCAAACTCGAAGTTGACCTTGCCCGCGTCCTTGTCCCACGCCAGGTGGGCCTTGAAGTTGCGGCGCGTGCGCATGCTCACAAACTTGTCGAGCAGGTCGGTCTTGCCGGTTTCGAGCAGCTTGGTCATCTGCTCGCGCTCCACGGGCTGCTGCAGGATGATCTTGCCACTCTTGAAGGTGCAGCTGGGCGTGGGCTGCGCGGTGGTGGGCACTGCCTTGCTGCACACGTAGTTGCTGCCGTGCTCGTGCACTTCCGATCCGCAGATGGGGCAGGCGCCCAGCGCGGCGTCTTCAAACTCGACAATCTCGCCAGACTCTTCGCCCTTCTTGTCATCGCCAAAGTCGAATTCGAGCTTGTAGTTGTGCGCCTCGTCGTCGTACTTGATGACGATCTCGGACGTGAAGGGCCAGCCTGCCTTGGAGCGGAAGCCCTCCAGCGGGCCGATCTTCTTGTCGCGCAGCAGGGCGTTGGCCTCGGCCGTCTCGAACGTGCGGCCTGCAGGCGATTTGCCAAAGCTGAATCCGCAAGGCTCCGCGCCTGGCTTGCCCACGCAGGCAAAGCGGCGGTAGTTCTCTTTCACCACACCGCCGCAGTTGGGGCAGGGCGATTCGAGCGTGGCGTAGTCTCCGGGGATGGTGTCGCGGTCGTATTCCTTGGCCTTTTTCACCATGCGCTCGGTCATGGCGGCAATCTCGGCCATGAAGGCTTCGCGGCTGAGCTGACCCTTTTCCATCTGCGAGAGCTTGTACTCCCACTCGCCGGTCAGGTCGGCGCGGCAGAGTTCTTCCACCTCCAGCCCGCGCAGCAGCGTCATGAGCTGGAAGGCCTTGGCCGTGGGGATCATCTCGCGGCCTTCGCGCAGCATGTACTTTTCAGTCAGCAGGCCTTCGATGATGGCGGCGCGGGTGGCTGGCGTGCCCAGGCCCTTTTCCTGCATGGCTTCGCGCAGCTCATCGTCGTCGATCTGCTTGCCCGCGCTTTCCATGGCGCCGAGCAGCGTGGCTTCAGAGTAGCGGGCGGGGGGCTTGGTCTTAAGGCCCTTGGGGTCCACCTGCAGGGTGTTGACCATTTCGCCGGGTTTGACCGGCACCAGATTCTGGCCTTTGTCGCCGTCCTTGCCGCCTTCGACTTCGTCGGCCGCTTCCTTGCCGTAGATGGCCAGCCAGCCCGGCTTGACCAGCACCTTGCCTTCGGTCTTGAAGCTGTGGGGTGCCACGGTGCTGATGCGCGTGGTGACGGTGTATTCGGCGCTCGGGAAGAACACGGCCATGAAGCGGCGCACGACCAGGTCGTACAGCTTCTGCTCGGCCTCACTCAGGCCGCTGGGTGCCTGCAGCGTGGGGATGATCGCAAAGTGATCGCTCACCTTGCTGTTGTCGAAGATGCGCTTGGACGGGCGCACGTAGTTGTTGTTGAGCGCCGTGAGCGCGTGCGGCGCCAGGTGGCGCATGCCGCTGTCAGCCAGCATCTCGAAGGTCTGCTTGGCGACGGGCAAATAGTCTTCGGGCAGCGCGCGCGAGTCGGTACGCGGGTAGGTCAGGGCCTTGTGGCGCTCGTACAGACTTTGCGCCAGGGCCAGCGTGGTTTTGGCGCTAAAGCCGAACTTGCCGTTGGCCTCGCGCTGCAGGCTGGTCAAATCGAACAGCAGTGGCGATGCCTGCGTGGTGGGCTTGCTCTCTTCGGTAACCGTGGCCTGCTTGCCGCGCACGGCATTGGCAATGGCCTGGGCTTCCGCGGCCGACCACACGCGGTCAGCGCGGGCTTCCACGTCCTCGCCTTTCTTCCACTTGGGGTCGAACCACTTGGCGGGGTACTCGCCCGCCTGGGCACCAAAGGTGGCGTGGATTTCCCAGTAGTCACGGCTGATGAACTTGCGGATCTTTTCTTCGCGCTCCACCACCAGCGACAGGGTGGGCGTTTGCACACGGCCCACGGTGGTCAGAAAGAACCCGCCGTCGCGCGAGTTGAACGCCGTCATGGCGCGGGTGCCGTTGATGCCGACCAGCCAGTCGGCCTCGCTGCGGCTGCGCGCCGCGTGGGCCAGGCCTGCCATCTGCTGCTCAGAGCGCAGGGCGCCGAAGCCGTCGCGGATGGCCTGGGGCGTCATGGACTGCAGCCACAGCCGCTTGACGGGCTTGCCCAGTGGCTTGGCGCCACCCGCGTACTGCTCGATCAGGCGGAAGATCAGCTCCCCTTCGCGGCCCGCGTCGCAGGCGTTGATGAGTTCGGTCACGTCCTTGCGCTTGGCCTGCTTGACCACCGCGTTCAGGCGGCTCTTGGTCTTGTCCACGGGCTTCAGGTCAAAGAACGGCGGAATCACGGGCAGGTGGGCAAAGCTCCACTTGCCGCGCTTCACATCGAACTGCTCGGGGGCCTGGATCTCCACCAGGTGGCCCACGGCGCTGGTGACCACATAGCGGTCGTTCTCGAAATGGTCTTCGTGCTTGTCGAACTTGCCCGCCACGGGCGTGAGGGCGCGCACGATGTCTTGTGCCACCGAGGGTTTTTCTGCAATTACCAGGGTCTTGGTCATGTTGGGGCTCTCGCCAGTCATTCTGGTTGCCCGGGGCCGGCCCGGGCGCTTCTACAATTCGGCTCTCACGCGCATGCACACGCATGTACGCGCATGTACGCGCACGCACACACATGTGTGCACTATCAAGTTAACAGAGTTTTTGCCATGCCCCGCTCCGCATCGCCCGCCGCCCCCACCGTTGCACCCGGCCGCCGCATCCAGACCCGGCGCTCGGGCGTGCATGGCAAGGGCGTGTTTGCCGTGCAGGATATTGCAGAGGGCGAAGTCCTTGTGGAGTACACGGGCGAAGTGATCGGCTGGCAGGAGGCGCAGGACCGCCACCCCCACGACCCCCTGCAGCCCAACCACACGTTCTACTTCCATGTGGATGAAGACCATGTGATTGATGCAAAGTTCGGCGGCAATTCGTCGCGCTGGATCAACCACAGCTGCAATCCCAACTGCTACGCCGACGAGCAAGACAAGCGCATCTTCATCACGGCGCTGCGCAACATCAAGGCCGGGGAAGAGCTGAACTACGACTACGGCCTGATCATTGAAGAGCGCTACACGCCCAAGCTCAAGGCCGAGTACCCCTGCTGGTGCGGCAGCCCCAACTGCCGGGGCACGCTGCTGGCACCCAAGCGCGGCTGGGCACCACCGGTGCCGCTGCCGCCATCCAAACCCTCCGCCAAGGCAGCCAAAAAGGCCCGGCGATGAGTGCCCCCATCCGCTGGCCCGCCGAGGCCATCTGGGAAGCCGTCTCGCCCCTGCTGCCGGGTTTCACGGTCGAGGTGCTGCCCTCCATCGACTCCACCAACACCGAGCTGATGCGCCGTGCGCGCAGCGGCCAGTGCGAGCCCACGCTGCTGGTGGCCGAGCAGCAGACCGCCGGGCGCGGGCGGCTGGGGCGGGTGTGGCAGAGCGATGTGGGGGCGTCTTTGATGATGTCTTTGGGCTTGCCGCTCGCGCCCAAGGACTGGTCGGGCCTGTCGCTGGCCGTGGGGGTGAGCGTGGCCGAGAGCCTGCAGCCCGTGCTGCCGCCGCTGGGTGCCCACCAGCCTGCGCGTGTGGGCCTGAAGTGGCCCAACGACCTGTGGCTGGGCGGCGCGGCGGGCGACCGCAAGCTGGGTGGCATCCTGGTGGAGACCGCGAGTTTTGTGACACCCCAGGCCGCTGCCCCGCAAACGCACACCAGCACCGCGCGCTATGTGGTGGTGGGCATTGGCATCAACGTGCTGCCGCGCAGCCCCGAGGGCATGAGCATGCCGCCCGGCAGCCTGCAGGACGTGGAGCCGGGCCTGGACGCACCCACCGCGCTGCAACGCATCGTGCCGCCGCTGGTGGCCATGCTGCAGGCCTTTGAAGGCTATGGCTTTGCGCCCATGCAGCCCCGCTTTGCAGCCCGCGACGTGCTGCAGGGTCGTGCCGTGACGCTGAGCGACGGCCACACCGGCACCGCACATGGCGTGGGCGATGATGGCGCGCTGCTGGTGCACACGGCCGGTGGCATGCAGGCCATCACCAGCTCCGAGATCAGCGTCCGGCCCAGTGCCGTGCCACCGGTATGAAGCCCCTGTCCCCCCGCGCCCCGAAAGGCTTTTGCCCATGCTCCGACTTGCCGTGATCGTGCTGCTGCTGGCCAACGCGGGCTACTTCGCGTGGTCGCAGGGCCATCTGCGCCCCTGGGGCTGGGCGCCGCAGGAGCAGGCCGAGCCCCAGCGCATGGACCAGCAGATCCGGCCTGAAACACTGCAGATCCTGAAGGTGAACCCGGGCAAGACCTCCTCCAGCGCGCCGGTGCCGCCCCCTGCCACCGCATCCACCGCCCCTGCCACCGCATCCACCGCCCCTGCCGCCACGAGCGCCGCGCCCTCCGACACCCCCACCCCACCCGCCGACCCTGCCGAATGCCTGCAGGCCGGTGTTTTTGACGAGCGCCAGGCCGAGGCCCTGCGCACGGCGGCGGCGGGGCTGCCGCAGGGCAGCTGGGCGCTGGAGCCCACCCCCATCGCGGGCCGCTGGATGGTCTACATGGGCCGCTTCGAAGACCTGGAGACGCTGGACAGAAAACGGGCCGAACTGCGCGCCCGCAAGGTGGACCACGACCGCGCCGGTGGCACGCTGGAGTTCGGGCTCTCGCTGGGCCGCTTCGCCACCAAGGAAGCCGCCGAGCGCGAGCTGACCAACCTGGGCACCAAGGGCGTGCGCACCGCCCGAGTGGTGCAGGAGCGCCCCGACGCCCCCGGCTTCACGCTGCGCCTGCCCGCCGTGAACGACGCCCTGCGCCCCCAGCTGGACGCCCTGCGCAGTGCCATGGCGGGCAAGACGCTGCGCAGTTGTATCTGACAACCCCCCCCTGAGCGGCTGCGCCAGCGCCAAAGAAAGGCTGCACGCAGCACACGGCGCCCCCCGCAATCGCAGACGCACTAGCCCCCTGCCACCACGTCCCGCGCTGCAAACCGCACGCTGAAGCGGGCCCCGGGTGGCTGCTGGCCGGGGCGGGCGTCTTCGAGCGTGACTTCGGCGCCGTGCTGGCGCGCGATCTCCAGCACGATGGGCAGGCCCAGGCCCGAGCCGTCGGCCTCGCTGCCCAGCGCGCGGTAGAAGGGCTGGAACACCAGTTCGCGCTCGGCCTCGGGCACGCCGGGGCCGGAGTCTTCGACCTGCAGCAGCAGCACCTGGCCAAAGGTGTCGGCCAGCACACGGGCCGTGACCACGCCGGGTTTCTCGGCCGTGGAGGGGGTGTAGTTGATGGCGTTGTCCAGCAGGTTGCGCACCAGCTCCTTGAGCAGCGTGGGGTTGCCGTCCAGGGCCACGCCGGGGGTGCCGGGCTCGGCGCCGTCGTAGCCCAGGTCGATGTGCTTGTCGAGCGCACGGGGCACCGAGTCGCGCACCACCTCGATGGTCAGGCGCGCCAGGTCGCAGGGCTGGCGTGCAAACCCCACACCGCTGCCTTCGGCGCGTGCCAGCGCCAGCAGCTGGTTGACCGTGTGCGTGGCGCGAATGCTGGAGCGCCCGATCTGCTGCAGCGAGCGCTTGAGTTCTTCGGTGCTGGTGCCCTCGCGCTGGGCCAGGTCGGCCTGCATGCGCAGTCCCGCCAGCGGCGTCTTGAGCTGGTGTGCAGCGTCGGCCAGAAAGCGCTTTTGTGTGGCCAGCGAGTCGTTGAGGCGTTGCAGCAGGTCGTTCACCGACGCCACCAGGGGTGCCACCTCCAGCGGCACGGTGCGGTCGTCCAGCGGCGAGAGGTCGTCGGGCTTGCGGGCCCGGATGCGCTGCTCCAGCTGGTTCAGCGGCTGGATGCCACGCGCCAGCGCCAGCCACACCAGCAGCACGGCCAGCGGCAGGATGACGAACTGCGGCAGCATCACGCCCTTGATGATTTCGGTGGCCAGCACGCTGCGTTTTTCGCGCGTTTCGGCCACCTGCAC
Organism: Acidovorax sp. NB1; assembly: GCF_005405905.1. Taxonomy (GTDB): domain Bacteria; phylum Pseudomonadota; class Gammaproteobacteria; order Burkholderiales; family Burkholderiaceae_C; genus Acidovorax. The sequence continues at coordinate 152,723 of NZ_BJHU01000057.1, forward strand.
CAGAGCCACAGGGGTGCCGGGCAGCGGCAGGCGCACCCAGATGTAGGCCACGCGGATCTCGATGCCGCGCATTTCGGCGTCGCGCAGGCGCACCTCGCCCGACAGGGGCACCTCGTCGGCAGCGGGCTCGGGCAGCTCGCGTTCGCCCGAGAGGAATTCGCCGCCCGGCCCGATGACCTGGTAGTAGACGATGTCGGAGTCGTCGGCGCGCAGGATCTCGCTGGCAGGCTGGGGCAGGTTGAACTGGACGGTATCGCCCGCCACGCTCACGAGCTGGGCCAGGGCGTGGGCGTTGTATTCGAGCGCGCGGTCGAACGGCTTGTTGGCCAGGCCCTGGGCCACCAGCCAGGTCAGCGCCAGGCTCACGGGCCACAGCAGCAGCAGCGGCGTGAGCATCCAGTCGAGGATCTCGCCGAACAGGGAGCGCTGCTCTCGCTGAAAGATCTTCAAGGCGTTTGCCGTGCTGGTTTTATGAAGAAAAAAGGCCGCTACCGCGCGTCCATCATGCCCTGACAGCTATCAATTTCATACTATCCGGGGATTTTCTCAAGGCAGTAGCCCAGGCCGCGCACGGTGGCGATGCGGATGGGGCCGCCCTCGATCTTCTTGCGCAGGCGGTGGATGTAGACCTCGATGGCGTTGTTGCTCACCTCTTCGCCCCACTCGCACAGGCGCTCGACCAACTGTTCCTTGCTCACCAGGCGACCGGCGCGTTGCAGCAGCACCTCCAAGAGGCCCAGCTCGCGCGCCGACAGCTCGATCATCTTGCCGTCAATGGTGGCCACGCGGCCTGCCTGGTCGTACACCAGCGGCCCGTGCTTGATGGAGCTGCTGGTGCCGCCCATGCCCCGGCGCGTGAGTGCGCGCACGCGGGCTTCCAGCTCCTGCAGGCTGAAGGGCTTGGCCATGTAGTCGTCGGCGCCAAAGTCCAGGCCTTTCACGCGCTCTTCGACGCTGTCGGCGGCGGTGAGGATGAGCACGGGCAGGGCCGAGCCCCGGCTGCGCAGTTTTTTGAGCACTTCCAGCCCATGCATCTTGGGCAGACCCAGGTCCAGGATGAGCAGGTCGAACTCGTTGTTGGTCATGAGGGCCGCATCGGCCTCGGTGCCGCTGGCGACATGGTCCACCACGGCGCCCGAGGCACGCAGGGTGCGCAGCAGGCCATCGGCCAGCACCTGGTCGTCTTCGGCAATGAGGATGCGCATGCGGACTGTCTCCTTGGGTGATTCGGCCCGTGGTCGGGCCTGTGTTGTCATTGTCTGCCTGTGCGAGGATTTTAGGGCGCCCAAGGCGCCAGCGCCCTGTCCGGCGCCTTTGGCTGCCTGCAAGCTTGGGGCACGGAAAATGGCGGCCATGCACATCCTGCTCATCGAAGACGACCTGGACCTGGGCCAGGCCCTGCTGCAAGCCCTGCAGCAGGGCGGCTTTACCGTGCAGTGGCTGCGCAGCGCAGCCGCTACGCCGCCCCTGCCCGACGCCAACGAGGTCGCCGCCGTGCTGCTGGACCTGACCCTGCCCGACGGACAGGGCATGGCGCTGCTGCGCCGCTGGCGCCGCGCGGGCCTCAGCCTGCCGGTGATCGTGATCACGGCCCGCACGGCGCTGCAGGACCGGCTCGACGGCCTGGATGGCGGCGCCGACGACTATGTGCTCAAGCCCTTTGACGTACCGGAGCTGCTGTCGCGCCTGCATGCCGTGCTGCGGCGCAGCGCGCGTCAGGCCAGCGAGGAGTGGACGCTGGGCGCGCTGCGCCTGGCGCCCCGGCGGCATGAAGCCTGGCGGGACGGCGAGCCCCTGTCCCTGTCGCCGCGCGAGTTCCGGCTGCTGGTGGAGCTGGCACGCGAACCCGGCAAGGTGGTGGCCAAGAACGTGCTCGCCCAGCGGCTCGAACCCCTGGGCGATGCGCTGGACGCCGCCACGCTGGAGGTGCATGTGTCCAACCTGCGCAAGAAGATCGGCGCCGAGCGCGTGGTCACGGTGCGCGGCGTGGGCTACCGGTTGCAGCCATGACACCACAGTCCCCCACCCCCGCGCCCCGGCACAGCTGGTGGGGCCCCAGCCTCATGCGCCGCACCCTGCTGGCGCTGCTCGCGGCCATGGCGTTGGTGTGGCTGGTGCTTCTGGGCCAGGCGGCCATCACCCACTACCGCGCCATGGACACCAACCCCGGCGTGCGCCAGCTCGCGCAGGGGCTGGCAGGGGCGCTGGCCACGCTGGACCAGCCCGCCGAGGCCCGCGCGCTGGTGCACGGCATGGCCCACACCCTCAACGCCATGCGCGCCGATGTGGACCTGCTGCAGGGCACCTCGGTGCTGCTGCAGCTGCAGGACCGCACAGGCCAGCTGCTGCACAGCAGCACGGCCGGTGTGCACGCGGTGGTGCTGGCGGGCGACGCAGGCCATGCCGCGATGGACGTGGCCGGCACACCCCATTGGGTGGCGTGGGAAAGCACCGGCCCCTGGCGCGTGGTGGTGGCCGAGCCCCGCCTGGCCGATGCGCGGCTGCTGGGCTTCATGGGCGAAGACCTGGCGGCGTCGGTGCTGCTGGCGCTGCCGCTGGTGGGCCTGCCGCTGTGGCTGGCCGTGCGCACGGGGCTGCGCCCGCTGGCGCGGCTGGATGCCCAGATCGCCGCCCGCTCGGCCCACGACCTGCGGCCGCTGCAGCACCTGCCGCCCCAGCGCGAGCTGCACGGCCTGGCCCAGTCGTTCGACCAGCTGCTGGCCCGCCTGCGCGCCCACCTGGCGCGCGAAAAGGCGCTGGTGCATGACGCGGCCCACGAGCTGCGCACGCCCATGGCCGTCATCGCCACCCAGGCCCATGTGCTGGCGCAAGCCCCCGAAGGTCCCGCACGCGCGCAGGCCAGCGAGGCGCTGAAGCGCGCCGTGCAGCGCGCCGCGCACCTGAGCGAACAGCTGCTCACGCTGGCGGCACTGGAAGAAGCCCCCGCGCTGCACCCCACCGCGCCCCAGGACCTGATGGCGCTGCTGCAGGACTGCCTGGCCGAGCGCGCGGACTGGGCCGAGGGCCTGGGCGTGGAGCTGTCGCTCGATGGCCCGGACACGCTGGAGCTGCCGTTGGACCGCCAGCTGCTCTGGTCTGCCCTGGGCAATGTGCTGGACAACGCGCTCAAGCACGGCTGCGGCCCGGGCGCGGGGCGCGAGGTGCAGTTGCGGGTGCGGCAGGAGGGCGGCGACGTGGTGGTCTGGATTGCCGACGACGGCCCGGGCATAGCGGCCGGTGAGCAAGACCGGGTGTTCGAGCGCTTCTGGCGCTCGCCACGCGCGCGCAGCAGCGGATCGGGCCTGGGGCTCACCATTGCGCAGCAGGCCATCGGCCACCTGGGTGGGCAGGTCCGCCTGGGGCCAGGGCTGCACGGGCGGGGCGTGGGCTTCACGCTGCGCTGGCCGGTGCCGGGCTGACAGCCGCACCCGGCAGCCCCCATTCCCCACACAGATCTTTGGGTTTGCCCAAGGTTGGCGTTTCAACAATCCCGGCATCTTCTTCACTTCACGAGATGCCATGAACCCTACCCGCCTTGTTACCCCGTCCACGGTGCGCAGCGCCCCCATTCTCTCGCGGCGCCACTGGCTGGCCGCTGCAGGCCTGTCCACGCTGGGCGGCGTGCTCACCGCCTGCGGTGGGGGCGACGACGACGGTCCCCACGAAGCCCACAAGCGGGTGCAGGCTCTGGCCCAAGGGCTGGTGAAGCAGGGCGTGGTGGGCGCAGCAGCCGGGTGGGCAGACCCGCGCCAGGTCCGCACAGCCGTCGCGGGGCTGCGCCGCCTGGGGGGCAATGCGCCCCTGGCCACGGGCGACCTGATGGCCATCGGCTCGAACACCAAGGCCATGACGGCCTGCGCGGCCGCGAGTGTGGTGGACCAGGGCCTGCTGCGCTGGGACAGCACGCTGGCCCAGACCTTGCCCGAGCTGGTGCAGAGCGCCCTGCCCGCCTACCAGCAGATCACGCTGCGCGACCTGCTGGACCACCGCGCCGGGGTGATGGGTTTTTCGGCCATCGAAGACGTGGAGCTGTTCGTCAATGCGGTGGGCCCCGAGGTGCTGGCGCGCTGGCAGCAACCTGCGCAGGCGGAGGCGTTCTTCCTGCAATGGCTGCTGCGCCAGCCGCCCGTTCGCGGGACGGGCGCGGACCCGGGCTTTGCCTACTCCAACGCAGGCTATGCGCTCGCGGCCCGCATGCTGCGCGCGGCCACGGGCTTGGCGTGGGCGGATCTGCTGCGCCAGCGTGTGGCCCAGCCTCTGGGTCTTTCGCTCTTCGTGGGAGAGCCAATGCGTGCTGGCAGCCAGCAGCCCTCCGGGCATGAAATCCTGGGCGGTCGGCTGCAGCCCCTGCCCCTGGTCGAGGCCCCGGAGCGGGTGTGGCTGGAGATCCTGGACCCCGCAGGCGCCGTGAGCCTGACGGTGGGGGAGGATGCGCGGTGGCTGCAGTGGCACTTGCGGGCGTTGCACGGGGATGCCACCCCTTTGCCGCGCAGCTACATGAAGGGCCTGCAGGACCTGGGGCACGCCCCCCCAGGCCGCTATGGCCTGGGTTGGCTGGTGCATGCGGCGTACGGCACCGGCTGGCTGCTACACAACGGCCAGGACGCAGGTTTTCAGGCCATGTCGGTGGTCGCACTCGATGGCTCGCGCGCGGGCCTGGCCCACAGCAACATCGCCACGGCGGACAGCATGGGCCTGCTCTACGACGGTGTCTCCACGCTGGTGGCCTGAGTCCACCGGCCCGCGCCGGGTGCTCAGCGCGGGTCGTGCGCCAGCAGCTTCTGCACCAGGGTTTTCAGGTCGGCCTGCAGGCGCGCCATGCCCTCGGGCACTTGCGCCAGCGTGCGCTCGTCCATGTAGAGCTTGCGGTTGATCTCGACTTGGATGCTGTGGCGGTGCTGCGCGGGGTGGCCGTAGCGGCGCACCAGCTCCACGCCCTTGTAGGGGTGGTTGTATTCCACGCTGTAGCCGCACGCGCGCAGGTGTTCGCAAATCAGCGCGGACAGTGCCGGGCTGGCCGTGCTGCCGTCGCGGTCGCCGATCACAAAGTCCGCATGCTCCAGCCCCGGAAATTCGGTGGCAAAGCGCCCGGCCACGGCGGGCATGGAGTGGCAGTTGAGGTGGATGCTGTAGCCATGGCGCGCATGGGCCGCGTCAATGGCCTGGGCCACGGCGGCGTGGTAGGGGCGCCAGCAGCGGTCGATGCGCGCACGCACCTCGGCCACGGTGAGCAAGCGGTTGTAGATGGGCTCGCCCTCGTCGGTGAACTTCCAGACCAGACCCTTGCCCAGGCGCACTTTGCTCAGCACCTTGGGGTCGGTGGAGATGGGGTCGGACCACTCACCATCGAGCAGGGAAGTGTCCAGCTCGGTGGTGTCGCGGTTGGCATCGAGGTAGATGCGGGGGAAGTGGGCCTCGACCCAGGCCACCCCCATCGCCGGGGCAAAGGCGTAGATCTTCTCGACATGCGTGTCTTCGGCGCGGCGCAGCGTGGGCAGGTCGCAGGCGGAGCCGAAGTCGGCCGGGTACTGCGTGCCGCTGTGGGGCGAGTCGAGCACCAGCGGGGTGCCGCCGGGCAGGGCCGTGACCATGCCGGTGGCGCTGGGGGCTGTTGCCAGGCCAGGCGAGCCGGTGACGCCGGGCTGGGCTTGCAGAAAACGGTGGTGGATCAGTTTCAAGGCTGCATGCATAGGCAGAGTGTGCGCAAAGTGGGGCGGCTGGCCTAGCCACCCAGACCGGTTTGAAGCCATGGTTATCCCGCAGGAAACACGGCGTCCGGCTCACGGCCGGGCAGGGAGCCCCTGCCCATGGGGCGGCCTTGAACCTGGGGAACAAGGCCTGCCCGGATCAGTCGAGGGCGATCTTGGCGTAGGCTGCCACGCGCTTCATCTTGTCGATTTCGCTGGCAATCTGGGCTGTGAAGTCCTTGGGTGTGGTGCCCGAGGGGTACAGGCCCTGGCCCGCCAGCCGCTCGCGCACGGCGGGCTCCTTCAGGGCCTGGGCCACGGCCTGCTGGATGCGGTCCACCGCCGCAGCGGGCGTGGCGGCGGGGGCCACCAGGCCAAACCACGAGGGTTCGTTGGCCTGCTTGTAGCCCAGCTCGGCATAGGTGGGCACCTCGGGCAGCACGTCCAGGCGCTCGGGCCAGGACACGGCCAGCGCCTTGAGCTTGCCCGACTTGACGTGGGGCAGCGACGACGCCACCTGGTCGAAATACACCGCCACCTGGCCTGCCAGCACGTCGTTGACGGCCGGGCCCGCGCCCCGGTAGGGGATGTGCACCATCGAGGTGCCGGTGCTGCTCTTGAACAGCTCGCCCCACATGTGGCCGATGGTGCCATTGCCGGGCGTGGCGTACGAGACCTTGCCGGGATTGGCCTTGAGGTACTTGACCAGCTCGGCAAAGTCCTTGACCGGCAACACAGCGGGGTTGATGACGATCACGCCCGGGGCCTTCACGATCTCGGTCACGCCCACAAAGTCCTTGGTGGGGTGGTAGGGCAGCTTGCTGTACACGGCGGGGTTCACGCCGTGGGTGGAGAGCGTGGCCACGCCAATGGTGAGGCCATCGGCCGGGGCCCGCGCCACCTCGGCCATGCCGATGGAGCCACCTGCTCCGCCCCGGTTGTCCAGCACCACGGGCTGCTTGAGGATGCGGGCCAGCGACTCCTGCAGGCTGCGGGCCGTGATGTCGGTCGCGCCCCCGGGCGGGAAGGGCACGACCAGGCGCAGCGGCTTGCCCTCTTGCGCCAATGACATTCCAGGAACGAAAGATACGGCAGCCATGGCAGACAGCAGATGACGGCGTTGCATGAAAACTTCTCCTATGAATGGGGTTGAGGTTAATGGAATCGATGGGCTCTACCAAGCAATGGATGTGCCTGATAACATTCCCATTTGGAATGATTTGATTACTTACGATGTCATCCCTGCGCCGCCTCTCGCCGCCCTTGCACCTGCTGCGGGCGTTCTCGACCGTCACTCGGTTTGGCGGCGTGTCGCGCGCGGCCGAGTCGCTGCACCTTACGCAAAGCGCGGTGAGCAAACAGGTCAAGGAGCTGGAGGGCTGGGTGGGCGTGCCGCTGTTCGAGCGCAGCCGCAAACGCCTGGCGCTGACCCCGGCGGGCGAGCGCTACGAGAAGGCCGTGCGCGCGGTGCTGGCGCAGCTGGAGGCCGCCACGCTGGAGCTGATCACCAGCGACGACGGCGGGGGCGCGCTGCACCTGTCCAGCCTGCCCACATTTGCCGCCAAGTGGCTCATTCCGCGCCTGCCGCAGTTCCAGCAGCAGCACCCGCAGGTCACGCTGCATTTCGTGCCGTATGTGCACAGCTACAACTTCGACCGGCCCGAGCTGGACTGCGCCATCCTGTTCGGTGACGGCCACTGGCCGGGCGCCCACGCGCACTACATCACGGGCAATGACGTGGCCCTGATTGCGCCGCGCACCAAGGTGGCCGACTGGCCCATCCGCACCCCGCGCGAAGTGGCAGGCCACACCCTGCTGCGCCACGTGACCGTGCCCGAGGCCTGGCTGCGCTGGAGCGAGACCCATGGCGTGGCGGGCCACCTGGACCCACTGGGCGGCCCGCAATTCGACCAGTTCCAGACCATGATCCGCGCCGTGATGGCGGGCATGGGGCTGGCGCTGGTGCCGCGCTGCCTGGTACAGGACGAGATCACCGCCGGGCTGGTGCGCGAGCCGCTGGCCGATGTGCCGCTGCGCGGCGGCTACCCCAGCGACGTGGGCTACTGGCTGTGCTATCCCGAGGGGCGCACGCAGTTGCACGCGCTGCAGTGTTTTCGGCAGTGGCTGCTGGCCTGCGCGCAGCCAGTGGCGGCGGGCGAGGGCGCCAGCCCCCCTCAGCCTGCGGCGGCCCCGCCCGCGTAGGCCTCCAGCCCGATCGCCACCACCGTGGCCACGTCACGCCCCACCTCTTCGCGGAACTCGGCCTCGGCATGGGCCACTGCGTCCTGAAAGGCCTGCAGCCAGGCCAGCCCCACGGGCGTGAAACACACACGGCGCGCGCGGGCGTCCAGCGGATCGGCCTCGCGCGTGACCAGGCCCCAGGCCTCGCACTGGTCCACCAGGTTGGCCATGGCCTGCTTGGTCATGCCTGCGCGTTGGGCCAGGTCGGTCAGCCGGTCGCCCTGCAAGGCCAGATGGCGCGTGATGTGCACATGGGCAGCACTGACCTGGTCGCGCGCCGCCAAGTTGGACAGGGCCAGCGGCACCTCCACGTTGTGCGCCATGAGCTGCAGCACCCGCGCATCGAAGCGACGCATCGCATGGCCCAGCAGGCGGCCCAGATGGGTTTGGCGCCAGCCGTCCTGGGCGGGCGCCGTGGGGGAAATTTCAGGCATGGCGAATTGTCAGGCAAACTGACCAAATTACGCTTGAATGCATTCCAACAGCTCGCATAAACTACTGTTCAAGCATCCAGCCTGTAATTAATTGCAGAACGATGCAAACACCCAACCCGTTGTTTCTCAAGGAGTTTTCTCATGGACGTCGCAGTCAAAGGCACCAACCCCGCATTGCCCGTGAACACCGAAAAGGCCAAGGCCCTGGCCGCCGCGCTCGCCCAGATCGAGAAGCAATTTGGCAAGGGCACCATCATGCGCCTGGGCGAAGGCGAGGTGATCGAGGACATCCAGGTGGTCTCCACCGGCTCCCTGGGCCTGGACATTGCACTGGGCGTGGGCGGCCTGCCGCGCGGCCGCGTGGTCGAGATCTACGGACCGGAATCCTCGGGCAAGACCACGCTCACGCTGCAGGTGGTGGCCGAGATGCAAAAGCAGGGCGGCACCTGCGCGTTTGTCGATGCCGAGCACGCCCTCGACGTGCAATATGCCCAGAAGCTGGGCGTGCAGCTGTCCGACCTGCTGATCAGCCAGCCCGACACGGGTGAGCAAGCGCTCGAAATCGTGGACAGCCTGGTGCGCTCGGGCGCCGTGGACCTGATCATCGTGGACTCGGTGGCAGCCCTCACCCCCAAGGCCGAAATCGAAGGCGAGATGGGCGATGCCCTGCCCGGTCTGCAGGCCCGCCTGATGAGCCAGGCGCTGCGCAAGCTCACGGCCACGATCAAGAAGACCAACTGCATGGTCATCTTCATCAACCAGATCCGCATGAAGATCGGCGTGATGTTCGGCAGCCCCGAAACCACCACCGGCGGCAATGCGCTCAAGTTCTACGCCTCGGTGCGCCTCGATATCCGCCGCACCGGCACCATCAAGAAGGGCGACGAAGCCATCGGCAACGAGACCAAGGTCAAGGTGGTCAAGAACAAGGTGAGCCCGCCCTTCAAGACGGCCGAGTTCGACATCCTGTTCGGCGAGGGCATCAGCCGCGAAGGCGAGATCATCGACATGGGCGTGACGGCCAAGATCGTGGAAAAGAGCGGCGCCTGGTACGCCTACAACGGCGAGAAGATCGGCCAGGGCCGAGACAACGCCCGCGAGTTTTTGCGTGAGAACCCGGACCTGGCCCGTGAAATCGAAAACAAGGTCCGCGAAGGTTTGGGCATCGCGCTGCTGCCCGCCGCATTGGCGCAAGCCGGCGCAGCCGACGCCGCAGACGAGGCCTAAGCCCAGCACAACTGCCGCGCCACCGCAGCAAGGCCCGCGAGGGCTTTGCCGTGGCCAGACAGGTAAGCAGGCCTCCAAAATTTGAACAAAATTGGCCGTTTGCGCGCGATAGCACAGCCTTTTTTGCTATGAAATTTGATAAATCACACCCACCATGGGCTTCACCACGCTGTCACTCAAAGGACGCGCACTGCGACTGCTGAGCCAGCGCGAACACTCGCGCGCTGAGCTGCTGCGCAAGCTGGCCCCGCATGTGCAAGAGGGCGATGACCTCGGCGCCTTGCTCGACGACCTGCAGGCACGCGATTTCATCAGCGAGGCGCGGGTGGTGGAGTCGGTGCTGCATCGCCGCGCGGGCCGACTGGGGGCAGCGCGCATACGGCAAGAATTGCAGTCCAAAGGGCTGGGGGCCGAGGTGGTGCAGGACGCCGTGGCCCAGTTGCAGGGCAGCGAACTGGAGCGTGCCCGCGAGGTGTGGCGCCGCAAGTTTGGCGAACCCACTACAGACCCGCAATCCCGCGCCAAACACATGCGCTTTTTACTGGCGCGGGGATTTTCTGGTGATGTGGTGCGGCGCGTGGTGCAAGGCGCCGACGGGTCTGACGAAATCTGAGCAGATCACCCACCAGCGGGGCATGGCCCCCACGTGCTGGTTGATGCGCCGGGGTGGTTAGACGCCCAGCATCAGCTGCAGGTTCTGCACCGCAGCACCACTGGCGCCCTTGCCCAGGTTGTCCAGGCGCGCAATGACCACGGCCTGCCGGTATTGTTCGTTGGCAAACACGCGCAGTTCCAGCTTGTTGGTGTCGGTCAGTGTGTCGGCGGCCAGCTTCAAATCATCGGTGGGTGGCAGCACGCTCACCCACTGTTCGGGCGTGTTGGTGCGGCCGTAGTGGCTGGCCAGAGCGTCGTGCAGATCGCTGGCCTTGGGGGCGCCGGGCAGCAGGTCCAGGTGCAGCGGCAACTGCACCAGCATGCCCTGGCGGAAGTTGCCCACGGCAGGGATGAACACCGGGCGGCGTGTGAGGCCGGTGTAGCGCAGGATCTCGGGGATGTGCTTGTGCGCCAGGCCCAGCGCATACGCCTCGTAAGGCGCTGCGGTACCTGCCTCGTAGGCTTCGATCATCGTGCGGCCACCGCCGGAGTAGCCCGACACCGAGGGCAGGCTCAAGGGGTAGTCGGCAGGGATCAGGCCCGCATCGACCAGCGGGCGCAGGGTGGCAATGGCGCCCGTGGCATAGCAGCCGGGGTTGGAGACGCGGGTGGCATCGCGCACCGCCTGTGTCTGTGATGCCGCCAGCTCTGGAAACCCATACACCCAGCCGTCGGCCGTGCGGTGGGCCGTGCTGGCGTCAATCACCTTGACCTTGCGGCCCGCGCTGCGCTCGATCTCATCCACCATCGCCACGGTGTCGCGCGCAGCATCGTCGTGCAGGCACAGCACCACCAGATCCACGCCCGCGATCAGGTCGCGCTTGGCAGCCGGGTCCTTGCGCAACTCGGGCGCAATGCTGACCAATTCGATCTGCGGCATGGCCTGCAAACGTTCACGAATCTGCAGGCCCGTGGTGCCGGCTTCGCCATCGATAAAGACTTTGGACATGGGGTGTTCCTTCGTGTGCAACAACGGGCTGCGGCCCGATGGTAAGGGGATGTACGTACTAGGCACATGGGATGGTGCGTTGCAACATGATACAGTCGCTGGTTGCCATGTCCCAAGCCCGCGGCCAGACATCTGATCATGGCAAACGGGTAAATACCACCCTTCCCTGAGAGAGACCTCATGAAGATTCACGAATACCAAGGCAAGGAAATCTTGCGCAATTTTGGTGTGCCCGTTCCGCGTGGCATTCCCGCATTCACGGTACAAGAAGCCGTGGAAGCAGCCCAGAAGCTCGGCGGCCCCGTGTGGGTCGTGAAGGCCCAGATCCACGCCGGTGGCCGTGGCAAGGGTGGCGGCGTGAAGGTTGCCAAGACCATTGACGACGTGAAAGCACGCGCCAGCGACATCCTGGGCATGCAACTGGTCACGCACCAGACCGGCCCTGAAGGCCAGAAGGTCCGCCGCCTGTACATCGAAGACGGCGCCGACATCAAGAACGAACTGTATGTGTCGCTGGTCACCGACCGCGCCACGCAGAAGGTGGCCCTGATCGCTTCGAGCGAAGGCGGCATGGACATCGAGGAAGTGGCCCACTCCACGCCCGAGAAGATCATCACCGAGATGATCGACCCCATCGCTGGCATCACCGAAGCGCAAAGCCGCAAAGTGGCCGCCGCCATTGGCCTGACTGGTGCTTCCGTTGACCAAGCCGTGGACATCTTCGCGAAGATCTACAAGTGCTACATGGAAACCGACGCGTCGCTGGTGGAAATCAACCCGCTGAACTGCGACTCCAAGGGCAACCTGATGGCCCTGGACGCGAAGTTCAACTTTGACGCCAACGCGCTATTCCGCCACCCCGAAATCGTGGCCTTCCGCGATCTGGACGAAGAAGACCCTGCCGAAGTCGAAGCCTCCAAGTTCGACCTGGCCTACATCAGCCTGGATGGCAACATTGGCTGCCTGGTGAACGGCGCTGGCCTGGCCATGGCCACCATGGACACGATCAAGCTGTTCGGCGGCGAGCCTGCCAACTTCCTGGACGTGGGCGGCGGTGCCACCCCCGAGAAGGTCACCGAAGCCTTCAAGATCATGCTGAAGAACCCCAAGGTCGAAGGCATTCTGGTCAACATCTTCGGCGGCATCATGAAGTGCGACACCATCGCCACTGGCGTGATCACCGCTTGCAAGGCCGTGAACCTGAACGTGCCGCTGGTCGTGCGCATGAAGGGCACGAACGAAGAGCTGGGCAAGAAGATGCTGGCCGAGTCCGGCCTGCCCATCATCGCCGCAGACACCATGGCCGAAGCTGCGACCAAGATCGTTGCTGCCGTCAAGTAAGCCCGGAGAACACACATGTCGATCTACATCAACAAAGACACCAAGGTCATCACCCAGGGCATCACGGGCAAGACGGGCCAGTTCCACACCGAGAAGTGCCAGGAATACGCGAACGGCAAGAACGCCTTCGTGGCGGGCGTGAACCCCAAGAAGGCTGGCGAGTCCATCTTCAACATCCCGATCTACGCCTCCGTCAAGGAAGCCGCTCACCAGACCGGCGCCACCGTGTCGGTGATCTACGTGCCTCCAGCAGGCGCTGCTGCCGCGATCTGGGAAGCTGTGGAAGCCGACCTGGACCTGGCCATCTGCATCACCGAAGGCATCCCAGTGCGCGACATGCTGGAAGTGCGCAACAAGATGAAGGCTAAGGAAGCCGCCGGCGGCAAGAAGACCCTTCTGCTGGGCCCCAACTGCCCCGGCCTGATCACGCCTGAAGAAATCAAGATCGGCATCATGCCCGGTCACATCCACCGCAAGGGCCGTATCGGCGTGGTGAGCCGTTCGGGCACGCTGACGTACGAAGCCGTGGCCATGCTGACCGAAGTGGGCCTGGGCCAGTCGAGCGCCGTAGGCATTGGTGGCGACCCCATCAATGGCTTGAAGCACATCGACGTGATGAAGGCATTCAACGACGATCCAGACACCGATGCCGTGATCATGATCGGCGAAATCGGCGGTCCTGACGAAGCCGAAGCCGCCCAATGGTGCAAGGCCAACATGAAGAAGCCTATCGTGGGCTTCATCGCTGGCGTCACGGCGCCTCCCGGCAAGCGCATGGGCCACGCCGGCGCGCTGATCTCTGGCGGTGCCGACACGGCCGATGCCAAGCTGGCCATCATGGAAGAGTCGGGTTTCATCATCACCCGCAACCCTTCGGAACTGGGCAAGCTGCTCAAAGCCCAGCTCAAGTAAACCGCGTTTCGCCTGCAGCAACGGCCATGCGCACCGCGTGGCCCTGCCAGATGGGCGAATTTGCAGTGCCCCAAGCGCCCGGAACCCAGGTTCCGGGCGCTTTTTTATTCTCTTCGCCAGCTCGGGGGCTTCTCCCGGAGCCAGTGATCGCCGGCCTTGTGCCCCATCAAAGGCCCCCGCACGAATCACCAGGCGGCATACCCGTCTCGCACCGTGTGACAAAAATGGCACTTCCCCCATCCAGGATGGAGGCCCGCCCCCGACAAGAACGGCACGGGACGAAGGGCCATCGCCTGCTTTGCTGCTGAAATTCGCCTGAATCTACCTCTCACGACCTGGGCGCGGTTATTGCTTGAAACGCCACTCAATACCTGAGCGGAACAACAGCAAGTGGGCAGAAAATCCTCGGCACGACGGCTTGACATATGGCGTACCGACGGCTTTTGGAGCGCATTGGCGGGACTGGCGGTCGTGGCCTTGTGCGCCGTTGCCGGTGTCTCGCAACGACTGGACCTTGTGCTGTACGACGCGGCGACCCGCGTCTCCGCCCCAGCCCCTCTGCCTGAAATCGCCGTCGTCAACATCGACGGCGCGAGCCTGTCGGCACTGGGCCCCTGGCCCTGGTCCCGCGACACCCATGCCCGGCTGGTCGATCAACTGGCTGCCAGCGGGGCCAAGACCATTGTTCTCACTACCGACTTCACAGAGTCACAAAGCGACCAGGGCCTGGGCCATGTGCGCAAGATCAGGGAAGTGCTGGCAGCCTCCGGGGACACCGGCCCGCTGGCCACCGAACTCGGCCGCCTTGCCGCAGAAGCCGACCGGGCGCTCGACACGGACACACGCCTGGCCGGTGCCATGCAGCGCGCGGGCAATGTGCTCCTGGCTTCGCGTTATGCACTCACGGGCACGCCTGCAGCGCTTCCGTCCTATGTGCGCCGCAGCGCGCTGCCCGACCCAGGCGCCTACGCCAGCCCCGTCCAGGCAGCGCAGCACCCGATGGGCGCACTTGGAACATCGGCCGCTGCCGTGGGCCACCTGTTTTCGGAGGCCGACGACGACGGCAAAATTCGGCGCGCGCCCCTGCTCTTGCGGTACGACAACGCCGGGATTCCTGCATTGGCCCTGCTCGCCGCCCAGCACAGCCTCCACCTGGGGATGAGCGATTTGAGCACCCAGGAGGTGCCTCCTGGTCTGCGCCTGGGTGGCCTGTACATACCGACGGATGCCACTGCGGTGATGCGCCCTCGGATACAGACAGCGGCGGGCGACGCCCCGGCGTTCCCAACCCATTCCTTTGCCAGCGTGCTTGACGGCAAAACACCCGCTGGCAACTTCAAAGACAAGATCGTGCTGGTGGGGAGCACTTCCGATGTGCTTGCAGGGAAGCTTATTCCACCGGAGCGACTGGGCCCGCAGCACCCTGTTGACGCGCTCGCCCACACCATTTCCTCCATCCGGCTGGGTCTCGGCGTGCAAGAGCCTGGCTGGGCCGCCTGGACCTCCGGGTTGGCTGCGGCAGCAGCGCTGGCGTACGTGGTGCTGCTCGCCCACCGCTGCCGCCCCCCCATCGCACTGGGTATTGGCGCGGCGCTGGTGCTGGCCTTCGTAGCTGTCGAGTGGGTGTTGCTGCGCTATGCGGGCCTGTGGGTGGCGCTGACACTGCCCGCCTTGGGGCTCGCCGCTGGGGTGGCTGCTGGCGTGCTACTCGGGTTGAGAAACGGTCAGGGCCGCCCACATTCGACGGAGGCCGCAGAGGCGGACCGGATGATGGGCCTGGCGCTGCACGGGCAGGGCCAACTGGACATGGCGTTCGAGCGGCTGCGCAAAGTCCCTGCAAGCGACGCTCTGCTGGACAACCTGTACCACCTGGCCGAGGACTTTGAGCGCAAGCGCAACTTCGCCAAAGCCAAAGCCGTCTATGAACACATCCTGCGGCACAACAAGCAGTACAAAGACACCCGCAGCCGCTACAAACGGGCACGCGCCAAGGCCGACCGCAGCGGCCCCAGCAGCCAGCCCGCGTCCGTGCCTCCCATTAGTGGCGGTGGTGCCGCCAGCCCACGGCTGCCTGGTGACGCCACGCTGGGCATGCCCATGCTGGGGCGCTACCAGATCGACCGGGAAATCGGCAAAGGGGCCATGGGCATCGTTTACCTGGGCCGGGATCCCAAGATCGGGCGCGTGGTGGCCATCAAAACACTGGCCCTGGGCCAGGAGTTCGAGGGCGATGCGCTGATTGATGCACGGGCCCGGTTCTTCCGCGAGGCCGAGACGGCAGGGCGCCTGCAACACCCGCACATCGTGACCATCTTCGATGCGGGCGAAGAGCATGACCTGGCCTACATCGCCATGGAATTCCTCAAAGGCCGGGACCTGGCCTATGCCTGCGCAAAGGAGCACCTGCTGCCCGTGCCCACGGTGCTGTCGATTGCCGCCTGCGTGGCGGATGCGCTGGACTATGCCCATGCCCACCATGTGGTGCACCGCGACATCAAGCCCGCCAACATCATGTACGACAGCGCCACCCATGCGGTGAAGGTGACGGACTTTGGCATTGCACGCATCACCGACTCCAGCAAGACCCGCACAGGGCTGGTGCTGGGCACCCCCAGCTTCATGTCTCCCGAACAGCTCGCCGGGAAGAAGGTGGATGGCCGGTCGGACCTGTATTCGCTGGGCATCTCGCTGTTCCAGCTACTGACGGGCACCCTTCCTCTGCGCGGCGCCTCCATGACGGAGTTGATGCACAAGATCGCCAGCGTGGATGCGCCTGATATCCGCGAATTGCGCCCCGACCTCTCCCCCGCCATTGCCAGGGTAGTGGCGCTGGCGCTGCAAAAGCGCCCTGAAGCACGCTATCAGACAGGCCGCCAGTGTGCCGCCGATCTGCGGCAGGCTGCCGCCGGAACAGCTGGCGCCCATGGCCTGCCCACGCCCGAAACAGTGGTCTATGATGCGGACCGCGATGCAACAGGGCATGAGATGACGGATTTTCAGGAAACCGTGATGGATCCCCCCGCTGTGCGGGGAGCGTCAGCCCCGCCCGTTTCAGGCGCCCCATGACGCTAGCCCACACATCCATGACCTATGAATTTTTCGCACGGACCGACAAGGGCCGGGTGCGCAGCAACAACGAAGATGCGGTGGCGGTCGATCGCGAAGCGCAGGTCGCCATACTTGCCGACGGGATGGGCGGCTACAACGCAGGCGAGGTGGCCAGCGGCATGGCCACTACCTTCATCCGTACCGAGATGGCCCGCTGGCTGGCCCAGGCAGGCACCACCCCACAGTCCACCGATGTGCGCCGCGCACTGGAAATCTGCGTGGAAAACGCCAATCACGCCATCCTGGGTGCATCGCTGTCGAACCCCCAATACGCCGGTATGGGCACCACCCTGGTGGTGGCCGTGTTCCACGGCAGCCGCCTGATCCTTGGGCACATCGGCGATTCGCGGTGCTATAGGCTGCGGGATGGCACGTTGCAGCAAATTACGCGGGACCATTCGTGGCTGCAGGAACAGATCGATGCGGGCCTGCTCACGGCCCAACAGGCGGCACAGTCCTCCAACCGCAACCTGGTGACCCGCGCTCTGGGCGTGGAGCCCAACGTCATGATGGAGGTCAACGAGTTCCAGGTGGCCGCCAACGACCTCTTTCTTTTGTGTTCGGACGGGCTCACTGACATGGTGACCGATGCCGATCTCGCGGAAATGGTGCGAGCGCCACTCGCCCTGGAAGAAAAAGCCACATTGCTCATCGACACAGCCAACGCGAACGGCGGCCGTGATAACGTGAGCGTGCTGCTGGTGCAGGCCGCTGCGGGAGGCAAGAAGCGCGGCCTTATGTCCCGATTGCTAGGGGCCGCTTGAATGGCCCAAACCACAACAATTCATCACATCAGGAGTGGATCATGCCGAGAATGATCGTTTCAATCGACGGGGTCGTCATCAAGGAAGTGCAACTGACCAAGGAGCGGACCACGCTCGGCCGACGCCCGTACAACGACATCGTGATCGACAACCTTGCCGTGAGCGGTGAGCATGCCGTGATCCACATGGCCGAACATGAGGTCGAGATCGAAGACCTGGGCAGCACCAACGGCACCTATGTGAATGCCAAAGCCGTTAAGCGCCAGGAGCTGCGCAACGGCGACACCATTGAAGTTGGCAAATACAAGATCCGCTTCCTGCAGGAAGCCGAAGGCCAGAACTTCGAGAAAACCATGATCTTCAAGCCGGGCATGGTTCCCCCCATGGGCGCGGCTGCGCGGCCGACCCCCACGGCGCCCGCCCCCATGCCCATCTCCGCAGTGATCCGCGTCATGTCGGGTGCAGCTGCCGGGCGCGAAGTGTCCCTGCAGAAGGTGGTGACGACCATCGGCAAACCTGGCGTTGCCGTGGCCTCCATCACCAAACGCCACCAGGGATTTGTGCTGGCCCACGTGGAGGGCCCCGAAACACCTCTGCTTAATGGCGCCTCGATCGGAACATCCCCCGTGCCTCTCAAGCATGGCGACCGGCTGGAACTGGCGGGCACCGAGATGCAATTCGAACAGGTCTGAGGGCTAGCGCTGGTGTGGAGCCTTCACGGCTGCTACAACAGTGCTGTTACCGCACACCTTTCCACTCCATGCGGCCAGGACCATGCGACAGCAGCTATCGCACCTGTTCCTGCGCCGCTGGCGGCGTATCGCTGTCACCCTGATCCCGCTGGTCTTTGCGCTGCTGCACATTGCCGATGTGCTGCACTTGCAGGTGCTGGAACGGCTGGACAACATCATCTACGACACGCGCCTGCGGGTCACCATGCCCCGCACGCTGGACGAGCGCATCGTCATCATCGACATCGATGAAAAGAGCCTGGGCCAGGTCGGCCAATGGCCATGGAGGCGCGACAAGCTGGCTGCCCTGACGCGCGAACTGTTCGAACGGCAACAGGTGTCGGTGCTGGGTTTCGATGTCGTGTTTGCAGAAGCAGATGAAAGCTCGGGGCTCTCCACACTGCGCGAGCTGGCGCAAGGCGCATTGCGCGAGCAACCCGGGTTCCAGGAACAACTTGCACGTCTTGCCCCGTCGCTGAACTACGACGCACTGTTTGCGCAGTCTCTGCAGGGCCGCCCTGTGGTCCTTGGCTACTACCTCTCGGGCAGCGACCGGGACGGCATCACCAAGGGGGCGTTGCCCCCTCCAGCGCTGCCGCTGGACCGCTTGCGCGGCTTGCCACTGATCGCCACGTCGTGGAAGGGCTATAGCAGCAACATCGAGAGTCTTGCGAACGCCGCACCCGCTGCCGGGTTCTTCAATTCGATCACCGACGAGGACGGCGTTGTGCGCTCCCTCCCGCTGCTGGCCGAGTACCAGGGGCAGTACTACGAATCACTGGCCCTGGCCATGTTCCGCGCCGTGATTGGCTCACCCGACATTCACCCGGGCTTCGCCAATCCGATCCCCAGCGGCACGCACGACGCCTTGCAAAGCATCGTGCTACGCGCCGATGGCCGCTCCCTCGCGCTGCCGGTGGATGATCAGCTGGCAACCCTCATCCCTTACCGAGGTCCGGGTGACGCCCGGGGTGGCTCCTTCCGGTATGTCTCTGCCTCGGATGTCCTGGAAGGCAAACTGCCACCAGGCCAACTCAAAGACCGGTTGGTGCTGGTGGGCTCCACAGCGCCCGGGCTGCTGGACCTGCGGGTGACCCCCGTCGGCCGAACCTATCCGGGAGTGGAAGCGCATGCCAATGTGCTTTCAGCCTTTCTGGACGGCAAGAATATCGTGCGGCCCGACTACGCCATTGGCTTTGATGCCTTGCAGCTGCTGTGCGCCGGGCTGCTGCTGGCCATTGCACTGCCCCTGCTATCGGCATCCGCAGCAGTGCTGCTGAGCGGGGGCGTGGTGACCGCGCTGGTGAGCGTCAACCTTTGGCTGTATCTTGCCCACGGACTCGCTTTACCACTCGCCACGGCAGTCGTGATGGCGCTGCTGGCGTTTGCACTCAACATGGCGTATGGCTACTTTGTGGAGAGCCGCTCCAAGCGTGAACTGGCCACCCTGTTCAGCGCGTATGTGCCACCCGAGCTGGTGGCCGAGATGGTGAAGCAGCCCGAGCACTACAGCATGCAAGCGACCAACCGCGAGTTGACCGTGATGTTCTGTGACATGCGTGGCTTCACGGCGATGTCGGAGCGCATGGAGCCACTGCAGCTGCAGGCGTTGCTCAACGAGGTGTTCAGCAAACTCACCCACATCATCCGAAGTCACCGGGGAACCATTGACAAATACATGGGCGACTGCGTGATGGCATTTTGGGGTGCCCCCGTTGCCACTCCGGACCACGCCCACCTGGCGGTATCGGCAGCGATGGAAATGGCCCAGGCCATCGGGCAGATCAATGCCGACCACCGGCAGCGTGGCCTGCCTGAAATCGGAGTAGGCATCGGGCTCAACACGGGCGTCATGTGCGTGGGCGACATGGGCTCGGACATCCGGCGCGCCTACACGGTCATCGGCGATGCCGTGAACCTGGGATCGCGGCTGGAGGGCCTGTCCAAACACTACGGCACTGCCATTGTGGTAAGTGAAAGTGCCCAGTCACTGGCCCCTCAGTTTGTCTGGCAGCAGATGGACCGCGTGCGCGTCAAAGGCAAAGCCCAGGCTGTTCCCATCTACCAACCCTTGGGCAAACTGGGGCAGGTGCCCCATCGCCAAGCGGAAGAGCTGGAAGTGTGGACGCAATTTCTAGCAGCCTATGTTGCGCAGGAATGGGCACAATGTGATGCATTGTTGACTCAGTTGCGAGAGTTCGAGCCCAACGCCGTGCTGCACGCGCTGTACGCCGAACGCGTGGCGAGCCTCCGGTTGTTGCCCTTCAACCCGGAGTGGGACAGCGCCACCAACTTCGACACCAAGTAAATAGATAGGCAACCAAACAACAGCGGGAAGGCTTCACATGCAGGTTCGCGTGCTGGGTTGCTCCGGTGCCATCGCCAAGGACTGTCGCACGACGTCCTTCTTGATTGGAGACCGCATCCTTATCGATGCGGGCACCGGCGTGGGCGACCTTACGCTGGAGGAAATGGGCCGAATTGACCATGTCCTGCTCACCCACTCGCATCTCGACCATATCGCCGCACTGCCCCTGATGCTGGACGCGGTATCGTCCTTGCGCCGCAGCCCCTTGCAGGTCCATGCCTTGCCCGCCACGATCGCAGCACTCCAGACGCACGTGTTCAACAATGTGATTTGGCCAGACTTCAGCACGATCCCATCGCAAGCATCGCCATTCCTTCAGTACCAAGCCTTTGCGACCGGCGAGTTGCTGGCGATAGACGGCACCGAAATCGAAGTTCTCCCTGCGCGCCACACCGTCCCTGCCGTAGGCTTCGCCGTACGCGGAGACGCGGGCTGGTGGGTGTTCAGTGGCGACACCGAACGCAACCAGGCCTTCTGGGACCGCGTTAACACGCTGCCCGTAGCCTACCTCGTCATAGAAACCGCCTTCAGCAACCGCGAACGCGATCTTGCGCGCCGCAGCCTGCATCTGTCACCCGACACCCTGGCCCAGGAACTGGCGCATATCCGCCCGGCGAACCGCTATCCCATCTACATCACACACACCAAGCCTTCGGAAACCGAACTCATCATGGAGGAGATTCGGCAGCTAGATCGCCTCACTGGCTCCCTGGGCCCACACGACATTCGGTGGCTGAGCGCTGGTCAAACACTGGAAGTGTGAGAGTCGGCTTGACAATACTGGCTGACAAAAATGTAACCACCAAAGGGAAAAATGGGCTTTTCTGATGCAACGCAGTCCGCTCAAACACCAACCTCTGCACCGGTTGGTGAACAATGTTGAAGAGCAAGTCTTTTTGCTGATGTTTGTTCGTCAAGCGCTTGACTTCGTTCCATTGAGCCCCGCGCAGAAGAGCAGTTTCTACTCTCACCCAGGCTCTGCAAGACATTTCTGAGGACAACAGCGGCAGCTAGGCCAAGCAGGCACGCGGATTGCATAGCAAACGCGCATTTGCAACTTTCCTAAGGAGTTTTTCATGAAACGCTATATCCAAAAGGGGTTTACCCTGATTGAGCTGATGATCGTGGTTGCGATCATCGGTATTCTTGCAGCCGTGGCCCTGCCAGCCTACCAGGACTACACAATCCGTGCGCGTGTTACGGAAGGCTTGGCCTTGTCGGCAGCTGCAAAGCTGAATGTTGCCGAGTTTGCGGCACGCGGTGCAGATGTTGCGGTTGCGACTGGGTACAACACGGGGTTCAATGTGGTTGCCTTCCAGCCAACTGCAAACGTCCTGAACTTGACCATTGCCCCTGCAACTGGAGTGATCTCGATCAACTACACAGCTCGTGTGCAGCCTGCAGCAACCAATTTGCTTACACTGAATCCGTACACGGGAACTCAAGCGGCTCCAGTAGTTCTCCCGGTCGGTACGGGTGTATTCTCCCCACCAGCCGAGCCTATTAAGTGGCGTTGCCGCGCCGCCGGCGCTGTTGGCACCTTGATTGGCACTGCAGGTACGATACCCGCCCGCTTGGCTCCTGGCGAGTGCCGTTAATAGCTTCGACAGAGATCAAAAAGGAGCGCTCAGGCGCTCCTTTTTTATTTATGAAAATAATTCTCAAAGACAGAATTAACGCCGCATTACGTGCATTCTTTTTTCACGTGGCAATTTCCAGTCTTGTGGCGTCTGTAGCTGCGATCATTGTCTTTCTCATATGGTATCCGCAACCCTATCTTGACATGCTAGGGGGTAGTGGTTTGTTTCTATTAATTGTAGGTGTCGATGTAGCCTGTGGCCCACTACTAACATTGGTCATCTTTAGCCCCAAGAAATCCCGCAGAGAATTGATGCTAGATTTTTCATTGGTGGCGATACTACAAATTGTAGCGCTCGCATATGGAATTTACACAATGGCACTCGCTCGGCCAGTTTATCTTGCTTACGAGCTAGATAGATTTAGAGTAATATCTTTTGCCGATCTGGAAAATAATTCAATCTCACAAAAGCCCTCATCAATTTCAAACCCAAGCTGGACTGGGCCAGCAGCGATAGCAATTCGAGTTGCACAACCAGATGACCCGGACTACTTGGATCAGGTATCACTCTCAATTTCTGGCTTAGAACCTGTCTTTAGACCAGATCGATGGGAGTCTTATGAAAATCAAAGAGATTTGATTTTAAAAAAATCACACACGATCGATGCTTTGATAAAAAAATATCCGGAAAGCAAAGAATCAATTGAGTTAATATTAAAAAATATCGATGCAACAAAAGAGGAAATCAACTGGCTCCCGATGCAATCCAGAAAAAGCACATCATGGGTGGTTCTAGTTAGTAAAAAAAATGCCGCCATTCTTGGCTTTCTACCCTATGATGGTTTTTAATCAACAAGCTCCGGCCATTCAGAATTAGCTCGCAGCATTCCATCTAACACCCGGTGGTCTCAATTCTGAAGTGCAACACCTGAACCCCAGGTAAATTGCACAGATGACTTCACGACACACGCACTTGCAGCCAGGGGATCGACTGACCCTGGGGTCACTTGTCCAGTAGGGTCTGAGCCAACGATCCATCGCCCACCTGCTCGGGCACAGTCCCAACGCCGTCTGCCGCGGGCTGGCACGCAATGGCTGCGCTGCCCAGGGTTGTGCCTTCAAACCCGCCGAGGCCGCCTGTGAAGCCCGTCGCGTTGCCGCACGACCACGGCCTAAGCTGCACCCACAAGGTTGCGCTGTGGCATGTGATCTTTTGCTGTAGCGTTGGTCGCCCCAGCAGATTGCCTACACACTGCGGAATATGCATCCCGATGACCCCAGCCAGCGTGCGCACCATGAGTCGATCTACAACGCCATCTACACCGATCCCCGTAGGGAGCTGACGAAAAAGTTGATCGCGCTGGGGCCGCAGCGGTGTCGCCCTCGCCCGGCAGGACAAGAGCGTTGTGGGTAGCTTCCCGAGATGGTCAGCATCCACGTGCGCCCCCCCCGAAGTCAACGATTGGCTGATGCCAGGGCATTGGGAGGGTGATTTGATCAAGGGCGCCAACAATCAGTCTGCCGTGGGTGTGCTGGTCGAGCGCAGCACGCGCCCGGTGTGCTGCTGCGCCTTATGCCCGATGCCACGGCCGAGTCGGCATTGGCCGCCTTCACGGTCAAGCTCAGCCAAGTGGCGCAGCCCTTGCGCCAGACGCTCAGCTACGACCAGGGCAAGGAAATGGCGCGCCATCGGGAGTTGGCCCAAGCCACGCGGGCATGCGGGCGTACTTCTGTGATCCGTACAGCCCCTGGCAGCGGGGCAGTTGCGAGAACACGAGTGGGTTGCTGCGCCAGTTCCTACCCAAGGGTACGGATCTGGGCACACATGATCAAGAGGCCTCGGACTCCATTGCCGATCTGATGAACAACCGGCCTCGCCAGACGCTAGACTGAAAATCGCCGTACAAAGCATTTCAGCAGTTCATGCAGGCCATTGCGCAGCGCCAGGGCGCTACCATTCACAGAGTCTCAATGGTGGGGTTGCACTTCAGAATTGAGATCGCCCACTATCACTCGCTCGCCACGTACCAGACTTTCCACCACTCTTCTCCGTCACGCGGACACCATGAATCGCCATACCTCTATCAACCGCTTTGCACATATCAAAAACAGTTAGCAAAACAACCTGCACTGCCGTCAACGCCTCCATTTCGACCCCGGTCGGCCCCATGGTCTCCACGGTAGCAGTGCATTGAACCGCACTGTCGGCATGTAGTAACTCGAATTCCACAGCCACCCGGGTCAGCGCCAGGGGGTGGCATAGTGGAATCAATTCACTTGTCTTCTTCGCGGCCATGATGCCCGCGATGCGCGCGATGCCAAGCACGTCTCCTTTTTTGGCTGTGCCGCTTTCTATGATGGCAAGCGTTGCCGGCTGCATCTCGATACGGCCGGTCGCCACTGCGATGCGGTGGGTGGCGGGTTTAGCGCCCACATCCACCATATGGGCTTGGCCTTGGGCGTCGAAATGGGTGAGAGAGGACATAGCGGAGTACTGGTAGTAGGAGTTGTTGCGAAACAATCGGCGGCTCAGGGCATCATACGGACATGCGGAACTGCTTTTGGCCACGGGGGCTTGCCGTCTTGCCCCGGCACCATCTTCTTGCTGATTTCTGTCTTTTTTCGCCCTTTGTGCGCGTCAGACGGGCTCATATTGCTATATTATTTATAGCAATATGGTTGGTACTACCAGCCAATGCGCAGTCCCCGCTGCCTACGCTAGGCGAAAGCAGCGACCTCACCACCAGCGCCGAGCGTCGCCTGGGCGATCGCATCATCCGGGAGCTGTACAGGGATCCCGACTATATCGACGACCCCGTCATTGCAGACTATGTGCAGGGCATATGGCAGCCGCTGATGGCTGCAGCCAAGGCGCGGGGTGAACTTTCTGGCGAGCTGGACGAGCGCTTCGCTTGGGAGATCCTGCTGGGGCGGGATCGCACGGTGAACGCGTTTGCGTTGCCTGGCGGTTACCTGGGGGTGCACCTGGGCCTGGTGGGGGTGGTAACAACACGCGATGAACTCGCATCCGTGCTCGCCCACGAACTCAGCCATGTCACCCAGCGCCACATCTCACGCCTGATCACGCAGCAGAGCAAACAGACCCCACTGCTGCTGGGCGCACTGGTGCTGGGCGCGCTGGCCGCCAGCAAGAACCCTGGCGCCACGCAAGCCCTGGTGGTGGGAGGGCAGGCCCTGGCGATGCAGAACCAGCTCAACTTCTCGCGCGACATGGAGCGCGAGGCGGACCGCATCGGCTACGGGCTGATGGCACCGGCGGGGTTTGCGCCCCAAGGCTTTGTGAGCATGTTTGACAAGCTGCAGCAGGCCAATCGGCTCAATGACAATGGCTCGTGGCCCTATCTGCGCAGCCATCCATTGACCAGCGAGCGCATGGCAGACATGCAATCGCGCAATCCGCCTGGCAGCAGTTCAGGCCCAACCGCACCCACCTCCTTGGACCATGCTTTAGTGGCCGCCCGCGCGCGGGTGCTCTCCAACCCCGGGGTGGACACCTTGCGCCAATGGGTCAATGAGCCCCAGGGCATCGGGTTCGCTGGCCAGCCGCTGCAGCGACGCGCGGCAGCGTTGTACGCCGCTGCCCTCGGGGGCCTGCAGCTGCGTGACATGGGGGGCGCGCGATCTACCGCGCTGAAGCTCGAAGCACTGGTCCAGTCCGACCCTGCCGCGCTGCGCCTTGTGCGCTTGTTGCGTGCAGAGATCGAGCTGACCACTGGCGATGCAGCAGCGGCGATGGCCGCACTGCCAGAAGCCCAGGGCGCCAGCACGCGCAGGCCGGAGCTGTTGCTGCGCAGCCAAGCCTTGCTCAAGGCCGGCCAGGCAGCCACGGGAACGGGTCCACTGCAAACCTGGGTGTCCAGCCATCCCAAAGACGCCAGCGCATGGCTCCTGCTGGCTGCATTGTGGCAAGCCCAGAACCAGGGCCTGCGCGCCATCCGCGCGGAGGCCGAGGCCCATGCTGCGCGGTATGACTACGCTGCGGCGGTGGACCGGTTCAAGGCAGGCCAGGATATGGCCCGCCGTGGTGGTGCGGCGGCGGACCACATTGAAGCGTCCATCATCGACACCCGGCTGCGCGCCATGGAGTCACTTCTTCGTGAACAGGCCGCCGAGCGCTGATTCGATCAGTACGCCCAACACAGAGTAAATGAGCGAGCCCAACAGGGCTGCGCCAAACCCGGTGACATGGAAGCCGTCAAGCACGCTGGCGGCTGCCCAGAACATCAGTGCGTTGATGACGAACAAGAAGAGCCCCACGGTCACGATGGTGACCGGCAGTGTCAGCACCACCAGCACCGGCCGCAGGACCACATTGAACAAGCCGATCACGAAGGCCGCGATCAACGCCGAGGAAAAGCTTTTCACCTCGACGCCACTGTAGATGTACGCCACGAACAACAGCGCGGCTGCGCTGAGCAGCCATTTGAGAAGAAGTTTCATGGCCAAAGAATAGCACCGGCCAGCGGGCAAGAAAAAGGGCCCTACAGGCCCTTTTTTGATCACCTATCGCCCGACCCACGAGAGGCAGGCGTGTCCTTGTGGCGCACCATGGCGCCCGGTCACTCCAGCGCCAGCACCCACAGGGTGCCAAAACCGGTAAGCAAGCTGCCCATCAGGGTGCCCGGCCTGGGGGTGGGCCAGCGGCGGCCCGTCGCCTGGCCTTGCGCCCCGTCCTCTGGGGCTTCCGACTTGGGGCGGCGGGCATCCACGACCTGGGCGGCAGAGGGTTGGGCGGCCTGCAACTGCTCCGTCAGCTCCACCAAGGGCCCCTTGGCAACCACGGTGGTCACGCTGTTCGCGGGGGCCCGCAGGACGGGGAGAATCTGGGCAAACAGCTTGTCTGCCCACTTGGTGCGCCAGTTTTCACGGGCGCTGTGGCTGACCCATTTGCTGATGCGGTGGGTCATGCGCGGCGCACAGGCCACCAGCACCCACTGGGTCTGCGCCATCGGCGCACGGGCAAACAGGGGCGCTAGCACCTGCTGGGCATACGCTGCGTCGTCCACGTACACGATGACTCTGTCCATACCACCTCCTGTGTAAGCCACAAGGCCCCGGTGTGCAAGGAACACACCTGCGGGGCCATCGATCAGATCAGTGCTGCTGTTCGGCAGGTGCCGCAGCGCCTCGGCGCGAAAGAATGAACTTCCCAGCCGCCAGCACCAGCAACGCACCGGCCACGCTGGCACCGTACTTGACCGTGTCGAGCACATCGCCAGAAGCGTCCAGCGGCATCTTCAGCATCCACTGCCACTTGTCAGGGTTGGCCAGGGCAGGGTCAGTGACCAGCATGCCACCCGCGATCCAGCCCAGCAGCATGCCGCCCAGCGTGATGATCATCGGGAAACGCTCCATGAGCTTGATGACCAACTGGCTGCCCCAGACGATGATCGGGATGGAGATCAACAGGCCCAGCACCACCAGCAGGAACTGGTGTTCGCCCGCGTTCTGCGCAGCACCGGCAATGGCGATCACGTTGTCCACGCTCATCACCAGGTCGGCCACGATGATGGTCTTGATGGCCGCCAGCAGCTTGTCGCTGCCCTGCACGTCGCCATGGCCTTCTTCATCCGGGGCCAGCAGCTTGACACCAATCCACACCAGCAGGATCGCGCCCACAAACTTGAGGAAGGGCAGCGCCAGTAGCGTCATCGCAAACGCGATCAGGATCACGCGCAGCACAATGGCACCGGCCGTGCCCCAGATGATGCCCTTGGTGCGCTGTGCAGGGGGCAGCTTGCGGCAAGCCAGCGCAATGACCACAGCGTTATCGCCACCCAGCAGGATGTCGATGATGATGATCTGGCCCAGTGCGAGCCAGAATTCGGGCGATGCCAAAAAGTCCATAAATTCCTCTGTATCAGTAGCGCGAAGGGAGGATCTCGCCGCCACTGTAGCGCCGAGTCCATCCCAGGGATAGAGGGCCTGCGGTCGGAGGATCAGGGACTTGCAGCCACGCGGCGGGGGCGCGGCGCACGAAGAGGCAGCCTTGATCAGCCCACAGCGGGCCCATCAAAGGTCTTGCTCAGTTCCGCACATGGACATGTGCGTGGAACCCGGAACGCCGGAAGCAATGCTTCGTATTGACGACGAATCCGATGCCCTGCACTGCGAACACGAGGGCGTGGCCCCGCTGCAATGCAAGTCGGGAGCTACTCCCCTTCGAGCCTTCGATTGGAACATCGCCAGCGCAGCCACGCAAGGGTCGGCATGTTGTGGTTACTGCGTATGTCCGTCGTGGCGCGCAGGGGATGGGGCAGATAACACCACAGCCCGCATACCACGCCCGGGCGGCTATGATCCAGCCCCCTTGTGTCCCGCCCCTTCATGGCCGCCATCCACATCACCGACATCGAAGCCGCCATCAACCACTGGCGCCACCGCGCGCCGTCGCCGGACGGCGTTGCACTGGCGCCCGAGATCGAGGCCCTGGGGGAAGCGTATGCGCTGATGGTCTACCACCGCCAGACCACTATCGACGAAAACGACCTGCCTGCCCACGCGCTGGCCGCATGGCTGGTCTGGTACGACACCACCCCCGACACCCCCTGCATCGCCATCTGCTCCACCAGCCAGGGAGACGATCTGTGCAAAGGCTGCGGCCGCACCTTCGAAGAAGTGCAGCACTGGCCGTCCCTGAGCCCTGCTGAAAAGCGGGTGGTGTGGCGCCGCATCACCATGGAACATTCTGCGTGGCGCTTCAATCGTTATGCTGAGCGTGCTGCCGAGGGCGCCTCAGCGCCACAAGCGCCCGCGCCCTGAAACCAGCAAGGACGGGGGCTGTACGCCGCCCCCCGCAGCCGCTATGGTGGAGCCATGCTGCGCCTGACCCAAGCCCCGAACATTGCCATCGCCACGCTGTGGGCCGACCTGCTCTGTGAGGCGGGTATGGCGGCGTCGGTACAGCGGCAATACCTGGGTGCCGCTGCGGGGCACCTGCCGCCCGACCAGTGCCTGCCCGAGATCTGGCTGGATTGCGAAGAACACGCCACCCGCGCACGCGCCCTGTTGCAGGAATTGCAGACCCTGCCCCAGCGCCACTGGGCCTGCCGCTGCGGCGAAATTGTGGAAGGTGGCTTCGAACAGTGCTGGCAGTGTGGCGCACTCATGCCACGCGACTGAGGCCCGCTCACGTCTGGGCGGGCAGACAGCTAACCAATCACTCCTGATTTGATAGCTAAAAAGGTATACCTATCAGGCGGAAACGGCCTTTTTTACTCAAGAATCTACTTCCAGCGCACAGGCTCCACATGCACACTGCCCTGGGTGCTGCTCAGTGTGATGGCCCCCTCCTGCACCGTGGCCTGCAGCTGCATGCTGCGCTCGGCCAGCTGGGCCAGGGCCTGGGATGCCTCGGTGGGAATGCGCCAGACCTGCAGCTTGTCCAGGCGCGAGAGCTTGCTTTCGATGCCCTTCCACCAGATTTCCGAAGCGTGGTTGAAGCAGTAGACGATCACGGAGTCGGCCTTGCTGCAGGCCTTGGTCAGCGGCTTGTCCTCGGGCTGGCCCACTTCGACCCACACGCGCTTGCGTCCGGTGAAGTCGGTGAGCGATGCATCCGGGTCATCCGGGTCCGACAGGCCCGCGCCAAACGCCAGCGTGCCGTCGCCGTTGCACAGGTCGTTGAGCTGGTGCGCCTGGATGGCCAAGGCGGCCAGCCGGACCATCATGCGCTCGTCCGTCTCGCTGGGGTGGCGTGCCAGGGTAAGCGCATGGTCAGCGTAGTAGCCATGGTCGATGTCGGCGATCTGAAGGTTCGCCTTGAAGATGGTGGATTTGATGGCCATGCAGCCTCGCTACAAAATAGATAGCCGCTAGTGCTTGACAGACAAGCGCTAGCGGCCAAAGAAGCTTGAAAAAGCTGCGGTCAGACCCGGCGTGCCAACTCGGCTGCCTTGCCCACATAGCTGCCGGGCGTCATGGCCAGCAGGCGGTCCTTTTCAGCCTGGGGAATCTCCAGTGACTGGATCAGGCCGTGCAGCGCCTCGGCCGTCACGGTCTTGCCACGGGTCACTTCCTTGAGCTTTTCGTAGGCGCCCTGAACGCCAAAACGGCGCATCACGGTCTGGATGGGCTCGGCCAGCACTTCCCACGCGGCGTCCAGGTCTTCGGCCAGGTTTTCTTCGTTGATTTCGAGCTTGTTCAGGCCGGTGAGCAGCGAGGCATAGGCCAGCGTGGCGTAGCCCAGGGCCACGCCCATGTTGCGCAGCACGGTGCTGTCGGTCAGGTCACGCTGCCAGCGGCTGACAGGCAGCTTTTCGGACAGGTGCTTGAGCAGCGCATTGGCCAAGCCCAGGTTGCCTTCGGCGTTCTCGAAGTCGATGGGGTTGACCTTGTGCGGCATGGTGCTCGAACCGATCTCGCCGGCCTTCAGGCGCTGCTTGAAGTAGCCCAGGCTTACATAGCCCCAGATGTCGCGCGACAGATCGATCAGGATGGTGTTGGCACGGGCCACGGCGTCGAACAGCTCGGCCATGTAGTCGTGCGGCTCGATCTGGATCGAGTAGGGCTGGAAGGTCAGGCCCAGGCCCAGGGGCTCGGGCGTTTCGATGACCTTCTTGCTGAAGGCTTCCCAGTCAAACTCGGGCCAGGCAGACAGGTGGGCGTTGTAGTTCCCCACGGCGCCGTTCATCTTGCCCATGATCTTGACGGCGGCGATCTTCTCGCAGGCCGTCTGCAGGCGCATCACCACGTTGGCCATTTCCTTGCCCACGGTGGTGGGGCTGGCGGTCTGGCCGTGGGTGCGGCTGAGCATGGGCACGTCGGCAAAGGCGTGCGCCATTTCGCGCAGCTTGAGCACGATGCGGTCCAGGCCCGGCAGCACGACCTGGTCGCGGCCGGAGCGCAGTTGCAGCGCGTGGCTGGTGTTGTTGATGTCTTCGCTGGTGCAGGCAAAGTGCACGAATTCGGAGGCCTTTTCCAGCTCGGGGCGGGCTTCGAACTTGCTCTTGATCCAGTATTCGACCGCCTTCACGTCGTGGTTGGTGGTCTTTTCGATTTCCTTGATGGCGGCGGCATCGGCTTCGGAGAAGTTCTTGACCAGGCCCAGCAAGTAAGCGCGCGCTCCTGTGGTGAGGGGCTTGAATTCAGCAAAACCCGCATCCGAGAGCGCAATGAACCAGGCCACCTCCACCTGCACGCGGCGGTGCATGTAGCCATGCTCGCTCATGATCGGGCGCAGGGCAGCAAGTTTAGTGGCGTAACGGCCGTCAAGCGGCGACAGGGCAGTGATGGTAGACAGGCTCATGGCGCGCAATTGTAGGCGGGGTGGGTCGGCGGGGTTTGTGGGGGCGGCGCATCAGTCAGCCTCATGCCGGGTCGCTGTCGATAGAATCAAACCCGAATTGTTCAGCATCCCCGCGCACTGGAAGACACACCATGAAATTGATCGGAGCCACCACCAGCCCTTACGTGCGCAAGGTACGTATCGTGATGGCTGAGAAAAAGCTCGACTACCAGTTCGTGCAAGAAAACGTCTGGGCAGACGACACCCACATTGCCACCTCCAACCCGCTGGGCAAGGTGCCCTGCCTGGTCATGGAAGGCGGCGAAGCCGTTTTTGACTCGCGCGTGATCGTCGAATACCTGGACACCCTCTCGCCCGTGGGCAAACTGATCCCGTCGCAAGGCCGCGAACGTGCCGAGGTCAAGACCTGGGAAGCCCTGGCCGACGGCGTGATGGATGCCGGCATCCTGGCCCGCCTGGAAGCCACCTGGGCCCACCGCAAGGACAGCGAACGCAGCCAGGCCTGGATTGACCGCCAGTTGATCAAGGTGAACGACGGGCTCAAGTCCATGAGCCAGGGCCTGGGCGACAAGCCCTACTGCAGTGGCATTCACCTGAGCCTGTCCGACATCGCCGTGGGCTGCGCCCTCGGCTGGCTGGAGTTCCGCTTTCCCGAGATAGCTTGGCGCAGCGAGTACCCCAACCTGGGCAAGCTGCTCGACAAGCTGATGCTGCGCCCGAGCTTCGCCGACACCAAACCGTCCTGAGCGGCCAGCATGGCAGCCCAGGTTGGGTAAAGCCCCCACGGCGGGCTTGCCGTATGCTCGGGTGCTTATGAACGAAATGGTTCAAAACTCTTCGAAGGCATCTGGCACACGGGCTACGCGGCAGCGTGCCGCCCGTGATGCTGCGTCCACCCCAGGGGCCGACCGCGTGCGCATCAACGACCCCGACCGCACGATGGCCAACATCTTGCAGGTGGCCACGGCCGAGTTTGCCGACAAGGGCCTGGCTGGGGCGCGCATCGATGAGATTGCCGCGCTGACCAGCACCAGCAAACGCATGATCTACTACTACTTCGGTAGCAAGGAAGGTCTGTATGTGGCGGTGCTGGAGGATGCCTACCGGCGCATCCGGCGCATTGAGTCGGAACTGCACCTCGAAGACCTCGCGCCCGAGCAGGCCCTGCGCACCCTGGTGGGTTTCACGGTGGACTACCAGCTCGCCAACCCCGACTTCATCCGCCTGGTGATGAACGAGAACATGCACCGGGGCGAGTTCATCAGCCAGTCCACCACCATCCAGGAACTCAACATCCCGGTCATCCATGCCGTGCGTGACGTGTACCAGCGTGGCGTGGCTGCGGGGGTTTTTCGTCCGGATGTGGATCCGGTCGATCTGCACATGTCGATCTCGGCCCTGTGTTTTTTCAATGTGGCCAACCGCCACACCTTTGGCGCGATCTTCAAGCGCTCGCTCGACACCCCCGCCGCCACGGCGCAACGCCGTGAATCGATCATCGAGATGATCGTGCGCTTCCTGCGGCCCTGATCCGCCTGGCGCGTGCGCGCACCGACGCCCGCGCCACACAGTCATCCCCCCCTTCGTCGGCACCCTGCGTGCGCCCCTGGCGTGGCGGCGCCCTGCCATGACCACGCATGCAGGGTTTGCACCTAGATCAAATACTAACCAGTTCGTACAAAATTTAAGAACAGCAACCGATAACGACTGGAGACACCATGTTTGCACTGGCCGACCGCTGGCTCGGGCGATACACCCGCGCACTCGACATGCTTTCCGGCCTGTGCCTGGCCATCATGGTGGTGCTGGTGTTTGGCAACGTGGTGTTGCGCTACACCGTGAATTCGGGCATTACGGTGTCCGAAGAGCTGTCGCGCTGGTTGTTCGTGTGGCTGACCTTCATGGGAGCCGTGGTGGCTTTGCGGG
Source organism: Acidovorax sp. NB1 (assembly GCF_005405905.1). GTDB lineage: Bacteria > Pseudomonadota > Gammaproteobacteria > Burkholderiales > Burkholderiaceae_C > Acidovorax. Next base: position 185,912 of record NZ_BJHU01000057.1, read on the forward strand.
AGCATGGACACCTGGGCACCGATGTGCTGGTGTCCCGCCTGCCTGCGGCGGGCAAGAAGGTCTGCCTGGTTCTCGCACAGATCGCCATGCTGTATGTCTCCTGGCTGCTGCTCAAGGGCAGCTGGGCGCAGATGGTGATCAATGCCGACACCGAAGCACCGGTCACGGGGGCATCGGTGGGCATCTTCTACGCCAGCGGTGTGCTCATGGGCGGGTCCGCCATTGCCATCCTGCTGCGTGATCTGCTGCGCACACTCTTTGTGCCGCTGAGCGAAAACGAACTGGTCATGGTGCAGGAAAGCGAAGAACTCGCAGCGCTGCAACACCGCACGGAAGACGCCAGTGCAACCCCTCCCTCGGCAGGCCCGCGCCGCTGATCCCCCTTTTGCACTGGAACGCGCACCATGACCGTCACCATCTTCCTGGGCTCCCTTTTGCTTGCCATGGCGATCGGCGTCCCCATCGCTTACGCGCTGCTGATCTGCGGTGTGGCGCTGATGTGGCATCTGGACCTGTTCGACGCACAAATCCTGGCGCAGAACGTGATCAACGGCGCGGACAGTTTTCCGCTGCTGGCCGTGCCTTTCTTCATGCTGGCGGGCGAGATCATGAATGTGGGGGGGCTGTCCAAGCGCATCGTGAAGCTGGCGCTCACCATGGTGGGCCATGTCCCCGGTGGCCTGGGCTATGTGGCCATCATGGCGGCTGTGATCCTGGCAGCTGTGTCCGGCTCGGCCGTGGCGGATGCGGCGGCCTTGGCGTCGCTCCTGCTGCCGATGATGGTGGCGGCTGGGCACAACAAGGAGCGGTCGGCAGGCCTGATTGCCTCCGCCGGGATCATCGCTCCGGTCATCCCGCCGTCCATCGGTTTTGTGATCTTTGGTGTGGCCGCCAACGTGTCCATCAGCAAGCTGTTCCTGGCGGGCATTGTGCCGGGCGTACTGTTGGGGCTCTCGTTGGCCGGGACATGGTGGTGGCTCGTGCGCCGCGAGGATGTGGCGCCACCGAAGCGCGCCACGCGCGGCGAGCTGCTGCTGGCGCTGCGCGAGGCCGTGTGGGCACTGGGCCTGCCCATCATCATCCTGGTGGGCCTGCGCATGGGGGTGTTCACGCCGACAGAAGCCGCCGTGGTGGCCGCCGTCTACTCGCTGTTTGTCGCGATGGTGGTGTACCGCGAGCTGACCCTGCGCCAGCTGGTGGAGATCTTCCAGACTTCCGCACGCACCAGTGCCGTGGTCATGTTCCTGGTCGCGGCTGCCATGGTGTCGGCCTGGCTCATCACCGTGGCCGATCTTCCGTCCGCTGTCATCGGCATGCTGGAGCCTTTCATGGGCAACCAGACGCTGCTGCTGATCGCCATCATGGTGCTGGTGATGGTGGTGGGTACCGCGATGGACATGACACCCACCATCCTCATCCTCACTCCCGTGTTGATGCCGGTGGTGAAGGCTGCGGGCATCGACCCGGTCTACTTTGGCGTGCTGTTCATCATCAACAACGCCATTGGCCTCATCACACCACCCGTGGGCACCGTGCTCAATGTGGTGGCCGGGGTGGGCCGCATTTCCATGTCGCAGGTCACCCGGGGTGTCATGCCGTTCATGGTGGCGCAGTTCATCGTTATGTTCCTGCTGGTTCTGTTCCCGTCCATCGTTCTCGTGCCCTTGCGCCTGCTGGGGGGCTGACCCTCCCTCTCGCGCCTACCGTTTCTGCCTGCCCAAAAACCAAGGAGACCATCCCATGAAGCTGCTCAAAACCCTGCTCGCCACGGCCCTCGTCGCCGCATCGCTGCTGCCCGCTGCGCACGCGCAGGAGCGCACCATCAAGTTCGCCTTCCAGAACCAGAAGGACCACCCGCAAGCCCAGGGCGCGCAGAAGTTTGCCGACCTGGTGGCGGCCAAGACCAACGGCCGCATTGCCGTGAAGCTCTTCCCTGGCGGCACGCTGGGCGGCGACCTGCAGACCGTGTCGGCGCTGCAAGGTGGCACGGTGGAGATGACGGTGCTCAACGCGGGCATTCTGTCGGCCCAGGCCAAGGAATTCGGCATCTACGACTTCCCCTTCCTGTTCGCTACGCCCCAAGAGGCCGATGCCGTGACGGATGGTCCCTTCGGCAAGAAGCTGCTCGACAAGCTGCAGGCCAAGAACCTGGTGGGCCTGGGTTATTGGGAGCTGGGCTTTCGCAACCTCACCAACAGCAAGCGCCCCATCACCAAGGCTGAAGACATTGCAGGCCTCAAGATCCGCGTGATCCAGTCGCCCATCTACATCGACATGTTCAACGCGCTGGGCGCCAATGCCGTGCCGATGCCCTTCCCTGAGCTGTACACGGCCATGGAGCAGAAGGCCGTGGACGGCCAGGAGAACCCGTTTTCCACCATCCTGTCGTCCAAGTTTGCGGAGGTGCAGAAGTACCTGACCGTGACGCGCCACATGTACAACCCCCAGGCCGTGATCGTGAGCAAGAAGTTCTGGGACAGCCTGAACCCTGCTGACCAAAAGGCGCTTACCGACGCCATGGCCGAGGCCACAACCTTCCAGCGCGGTGTGTCGCGCGTGCAGGCCAATGTGGCGCTGGAAGACCTCAAGAAGACCGGCATGCAGGTGTCCGAGTTCTCGCCTGCCGAGCTGGACAAGCTGCGCGCCAAGGTGAAACCCGTGGTCGAAAAGCACAGCGAAAAAGTGGGCGCTGAGACGGTGAAAGAGGTCTACGCCACGCTGGCCAAGCTGCGCGGCGGCAAGTAAGCCCCACGCTGCCCTCCCCGCACGGCTGCCAATGGCCTGGCCACGACCGGCCGTGCATTCACCCCGTCTCCCGCCTGCCCCATGAGCACCCAGCTGCTTGATCCCCCGGTCACCACACCTACGTCCACCATGCCTTCCACTAGCCTCCGCAAGGTGCTGATCGGACTGATCGGTGCCGGCATCCAGAAGTCGCTGTCGCCCGCGCTGCACGAAGAAGAAGCACGCCACCACGGCATGCGCCTGCACTACCAGCTCATTGACCTGGACCGCTCGGCCTCCTCGGTGGAGCATCTGCCCACGTTGTTGTCAGCGGCGCGCATCATGGGCTACGCCGGCTGCAACGTGACCTACCCCTGCAAGCAGGCCGTGATCCCGCACCTCGACAGCCTGTCCGAAGAAGCGCGCGCGATGGGCGCCGTGAACACCGTGGTCATCCAGGGCGGACAACTGGTGGGGCACAACACCGACGGATCGGGCTGGGCCTGGGGCTTTACCCGCGCGCTGCCCGGTGCTGACCTGCGCCGCGTGGTGCTGCTGGGTGCGGGTGGCGCGGGCGCTGCGATTGCCCATGCCGTGCTGCGCCTGGGCGCCGAGCACCTGAGCATTGTCGATGCACAGCCCGAGCGCGCAGCGCAACTGGCGGCCGACGTGAACGCACTCTACGGAGTCCGGGCCGAAGCAGTTGACATCCAAACGGCCATGGCACAAGCCACCGGCCTGATCCACGCCACGCCCACGGGCATGGACAAGCTGCCCGGCCTGCCGCTGGACGTTGCGCTGCTGAGGCCCGCGATGTGGGTGTCAGAGGTGGTGTATTTCCCGCTCGACACCGCGCTGGTGCAGGCCGCGCGCGCACTGGGCTGCCGCGTGTCGGACGGCGGCGGCATGGCCGTGGGCCAAGCCGTGGGCGCGTTCGAGCTGTTCACCGGCGAGGCGCCCGATGCCGCACGCATGGACGCGCATTTCCGCCGCCTGGTCAGCACCCGCTGATGCCTCCGCCCACCGCAACGAACAAGGAGCCCCACCCATGAGCACCCCGATGATGGCCGCCCGCGAAGCGCTGGGCGAACTGCCCAACCCCCTGGGCTTGCAGGGCGTGGAGTTCATCGAATACGCCACCAGCCGCCCGCAAGCGCTGGGCCAGGCGCTGGAGCGCATGGGTCTTCAGCCCGTGGCGCGCCACCGCTCGCGCGAGGTGCTGCTGTACCGCCAGGGCGACATGAACATCATCGTCAACGCACACCAGGATTCCGAGCGCACGGGCCTGCATGCGCCGCCCGCGCTCACCGAAGCCCCCGTGCTGGCCGCCGTCGCATTCCGTGTCGGCAATGCCGCCGCAGCGTTTCGCCGCGTGCTGGAGCTGGGCGCCTGGGCCGTGCACACCGAGGTCGAGGTGATGGAGCTGAACATCCCCGCCATCCACGGCGTGGGCGCAAGCCGCATCTACTTTGTGGACCGCTGGAAAGAGTTCTCCATCTACGACGTTGACTTTGTGCCCATCCCCACCGTCCACCCGCGCCCGCCCGCGCTGCAGGGCCTGCACCTGTTCGGCGTGGTGCAGTACATCGGCCTGGGGCGCGCGGCGGACTGGATCCACTTCTACAGCGAGCTGTTCGGCTTTGCCGAGCTGGCGCCCAACCAGTCGTTTGGCGTGCTCACCCACGGCCGCATCCTGTCCAGCCCGTGCGGCACTTTGCACTGGCAACTGATTGAGCCGCAGGTCGATGCGCTGGATGCCGACCCCGAGGAGCTGCTGCAGCGCGTGGCCTTTGGCACGCCCGACGTGCTGGCCACCGTGCAGGCATTGCGTGCGCGGGGCGTGGAGTTTGTGGAGTCGCCCACGGGCGTGCACACCGGCACGCGCGGCGCCCTCACGCGCGCCGATGCGGCCTCGCCCAGCTTTGAGCTGGTGCTCGACGCCCGCTGAGCCTGGAGACCGCCCATGCGCCGATCCACCATGCAACGCAACGTCGCCGATTTCGGCATGGACACCATCAGCCTGGCTGGGCCACTGGAGGCCAAGCTCGCCGCCGTCAAGGCCGCAGGTTTTGGCCAGATCATGCTGGCCGCGCGCGACATCGTGGGCCACCCTGAGGGCATCGAAGCCGCCGTGCACGCCGTGCGCAACAGCAGCCTGCGCGTGACGGGCTTTCAGGTGCTGCGCGATTTTGAAGGCCTCTCAGGCCACCTGCACAGCTACAAGGTGGACATTGCCAAGCAGATGATCCTGATGGCGCGCGACCTGGGCGCGCCCGTGCTGCTGGCCTGCAGCTCCACCTCGTCACACGCCACGGCCGACGCCGATGCCATTGCGCGCGACCTGCGCAAGCTGGCCCTGCTGGCGCTGCCGCACGGCATCCGCGTGGCATTTGAAGGCCTCTCGTGGGGCCGCCACATCAACGAGGTGCACCAGGCCTGGGCGGCTGTGGAGCAGGCCGACTGCCCCAACCTGGGCCTGGCCATCGATTCGTACCACCAGTTCGCCACCAGCACGCCACTCTCGGCGCTGGAGGACGTGGACCCGGCCAAGATCTACCTCGTGCAGCTGTCGGACTTCATGTGGCAGGAAACGCGCACGGTGCAGGAGCGCATCGAGACTGCGCGGCACTTTCGCGTGTTTCCCGGCGAGGGCGTACACAGCCAGGCGCTGGCCGAGCTGGTGCGCACGCTGGATGGCATGGGCTACCAGGGCGACTACAGCTTTGAAGTCTTCAACGACGACTACCAACAGCTGCCGCTGCCCTATGTGGCGCAACGGGCGTGGAACAGTGCGCTGTGGCTGGCCGAAGGCGTGCTGCGGCGCGCGGTGCCGCTGCCGGGGCATCCGCGCATCCGTGCGGTGGGCTGATGAAGGCCCGGACCGTCAGCTATTGGCGCGCTTCTTGAGCCAGCGCATCAGCGCGCCCACCACGGGCAGCTTCTCGTACAGCTCTTCGGCGGCATCCCAGTAGTCGCGGTGCAAGGTCACTTGGCCTTGGGCGTCCAGCACCAGGTGCGAGGCGCCACGCACCGTCTGCGTCACGCCCTTGTGGAAGTCTTTGAACGCGAACAAAAAGTCCCAGGTCAAAAAGCACTGCTGCCCCTGCACCACGCGGCCCGTGACCACAAAACGCGGCTGCTCCAGTGCCTCGAACATGTGGGCAAAGATGCCCTGGATGGCAGGCACGCCCACCACCTCGTTGAACGGGTCTTTGAAGCGCGCCTGGGGCGCGTAGAACTGGCCGATGGTCGCCACATCGGCGGGCGACAGGTTCTCAAAAAACGCAATGACGCGCTTGACGGCTTCTTCGGTGGCGGGGGCGGTGTAAGGAGGCTGCATGGAAACTCAGAGTCCCGTGAACTTGCGAACCGCCGGAAAGTACCACCGGTACGGCAATAAGCGCAGCAGCTTCATCACACGCGTGAAGCGCTTGGGAAAGTGGATGTCGAACTGCCCCCGAGCCCAGCCTTGCAGGATCTCATCGGCCGCCGCTTCGGGGGAGATGAGCGCAGGCATGGTGAAGTCGTTGCCCGCCGTGAGCGGCGTGGCCACAAAGCCCGGGTTGATCACGCTCACGCCCAGGCCCAGGTCGTGCAGGTCCAGGTACAGCGCCTCGGCCAGGTTGATGAGCGCGGCCTTGGTGGGCCCGTAGGCCAGGCTCTTGGGCAGGCCCCGGAACCCCGCCACGCTGCTGATCAGGCTCACATGCCCCGGCCGCCCTGCCTGCGCGGCGGCGAGCATGGCGGGCAGCACGGCGGCCAGCACATGCAGTGCGCCGTTGTAGTTGATCTGCTCGTGGCGCAGCATCACGGTCAGGTCGAAATCGGTGGCGCGCATGTCGCGGTAGTAGCCCGCGCAGTAGCACACCAGGTCGGGCGCGCCATCCGCCAGCACCTGCGCGGCGGCGGCTTGCACCTGGGCCGGTTCGGCCGTGTCAAAAGCCAGCGCCGTGCTGCCGGGGTGCTGCACCACAAAGGCGTTCAGCGCATCGCTGCTCCGGGCCGAGACGATGACCTGCGCGCCGCGCGCGTGCAGCGCTGCCGCCGTGGCCCGGCCTATGCCGCTGCTGGCCCCGATGAGCCAGGCCCGGCGGCCCTTCCAGTCGCGCAAGGGTGGGTTGAGTTTCATGGTGCGCGCTTGGTGAAGGACAGGGTGATTTCGCCCAGCCGCACGCCGAACTTGCTCATGGTCGCGCGGTTGAGCATCACGCGGTCGTCGATGAGGTACATCCAGTCGTCCAGGTCCACGTTGTAGACCTTGCCATCCACGGGCAGGGCCAGCGTGTAGTTCCAGCGGAAGGCGTTGCCGCGCGTCTGGCCGTTGGCCGTGCCCACCACATCGTCGGCGGTGCCGGTGTAGCGGCCGTCGGCGTGTTTGGTCAGCCGCCAGATGCGGCGCTGCGTGGTGCCGTCGGAATAGGTGAAGGCCTCGTCCAGCACGCCCTCGTTGCCCTTCCAGGTGCAGTCCATCACCACGGTGAAGCGTTTGACGATCTGGCCGCTGCGGTCCTGGAAGATGCCGTACGCGTCGATCTTGCCGTTGAAATACTGGGCCAGGTCCAGCACGGGTTTTTCGCTGGCGTAGCCGTCAATGCTCTGGCTGGCGCAGCCCGACAGGACCATAGGTGCGGCCACGGCGGCGGAGAGAAGAAGGCGTCTTTGCATGTTGAGCATCCCTTGAAAAATCAGGCACTGGCCACGCCGCGCGCAGGCCGAAGCACCAGCCCATACAGCGCCCCCGCTGCCAGCAGCTTGAGCGCGCAAGGCAACACGGCATAAGCCCAGCCCAGGGTCTGCAGGCCTGCTTCGCTGCGTGTGCCGGGGGTGTAGCCCCACCAGCCCAGCAGCGGCAGCGCGAGGCCTGCGGCCAAAGCCAGGTTGAGCTTGGTGGCAAAGTTCCACCAGCCAAAATACGCCCCCTCGTGCTGGCCGCTGTCGCCCTCGGCGGCAATCACGCCCGCCAGCAGGGCGCTGGGCAGGGCCAGGTCCGTGCCCAGTGCCACGCCCGACAGCGCGCAGACCACCAGGAAGGGCAGCATGTCGCCGCGCCCGAGGAACGCAGTCCACACAAACACGGCAATCGCCAGCAGCATGCCCGCCAGCCAGGTGCGCGCGAGGCCCCAGCGCGCCACGGCACGCAGCCACAGCGGAATGGACAGCGCCGCACAGACGAAATAGACCGCCAGAAACATCGGCTCCTGCGCGGGCGGTGCCTGCAGGCGGTCCTGGATGAAAAACAGCACCAGCGTGGCCGGGATGGCACTGGCAATGCCGTTGAGCATGAACACCACCAGCAGGCGGCGGAAGGCAGGCCGTCCCCAGGGACGCCACAGGCTGGCACGGTGGGGAGGGCGGTACACACCCGCCACGGCACCCGCGTGGCCTGTGGGGCGCGGGGCGCGCGCCCAGCACCACCAGCCCAGCAGCAGGGCGAGGGCAAACACGCTGAGCATCACCGGCAGGCCCAGCAGCGCAGGCAACACCGAGGCCAGCACCACACCCATCAGCGCGGCCCCTTCGCGCCAGGCCACGATGCGGCTGCGCTGCAGTTCGTCACCGCCCAGGCGCGCGCCCCAGGACTGGTGCGCAATGCTGAGCTGGCTGTAGGCGGTGTAAGTGATGAGCAGCGCCACCAGCGCCCAGGCGACGAGCGCATCGGCCCCGCGCGCCAGGGGGAAGAACAGGCTGGTCAGCCCCAGTGCCAGCACCGTGGCCGACACCGCGCCAACCGCCAGCACCGAACGCACCGAGCGGCCAAACAGGTAGTCGGCAAGGCGACCCAGCAGCGGGTCGATGAAGGCATCGAACAGCCGCGCCGCCAGCAGCACGGCGCCCAGCGTGGCCAGCGGCATGCCAAATTCGCGGGCGTAGTGGTTGGGCAGCAGCACATACAGCGGCAGCGCCACAAACGCCAGCGGCAGGCCCAGCAGCCCATAGGCCAGGCCGTGGCCGGCGCGCATGGGCGTGGTGGTGGTCATTGCGGGCCCTGGCCTGCGGTGCGGGTGGCCGCGATCAGCTGCTGCCGCAGCCCGGGCTCGGAGGTCTGGGGCGACAGCCAGATGCCGAAGAACAGGCGCGAGAACTCGGCATCGGCCACCTCGCCCACCACGCGGCCGCCCATCTTGAAGACGGCGCCTGCGCCGGGCTGGTACAGGCCCAGCAGGCGGTCGCCGGGCTTCACGTCCGGCAAGGCCGCCTGCAGTGCCTGCTGCCAGCGGGTGGCCTGCTGCGGCGTGAAGCTGCCCACGCGGCGCATCTCTTCGATGGAGCGTTTGGCAATCGCCTCGGCCGTGAAGTTGCGCTGGTAGGTCAGCTCCAGCGCCAGCGGGTGGGCGCTGTACTGGTCGGCGTCAAAACCGGGCTGGGCCCACAGGCGCGCGCGGTACACCTCAAAACCCAGGAAGCGCATCGTGCCTTGACCCACCAGGCGCGCGCCCGCCAGCGGTGCGCTGGCGCCAGGCGACGCGCTCGCTACCCCTTCCGTCCCCTGCGCCATTGCAAAATTTGAGAAAAAAACAGCCTCTGCGCCTGCTAGCAAAGCGCCAATAGCTATGTTTTTTATAGCAATCATGCTTTCACCAGGGTGTACTGCACCAGGTCGATATTGCGCATGGCGAACGCTGCCTCGCAGTAGGCCAGGTAGAACTCCCAGATGTGCATGAAACGCTCATCAAACCCCAGCTGCAAGATCTGTGTGCGCTGCGCCAGGAAGCGCTCGCGCCAGCGCTTGAGGGTTTCGGCGTAGTCCTGGCCAAACGCGAACTCGTCCACCACGCGCAGGCCCGCCGCCTCGGCCTCGCGGCGGAACTCGCGCGGGCAGGGCAGGCAGCCGCCAGGGAAGATGTACTGCTGGATGAAGTCGGTGGAGCTGATGTAGCGCTCGAACAGGCTGTCGTCGATGACGATGCTCTGGATGCAGGCCTTGCCACCGGGTTTGAGCAGGCGGTTCACCGACTGGAAGTAGGTGGGCCAGTATTCGCGGCCCACGGCCTCGACCATCTCGATGGAGCAGATAGCGTCGTAAGGGCCGTCCTGGATGTCGCGGTAGTCCTGCAGGCGCAGGTCGGCACGCTCAGCCACCCCCTGCTGCGCCATGCGCTTTTGCGCAAATGCGAGCTGTTCGGTGGAGAGCGTCACGCCTGTGAGGTCGGCGCCGAATTCGAAAGTCGCCATCTCGGCCAGCGCGCCCCAGCCGCAGCCGATCTCCAGCACCCGGGAGCCTGGCTCCACCCCCGCCATGCGCAGGGCGCGGCGCACCTTGGCATGTTGGGCCTTGCGCATGTCGCCGCCCGCATCGCCCTCAAACCAGGCGGACGAGTAATTCATCGTATCGTCCAGCCAGAGTTCGTAGAACGCATTGCCCAGGTCGTAGTGGGCGTGGATGTTCTTCTGGCTGTTGGTGCGGGTGTTGCGGTTGAGCAGGTGCTTGATGCGGTACAGCAGCCGGCCCGCCCAGGTGCCGTAGATCACGCCTTCCACCTGCTGGCGGTTGGCGATGAAAAGCTTGAGCAGGTCGGTGAGGTGCGGCGTGGTCCAGTCACCCGCGATGTAGCTCTCGGCAAAGCCGATGTCGCCGGACTTGAGTGCGGCACTGCACACGTTCCAGTTCTTGAGCGTGATGGCGGCCGAGGGGCCATCGCCGTGCCCGAAGTGCTGCAACGTGCCATCGGGCAGCTGCACCGTGAGGTGGCCGTGCTGCAGGCGCTGCAGCAGCTTGAGCGCCGTGCGGGCGGCAGCGGGGGTGCCTGCGGGCAGGGCCAGCGCGGTGCGGGGGGCGGTGGTGGAGTTCATGGCGGCGTTCTCGTTCGTCATGGAAATCAGCGGGTCACGATGGATGCAGGCGCCTCGGGCTTGCGGTGGAAACGCACGCGCTTGAGCCACAGCTGCAGCGCGTGCCAGTGAATGCGGGCAATGATGGCCAGCGTCATGGCGGGGTAGCCCCAGAGCGCCTGGCGCAGGGTCTGTGGGGTGATGGCTTGCAAGGTGCCGCTCACGCTGGTCTGGATGAGGGGGCCGGTGTCGTCGTCGTGGTCAATGCGGACCACGGTACGGCCAGCATCCTGCGCACCAACTTCGGTGCGCATGAAGCGGAAGCGGTAGCCGCCACTCACCGCGCAGAACGGCGACACATGGAACACCTTGCGCGCCTGCTGTTCCACGCCGTACTGCGGCGCGTCCAGCAGGTAGCAATGGCGCTCGCCAAAGGTGTTGTTCACCTCGACCACGATGGCACGCAGGGGGCCGTCCGCGCGGTGGCAGTACCAGAAGCTCACAGGCTTGAAGGTGTAGCCCAGCACGCGCGGGTAGCAGTGCAGCCAGACCTCGCCGGTGGCGTCGGTGATGCCTTCGGTGCGCAGCAGCTCGTCCAGCCAGGCCAGCGCACCGCCCTGCGCGGCGCTGCGTCCGTCGCCGTGGTCCACGTCATGGAAGCTGATGGCGCCGCTGCGGTTCACCGCCAGCGGTGTGTGTGTGCTGGTGTGTGCGCCGCTCAGGCCGCGCATCGGCAGCATGAGGAAAAAAGTGGGGTAGGCAAATGCATGCCGCCGGGGCCGCAGCCGCGTGTGGCGCACCTGGCCGAAGCCGATGAGGGGCGCTGCGGGGGCGGCCGGGGCGTGGCTCACGCAGCCTCCGCCAAAGGGGCTGGCAGGGCTGCCCGCAATTGCTCGGCCACGGCCAGGCCGGATTTCAGCCCGTCTTCGTGGAAGCCGTAGCCCGTCCAGGCTCCGCAGAACCAGGTGTGCTGCTGCCCTTGCAGCTTGCCCACCTGCTGCTGCGCGCGGATGGCGGTCATGTCGAACACCGGGTGGGCGTATTCGTAGCTGCCGATCACGTGCTCGGGCGCAATGTCGCGCACCGGGTTCAGCGACACCACCACGGGCTGCGCAAAAGGCACGGGCTGCAGCTGGTTGATGAGGTAGTGCAGGCACACGCGGGCAGACTCGCGGCTGCGCTGCGGGGCGCGCTCGTAGTTCCAGGCGGCCCAAGCGGCGCGGCGCTGGGGTAGCACAGACGTATCGGTGTGCAGCACCGCGCGGTTGGCCTGGTAGCGGATGGCGCCGAGCACGGCGCGCTCCTGGGTCGTGGGCTGGGCCAGCAGCGCGAGCGACTGGTCGGAGTGCGTGGCCAGCACCACCTTGTCAAAGTGTTCGGTATGGCCTGCGGTCACCACGCGCACACCGGCGGCATCGCGCTCGATGCGGCGCACGGGGGTGTTCAGGCGCTTGTCGGCAATGCCCGCCACGATCTTGTCCACATAGTGGCGCGCGCCGCCGGACACCGTCCACCACTGCGGCCGGTTGCTCACCTGGATCAGGCCATGGTTGTGGCAGAACCGGATCATGGTGGCCACGGGGAACTTCAGCATCTGGTCGGTGGGGCAGCTCCAGATGCAGCCCAGCATGGGCAAGAAGTACCAGTCGCGGAACGCGTCGCCAAAGCGGTGCTCGCGCAAGAAGTCCGAGAGCGGCTGTGCCAGAGCCGCCTCGGCCTGCTGCTCGGCAATGCGCGTGCAGAGCTTGTTGAAGCGCAGCAGGTCGCGCAGCATGCCCAGAAAACGCTGGTTGACCAGGTTGGAGCGCTGGGCAAACACGGTGCTGAGGTTGGTGCCGCTCCATTCCAGGGCTCTGCCGACGCCCAGGGCTGCGGGCACTTGCACCGAGAACGACATGTCGGATTTGGCCGTCTTCACGCCCAGCTCGGCCAGCAGGCGGATCAGGTTCGGATAGGTGCGCTCGTTAAACACCAGAAAGCCGGTGTCCACGCCGTGGGTGACAGGGGTGCCAGACGCATCGGGCAAGGTGACATCCACGGTGTGGGTGTGCCCCCCGAAGTAGTCGCCCGCTTCAAACAGTGTGATGTCCGCTTGGCCACGCAGCTGATGCGCGACCGACAGCCCAGAGATGCCGGAGCCGATGATGGCGATTTTCATGGCCGGCCCCCTCTGGCCGGCGCCTGGAATAAAAAGGTTGCGAAGCGTCCCGAAACGAATAAGAGAGGGAGGGAGGAGAAGCGCTCCAGGAGGTCAGTCGGAACCCGGGGGCCCGAAAGGCTTCGCAACGTTAAAACTGTACGCCGCGCAATCGTCTTGCGCAATGGATAGAGTGCGGCCATCTGCGCGAAGTTCCAGAGTACGTCTGGATTTTTTTTAAAGAAACGTAAAGAAGCCATGGCGCTCACCGGGGAACGGGCCGGGCCAGTTGTTGCTCGATCGCCCGCACCAGACCCTTGTTGTCGGGCCCGGTCAGGCTGGAGTAGTTGTCCACCAGCTGGCCGTCGCGCCCCAGCAGGTATTTGTGGAAGTTCCAGCGCGGCGCCGTGCCCGAGAGCTGCGCCAACTGCTGGAACAGCGGCGAGGCCTCGGGGCCTTTCACGCTGCTCTTGGCGAACATCGGAAATTTCACCCCGAAGGTGCTTTCGCAGAAGTCCGCGATTTCCTTGTTGCTGCCTTTTTCCTGGGCGAAGTCGTTGGACGGGAAGCCCAGCACCACCAGGCCCTTGTCCTTGTAGCGCGCATACAGCTCCTCCAACCCCTTGTACTGGCCGGTAAAGCCACAGAAGCTGGCCGTGTTGACTACCAGCACCACTTTTCCGCTGTACTGGCACAGCGACTGGGGCTTTTCATCCTGCAGGCGCAGAAAGCTGTGCTGCAACGTGGCCGGGCAGCTGGCGGGCGCATCGGCCGCCTGGGCGGCGGGCGCCAGCAACAGCCCTGCCGCCAGCAGAGCGGCCAGAGAGAAGCGACGAGACAGTGTGTTCATGGTGTGATGTGCAGCAGGCGGTCGATGGGGGCAATTTAACCGCTTCATTATTTTTTGTCCACATGAGTTTTTATTTGTACTGAACGGTATACGCAGTACTCCTGCGTTTGGATTCAGATTTCCGACATGGCGGCATGGATGACTCCGCCCGCCGCCCTGCACCCAGCCCCCGGGCAGGCGCACGCAGGCCATGCCTGCAAGGCACAAGGCCGGCAGGCAGACCAGGGGAAAAAGGGAAAGGAGGGGAGAAACGGCAGGCCACACCCGGGGTGCGGCCTGCGGTCAGACCATCTGCAGCAGGCGGTCCAGCGAGAGCTTGACCCGCACGTCCTTGAAGGCCACCACACCGGTGATCTTCCAGGGCGGCATGCCCGTGTCGCGCGGGATGGGCTCGCCCGTGGGCATGCCGTCGCGGTTGGTAACCACGGCCACCTTGGGCGTGGTGGCGGTGGTGCCCCGGCGGATGACCACACCCACTTCGCGGCTTGCCAGCCGCACAAAGGCGCCGGGCGGGTACACCCCCAGGGTCTTGACCAGTGCGGCACCGGCTTCGTCGGCCTGTTGCTCTTCGTCGTAGTAGCTGGCCTGCATGGCCGCCGTGACCGGCATAGGCCAGCGGGCGGCGCGGGGCGCCAGGCGGGCACCGAAGATGTCGGCGCGTTGCACCAGGCGCGCCATCTGCTGGGCTTCGGTCTTTTTGTCGAGCGGGCCGGGGGTGCGGTGGTGGTGGCAGCGCACGGCCTCCAGCCACACGGGGTCAGCCACGCCCAGGTGGCGCAGGAGCGCCTCGGAACGCGCGGCATGGTCCTCCACCGCCGCGATCTGGGCGGCGGTCAGTGGGTGGGTCTGCTGGGTCAGCTGGTCCTGCAGCTCGGTCATGGCAATGTTCATGCTGAGGGCGGCATGCCCCACCTGCCGTACCCGGCCGCTGGGCCAGCGCAGCATCTCGCGCGCCACCACCATGCACACACAGCTCACCAGCATCGAATGCGTGGCGCTGTACATGCGGGTCTCCTGGGCCGACAGGTAGATCAGCGCCAGCAGGGTGGCGTCGGGCGTCTGCTCGCAGTGACGCACCAGCTCATCGTGCAGCGCCTGGAAGCGCCCGCCAAAGTCGCTGGGCGAGGGCGAACGCAGCAGCTGCGTGGCGCGCAGTTGCAGCTCGGGCCAGTCTGCCTGGGCCCGGGCTGCGGCTGCACGGTCCCGGCTCGCGGACTCCTCGGCGGCCGTCATCTTCATCGAGGCGATTTCGCCCAGATTGGTGTCGGCCATCAGCATGCGCTGCAACTGGGCCAGGTAGGCGCGGTGGCTACCGCCCGACTCGTCGGTGTCCACACACAGCTGGCGGCCCCGGGCCACCATCTTCGCTAGCTCCTCCCGGGTGCGGATCACATAGCCCTTCTGGGCCAGCAGAGCGCCATCGGAGCCCCGCAGCACAAAAGGCAGCGGGTGGCCGAGCTGGATGGATTCGATGTTGAGGCTGACGAGGTTCATGGTGCTCGTTACATTATCTAACGCATCCCACCCCGCCAAAGCCTTGGCCTACCGGGTGATTTCCCGGCTTTTCGGCCGAAAGAGTCCTCCAGAATGTAAGCGCCTGCTTTCAATGGGTGGCAGGTGGTGCGTCTGGTGTGGGTGGCACCGCTGGCGGATGCGCCGGGTGCCGCCCCCGCAACCGGCGCAGCATACGCCCGAACCACTGGCCCAGGTCGTCCACGCTGGTGAACACCGGCGGAATCACCAGCAGGCTCAGCAGCGTGGAGGTGATGAGCCCTCCGATCACCGCCACTGCCATCGGCGAGCGGAAGCTCGCATCCGCCGCGCCAAAGCCAATGGCGATGGGCAGCATGCCCGCGCCCATGGCCAGCGTGGTCATGATGATGGGCCGCGCACGCTTGTGGCAGGCGTCGATGAGTGCCTCGAAGCGCGTCATGCCATGCTCGCGCCGCGCCAGGATGGCGTACTCCACCAGCAGGATGGAGTTCTTGGTCGCAATGCCCATGAGCATGATGAGCCCGATGAGCGAGGGCATAGAGAAGCTCTTCTGCGCCACCAGCAGCCCCACAAACGCGCCCCCCAGCGACAGCGGCAGCGCGGCCAGGATGGTGACCGGGTGCAGGAAGTCCTTGAACAGCAGCACCAGCACGATGTAGATGCACAGCACGCCCGTGAGCATGGCCAGGCCGAAGCTCGCAAACAGCTCGCCCATCATCTCGGCATCGCCGATGGTGATCTGGCGCACACCCGGCGGCAGGTTCTGGATGGAGGGCAGGGCCGCGACGGCCTTGGTCACATCGCCCAGGGGCTGGCCCGAGAGTTCGATCTCAAAGTTCACATTGCGCGCGCGGTCGTAGCGGTCCACCACGGCCGGGCCGCCGCTGAACTCCAGCGTGGCCACCTGGCCGAGCATGACCGGGCCCTTGCTGCCCTGCACCGGCAGGCGCTCCAGCAGCGCGAGGTCCTTGCGCGCATCGTCCTGCAGCTTGACCACGATGGGCACCTGGCGCGAGGCCAGGTTGAGCTTGGGCAGCGAGACGTCGTAGTCGCCCACGGTGGCGATGCGCAAAGTCTCGGCAATGGCGCTGCTGGTCACGCCCAGGTCGGCGGCACGCGCGAAGTCGGGGCGCACGGCGATCTCCGAACGGATCAGGCTCGCGGTCGAGGACACGCTGCCCAGGCCGGGAATGGTGCGCAAGTCCTTCTCGACCGCGAGCGCCGCCGTGGTCAGCGCCTGCGGGTCGTCGCCCGTGAGCACCAGCACGTATTTTTCGCCCGAGCCGCCCAGGCCCACCTTGCTGCGCACGCCGGGCAGGGTCTCCAGCGCGGCGCGGATCTGGTTCTCGATGCCCTGCTTGCGCGGGCGGTCGCCGCGCTCGGCCAGCAGGATGGTGAGCGTGGCCTTGCGCGTTTCGGCGTTGGAACTGCCCATGAACGGGTCGCCCCCGGCGGTGCCGCCGCCAATGGTGGTGTAGACGCTCTTCACATGGTCCACCCGGGCGATGCGCTCGCGCGCGTCCTCGGCCACGGCGCGGGTCTGCGACAGCGTGGCGCCGGGGGGCAGCTCCAGGTACACCTGGGTCTGCGAGTTGTCGTCCGGCGGGATGAAGCCCGTGGGCAGCAGCGGAATCAGCGCCAGCGAGCCGATGAAGAACGCCGCCGTGCCCAGGAAGGTGATCCAGCGGTGCTTGATGCACCAGGCCGCCCAGCGCAGGTAGGTCGTCATCCAGCGCGGGTCCTTGTGCTCGCCCACGATGGGCTTGAGGATGTACGCCGCCATCATGGGCGTGAGCAGGCGCGCCACCACCAGGCTGGCAAACACCGCGAGCGACGCCGTCCAGCCAAACTGCTTGAAGAACTTGCCCGCAATGCCGCTCATGAAGGCCGTGGGCAAAAACACGGCGATCAGCGTGAAGGTGGTGGCCACCACGGCCAGGCCAATTTCGTCGGCGGCTTCCATGGCCGCCTGGTAGGGCGTCTTGCCCATGCGCAGGTGGCGCACGATGTTCTCGACCTCCACGATGGCGTCGTCCACCAGGATGCCCACTACCAGCGACATGGCCAGCAGCGTGATCACGTTGATGGAAAAACCCAGCCAGTACATGCCGATGAACGCCGGGATCACCGACAGCGGCAGCGCCACGGCCGAGACGAACGTGGCGCGCCAGTCGCGCAGGAACAGCCACACCACCAGCACGGCCAGCAGCGCGCCTTCATACAGCAGGTGCATGGAGCCGTCGTACTCCTCCTGCACCGGCAACACGAAGTTGAAGGCCTCGGTGATGCTGAGGTCCGGGTGCTGGTCACGCATCTCCTGCAGCGCCAGCTGCACGGCGGAGCCCACCTCGACCTCGCTCGCGCCCTTGCTGCGCGCCACCTCAAAGCCCACCACGGGCTTGCCGTTGAGCAACGCCAGAGCGCGCGGCTCGGCAATGGTGTCGGACACCGTGGCCACCTGGTCCAATCGAACATGGCGGCCATCGGACAGCGCGAGCGTGAGGCCCGCCAGTTCCTGCGCCGACTGCACGGTGGCCAGCGTGCGCACGGGCTGCTCGCTGCCGCCCAGGTCGGTGCGGCCCCCGGCGCTTTCGGTCTGCACCTGGCGCAGCTGGCGCGACACATCGGCCGCAGTGGCGCCCAGGGCCTGCAGCTTGACCGGGTCCAGCGCCACATGCACCTCGCGCTGCACGCCGCCCACGCGGGTGACCGCACCCACACCGCGCACGGTGAGCAGCTTCTTGGCCACGGCATCGTCCACAAACCACGACAGCGCCTCGTCGTCCATGCGGGTCGAGGCGATGGTGAACGCCAGCACGGGCTGGGCGGCCAGGTCCATCTTGGTCACGATGGGATCGCGCACATCGCCCGGCAGCTCGCCGCGCACACGCGCCACGGCCGAGCGCACATCATCGAGCGCCTCCTGCGTGGGCTTCTCCAGCCGGAACTCGGCGGTGATGGTGGCCCCACCATCCTGCACCTTGGTGTAGATGTGCTTGAGGCCCTGCAGCGTGGCAATGCTGTTCTCGACCTTGCGCGCCACGTCGTTTTCGAGCTGCGCAGGGGAGGCACCCGGCAGCGCCACGGTCACCGAGATCGTGGGCAGGTCGATGTCGGGAAAGTTCTGCACCTTCATCGCGTTGAAGGACAGCAGGCCGCCGAAGGTCAGCAGCACAAACAGCATCAGCGCCGGTATCGGGTTCTTGATGGACCAGGTGGATAGATTCATCCTGATGCTCCTCAATTAGTAGCATTCAGCGCTTTACCATCGCGCGGTGAAGGCTGTTTTTGCTTTGAACTTTCGACTGCCGATGTCTGCACAGCCGCGCCTGGGGCTGCGGGGGCGGCAGCCACACGCACCAGATCGCCATCGTTGAGGAAGCCCGCGCCGCGCACGGCCACCGAGGCGTTGGCGTCCAGGCCGGTGAGCACTTCCACCCGGTCGGCCACGCGGCGGCCCGCCTGCACCTTGCGCTGCTGCACGCGCTGGTCGGCCCCCACCACAAACACATACGAGAAGCCATCGCGCACCACCAGCGCCTCCTGCGGCACGGTGAGTGCATCGCTGGTGCCCAGCGCAAATTCGCCGCGCGCAAACATGCCCGCGCGGAAGTCGGCATTGGCGGGCAGGTCCACATACACCAGCGCATTGCGCGTCTGCGGGTCCACCGTGGGCGCAACCATGCGCACCGTGCCTTCGGCCGTGGCGCCGCTGGCCGCCGTCACGCTGACCTTGGCGCCCGGGGCGATGCGGCGCAGCTCGGTCGATGTGACTTCGGCACGCCACTCCAGGCGGCCTTTGCGCACCATGCGGAACAGCTCGGTGCCCGCGCCCACCACCGCGCCCACCGTGGCGGTGCGGGCCGAGATCACACCGCTGTCAGGCGCCACCACCTGGGTGTGCTTCAGGCGCAGCTGCTGTGCGTTCAGCGTGGCCTGGGCCGCTTCCACCCGCGCCTGGGCCGTCTTCTCGGCGGTGGTGAATTGCTGGATCTGCTGCTGGCTCAAGGCGCCCGTGGCCTGCAGCGAACGCGCGCGGTCGGCATTGGCCGCTGCCTCGGCCGCATTGGCCTGGGCTTCGAGCAGGCTCGCGCGCATCTGCGCCACATCGGCTTGCACGGTCTCGGCCGAGAAGGTGGCCAGCACCTGGCCCGCCTTGACCACGTCGCCCACGTTCACGCGCACATCGGTCAGGCGCAGGCCATTGCTCTCGGCGCCGATGCTGGCCTCTTGCCAGGCAGCCACATTGCCGTTGGCGGCCAGGCGCACCGGCACGGCGGTGCGCTGCGGCTGGGCCGTGCTCACCGTGAGCGCGGGGCGGGGCTGGCCCGCCTTGGGTTCATCGGCTGCGCGCGATGCGCCGGAGTACACCAGGGCGCCCCCCGTGGCCAGCACACAGGCGGCGATCACGGCAAAGGCGGTGGCAGAAAATTGAAAGCGTTGCTTTGGCATGTTGTCTATCCGTTCATCCAGTCGGTGTCAGGAAAAGGAGGTCGGCGATCGGCCAGGCCTCCGGGGTTGTGTTCAGCGTGCAGCGGTGGCTGCCGCCGAGGGAGCGGCCGTGGCGACGGCCGTCTGCCCGTCCCATCCTCCGCCTGCGGCGCGGTACAGCGCAATCCAGGCGGCCTGGCGTTCGTGCTGCAGCGCGACCAGCGCGTTTTCGGCAGCGAGCGAGGTGCGCCGCGCATCCTCCAGCTCCACCAGGCTGGCCAGCCCGCCGCGCCAGCGGGCCTCGGTCGCGTCGAACGAAGCGCGGTAGCCCTCGGCCGCCGTGCGCGCGCTGGCGTTGCGCTCGGCCGTGCTCTGCAGCCGCACCAGCGCCTGCTCGACCTCGCTCACGGCCTGGCGCACCTTGGCACGGTACAGCGACGCGGCCTCGTCATAGCGGGCCTGTGCGGCGTCGGTCAACGCGGCGCGTCGGCCACCGTCGAACAAGGGCACGCTCAGCGCCAGCGGGCCGATGGTCCAGGTGTTCAGGTCGGTCGTGACGCCATTGGCGCGCACCCAGGCACTGCCCACCGAGCCACTGAGCGACAGGCGCGGGTAGCGCTGCGCCTGCGCGCTGCCCACCTCGGCACTGGCGGCGGCCACTTCGCGCTCGGCGTTGTACACATCAGGACGCTGGGCCAGCACCTGGGCAGGCAGCGCAGCAATCGCAAACAGCGTGTCGGGTGCCGCAGCCACGGGCGCGGCCAGGCGGGTGCGCAGGGTGGGCTCTTCCCAGCCCGTGAGCGCCACCAGGGTCTTCACGTCCACATCGCACAGCATGCGCTGCTGCGATGCGCGGGCCTGGGCCTCGGCCGCACTCGCACGTGCCAGGGCCGCCGTGGCGGGCGCCGTGAAGCCCGCACGTTCGCTCAGGCCGGACAGGCGCGAGGTCTCGCCCCGCGACTGCGCATCGCGCTCCGCCACCTGCAGTTGTGCGAGGCAGGTGCGCAGGCTGCTGGCCTGCAGTGCCACCTCGGCCGCCACGCTCACGCGCGCCTCGTGCCACAGCGCCTGCGCACCGGCCAGCCGCTCATCGGCGGCCGTTTTGGTGGCCCGGTTGGCCCCGAAAAGATCGATCTCCCAGCTCGCCTGCAGTCCGGCCTGGGTCGTGGTGGCCACACGCGCCAGTTGCTCGTTGAGGCCCCGGCTCGCGCTGGCCTGCGCATCGAGCGACGGCAGCAGCGCGGCGCGGCTGCTGACCTGCGTGGCGCGGGCCTGCGCCAGGCGTGCCTGGGCCTGCGCGATGCCGGGGCTCACGGCCTGGGCGGCGTCGATCAGCTCCACCAGCAGCGGGTCTTGCAGCTGGGTCCACCACCGGGCCATGTCGCCCAGCGAGCCCTGGTGTGGCAGGGGGGCCTGCCAGGCCACGGGCGGGGCTGCGGACACCTGGGCAGGCGGCGCGGTAGCCGCGCAGGCGCCCAGAACCAGGGGCAGGCAAGCGGCCCAGAGGGAGCGGGTGATGCTCAATGTCATGCGTTGGATTCCTTCTTGTGCGAAGTCCTGGAAGCGCGGCGCACAGGCCCTTGTGTGGCCTGCCGCCGGATGATTTCTCCGTGCACCATGCTCAATGCGTAGCCGGTGAGCCGCTCGACCCACTGGTCCACCGCCCCCGCTGTCGCGAGCTGGGGCGCAATGGCCTGCAGGGGGTCGCGCTGTGTCCACAGCTGCATGATCAAACCTGCCAGGGAGAAGGCGAGGCGGTGCATATCGTCGTCCACCACCGAGACACCCATGTGTCGGCACAGGACCTGGATGAGTGCCATGTGGGGGGCACGGCACTCGCGTTCGATGAGTTCGGGCCAGACATGGGTAGGGTCCAGCAGCTCGCGCACATGCAGGCGCAGCGATTGCGTCACCAGGTCATCGTGCTTGAGGGGCTCCAGGAAACCCGCGAAGTAGTGGCGCAGCGCGCCCGCCAGGTCCAGGGCCGGGTCGGCAAACACCGGGATCAGGTCGCTGCCGCTGCCAAAGGGCTCGTAGAAGGTGGCGGTGTAGAGCTGCGCCTTGTCGCCAAAGTGGTAGGCAATGGCCGCCACATTGGTGCCCGCCGCCTGGGCGATGGCGCGCACGGAAGTCTGGGCAAAGCCCTTTTCAGAAAAGAGCTGCAGCGCGGCCTGCAGCAGGCGTGCGCGCGTGTCTTCGCCGTCGCTGCGGGCCGTGCGCTGGGAGGCAGGAATGATGGAATGGGCACCGGAACTCATGGCCCCGGATTAAACCACCACAATTCAAACAGTTGTTTGAATTAATGAATTTTTCATGAAGCGGTGCTGCGCCAAGATGCAACCATTTGTCACCGCCAAGCGGCTGTTCAAAGGGCGCTACGCCCCCGCGCCAAACACGGCCCGCCACAGAGCCAGCACCGCGTCGCGCTCGGCCTGCAGCGCGGGCGGGGTCACCTGGGTGGGGGCTTCGTCCAGCCGCGCCACATGCTGCACCCGGCGCAGTTCGCGGTAGGCGTCGGCGGCCGCCACGCCCACACCGGCGGGCAGCAGCCCCACTTGCTCGGCACGCTGCAGCAGCGCAATGTTGCCCACGTTGCCGCGCAGTTCGGGGTGGGCTGCCGACTGCGACAGCACCAGGTACTGCACGGCGAACTCAGCGTCCACCATGCCACCCGGGCTGTGTTTCACATCGAAGCGCCCGGCAGGCGTGGGGTGGGCCGAGCGCACCCGCTCGCGCATGGTGACGATCTCGCCCTGCAAGGCCAGCGGATCGCGGGACGAGGTGATCACGGCTTCGCGCACGGCGTCAAAACGTGCCTGCAAGGCATCGCTGCCCATCACAAAACGCGCCCGTGTCATGGCCTGGTGTTCCCAGGTCCAGGCGGTGTTGCTGCCGCGCTGCTGCTGGTAGTTGGCGTAGGCCTCGAAGCTGGTCACCAGCAGGCCGGAGTTTCCGTTGGGCCGCAGGGCCGTGTCGATCTCGTACAGGTCACCCTCACCGGTCTTGACAGTGAGCCAGTTGATGAGCTTGCGCACAAAGGCCGCATACACCTCGGGCGCGCGCTCGTCGTCGTCGTCGAACACAAACACGATGTCGAGATCGCTGCCATAGCCCAGCTCCTTGCCGCCCAGCTTGCCGTAGCCAATGATGGCGAACTGGGGTTCGTCGCGGTGGCGGTTCTTGAGTCGGCTCCAGCACCACTGGCTGGTGATGCGCAGCACGCTGTCGGCCAGGGCGCTGAGGTCGTCGGCCACCTGCTCGACGGTGATGCGGCGCTCCACATCGCGCGCCAGGGTGCGGAAGGTTTCGGCGTGCTGCGCACGGCGCAGCAGGTTGAGCAGGGTCTCGTCGTCGTCTTCGCCGGTGGACCGCAGCGAGGCAAGGCGCATGCCCAGCTCGCGCTCGAAGTCGGCCACCACAAAACGCTCGGACAGCAGGTGGTCGCCCACCAGTTCGTCGATCACGCCGGGGTGCTGCAGCAGGTAGCGTGCGGGCCACTTGGCCGCGCCCAGCAGGTGCAGCAGCTGTTCGTGCACCGAGGGGCGCTCCAGCAGCAGGGCCAGGTAGCTCTCGCGGCGCAGCAAGGGTTCGAGCCAGTTGACCAGCCGCACGGAGGCTTCTTCGGTCACGCGGCCTTCTTTCAGCCACTGCGCGGTGCGCTGCACCAGGCGGAACAGGCGCGCGCGCGCCTCGTCGCGCAGGCCTTCCACACGCGGATGGCTGCGCCATTCGGCCACGCGCTCGCGAAAGCCGCCAGACAGTTGCTCCAGCAGGGCCTCCAGCTCGGGCGGTGGGGGCGCGGCGGCACGGGGGCCACCACAGCCACCGCCGTTGCACTGTTTTTTGCCCGCGCCACCCAGCAGGGTGTCGAACTCCTGCGCCACCAGCTCGCGGTGGGCGTCCAGCTCGTGCAAGAACGCACAGCAATCCTTGAAGCCCAGGGTCTGGGCGATCCAGGCCAGGTCGTCGTCGCGCGTAGGCAGCACATGGGTCTGCTGGTCGTCCAGGTACTGGATACGGTGCTCCACCCGGCGCAGGAACACATAGGCCTGCGCCAGCGCGTCGGCCGTTGCCTGGGGCATGAGGCCCGCATGGGCCAGCCGCTGCAAGGCATCGAGCGTGGGGCGGCGGCGCAGCTCGGGGAACTGCCCGCCGCGCACCACCTGCAACAGCTGCACGGTGAATTCGATCTCGCGGATGCCGCCGCGCGAGAGCTTCACGTCGTTGGCGCGCTCCGGGTGGCCCGCGCTGCGCTTGGCCGCGTGGTCGCGGATCTGGCTGTGCAGGGAGCGCAGCGCATCGAACACGCTGTAGTCCAGGTAGCGGCGGAACACAAAAGGCAGCACCACCCCGCGCAGCGCCTGCACCTCGGGGCGGCCAATGCAGTCGCGCGGGGCCACCACCCGGCTCTTGAGCCAGGCAAACCGCTCCCATTCGCGGCCCTGGATCTGCAGGTATTCCTCCAGCGCCGCCAGGGACACCGAGGCCGGGCCCGAGTTGCCATTGGGCCGCAGCGCCAGGTCCACGCGGAACACAAAACCATGTTCGGTGGTGTCGCCCACCAGGCTGTAGATGGCCTTGACGGCGCGCGCAAAGTATTCGTGGTTGGAGATACGGCCCCGGCCATCCGGCATGCCCGCCGTTTCGCCGTCGTGCTCATAGACATAGATCAGATCAATGTCGCTGGACACATTCAGCTCGCGGGCGCCGAACTTGCCCATGCCGATGATCCAGAGCTGCACGGGCTGCCCGTCGGGCCCACAGGGCGCGCCATGGCGCTCGTCGAGTTCGCGGCGCGCCTGGGCGCAGGCGCGGTCCAGGGCCAGTTCGGCCAGCTCGGTCACGGCCCGGGTGATGTCGGCCAGCGGGGCCTGGGCTTCGCAGTCGAGCTGGATGAGACGCTCCATGACCAGCTGGCGCAGCATGCGCAGGGCGGTGCCGGTGTCGCAGCCCCGCGCGCGCAGCGCGTCGTACGCCTGCTCCATGGTGACCAGCACCGGGTTACCGGGCGGCAACAGGCCCAGGTCGCCTGCGTAGCGGCGGTGCAGGCGCTGGTAGAAGCGCGAGTGTTCTGCCAGCGGCCCCGCAGGGAAAGGCTGGCTGCAACGGGGGTCAGAGGACGGTGCGTTCATGGCGGGTAAGGCACGGGAAGCCCGAAGCTGCGTACTGAGTTTGTAGTGAACCCACGCGAGGCCCGCGGGTCATAATTCCTGCCACATTCAATCCCACCATGATCGATCCCACCACGCACCCCTCACGCCTGCTCAAAATAGTGGCAGGTTTTGCGCGGTGGTCACTGGGTCTGCTGCTGGCCTTCTGGCTGCTGCTGGCCATCGCGTGGGGGGCCCTTCATGGCTGGATTGTGCCGCGAATCGGGGACTTCCGCCCACAGCTGGAAGCGCATGCCGCACGGGCTCTGGGGGTTCCCGTCCAGATCGGTGCCATCACGGCCAGCACCGAAGGGCTGGTGCCGTCGATCGAGCTGTCGAACGTAGCGCTGCTGGACGCGGCAGGCCGCGCGGCCCTGCAGCTGCCCCGGGTGGTGGTGGCACTGTCGCCACGCTCCCTGCTCAACGGCGGGTTCGAGCAGCTGTATGTGCAGGGGCCGGAGCTGGATGTGCGCCGCGCCGCCGATGGCCGCATCTACGTGGCGGGCCTGGAGTTTGCCCAGAACCAGGGCGACAACAATGACGCGGCCGACTGGCTTTTTTCGCAGGGCGAGGTGTTCATCCAGGACGGTACCGTGCGCTGGACCGACGAGCAGCGCGGCGCCCCCGAACTCGCCCTGGAGAAGGTCAACCTGCTGCTGCGCAACGGCAACTGGCACCACCACATGCGCCTGGATGCCACCCCGCCACCGGCCTGGGGCGACCGCTTTACGGTGGTGGGCCTGTTCCGCGCACCGCTGCTGCGCGCCCGCGATGGCAACTGGAAACACTGGAACGGCCAGGTATTTGCCGATTTCACGCGCGTCGATGTCTCGCAGCTGCGCCACCATGCCGATGTGGGCATTGCGGTGGCGCAGGGCCGTGGGGCGCTGCGCGCCTGGGCCGATGTGCGCAGCGGGCAGCTGGTGGGCGGCACGGCCGACTTGGCGCTGGCCGATGTGAACACCACCCTCAGCCCCGACCTGCAGGCGCTGGTGTTGCCCTCCATCCAGGGGCGCCTGGGCGGGCGGCGGCTGAGCGGCGGGTTCGAGTTCTCCACCCAGGGTCTGCAGTTCCAGACCGATGACGGCCTGACCTGGCCCGGCGGAAACCTGCGGCTTATCCACACCGCTGCTACGGGCAAAGCCCCGGAGCAGGGCGAGTTCCGCGCCGACCGCCTGGACCTGGCCGCGCTGGCGCAGATCGCCAGCCGCCTGCCCCTGGGGCCCACGGCCCACGATGCCGTGCACACCTATGCACCCCAGGGCCTGGTCGATGAGATCCAGGCCACCTGGAAAGGCCCGCTGGACAGCCTGCAGCAGTACCAGGTCAAGGGCCGCATCCGAGGCCTGGCGCTGGCCGGGGCCCCCACGGATGCCGCCCCCACCCACCTGGGCTTGCGCGGCGCCACGGTGGACATCGACATGACCCAGGCCGGTGGCAAGGCGGCACTCACGATGGCCTCCGGGGCGCTGGTGTTGCCCGGTGTGTTTGAAGACCCCGTGTTGCCGCTGGACCGGCTCAGCGCCGACCTGCGCTGGCAAATCGAAGGCAGCCGCATTGCCGTGCAGGCCAACGATATGCAGTTTGCCAACGCCGACGCCCAGGGTGAGGCGCGCGCCACCTGGCACACCAGCGATGCCGCCAAGGCGCCGCACAAATCGCGCTTTCCGGGCGTGCTTGACCTCACCGGCACGCTGAACCGCGCCGACGGCACGCGCGTGCACCGCTACCTGCCCCTGTCCATCCCCGCCGAGTCGCGCCACTATGTGCGCGATGCCGTCGTGGCGGGCACCGCCAGCAATGTGCAGTTCCGCGTGAAGGGCGATCTGCACGACCTGCCGTTCAACGACCCCAAGCTGGGCGAATTTCGCATCGCTGCGCGGGTCAAGGATGTGACCTATGCCTATGTGCCGCCCTCGCTGCAGCCTGCGGGCACCCTGCCTTGGCCCGCGCTCACGGAGCTGGGCGGCGAACTGATCTTCGAGCGGTCGTCGATGATGGTGCGTGGCGCCAGCGGCGGTTTTGCGGGCAGCAAGGGCCTGCGGCTGTCCAAGGTGGACGCCAAGATCCCCGACCTGGCGCATACCGTGGTGGGGGTGAATGCCGACGCACGCGGCCCGCTGGCCGAGCTGCTCACGCTCATGACCACCTCGCCCCTGGGGGGCATGACGGGCAACGCCCTCGGCCAGGCCAGTGGCACGGGCAATGCCGACTTCCAGCTGCGCCTGAGTCTGCCCATCAGCGACATCCACAAGTCCAAGGTACAAGGCAGTGTCACGCTGGCGGGCAACGAGCTGCGCATCACCCCCGACACGCCCGCACTGAGCCGGGTGCGGGGCGCCGTGCAGTTCAGCGAAACCGGGTTCTCGCTGACCAATGTGCAGGCCCTGGCGCTGGGCGGCAATGTGCGGCTTGAAGGCGGCATGCGGGCGCTGGCACCCAACGCGCCCGCCACCGAATCGGCCGTGCAGTTGCGCGCCCAGGGCATGGCCACCGCCGAGGGCCTGCAGCAGACGCCGCAGCTGGGCATGCTGGCGCAACTGGCCCGCCGCGCCACCGGCAGCACGCCCTACACCCTGGCCCTGGCGTTCCGCCGGGGTGTGCCCGAGCTGCAGGTAAGCACCACCCTGCAAGGCCTGGCGCTGGCACTGCCGCCGCCGCTGGGCAAACCTGCCGACAGCAGCCTGCCCCTGCGCTTTGAGAGCCAGGTGGCGCGCGAATCCCTCACCGGCCTGGCTGCCAACGGCAATGGCAACGGGGCGCCGCCGCTGCGCGACCAGATCACCCTCGACCTGGGCGCCCTGGGTTCCGCCACCTACCTGCGCGACCTGAGCGGGCCCCAGCCCCGTGTGCTGCGCGGCGCCATTGGCCTGGGGCTGAGCGGGGGGGAATCTGCCCCGCTGCCGGTGCAAGGTGTGGCGGCCAACATCAGCCAGGGCAAGGTGGACGTGGACGCCTGGGAGGATGTGCTGACCCAGGCCACCACGGCCGAGCCCGCAGCCCGCACGGCCCCGGCCGCAACCCCCACCGGCCCCGCCGTGGCGCAGGACTATCTGCCCACCACCCTGGCGCTGCGCGCGCGCGAGCTGACACTGCAGGGCCGCACCCTGCACAACGTGGTGGCGGGCGCGCTGCGCGACGGCACCACCTGGCGCGCCAACCTCGACGCGACCGAACTCAATGGCTACCTGGAATACCGCCAGCCCGGCGCACCCGACAACAGCAGTGGCCGCCTGTTCGCCCGCCTGTCGCGCGTGAACATGCCACAGAGCGAGGTCACGCAGGTGGAATCCCTGCTGGACGAGCAGCCCGGCACACTGCCTGCACTCGACATCGTGGTGGACGACTTCGAGCTGCGCGGCAAACGGCTGGGCCGGGTCGAGATGGAAGCCCAGAACCGGGGCGGCGAAGGGGCTCAGCGCGAATGGCGCCTCGCCAAGTTCAACATCACCGCGCCCGAAGCCAGCCTCACAGCCAATGGCAACTGGGCCGTGCTCAATGCCGCAGGTACCACACCACGTGCGGCCGAGCGGCGCACGGTGCTCAATTTCAAGCTCGACATCCGTGACTCGGGCGACCTGCTGGGCCGCATGGGCATGGCCAACGTGGTGCGGCGCGGCAAGGGCCGCATGGAAGGGCAGGTGGCCTGGATCGGCGCACCGTTCAGCCCCGACTACCGCAGCATGACCGGCCAGATCAACCTCAACATCGAGTCCGGCCAGTTCCTCAAGGCCGACCCGGGCCTGGCCAAGCTGCTGGGCGTGCTCAGCCTGCAGTCGCTGCCGCGCCGGCTCACGCTCGACTTCCGCGACGTGTTCAGCGAAGGTTTTGCGTTCGACTTCGTGCGCGGCGACCTGCGCATCGAGCAAGGCGTGGCCACCACCAACAACCTGCAGATGAAGGGCGTGAACGCCGCCGTGCTGATGGAAGGCCACGCCAACATCGACCAGGAAACCCAGGACCTGCGCGTGGTGGTGGTGCCCGAGATCAATGCCATGACGGCCTCCCTGGTGGCCACGGCCATCAACCCCGTGATCGGGCTGGGCAGCTTCCTGGCCCAGGTGTTCCTGCGCGGCCCGCTCATCGAAGCCGCCACGCAGGAGTTCCGCGTGGACGGCACCTGGGCAGACCCCCGCGTGGTGCGTGTGCCACGCCGCGCGCGCGATGCCAGCCCCGCCACCGACGCCGCGCCCCGCAGCAGCCCCCCCAAGACCGGAGAGCCCTCATGAAAGTAGCCGCCATCCAGATGGTGTCTGGCACCCAGCGCGACGACAACCTGCGCGCGGCCCGCGTACTGCTGGAGCAGGCCGCGCAGGGCGGCGCCGAGCTGGCTGTGCTGCCCGAATACTTCTGCGTGATGGGCCACAAGGACACCGACAAGCTCGCGCTGCGCGAGGCCGACGGCGACGGGGTGATCCAGCGCTTTCTGGCCGACACGGCACGTGCGCTGCAAATGTGGATCGTGGGCGGCACCCTGCCCCTGCAGACCACGGCACCCGACCGCGTGCGCAACACCACGCTGGTCTTCAACCCCAGTGGCGCCTGCGTGGCGCGCTACGACAAGATCCACCTGTTCCACTTCGACAACGGGCGCGAGGTCTATGACGAAGGCCGTGTGATCGAGGCGGGCAACACCCCGGTGCAGTTTGACCTGCAGGCGCGCGACGGCCAGCACTGGCGCGTGGGCCTGTCGGTGTGCTACGACCTGCGCTTTCCCGAGCTGTACCGCGCCCATGCCCGCGCAGGGACCGACCTGCTGCTGGTGCCCAGCGCCTTCACCCACACCACGGGGCAGGCGCATTGGGAGGTGCTGCTGCGCGCCCGCGCCATCGAAAACCTGGCCTACGTGCTAGCCCCCGCCCAGGGCGGCGTGCACGAGAACGGGCGTCACACCTGGGGCCACAGCATGCTGGTGGACCCCTGGGGCACCGTGCTGGCGCAGCAGGACCAAGGCCCCGGCACCGTGGCTGGTGTGCTCGACGCCCAGCGGCTGCGCGCCGTGCGCGCCCAGCTGCCCGCGCTGACGCACCGCGTGCTGCCGTGACCGAGCCCCGCGCACCGCGCCCCCCCCGCACCCTGCTACAGCGCTGGCGTGGTGCCTGGCGCCGCTGGTCGCTGTGGACGGCGCTGGTGCTGCTGGTGGTGTCGATGCTGGCCACCATGGTGTGGCTGGCGGGGCGCTACGAAGCCAGCCAGGTGCAGACGCGGCTGGAGCGCGATGCGGCCGATGCGGTGTCCGACATCCGCACCGCCCTCACGCACAACCTGCAAAGCCTGCAGGCCCTGCCCGCAGACACCCCGGGGCAGTTGGCCTGGGAGGTCGAGGCATCGGAGCTGCTGCGTATCCGCCGCGAGCTGGTGCGCATTGAATGGCGCGACGCCCACCTGAAGCTGCGCACCCATGTGCAGTCGCCCTACCGCCCCGTGGCCTGGGATGTGCGGGCGCGCGACAGCAACCAGTCCGACCTGACCATTGCGTGCACCAACGCCCGGCGCCTGGGCAGCCCGGCGTATTCCACCAGCTACTTCCAGCCGCACGGCGACGGCCTGGGCTCCGAGATGATGGAACTGTGTGTGCCCCTGACCGCAGGCGGGCGCACCACCGGGTTCCTGGTGGCCACCTACGGGCTGCAGGACATCCTGCTGAACCTGGTGGCACACAACCTCACGCGCAGCCAGGAGGCATCGTTCACCGAACCCGACGGCACCCGCCTGGCCGTGATGGGCGCGGCCCGCCGGGGCTCGCGCATGTTCACCGCCCAGCACCTGCTGGACCTGCCCGGCGCCACCCTGGTGCTGCGCATGGATGGCTGGCACACCGCGCCCAGCGTGTTCCCCAACGTGCTCACAGCGCTGGTCACGGCCATGTCGATTGCGCTGGTCACGGTGATGGTGGTGCTGGTGCGCGACAACCGCCGCCGCCTGCGCGCCGAACGCGACCTGGCCGACGCGCTGGCCTTTCGCAAGGCGATGGAGGACTCGCTCGTCACCGGCCTGCGCGCACGCGACCTGGAGGGCCGCATCACCTATGTGAACCCGGCCTTCTGCGAGATGGTGGGCTTCAGCCCGCAGGAGCTGCTGGGCCTGAGCATGTCGGCCCCGTACTGGCCGCCCGAGCGCGTGGAGGAATACCAGCAGCGCCAGGCCATCCGCTTTGCGGGCACCATGCCACCGCGCGAGGGCTTCGAGTCTGAATTCATGCGCAAAGACGGCACGCGCTTCCCGGTGCTCATCATCGAGGCGCCGCTCATCAACGCCCAGGGGCAGCACACGGGCTGGATGAGCGCCTTCCTGGACATCAGCGAGCAGCGCCGCGTCGAAGAACTCTCGCGCGCCTCGCAGGAGCGGCTGCAGGCCACGGCCCGGCTGGCCACGGTGGGCGAGATGGCCTCGCTGCTCAGCCACGAGCTGAACCAGCCGCTAGCCGCCATCTCCAGCTATGCCAACGGTTCGCTGAACCTGCTGGAGCAACCAGCCACACCCGCGCTTGCCACAGCATCCGCAACCACATCCGCCGGCACCGCTGCAGCCCCGCCCGGCCCCGATGCGCTGGACGACGTGCGCATGGCCATGCGCCAGATCGCGCGCCAGGCCGAACGTGCGGGCCGCGTGATCAAGAGCGTGCACGACTTCGTGCGCCGCCGCGACCAGGCGCGCGAGGCCGTCTACGCGCAGCAACTGCTCGACGCCATCCTGCCGCTGGTGAGCCTGCAGGCGCGCAAGCTGGGTGTGCGCGTGCACACCACCGTGGAGCCCGGCCTGCCCCCCACGCTGTGCGACCGCACCATGGTCGAGCAGGTGCTGCTGAACCTGGCGCGCAATGCCATGCAGGCCATGGACGACCCCACCGTGCGCGCCCGCGTGCTCGATATCCGGGTGCGGCGCGCGGCCTCCAACCAGCACAGCGGCTGGATCGAATTTGTGGTGACCGACCAGGGCACCGGCATCCCGCCCGAGGTGGGCGCCAAGCTCTTCACCCCCTTCTTCACCACCCGCCCCGAAGGCATGGGCCTGGGCCTGAGCATGTGCCGCACGGTGATCGAGCAGCACGGTGGTTTTCTCGGGTTCGCGCCCCATGAGCCGCGTGGTACGGTGTTCACATTTACGCTGCCTGCGTCCCAACCTGATTCAAGACCCTGATGGAACCCATCACCAACGCCACCGTGTACATCGTGGACGATGATGCCAGCGTGCGCGAAGCCCTGGCCTGGCTGCTGCGCTCGCGCAGGCTGCCCAGCGAGTCCTACGACAGCGCCGAGGCCTTTGACGCCATGCTGCAAAGCCGCCCGGCCCAGCGCCAGCCCTGCTGCCTGCTGCTGGACGTGCGCATGCCCGGCATGAGCGGGCTGGCGCTGTTCGACCTGCTGGCCGCACGCGGCGACCTGGCCACCATGCCGGTGATTTTTCTCACCGGCCACGCCGACGTGCCCACGGCGGTGGACACCGTCAAGCGCGGAGCCTTCGACTTCTGCGAAAAGCCGTTCTCCGACAACGCGCTGGTGGATCGCATCGAACAGGCCCTGGCCCAGTCCAGCGAACACCTCACCCAGCTGCGCGCACGCAGCGGCCTGCAGGAGCGGCTGGCCGAGCTGACCGACCGCGAACGCGATGTGATGGACCTGGTGGTGGCGGGCCTGCCCAACAAGCTGATCGCCGACCAGCTCGACATCAGCGTGCGCACGGTGGAAGTGCACCGCTCTCGTGTGTTCGACAAGATGCAGGTGAAGTCGGCCGTGGAGCTGGCCAACCTGCTGCGGGGAGCGGCCTGACTGTCAGCAGTCCTGGACTGCGGATTCAGAGCTTTTTAGGCCGTCTCCGCGCATCCAGTGGCGCTTTAAAGCTATCAAAAAATGAGTTATTTGGGAGGCTGATTGGCGTCGTCGCTCGGCAGCTCGCCCTTCTTGCGGCCCGAAAACATGGTCCACCAGACGATGGCCACCAGCACCACCAGCGCCAGCAGCGCTTCAAGCAAAATCAGCCCCATGACCCTGAACCCCCTGCGCCTTGTTGTGACGGCGCTGATTGTAGGAACGCTGGCCGCCTGCTCCACGCCGCCCGCCCCAAGCCCCTCCCGCCCCGGGGCCATCCCGCCCCCGCCGCCTGCCAGCACCGTGGTGCTGCCCGGCGACACCGGCCCGCTGCCGCCGCCGCTGGCGCAGCCCAAAAGCCGCTGGGTCCCCGTGCGCTGGGCCGAGCTGCCGGGTTTTGGCGATGACGCACTGCACGAAGCCTGGAACGCCTGGATCAAGAGCTGCGAGCGGCCCGTGCCCCCCTTCACCGCGCTGTGCAGCGACGTGCGCCAGCTGAGCATTGCCACCGCCGACGAGCAGCGCGCCTGGCTCGTCGCCCGCCTGCAGCCCTACCGCGTCGAGGCCACCGACGGCAATTCCGAGGGCCTGCTCACCGCCTACTACGAACCCATGATGGACGCCGCGCGCCAGCCCGGCAACGGCTTCACCGTGCCCGTCTACCGCCTGCCTGCAGGCTTTGGCGCACGCAAGCCCTGGTACACGCGCCAGCAGATCGAGACCCTGCCCGAGGCCCAGGCCGCACTCGCGGGCCGCGCCATCGCCTGGCTGCGCGACCCGGTCGAATCGATGGTGCTGCACATCCAGGGCTCGGGCCGGCTGCGCATTGCCGAGGCCGACGGCAGCGTCACCACCGTGCGCGTGGCCTACGCGGGCACCAACGACCAGCCCTACCAGAGCATCGGCCGCTGGCTGCTGGACCAGGGCTACACCCGCGACGCCACCTGGCCCGGCATCCGCGCCTGGCTGGCGGCCAACCCCCAGCGCACCAACGAGCTGATGTGGACCAACCCGCGCTACGTGTTCTTCAAGGAAGAACCCCTGGTGGGCATGGACGCGGGCTTTGGCCCCAAGGGCGCACAGGGCGTGCCGCTCACGCCCGGCCGCTCCATCGCGGTAGACCGCCAGAGCATCCCCTACGGCACGCCCGTGTGGCTGGCCTCCAGCGGCCCGCAGGTGCAACTGAGCCGCATGGTGCTGGCGCAGGACACGGGCAGCGCCATCCTGGGCGCGGTGCGCGCCGACTACTTCACCGGCTGGGGCCCCGAGGCGGGCGACATTGCCGGGCGCCTCAAGCAGAACCTGCGGCTGTGGGCGCTGTGGCCAAAGTAGTGCCCAAAATGCCCCTCTGCGCGCAACCATCAAGCGCTGATAGCTATTAAATCAGGAGCGTTCATGCGCGTGACCGAGCCCCAGCTGCGCACCTTGCTGCTGGCCCAGGCCATCGAGCAGGCCGACACCCGGCACACCCTGGTCAGCCCGGTGGAGCTGCAGGAAGCCACGCGCAGCGCCGTGGCCGCAGCCCGGGCGCGCGGGCTGCCCCGCGTGGGGGTGGCCGAGGTGATGCTGGAGCGCGCCACCACCATCGCCGACCACGCCAGCGGCCGCGACAGCACCGTGGCTGCGCTGCACGCCCTACACGCTCCACACACCCAGCAGCCCGGCGCAGGCGGGCTGGGGCCCTGGGTGGCGCGTGGCCTGCCGCTGGCCGCGCTGTTGCTGGGCCTGGCCATTGACCGCATCAGCAACGCGCACCGGGTGGACCTGCTCTCACCCCCGCTGCTCACCGTGCTGGCCTGGAACCTCACCGTCTACCTGCTGATCGCCTGGCGCGCATGGCGCCCGCCCTCGCAGCCCAGCGCATGGCTGCAGCAGGCGCTGCGCCCCCTGGGCAACCCCTTTGGCCGTGCCGAGCGGGGACGCGGGCTGGCCGCGCGCATTGCGGCCGACTTTCACCAGCGCTGGTGGGCCCATGCGGCCGACCTGCTGCAACAGCGCGCCGCGCGGGTGCTGCACCTGTGCGCCGCTGCCTGGGGCGCGGGCATTGCGCTGTCGCTGCTGTTGCGCGGGTTGGTGGTGCGCTACCAGTTTGGCTGGGAGAGCACCTTTCTCGATGCCACGCAGGTGCACGCTATTGTCTCGGTGCTGTTTGCACCGCTGACCCTGCTGCTGGGCCTCGCGCCCTTCACGCTGCAGGAGATCGCGGCCACGCAGAACTTTGCGGGCGAAAGCGGCGTGGCGGGCATGGCAGGTGGGGGCGGCGCCGCAGGCAGCCGCTGGGTGGGGATGTACGTGGGCTTGCTGCTGCTGGCCGTGGTGCTGCCGCGCCTGGCCCTGGCCGCCTGGGCACGCTGGCGCGAACACCGGTGGCAGGGCCACATCGATCCACAAGGCGCCGCCTTTGACACACTGCGCGCCAGCCTGCCGGGCGACCTGGTGATCGGCCTGCACGGCCCGCAAGCCCAAGCCCAGGTGCTGCTGGGCGCCAGCCTGCAGACCCCACAGGGCGACCGGCTGCAGTGGGTGGCCGATGCCAGCGCCCCCGTGGATGCCGTGCTGGTCTGGACCCCCGACCCGCTCCCGCTCGCCTGGCAGGCCGCCCCCCGCGTGGTGCTGCGCTGGGAAGACTTTGGCGCCAGCTGGGTGCTGGAGCCCACGCTGTTTGACCGGCTCAGCGCAGCCCTGCCCGCCCACCACCATGCCCTCGCCCGCCTGTGTGCCGCCTGGGTGGAGCGCAACGAGCAGCGTTTTGGCCAGGCCCTGCTGGCGCTGGCGCAGCACCTGCGCGCCTGTGCCGCACTCACCCGCCTGCCGCCAGACGATGCCGCCGCACGCTATGCCGAGCAGGTGCACGCGCTGGACGCCACGCTGCGCGCCCTGCATGGCGAGCCCGCCACGCCAGCCCCCCACCCGCTACCAGCGGCACACCTGGCCCCGCCGCCCACCGCACCACGCCGCCTCGATGGAGCGGCCCTGGCCCTGGGCACCTCGGCCGGGGCCGCTGCGGGCGCTGCCGCCGGGGCCAAGGCGGGCGCGCTGATCGACCTGGGCACGGGCGGCCTGACCCTGGGCGCAGGCACGGCCCTGGGCGCGCTGCTGGGCGGCACCGCGGCCTGGGTGGTGCGATCGCTGCAAAAGAAGGACGCAGGGCGGCAGGACCTGCTGCAACACGCCGCCGAAGCGGCCTGCAGCCACTACCTCGCCATCGCCCACCAGCAGCGCATGCCACCGGACGATGCCCACCCCTGGGCTGCGCGCTGGCGCGCCGAGGTCACCGGCACGGTGGCCGCCCACGGCACCGCACTGACCGCCGCGCTGGAAGACGGCGCCGATGCACAGGCCCTGGTGCCGCTGCTGCGCACGGAGCTGATGGGTATCCTGCAGCGCAGCTGTGTGGCCGAGGGGAGCGGCGCGGCCCCAGCAGGCTCACCGACAGGCTCATCGGCAGGTTGAATATCGCCTTTTTTGGCCTCTACCGCCTGATGGTATTACCCTGATAGCTATCAAAACAGGAGTGAATCACTGCCCTCAGGGGCAGGCCACCCGGGCCGCCTCGGTCTCCACGCGGGGGGCCGCAGCCGCCGCCGCAAACGCCATGGCCGGGGGCACGGTCACGGTGCGCAGCCGGTCGCCGTCGATGCGGTATTCGTACTCGCGGGTCGAACCCACCATCTCGGTGCGAAAGCTGCTGCTGGCCATGGTGGCCGCATACACCTGCGGCCGCACCACCTGGTAGCGGTAGGTGGTGGTGGACACGCCACTGGAGGTCTTGCAGACGGAGTCGAACTGGTCGTCCTTGAACTGCAGCGTGCAGCGGCCCGAGCTGTCTTCGGCCTTCTCACCGGCGGGCGTGTGCAGCACGATCTTGGTAGCGCGCCAGCAGCCGAGCAGGGCGGGGTCGGGCGCGGCGGCGTGGATGGCAGGGGCCCCAAGGGCCAGGGCCCAGAGGGCAGAACGCAAATAGCTCGGCATGCGGAATGGACGGCCCCGCCAGG
The DNA here is from genome assembly GCF_005405905.1 of Acidovorax sp. NB1. Lineage (GTDB taxonomy): Bacteria > Pseudomonadota > Gammaproteobacteria > Burkholderiales > Burkholderiaceae_C > Acidovorax. The sequence continues at coordinate 222,271 of NZ_BJHU01000057.1, forward strand.
GGCACGCGGTCAGGCTGGGAAGGCCGCCATGGTAGGCGAAGCCGGGAGGCACCCCACACGCAGGCGCCTACTCCACCGACCACCGCGTCACCCGGGGTGGCGCATCGCCCACATGGAAGGCCAGCTTGCGGTCGCGCAGCGCCACGTCCGAGGCGGTCACGCGGTCGAAGCGCCGCAGGTGCTCCGTCCACGACTCGTCCTCGATGCGCTCCACGTAACGCGCGGGCTGGGCGATGTCGTGCAGCAGCTGCCAGCCCAATGCGCCCTGGCGCAGGCGGCTGCGGCGGCTTTCCTGCATCACGGCGCGGAATTCGGTGGCACGGGCGGGGTCGATGAAGTATTCGATGGTGACCACCACATGCCCCGCGCCGGGCGGCACTTCGGCCACCGGGGCCTTGAAGGCGCGCGAAGGGCTGAGGTCTTCTTCCATGCTGCGGTCGGCCACCAGACGCTGCACCAGCAGCATGGCCACCACGCCGGTGGCGGCGGCAATGCCCAGGCTCACATGCACATCGGTGACCGTGGCCACCTGGCCCCACACGGCGGCGCCCAGCGCGGTGGCGCCCATGATGGACATCTGGTAAATCGACATGCCACGCGCGCGCACCCAGTTGGGCAGGGCAAGCTGGGCCGACACGCTGAGCGAATTGGCGGTGGTGATCCACGCCATGCCCGCCACGAACATCGCGGGCACGGCCACATACACGTTGGGCGCCACGGCCATCACGCCCGTGGCGGCGGCCTGCAGCGCCGTGCCGCGTATCACCAGCACATCGCGCGCCATGGCCTGGCGCAGGCGCGGCAAAAACATGGCCGCCGTGATGGCGCCCGCGCCCATGCTGGCCAGCAGCAGCGTAAAGGTGCCCGCGCCGCCGCCTTCGAGCCCCTTGGCCAGCAGCGGCAGCAGGGCCAGCAGCGCGGTGGCGTGCAGGAAGAAGACGGAGATGCGCCACAGCACAGCCCGCATGCGCGGCGACTGGCGCACAAACTGCAAGCCCACGCGCATGGCGCTGGTCAGCTTTTCGCGGCCCAGCGGGCTGGGCGTGTGCACCCGCTTCCAGCGCATGATGGTGAAGCCGGAAACGATGGACAGCACCGCGTTGAGCACAAACACCCAGGCGCTGCCCGCACTCGCGATGATGGCGCCCGCCAGCAGCGGGCCAATGATGCGCGAGGCGTTCATGGCCACGCCGTTGAGCGCCAGCGCGGCAGGCAGTTGCGGGCGGCTGACCAGCTCGGGCACGATGGCTGCGAACACCGGCCAGCGCATGGCCAGGCCAATGCCGTTGGCAAAGGTGAGCGCCAGCAGCAGCGGCGCCGTCATGCCCCCGGCCAGGATGGCCACACACAACACCAGCGCCACGGCCGCCACCCAGAACTGCGTGGCGATGAAGTAACGCCGCCGGTCCAGGATGTCGGCCAGCGCGCCGCTGGGCAGGCCCAGCAAGAAGACGGGCAGCGTGGAGGCGGTCTGCACCAGCGCCACCAGCACGGGCGAGGTGGTGAGCGTGGTCATGAGCCAGGCGGCCGCCACGTCGTTCATCCACATGCAGGTGTTGGCCGCCACCCAGGTGAGCCAGAGCATGCGGAACACGGGGACGGACAGCGGGGCCAGCGGTGAGAGCGAGGCGGCCTGGTTCAGCGCCGCAGCCCCAGCGCCGAGCTGCGCGGCGACGGATTCCTCCGTGCCATGGGCCAGATCTGCTGCGCGCGCGGCGCGGTCTGCGGCTGCGTCGTCCTGCGGCGGGGCGCCCGGGTTCAGAGCCTGCGGGTCAGGGGAGGGCGGGGGCGCAACGCTGCGCGGGCTTTCGTGGGACGGCAGAGGGGGCATGTCTGCACATTGTGCGACGGTTGGCGCAGCCGTGGTGGTTCAACGCCCAATAGCCGACTGCAGGCGTGTCCCTGCGCTTCGTCACGCCGCATCGGTCGGCGCAGCCGCTGCCTGCTTGTCCGCCTGTTGGGTCTGCCGCAGCAGCAACCAGGCCATGAGCGCCAGCGCGGCGACGCCTGCCACCAGCACACCCCACAGCACGGCACTGCGCAAGGAGACGCCGCTGCTCACGGCGGCTGCAGGCACCAGCGCGCCGCCCGCAGGCGGGCCGCCGGTGATGTCGGCCCGCGCCACATCGACCTGCGCCAGGGGCAGGCTGTTTTCTTGCTGGGGCTGGTAGCCCGGCACCAGGCTCGCCAGGGGCAAGAAGGCGCTGGCTGCCCCTGTGGCGCCGGTCAACCCGGCCGCCAGGGTGAAGGGCCCCTGCCCGCTGGCCAGGAAGACCAGTTGCACGGGCTCGAACTGCAGCGCCACCTCGGGCGCGGCCGCAAAGCCGGGGGTCTTGGGGTCGGCCTCGATCTTGACCTCGCGCACCGAGGCGCCGCCCAGCTCGATGGGGCCGCTGGCCTGTTCCTTTCCGCCCAACACCATCTTGTAGACCACGGCGCTGGCCAGCGGCGACCAGGGCTGTTCGCGGTGGTTGCGGCCCAGCACACGCACCGGGATCAGAACATTGCTGCCGGGCGGCGTGATGGCGAGCGCGGCCACCGGCGTGGCAAACGGCAGGGCCAGCACCAGCTCGCGGGGTTGGGCTTGGAATTGGGTCAGCGGGGGCATGGCCAGGCGGGCGCTGACGCGTTCGCGCGCCACTGCGCTGTGCGTGGTGACCAGCGTGGCGCCGCGCAGGGTCACGGCGGCGTCGCCCCAGGTCACGCGCAGGTAGTGGCCCTGGAGGCTGGTGCGGTGCAGGTCGATCTGCTCGGCGCCCAGGCGGCCCGGCGCGGCGGGGGTGGTGGCGGCATCGGCGCGGTAGAGCACCGTTTCGGCCAGTGGCCGCCAGGTTTTCAGGTCTTGGCTGGCCTGCACCTGGAAGGTGACCGGCTGCCCGGCGGGCAGGTCCGCATCCAGGGCCATGCGGGCCACGGGCTGCTGCAAGCCGCGCGCATCCAGCAACGCACCCCGGACGACCTGGGCGGCCTGGGCACCCGCCGTGCTGGGCGTGTCGATCTGCACCACCCGCTGGCCCTGGCGCTCTTCGATGCGCAGCGACAGGCCTTCGAGTGGGGCCGATCCCGCCGTAGTCGCCATAGTGGCCGAGCCCAGGATGGGGTAGGCAGGCAGCACCACCGATGCCTCTGGCGCAGGGGCCGCCGCCGCACCCGCCAGGGCCATGGGCACGGGCTGGCCCGCGCCGTTGAAGAGGCGCAGGTCGGCATAGCCCGGGCTTTGCAGGCGCACCAGCACCTCGGCGGGCAGGGCGACGCGCTGCAGCGGCGCATCGGCCGCGAGCGCCACGGGGATGCGGATGGCGTAGGCCGCAGGGCTGCTGGCATCGGTCGTCGCCTGGGCCACACCGGCGCACAGGGACAAGGCGGCCGTGGCCAGCACCAGGGGCAGGTTCAGGGCGACAGACTTCTTCATTGCAGTGTTTCTGGTTGCGATGGCGCCAGCGGTGGCGCAGCAGGCTCCGCTGGGGCGGCCGACTTGGGTGGCGACTTCGGAGGTAGAGGCGCAAAGTAGCCCACCACCAGCATCAGCACACCCACGGCGATGAAGGCAATGATGCGCTCGGCCCCACCCGCGTTGGACAGATCGATCAGCAGCAGCTTGACCACCACCACGCCCAGCAGGCCCGCGCCCACCAGCCACAGCGGCCGCTGCGTGCGGCGGTGCGCCAGCACCATCAGGCTGAGCGCCAGCAGCGTCCACAGGATGGCGTAGCCGGTCTGCACCACAAAGCTGTTGAACAGCGCCGAAGCATCCCAGCGCACGCCGAAGAAGTGGTGGGCCACGCGCAGCCACACGGTGTTGATCACGATGAACGCCAGCAGCGCCAGGGCCACCAGCGCGTGGCGCCCCGTGGCCCAGCCCGTGCCCACCGGGGGCGGCGCCGCAGACAGCAGCACCCGCCGCCAGAACACCAGGCTGCCCAGCGCCAGCGCCAGCGTGAGGTCGGTGGGGTTGAGCAGCGGGATGTAGGGCAGCGGCGCGGTGTGGCCCGACGAGTGCACGGCAGCCAGCAGTGCGCCCCCAAACACCAGCACCGCCAGCGGCAGGGCGGCCAGACCGTAGTACGCCTCGGCATGGGGGTTGAGTGGCCAGCGCAGCGCCGCGCGCGCAGCGGGCTGGTGGCCACGCCCCGCCCAGAGCGCCAGCAGCATCAGCACCGCAATGGCGCTGACCAGCAGGACCACACCGGCCCACGAAGTGCGCCACAGCTCGCCCTTGGCGATGCCGGACCACAGGCAGTCGGCCAGCAGCAAGGTCACCAGCCAGGCGGTGGCGGCGTGGAACCAGCCGAAGCGCGAGGCGCCATGGGAGGGCAAGCCCTCCGCGCCCGCCGCCTGCAAGCGGTCGGTCTGCAACAGCATCCACCCATGCAGCGCCAGCACGACGGGCCACACGGCCCAGGCGGGCGTGGTCAGCACGCGGTGGCCATCCACCACCTGCGCGACAAAACCCAGCGCCAGCACGGCGATGGTGCCGCGCGCGGGCCAGGTGGCCACGGCCCAGCGCGTGCGCAGGCCCAGCACCATCGACAGGGCGGCGCTGACCACCACGGCCAGCATGCCCAGCAGCTCGGCAACGCGGCCCGAGAACACCGGCACCGGCCACTGGTTCGCCTCGGTGGCGGGCACGCTGCGCGTGATCTCCAGCCACCAGGCCAGGCACCAGAACACAAAACCGTAGAGGTAGGCCGGGCTGGACAGCTGCGCCTCCACGCCTGCATAGCCCCGCGCCCAGGATGAGCCACTGTGTGGCAGCGGCTGGCGCAGCCACCAGGCCAGCAGCAGCGCGGGCAGCGCAATCAGCAGGGCGCCGATGAAGGCCGGGTTGGCCAGTGGCAGGGACGAGACCTGCAGGCCGCCGCCGTCCACACCGGACATGAAAACCAGCATCGCCACGCCCTGCAGCACCAGGCCAAAGGCACGCGGCATCCAGCGCGCCTGGCGCATTCCGACCCAGAAGGCGCCTGCGCCCTCCAGCGCCCAGACCGCCGAGGTCCACTGCGCATCCAGCGCGAGCGGCACGGCCAGCGTGGCAAAACCCACGCCGATGGCGATGAAACATTCAATGAGCAGGCGCCAGCTGGCGTGCGCGCGGCGCACCAGCACGGTCGCGGTCAGCAGGTAGACCGCCGCAAAGGCCAGCGCCGAGAAAGCCGCACCCAGCTCGAAGGGCTGCACCAGCCCCGCCTGCAGGCCGAAGCCCACGAGTGGCGTGCCAAAGACCAGCATGGTGTCCACCGTGTGGCCCAGCTTGGTCGGCGTGTTGCGCGCATACAGGATGGCGGTGAACAGGTAGATGAGCACAAAGACCGCAAGGAAGGGCTGCGTGCTGGCGTAGTGATCCGGCACATATTTGAGCGCCCCCCAGGCCGAGGCCACGCCAAAGGTGGCGACAAAGCCCACCACATTGAGCACGCGCCAGGCGCGCTGGTGGGCGATGAAAAGAATGGCCAGGTTAAGCAGCGTGTAGTAGCTGAACAGGCCCACGTGGCTGCCCTGGCCGGTGGACAGCAAGATGGGCGCCGCAAAGCCGCCCGCAAACGCCGCCACCGCCAGCGCGCGCGAGTCCTGCAGCAGCGCCAGCGCACAGCTGGCCGCGCAGACCGCGATCATCAGCCCGAAGGCCCAGAGCGGCGGCAACAGCCCGTAGAGCCGGAAGGCCGCAAACACGGTGAGGTACATCACCGCCACGCCGCCGCCCTGCAGGGCCAGCGCAAAGCCGGGTTTGTCGGCGCGCTTGCGGAACCCCACCCCCAGCAACGCAATGCCCACCGCCGCAACCGCCGCCAGGCGGAACTCGACCGGCAGCAGCCCGGCCGAGGCGGCGTAGCGGGCGAGGAAGGACAGGCCGATGAACAGAATCACCAGCCCCACCCGCACGATGGTGTTGCCGCCCAGGAGCCAGTTTTTGGCGGCGAGCACGGCCAGGTCGATGGGGTTGGGCTGTGCCGTCTTGCGGGGCGCGGCGGGCGGGATGGGCGCGTCCGCACGTGCGGCGGCTGGGGTGGAAGCCGGGACGCGCGGCAGGCCTTGGGGTGTGAGTTCGCCGGTCCAGAACGCGTCGTCCGCGTCCCGGGGGTCGTCGCTGCGGGTGGGCGGTGGAGGGGGCGCCTGTAGCGCGGGCCCTGGCGGCAGGGGCGCTGCCGCCACAGGCCGGTCTTCGGCAACCGCTGCCTGCGGCGCCCGCGTGGGCTGGGCTGCGACTTTGGCGGCCTGCGCCTGCAGCTCGGTGCGGATGGCGGAGCGGATCGCCCAGCGCAGCGACAGCCCGGCGAAAAAGCCCAGGATGCCGCCCACAAACGGCCCGAAGTCGCCGTAGCCGCCAAACCACGACCCCAGCACCGCGCCCCAGAAAATGCCCCAGATGATCATGCCGCCCTCGCCCTCTTGGTGGGCTCCGGTCGGCAGGCCCTGGGCCTGTGCGCGAGAGGAGCCGTTCTATTGGTAGACCCACCGGCAACTGCTCGCGCCGCCAGCTAGCGGGCGGGTAATGAAGAAGGTGCGTGCGGCGGCTTGGCAGCCCCGCTGTGGTTCCGCAGGCTTATACAGCACACCCCGCGCAGGAACCACGCCCTAACGCCTTGTTACCTTGCAGGGCGCCCGCCCACATCGCGCCCCTCACCTTGGGGAGGGGGTCTGTTCTGCCGGGATGACATGCCAAAACAGGCCCTTCCGCGCGTCCATCAAGCGCCACTAGCTATCAATAAAAAGCATCTACCCTTTGACCCGTGCGAGGTGCGCCAGTGGCAGTGCCCCGCTGGCCTTGACCTCGCCCAGCGAGAAACTGGTGTGCATGTCCTTCACGTTGGGCAGGTTGAGCAGCACGTCGCGCGCGAACTGCGAGAAGCTGTCCAGGTCCCGCGCCACCACCTGCAGCTCGAAGGTGCCGGTGCCGCTGATGTAGTGGCAGGACACGACCTCGGGGATCTGGCGAATGGCTTCCTCCATCTTGCGCGTGAGGTTGCCGGTGCTGCGGTCGGCATCGAGCCGCACAAAGGCCAGCACCCCCAGGCCGATCTTGTGCCGGTCGATCTCGGCGCGGTAGCCCTTGATGAAGCCTTGCTCCTCCAGCGCCCGCACGCGGCGCCAGCAGGGCGCGGCCGACAGGCCCACGCGCTGGGCCAGCTCGGCATTCGTCAGGCGGGCGTCAGCCTGCAGCTCGTTGAGGATGGCGATATCGAATTTGTCGAGAGTGTTCACAAAGCGGCTAATAAGAGAAAGATCCTTTCTCAGAATAGCCTAAACACGGCACACAACGCAAAGACATATCAGCCACGCAGACATACACTTACCTCCACATTGGAGCCGCTGCCCTAAACGGGCGGATGGCCCCTGCCCCACCGGCCCACAAGGCCCGGCCCCACAAAGAAGCCATTGGAGACATAGCCATGAATGCCCCGTTGCCCGAATCCATCCGCAAGGCGCTGGAAACCGTCACCCTCGACGACAAATACTCCCTGGGCCACGGCCGGGCCTTCATGAGCGGGGTGCAGGCCCTGGTGCGCCTGCCCATGCTGCAGCGCCAGCGCGATGCCGCTGCCGGCCTGAACACGGCGGGCTTCATCAGCGGCTACCGGGGCTCGCCCCTGGGCACGTATGACCAGGCACTGTGGGCAGCCAAGAAGCACCTGGCAGCCAACAACATCGTCTTTCAGCCTGGGGTGAACGAGGAACTGGGCGCGACGGCCGTCTGGGGCACGCAGCAGCTCGACCTGTACCCGCAGAGCAAGAAGTTCGACGGTGTCTTCGGCATCTGGTACGGCAAGGGCCCCGGTGTGGACCGCTGCTCGGACGTGTTCAAGCACGCCAACATGGCCGGCACGGCCAAACACGGTGGCGTGATCGCCATCGCAGGCGACGACCACATCAGCAAGAGCAGCACGGCCGCGCACCAGAGCGACCACATCTTCAAGGCCTGCGGCACACCGGTGTTCTTCCCGAGCAGCGTGCAGGAAATCCTGGACATGGGCCTGCATGCCTTCGCCATGAGCCGCTTCTCGGGCGTGTGGTCGGGCATGAAGACCATCCAGGAGGTGGTGGAGTCCTCCAGCAGCATCAACATCGACCCGGACCGCGTGAAGATCGTGATGCCCGAGGACTTCGCGATGCCGCCCGGCGGCCTGCACATCCGCTGGCCTGACGCGCCGCTGGAGCAGGAGGCGCGCCTCATGGACTACAAGTGGTACGCGGCCCTGGCGTACATCCGCGCCAACAAGCTCAACTACAACGTCATCGAAGGCAAGAACGACCGCTTCGGCATCATCGCCAGCGGCAAGGCCTACAACGACACGCGCCAGGCCCTGGTGGACCTGGGCCTCGATGACGACACATGCCGCCAGCTGGGCATCCGTGTGCACAAGGTCAATGTGGTCTGGCCGCTCGAAGCCACCATCACGCGCGACTTTGCCGAGGGCCTGCAGGAAATCCTGGTGGTGGAGGAAAAGCGCCAGGTCATCGAGTACCAGCTGAAAGAAGAGCTGTACAACTGGCGCTCGGACGTGCGCCCCCACGTGCTGGGCAAGTTCGACGAGCCCGAGGGCGACGCCACCGGCGGCGAATGGTCCATGCCCAACCCCAGCCAGAACTGGCTGCTGCGCGCCAAGGCCGACCTGACGCCCGCCATCATCGCCAAGGCGATTGCCAAGCGCCTGAAGAAGCTGGGCGTCTCCGGCGACATCATCGCCCGCATGGATGCGCGCATCGCCGTGATCGAGGCGAGCGAGCGCGGCATGGCGGAACTGAAGGTGGACACGGGCGAGCGCGCTCCGTGGTTCTGCAGCGGCTGCCCGCACAACACCAGCACCCGCGTGCCCGAGGGCTCGCGCGCCGTGGCCGGCATCGGCTGCCACTACATGGCCAACTGGATGCCCGACCGCAAGACATCCACCTTCACGCAGATGGGTGGCGAGGGCGTGACCTGGGTGGGCCAGGCGCCGTTCACCACCGACCAGCATGTGTTCGCCAACCTGGGCGACGGCACGTACTTCCACAGCGGGCTGCTGGCCATCCGCCAGAGCATTGCAGCAGGCACCAGCATCACCTACAAGGTGCTCTACAACGACGCGGTGGCCATGACCGGCGGCCAGACCGTGGGCGAGCGGCCCGAGGGACACTCGGTGCTGCAGATCATGAACAGCCTCAAGTCCGAAGGTGTGGTCAAGCTGATCATCGTGACCGACGAGCCGCAGAAGTACGACGGCGTGGCGCTGGCCGATGGCGTGACGGTGCACCACCGCGACGAGCTGGACACGCTGCAGCGCCAGTTCCGCGAGATCAAGGGCTGCACGGTCATCATCTATGACCAGACCTGCGCCACCGAAAAGCGCCGCCGCCGCAAGCGCGGCACGCTGGCCACGCCCGACAAGACGGTGGTCATCAACGACCTGGTGTGCGAGGGCTGCGGCGACTGCTCGACCAAGTCCAACTGCCTGTCCGTCGAACCGGTAGAGACGGAGTTCGGCCGCAAGCGCCGCATCAACCAGAGCACCTGCAACAAGGACTACTCCTGCGTCAACGGCTTCTGCCCCAGTTTTGTGACAGTGGAAGGCGGCAAGCTCAAGAAGCCCAAGAAGGAGAAGAAGGGCGACCTGTCGGCGCTACCCACCATCCCTGAGCCGGTGCTGCCGGTGGCCGAGGCCGCCTGGGGCATCGTGGTGGGCGGTGTGGGCGGCACGGGCGTGATCACCATCGGCTCGCTGCTGGGCATGGCGGCCCACCTGGATGGCAAGGGCGTGATCACGCAGGACGCCGGTGGCCTGGCGCAAAAGGGCGGCGCTACCTGGAGCCATATCCAGATCGCCAACCGGCCCGAGGCCATCTACACCACCAAGGTCGATACCGCCAAGGCAGACCTGGTGATCGGCTGCGACTCCATCGTGGCCGCGCACAAGTACACGCTGACGGTGATGCAACCGGGCCGCACCTTTGTGGCGCTGAACACCCACAGCACGCCCACGGCGGCTTTTGTGACCAACCCGGACTGGCAGTTCCCCGGAGCCAATTGCGACAGCGCGATTGCGGCGGCCGTGGGTGCAGGCGGTGTGGGCAGCTTTGACGCCGAACAGGTGGCCACGCAGCTGCTGGGCGACAGCATCTACACCAACCCGCTGATGCTGGGCTACGCTTGGCAAAAGGGCCGCGTGCCGCTCACGCTGGCGTCGCTGATGCGCGCCATGGAACTGAACGGCGTGCAGGTGGACAACAACAAGGCCGCGTTTGAATGGGGCCGCCGCTGCGCGCACGATCTGGCGTCGGTGCAGGCGTTGTTCCAGGCAGCGCAGGTGATCCAATTTGTGAAGAAGCCTTCGCTCACCGACATGGTGGCCAAGCGGGTGGAGTTCCTGACCGGCTACCAGCATGCCGCTTACGCGTCCGAGTACCAGGCGTTTGTCGAGAAGGTGAAGGCGGCAGAAGCCAAGCTGGGCAGCAGCACCCGCCTGTCCGAGGCCGTGGCCCGCTACCTGTTCAAGCTCATGGCCTACAAGGACGAGTACGAAGTGGCGCGCCTGCACACCGACAAGGCCTTCACGGACAAGATCGCCAATATGTTCGAAGGCGACTACAAGCTGGTGCACCACCTGGCGCCGCCGCTCACGGCCAAGAAGAACGACAAGGGCGAGCTGGTCAAGCAACCCTTCGGCCCCTGGATGCACAGCGCGTTCGGCGTGCTGGCCAAGATGAAGGGCCTGCGTGGCACGGCGCTGGACATCTTCGGCAAGACCGAGGAGCGCCGCATGGAGCGTGGGCTGATCGTGGAGTACCGCGCCTGCATCGACGAGCTGCTGGCCCGCCTGAACGCCGACAACCTGGCCCTGGCGGTGGAGATTGCCCGCATCCCCGAAGAAATCCGTGGCTACGGCCATGTGAAGGAGCGCCACCTGGCCGCCGCCCGCCCCAAGTGGGACGGCCTGATGGCCCAGTGGCGCAGCGGCCAGGCAACCTCCAGCCACCGTCAGGCGGCTTGAAGTTCTGCGAACCAGCAGCACCTTTGCAGAGAAGCCCGCGCTTGCGCGGGCTTTTTTACTATCAAAATGAGAGCTATTAGCGCTTATCCAATGCGCGGTGAGGCCGATTTTTAACGATTTTTGACTGCCCACCTGTTGCGCCTTGCCCCCCTGCACAAACACCCGGTGCAGGCCTGGGTCTTACCCCTTGGGGGGCGGGCAAGGCGCCGCATACAATGTCCTGTTCCGCCCTGGCGGGCGCGTTGGCGCTGGCTGTTGGCGGTTTTTGTGTATTTTGACCATCCGTTGTGGAGTCCCGTCCGTGTTTATTTCTTCCGCTTTTGCCCAAACCGCACCTGCCGCAGCCGCTGGTGGCGGCGACATGATGTCCACGCTCACGGGCATGCTGCCCCTGGTGCTCATGTTCGTGGTGCTGTACTTCGTCATGATCCGCCCCCAGATGAAGCGCCAGAAGGAACACCGCGCCATGATCGACGCCATCGCCAAGGGCGATGAAGTGGCCACTGCCGGGGGCATCCTGGGCAAGGTCACGCGCCTGTCCGAAGGTTTCCTGCACATCGAGATCGCCAGCAACGTGGAAGTGCAGATCCAGCGCAGCGCCGTGGTGCAGGTCCTGCCCAAGGGCTCCGTCAAGTAATCAATGAACAGCCCCTGCGGGCGCTGCATACCGCCTCCCGTCGCCTGCGCAGCGCGCAGAACGGGTGACGGAGCCAGCGCAGCAGGGCGGCCCTTGCACGGCATTGGCTGGCAGGGCGTGGAAAAGGCGTAAACATGAACCGTTATCCGGTCTGGAAGTACGCGATCCTGGTGATCGTGCTGCTGGTGGGGGCCTTGTACACCCTGCCCAATTTCTTTGGCGAAGCCCCTGCGGTGCAGGTGTCGTCGGCCAAGGCCACCGTCAAGGTGGACACCGCCGTGCAGCAGCGGGTGGAAGAAGCCCTCAAGGCCGCCGGTGTCACGCCCGACTTCGTGGCGCTGGAAGGCAACTCGGTGCGTGCACGTTTTGACACGCCCGACACCCAGCTCAAGGCCAAGGACGCGATCCAGAAGGCCCTGGTGCCCGATGCCAACGACGCCTCGTACATCGTGGCGCTGAACCTGGTGTCGCGCTCGCCCCTGTGGCTCAAGGCCTTGCACGCCAACCCCATGTACCTGGGTCTGGACCTGCGCGGTGGCGTGCACTTCATGCTGCAGGTGGACATGCAGGCCGCGCTGACCAAGAAGGCCGAGTCGTACGCGGGCGACATCCGCACCGCGCTGCGCGACAAGAGCATCCGCCACGGCGGCATCAGCCGCGAAGGCCAGAACATCGACATCAAGGTGCGCGACGAAGCCACGCTCACGGCCACCCGCAACCTGATTGCCGACCAGTTCACCGACCTGCAGGTCACCAGCACGCCTGAAGGCAGCGAGTTCAAGCTGCGCGCCTCCATCAAGCCCGAGGCCACACGCCGCGTGCAGGAACAGGCCCTCAAGCAGAACATCGTCACGCTGCACAACCGCATCAACGAACTGGGTGTGGCCGAGCCCGTGATCCAGCAGCAGGGCCTGGACCGCATCGTGGTGCAGCTGCCCGGCGTGCAGGACACCGCCAAGGCCAAGGACATTCTGGGCCGCACCGCGACGCTGGAAGTGCGCCTGGTGGACGAAGGCACCGAAGCCCGCGCCGCCGAAACCGGCCGGGGCCCCGTGCCGTTCGGCTCCGAACGCTACCTGGAGCGCAGTGGCCAGCCCGTGATCGTGAAGAAGCAGGTCATCCTGACCGGCGAAAACCTGACGGACGCCCAGCCCGGCTTTGACGGCCAGACGCAGGAACCCACCGTGAACCTCACGCTGGACGCCAAGGGCTCGCGCATCTTCAAGGACATCACGCGCGAGAACATCGGCAAGCGCATGGCCATCGTGCTGTTCGAAAAGGGCAAGGGCGAAGTGGTCACCGCCCCCGTGATCCGCTCGGAAATCGGCGGCGGCCGCGTGCAGATCTCTGGCCGCATGACCACGGCCGAGGCCAATGACACTTCGCTGCTGCTGCGCGCCGGCTCCCTGGCCGCGCCCATGGAAATCATCGAGGAATACACCATCGGCCCCAGCCTGGGCGCCGACAACATCGAGCGTGGCATCCACAGCGTGGTCTGGGGCATGGTGGCGATTGCGGTGTTCATGTGCATCTACTACGCGCTGTTTGGCGTGTTCTCGACCGTGGCGCTGGCCGTGAACGTGCTGCTGCTGCTGGCCATCCTGTCCATGCTGCAGGCCACGCTGACCTTGCCCGGCATTGCCGCCATGGCGCTGGCGCTGGGTGTGGCCATCGACTCCAACGTGCTGATCAATGAACGCATCCGCGAGGAACTGCGCGACGGTGTCTCGCCGCAGGCGGCCATCCATGCGGGTTACGAACGCGCCTGGGCCACGATCCTGGACTCGAACGTGACCACGCTGATCGCGGGCCTGGCGCTGCTGGCCTTCGGCTCCGGCCCGGTGCGCGGCTTTGCCGTGGTGCACTGCATCGGCATCCTGACCAGCATGTTCTCGGCCGTGTTCTTCTCGCGCGGCCTGGTGAACCTGTGGTACGGCCGCCAGAAGAAGCTCAAGAGCGTGTCGATCGGCCAGGTGTGGAAGCCTGAACCCGATAGCGCTGTGGCCAAGACGAACTAAAGGAGGAAGACCATGGAATTCTTAGTTCCAGCATCACATGCGCTGCGCGCATATGAGCTTCCTCTGAAAATTCCAGCACAAGGTTAAGAATCATGGAATTTTTCCGCATCCGAAAAGACATCCCCTTCATGAAGCACGCGTTGATCTTCAACGCGATCTCCTTCATCACCTTCGCGCTCGCCGTGTTCTTCCTGGTCACGCGCGGACTGCACCTGTCGGTGGAGTTCACGGGCGGCACCGTGATGGAAGTGGCCTACAGCCAACCTGCCGAGCTGGCCAAGGTCCGTGAGACCGTCTCCGGCCTGGGCTACACCGACGTGCAGGTGCAGAACTTCGGCACCGCGCGCGACGTGATGATCCGCCTGCCGGTGCAAAAGGGCGTGACCTCTGCGCAGCAAAGCGAACAGGTGCTGGGCGCGCTCAAGGCCGCCGACCCCGAAGTCACGCTGCGCCGCACCGAGTTCGTGGGCCCGCAGGTGGGCGAGGAGCTGGTGCACGGCGGCCTGATGGCACTGGCCATGGTGGTCGTGGGCATCGTGATCTACCTGGCCTTCCGCTTCGAGTGGAAGTTCGGCGTCGCGGCCATCATTGCCAACCTGCACGACGTGGTGATCATCCTGGGCTTCTTCGCATTCTTCCAGTGGGAGTTCTCGCTGGCGGTGCTGGCAGGCGTGCTCGCAGTGCTGGGCTACTCCGTGAACGAGTCGGTCGTGATCTTCGACCGGATCCGCGAGGCCTTCCGCAAATACCGCAAGATGAACACCCACGAGGTGATCGACCACGCCATCACGAGCACGATGAGCCGCACGATCATCACCCATGCCTCTACCGAAGCAATGGTGCTGTCGATGCTCTTCTTTGGTGGCCCGAGCCTGCACTACTTCGCCATGGCGCTGACCATCGGGATTCTGTTCGGCATCTATTCGTCTGTGTTCGTGGCCGCTGCCATTGCCATGTGGCTCGGGGTCAAGCGCGAGGATCTTGTCAAGCCTGCCAAAAAGGAAGGGGATCCCAACGATCCCCATGCCGGAGCGACGGTTTGACCCGCTAATATCTGCCTATGCAGCCCACGCCCTCTTCGGTCCCACAGCGTCGCCTGGCCCGCCAGGCGCGCCAGAAGTTCGTAGAGGGCCTGTGTTCCGGACTCCCTGAACTGGGCAAGACCGTTCAGGAGTTCCTGGCCACCCTGATGACCCAGACGGGCACGGCACGCGAAATGCAGTCGCGCCGGGACGCATGGAGGCAGTACCAGCAGCTGCACGGCCCCTGGATCCAGCGCACTGCCAAGGCCTGGCAGGAAGCCCTGGCGCCCCACGTCAGCAGCACCCGGGGACAACTCGCCGTAGGCGCGGTGGGCAACCAGTTCGAGCTGCTCAGCGACGATGTGGTGGAGAACAAGATCCTGGCCTCGCGCATGGCCCTGACGATCACCGAGCAGGTCGGCCCCCAGTTCGACACCCTGCGCCAGCGCACACAGTCCCTGGAGGGCCAGGAACTCGATGGCAACGACATCCTTCGGCCGGACGCTGTGTGCCTGCTGCTGGTGGAGCAGTGGGTGGAGTCCGGCCTGTCGCGCACCGACCTGCAGACCGTGGTGGACCCTTTGCAGCGTGACCTGGCCAATCTGCTCCAGAAGCACTACCAGGCCGTCAATGTGTTCTATGTCGAGCAGGGCATCACCCCGCAGGCAGACCTGAAATCCCGTGTGCGGCGTACCAGCGGTGGGGCCGTGACAGGCAGCGGAGGCGGCGACTCCGGCTCTGGTGGCCTGGCCTCGCAGGCTCTGGCGCAGACCCGCGAGGCCATGGCGGCAGCGCGTGGCACCGCCCCGTTCCCAGCACAGATGGCACGCCCACCCCAGTTGCCGCCCGGCTATCCCCGGCACGGCATGCCCACTGCCTTTGCCACGGGCATGACCCCGCTAGCTCGCGCCCGCCAGCGTGCACAAGGGGTCATGGGCCAACTGCGCCGCCTGCTTACCCAGCCCGCCACCGGGTTTGATATGGTCAATGCCCCGCCCGCCTCGGCGGCGCTGGCCCATGCGCTCACCGCCCACCGCGTGCATGCCGATACCTACTACAGCAGTGTCGCAACGCTGATGGAAGATTACAGCCCGGCCGCAGTGGTCCAGCTGGCCGGTACGGTGCGGGAACGGTCCACGGAACTCAAGAAAAAGGCCACGACCACCGGCGAGAAGGCCATCATCGAAGTGGTGGCGCTGATGTTCCAGAGCATTCTGGCCGAAGACCGCATTCCCCCGGCGGTGCGCGTGTGGTTTGCGCGCCTGCAGGTGCCCGTGCTGCGGGTGGCGCTCGCAGAGCCTGAGTTTTTCAGTAACATGGACCACCCCGCGCGCAAGCTGATCGACCGCATGGGCGCCTGCGTGCTGGGCTTTGATTCCACCAGCATCAATGGCAGTGCGCTGGAGACCGAAATCCGCCGCGTGGTGCAGGTGATTGAACAGTACCCCGAAACGGGGCGGCGGGTATTCCAGCTTGTGTACGACGAATTCGAGAAATTCCTGTCCAAGTTCCTCACCGAAAAGCAGGCCACGTCCCGCCTTGTCAGCGTGGCCCAACAGGTGGAACAGCGGGAAACCCTGGCCATCCAGTACACCATTGAGCTGCGGACGATGTTGCGCGACATGCCGGTACGCGACGAAATCCGGGAGTTCCTGTTCAAGACCTGGGCGGAGGTGCTGGCCCTGTCCGCAGTGCGTGATGGCCCGCAGCACGCCGACACCGTGGCCTTCAAACGCACGGCTGCCGACCTGGTCTGGGCCGCCAGCGCCAAACCCAACCGCAGCGACCGGGCCCAGGTGATCCAGAACCTGCCGGGCCTGCTGCAGCGCCTGCGCCAGGGTCTCACGCTGCTCGGCGTCAACGGTGCCGAGCAGGACACGCAGGTCAAGACCCTGACCGACACGCTGGCCGATGCCTTCCTGTCCAAGACCGCCTCGATCCCGCAAGCGCACATCGAAGCCATGGCGAAGCGCCTGGCCAATCTTGAGGACTTCATGAGCGACGCAGCATTGGGTGACATGCCACTCAATGCCGACAACATCGAGATGATGCTGGGCATTGATGCATCGTCCATCCATGTGGTGGCCGACAACGGCGCTCCCGTGGATGACGCCATGGTGGCCTGGGCCCAGGAACTGCAGCCCGGCACCTGGTACACACTGGACCACAACGGCGCATCGGCCCAGGTCCAGTACGCCTGGCAGAGCCAGCGCAAGCAACTGCACCTGTTCGCGGCGGTCGATGGCAGCAGCTACCTGATCCAGTTGCGCCGCCTGGCCGCCTACCTGCAGGCGGGCCTGCTGGTGGCCCAGGACGAGGAGGGCCTGACGCTGCGTGCCACACGCGACGCGCTGGCCAAGCTCGATGCCAACCCCGAACGGTTGCTGGACTGACGGTAACTTCCAACCGCCTGCCTCAGAACCCCAGGCAGGGCCCCGTGCCTTCGCCTCGAGTTTCTCGGCTTCAGCCTCGCACCAGACGCTGAAACAGCCCCCCGGGCAGACGGGCCACGCTGCCCGCCAGTTCCAACTCCAGCAGCATCACCTGCAGCGAAGCTGTGTCCATGCCGGTGCGCGCCACCAGCGCATCCAGGCCCAGGGGATCAAACCCCAGTGCCGCGAGCACCGGGTTGTTTTCGGGCTCACTCTCTGTGTGGGGCAGCTCCACAGCAGCCCCATCACGCTCAGCGGGCATGTCCGGCAAGCCCGGCACTGTGGTGGCAGGGAGCCGTAGCTCCTCCAAGACATCCTGCGCAGACTCGACCAGTTTAGCCCCCTGGCGGATCAGGGCGTGGCAGCCCCGAGACTGGGGGGCATGGATAGAGCCGGGAATGGCAAAAACCTCCCGGCCCTGTTCGACCGCCATCCGCGCCGTGATCAGGGAGCCCGAGGCCAGCGCAGCCTCGACGACCAGGGTTCCTTGGGACAGGCCCGAGATGATGCGGTTTCTCTTGGGGAAATTGGGCGCCAGCGGGGGCGTGCCCAGAGGATATTCACTGACCAGCAGCCCCCGGGCTGCAATGCGGCGGGCCAGGTCGAGGTTCTTGCGGGGGTACACGCGGTCCAGGCCGGTTCCCACCACAGCGATGGTGGCCGCAGCCGAAGCGTCCGCCACAGACGCATCCAGCGCGCCCTCATGGGCGGCAGCATCCACCCCCAGCGCCAGCCCCGACACGATCGTCAGCCCGGCGCCATGCAGCGACCGCGCAAAGAGGCGGGCGGTCTCCGCGCCCTGGGCCGTGGGGTTGCGGCTGCCAACCACTGCCAGGCAGCGATCACTCGGGAAAGGCTGGTGCGCCAGCAGATGCTCAGGCCCTGTGAGGTAGAGCATCAGCGGGGGGTCTTCAGTGTCCAGCAAGGCCTGCGGATAGCGGACATCACCCAGCGTGACAATCGTGCGCGACGGTCTTCCCGGATCCGCGCCAAACAACCACTGGGCCGTGGTGTCCCACAAGGCCTGCCAGGCGGCAGGGATCTCACACAAAGCCCGTGCCTGGGCATTGGTCACACATTGCTGCAACGCCGCCTCGGACTGCTGGAAAATCGCTTGCGGGAGCCCGAAACGGGCCAGCAGCCGCCGCGCGGCGCCATTGCCCACGCCAGGGGTCAGCGTCAAACGCAGCCAGGCGCCCAACTCTTCATGGTCCATGGGTTTCAATCCGCCCGGGAATAACACGGCGCTACCGCTTCACACCAAAGCGGCGACACCCCTTCCGCGCCGGAGCGCGCATGGCTTACTTGGGATTGACGAGGCGATCGCCTACGCGCACGCCGTTGCGAATCTCAAGGAGCAGCGCATAAGACACGCGCTCGAAGGTGCGGAACACCATGGCCGTGCCGTTGACTTCGCTGGGCAGCTTGACCATCGCCTTGGACTTGTCGGTGGTGTCCTTGATGCGGTCGCCCTTGGTCATCAGGCTGAGCACATGGCCAGGCTCCACACCGTCCTCCGAGCCCATGTTGATGGCCACCACCTGATTTTGCGCAGCGTAGGCCACAGCCGAGCTGCCGTAGATGGACACCACACGGGCGTCCACCTCAACCTCGGGCGCCCGCGGCGTGTAGCTCATGAAGGCGCGTGCGGGTGCGGGCAGCAGGCGGTCACCCGCCTGGACTTCTTCCTTGGTGGCCGACAGGTCTACCGTGGCGGGCACGTACTCGGCGTTGTATCCGCCTTTGCCATTGGGGGTTTCTTCGAAGGATTCGCCACGCACCAGTTCGGCCTTACCCACGTACTGCGCTTCGTAGCCAAGCACTGCACCCGTCATCGGGTCCTTGAGGGCCACCGCATTGCGGAAGACGCGGTAGTAACGCGGTTCACCAGCTTCAGACAGCATGGGCGAGGCGGCATCTCCACGCACATAGACGCGGTCACCCGACCCCATGAGCACACGCTCGTCGGTCGTGGCGATCACGCGCGGGGCGCGCAGCAGTGTCTGTTCGTCCACCACCAGCGGCTCGACCAGGAAGGGCTCGATCAGGTGCGGCTTGAGGGTGGGGAGTGCGGAATCCATCAGGCTGTCGCTGCGTGTGCGTGGCGAGACGCGCACGGTCTCGGGCTCGCCGGTGCCGCCAGGGCGGCTGGTGCTCAGGCGGGCATAACCGCCGTCCTTTTCCAGATAGAGCGTCTGGCCCGGGAAGATCAAGTGCGGGTTGGGAATGGCCTTGAGGTTCATGCCCCAGAGTTCAGGCCAGCGCCAGGGGCGCTTGAGGTACATGCCAGAGATACCCCAGAGCGTGTCGCCGCGCTTGACGGTGTAGCTGTCGGGTGCGTTGGGCGCCAGCTCTTCGAGGGGCACGCCCCGCTCGGACACCTGCTGCGCCGTGGCGCGCTGGCTGCTGGAGATGGGGTAGTTCTGCGCCTGAGCCGGCATGACCAGCAGGGCGCCAGCGATGATGGTGAGCGCGCCCAGGGCGGTCCGCCGCACGCTGGTGAATGCCGTCATGTTGTTCCTTTTCTCATGCATTGTGAAACGCCCCCTCACTGGCAACCCGGCGCCTGCAGCATGCGGGCGCCCGGGTAACTACGTTACAAACCTTCTTAGATTCTCTGCTCAAGCCCTTGATTCGGCAACGATTATTGGCCTGCAACCCTGCGGCAGGCCGCAAAAGTGGCGAAAATAGCGACATCTTCTACCTGCAGCCATGGCAATCCTTCCCATTCTCTGTTACCCGGACCCCCGGCTCCACAAGGTCGCACGCCCCATCGCGGTGGTGGACGATCGCATCCGTACGCTGGTGGCCGACATGCTGGCCACCATGTACGACGCCCACGGGATCGGCCTGGCGGCCACCCAGGTGGATGTGCACGAGCGCCTGGTGGTGATTGATGTGTCCGAAGAGCGTGACCAGCCCCTGGTGCTGATCAACCCCGAACTCGTCTGGACCAGCGCAGAAAAGCACTTGAACGACGAAGGCTGCTTGTCCGTCCCCGGCATCTACGACGGCGTGGAGCGGTTTGACGCCGTGCACGTGAAGGCGCTTGACGCCCAGGGCGCGTCCCGTGTCATCGAGGCAGACGGCCTGCTGGCCGTGTGCATCCAGCATGAGATGGACCACCTGATGGGCAAGGTGTTTGTGGAATACCTCTCCCCCCTCAAGCGCAACCGCATCAAGACCAAGATGATCAAGCAGCAACGGGAGGCCCGCGGGTGAAGCGGGCAGCGCTCTGCGCCCTGTGGGGCGGCGGAGTGCTGGCGCGTGTGGCGCTCGCGGCGCTGGTGGTTCAGCTGGCGGGCTGTGCGCTTCCTGCCCGCGAACAGCCCGGCGCACTGCGCGCCGAGGTCCTGGCCCGCCTGGGCCCGCCCAGTGCCACGTTTGCACTGGCGTCGGGTGAGCGGCTGCTGTATTCCGAGCTGCCTGCAGGTTTTGAAGCCCACGCCCTCGACTTCGATGCCAGCGGCCGCCTGCTGCGCAACGAGCAGGTGCTGACGCAGGCACGTTTCGACAACCTTCCGCTCGGTGCCTGGACCCGGGCGGATGTCGAGCGCACCTTTGGTGCCCCCTTGCGGGTGGAGCGCGTGGCACGGTTTGATGGCGACATCTGGACCTACCGCTTCCGCCAGAACTCCGACCTGCGCCTGGCCCATGTGCACCTCGACCGCCAGGGTGTGGTGCAGAAGGTGCTGTTCACCGACGAACTCCCCCACTTTGACAACGCACGCGACTGAGCGTGCCCCCAGATATCCGCATGCAGCCATCCATGAAAGTCATTTTTGCCGGCACCCCCGAATTTGCCCGCGTGGCGCTGGAGCGGCTGCTGGCTGCGGGGTTCACCGTCCCGCTGGTGCTCACCCAGCCCGACCGCCCAGCGGGCCGGGGCATGAAGCTGCAGGCATCGCCGGTCAAGCAGTGCGCGCTGGACCATGGCATTTCGGTGGCACAGCCGCGCAGCCTGCGCCTAGATGGCAAGTACCCCGAAGACGCCGCTGCCGCGCGCGACGCGCTGCTGGCCGCCCAGGCCGATGTGATGGTCGTGGCCGCCTACGGACTGATCCTGCCGCAGTGGACCCTGGACATGCCGCGCCTGGGCTGCCTGAACATCCACGCCAGCCTGCTGCCACGCTGGCGCGGCGCGGCGCCCATCCACCGTGCCATCGAAGCAGGCGATGCCGAAACCGGCGTAACCATCATGCAGATGGATGCCGGGCTGGACACGGGCGACATGCTGCTCACCGAGCGCCTGGCCATCACCGCCGACGACACCACGGCGGCGCTGCACGACCGACTGGCCCACCTGGGCGGCCGCATGATCGTGGAAACCCTGGAGCTGGCAGCATGCGGCGGCCTGCAGCCCGTGGCCCAGCCCCCCGAGGGCATCACCTACGCCCACAAGATCGAGAAGGCCGAAAGCAGCATCGACTGGTCCCAACCCGCCAGCGTGATCGGCCAGCGCATCCGCGCGTTCGACCCGTTTCCGGGCGCCAGCACCGAGTGCAGCGGCGAGACCATCAAGATCTGGAGCTATGTTATTGATAGCTTAAAAGGCAATACAGACGCGCGCAAAGGCCTTGTTTTATCTGCAGACGACACCGGCGTGGTCGTGGCGTGCGGCGCGGGCACGGCCCTGCGCCTGACCACGCTGCAGCGCGCGGGCGGCAAGCGCCTGCCTGCGGCCGACTTCCTGCGCGGCTTTGCGCTGCAGCCCGGCATGGTGCTGGGCACCGCCACCGCATGAGCACACTCGCTGCCCTGCGCAGCACCGTGCGCCACCCGTCGTTCCGGCTCGCGGCCACGGACATGGCAGGCACATCGCTGGGCATCGCCGCCTGGGGTCTGGTCACGGGCGTGGCCATGGTCAAGAGCGGCATGCCGGTGGGCATGGCAGTGTTCATGTCGCTGCTGGTGTACGCGGGCAGCGCACAGCTGGCGGTCATCCCGCTGCTGTCCGTGGGCGCGCCGCTGTGGGTCATCTGGCTCACCGCCGCCTGCGTGAACCTGCGTTTTGTGATTTTCAGCAGCATGTGGCGCAGCTACTTTGCCCACCTGCCGCTGCGCCAGCGCCTCGCGCTCGGGTACTTCAGCGGCGACGTGATCTATGTGGCCTTCATGAAGCGCTTCCCCGAACCACGCCCCGCGCCCGAACAGGTACCGTATTTCTGGGGCGCTGCCAGCACCAACTGGCTGGCCTGGCAGGTGCCGTCCATCGCGGGCATCCTGCTGGCCAATGCCGTGCCGCTGTCCTGGGGGCTGGGGTTTGCCGGGGTGCTGGCGCTGCTGGGCGTGCTGCTGTCGCTGCTGTTCGACCGCGCCACCTGGCTGGCCACGGGCGTGGCGGCCACGGCCGCGATTGCCGCGTTCGCGCTGCCGCTCAAGCTCAACATCCTGGTGGCCCTGGCCGCTGCTGTGGCCGCCGGGCTGCTGATGGAGGCGGTGGACCGCCGCCGCCACAAGCCCGAACTGCTGCTGGTGCCCGCCGACAGCGTCATGCCACCCGAAGAACGCGAACATGTCGCGGCGGGCGACGTGGTGCCGCTGCGTGAGGAGCGCCATCCATGATGAACGGATCCTGGATCGAACCGGTGCTGGCCATCGTGGGCCTGGCGGTCATCACCGTGGTGTCCCGCTCCTTCTTCATGATCCCTGAGCGCGAGCTGCCGCTGCCTGGCTGGCTCAAGCGCGGACTCAAGTACGCCCCCCTGGCGGCACTCACCGCCGTGATTGCGCCCGAGATCGTCATGACCCAAGGCGAACTCATCGACACCTTCATGGACGCCCGCCTGCCCGCCGTGGTGTGCGCCAGCGCCTACTACTTCTGGCGCCGGGGCATCCTGGGCACGATCCTGGTGGGCATGGCGGTGTACCTGCCGCTGCACATCGGCTGGGGCTGGTGAAAATAGGCTCCCCCTGAGTCGCCTTCGGCGCCATCCCCCTGCGGGGGACGCACCCCGTGGCCTGGCAAAGCCCGTTCCACGGGAGCACTGGCAAAGACAGAAGGAGAAGGGCTCCCTCCACTGCGGTCACTAAAATGGCCGCCGCGAGAGCCCTCCTTCCCCCTTACACCTCTGCTATGAACATCCTCCGCTTTTCCGATCTGTGTGCCCAAGGCAAGGCCCAAGGCCAGCGCGTTTTCATCCGTGCGGACATGAACGTTCCGCAGGACGACGCAGGTCGCATCACCGAAGACACGCGCATCCGCGCCTCGATCCCCTGCATCCGCATGGCACTGGACGCGGGCGCTGCCGTGATGGTCACCAGCCACCTGGGCCGCCCGACGGAAGGCGAATTCAAGCCTGAGGACTCGCTGGCCCCCGTGGCCCAGCGCCTGTCGGAGCTGCTGGGCCGCGACGTGCCGCTGGTGGCCAACTGGGTGGACGGCGTCACCGTGGCCCCCGGCCAGGTGGTGCTGCTGGAAAACTGCCGCCTGAACGTGGGCGAAAAGAAGAACAAGGAAGAACTGGCGCGCAAGATGGCCGCCCTGTGCGACATCTTCGTGAACGACGCGTTCGGCACTGCCCACCGCGCCGAAGGCACGACCTACGGCATCGCCCAGTTTGCCCCCGTGGCCTGCGCAGGCCCGCTGCTGTCGGCCGAAATCGACGCCCTGACCAAGGCCTTGGCCCAGCCCCAGCGCCCCCTGGCCGCCATCGTGGCAGGCTCCAAGGTCTCCACCAAGCTCACCATCCTGCAAAGCCTGGCCGACAAGGTGGACCAGCTCATCGTGGGCGGCGGCATTGCCAACACCTTCATGCTGGCCGCAGGCCTGCCCATCGGCAAGAGCCTGGCCGAGCCCGACCTGCTGGAGGCTGCCAAGTCCGTGATGGCCGCGATGAAGGCTCGGGGCGCCGAAGTGCCGATCCCCACTGACGTGGTCGTGGCCAAGGCGTTCGCCGCCGATGCCCCCGCCACCGTGAAGGCCGCGACCGATGTGGCGCCCGATGACCTGATCCTGGACATTGGCCCCGACACTGCCGCACGCCTGGCAACCCAGCTCAAGTCCGCAGGTACCATCGTCTGGAACGGCCCCGTGGGCGTGTTCGAGTTTGCCGCTTTCGAGAACGGCACCCGCGCCATCGCCACGGCCATTGCCGAATCGGCAGCGTTCAGCATTGCGGGCGGTGGCGACACCCTGGCCGCCATTGCCAAGTACGGCATTGAGAAACAGGTGGGTTACATCTCGACCGGCGGCGGCGCCTTCCTGGAAGTGCTGGAAGGCAAAAAACTGCCCGCTTTTGACATCCTGGAGCAGCGCGCCGTCGCCACCATGTAAGCAAATGCAAGGCAAACCGGGCTATTTGGCACCGCGTGCCTTGCAGCAACACACAACTGTGACCAAAAACAACGAACTGTGTACGGCGGAGCGCAGTTAGCGTAATTTTTTCTTGTTTTTGTTGAGGAACCCGCCCAGAATTATTTTTCAATCGTGCGGGCCGTATCTGTCCAGATCCTCGCAAATCTAGTCCGTAGGAGGGAATCATGTCGTTTTCAAAGGCAATCAGCTTGGCCGTTCTGGCTGGCGCTGTAGCAACCTTGGTTGGGTGCGCACAGAAAGCGCCAATTCCCGTTGCGGAAAATTTCGAATACACCTCGCAACCCAAGGTCCGCTCCGCAGGCCATTGGGATCTGGTGTCGCGCGACGTGGTGGGCCAGACGCTGGGCACCCTGGACAAGGCCGGTGTGGCCCCAGGCACCCCCATGCATGTGTCGCTGCCTGCCAATGCCACGCAGTTCGAAACCGCATTCCGCGAGTTCTTGATCACCAAGCTGGTCCAGAACGGTGCCGTGGTGCAACAAAGCCCCGGTCAGGCTCTGGACGTCTCTTACGGCATCCAGGTCGTGCGCCACAACAGCGAACGCCCCCGCTTCATCCCCGGTCAGTTCACCATGCTCGCTGCTGGCCTGTTTGCCGCCTACGGCCTGCGCCACGAGCATGTTGATGCCCAACTGGCCGCTGGGCTGGGCCTGTCGATCGCCGCTGACTACGCCAACAGCATCAACTCAGGCGGCCCGACCAACACCGAGCTGATTCTGACCACCACCGTCACGCGCGGTGGCCAGTACCTGGCACGCAAGACCGACGTGTACTACCTGGAAAACGCTGACACCCCGCTGTTCACGCGCCCCTCGTACAAGAACGTCAACATGAAGGTTGTCTCGCAATGAAAACCCCCGCACTTCTTCTGACGGTGCTGGCCGGCGTGGTTCTGGCCGGTTGCGCCAACAATGCCGCGCCCACGCGCGTCGAGCCCACCTACCAGGAAGCCGCCAGCAGCCAGTTCATCCAGACCAGCCGCGACGCCGTCACCAAGCTGACCACCGGCTTTGACATGACCGCCCTGGGCGCAGGCCCCGTGCTGGTGGCCACCGTGGTCAACGTCAACGACCTGAGCCGCGCGGCCCCCCTGGGCCGCACGCTGTCCGAGCAATACGCCACCAGCATGGCTGCCAGCGGTTTCAACGTGAAGGAAATCAAGCTGCGCGGCGACGTGTTCGTGCGCGAAGGCCAGGGCGAGCTGCTGCTGTCGCGCGAGATCAAGGACATCGCACGCAACCACAACGCCTCGATGGTGCTGGTGGGCACCTACTCGGCCGCCGCCAACTACACCTACGTGAGCCTGAAGCTGGTGCGCACCGAAGACAGCCGCATCGTGCGCGGCCACGACTACGCACTGCCCAACGACCGCGACGTACAGCGCCTGCTGGCCGTGCCACGCTGAGCTGCTGCTTGCACTCGCAGGTGTTCCCCACCTGCTCCAACAAAAAGGCCGTTTCGACGGCCTTTTTTTATGCCTGCAGGACCCTTGGCAACCCGCCCACACAAGGTGCGCCGCAGCGCCTCAGGCCCCCCGATGGGATCCCCAAGGACCCGCCCACTAAAATCACGCCCCATGAACTTCACCGACATGCTGCGCGGCGCCACGGCGCAGAACAACTCCCTGCTGTGCGTGGGCCTGGACCCCGAACCCACCCGCTTCCCTGCGGGCATGCAGGGTGACCCGCGCAAGATCTACGACTTTTGCGCCGCCATCGTGGACGCCACGGCCGACCTGGTCTGCGCCTTCAAGCCCCAGATCGCCTACTTTGCCGCCCACAGCGCCGAAGACCAGCTGGAGCGCCTGATGCAGCACATGCGCGCCAATGCGCCCCAGGTGCCGGTGATCCTGGATGCCAAGCGCGGTGACATCGGCTCCACCGCTGAGCAATACGCCAAGGAAGCCTTCGAGCGCTATGGCGCCGATGCGGTGACGCTGTCGCCCTTCATGGGTTTTGACTCCATTGAGCCCTACCTGGCCTACCACGGCAAGGGCGCCTTCCTGCTGTGCCGCACCTCCAACCCGGGCGGGGACGACCTGCAGAACCAGCGCCTAGCCAGCATCGAAGGCCAGCCGCTCATGTACGAGCATGTGGCCCGCCTGGCGCAAGGCCCCTGGAACAAGAACGGCCAGCTCGGCCTGGTGGTGGGCGCCACCTACCCGCAGGAGATCGAGCGCGTGCGTGCCATCGCGCCCACGCTGCCCCTGCTGATCCCCGGCGTGGGCGCCCAGGGCGGCGACGCCGCCGCCACCGTGCGCGCCGGGCTGCGCAACGACGGCCCCATCATCGTGAACTCCTCGCGCGCCGTGTTGTACGCCTCCCAGGGTGCGGACTTTGCGGCCGCAGCGCGCACCGCCGCCCAGCACACCCGCGCGGTGCTTGAAGCCTCGCGCAGCCGCTAAGCACCACGCGCCATCCTTCCCCAGCCCCCCGCAGCCACACCACACGCCCATGCAGCTCAAGTGGCTGGAGGACTTCATCGTGCTGGCGCAGGAGCGCAGCTTCACCCGCGCCGCCGAGCTGCGGCATGTGACCCACCCCGCCTTTGGCCGGCGCATCCGCGCGCTGGAGGTCTGGGCGGGCACGCCGCTGGTGGAGCGGGGCGGGGGGCCCGTCACCCTCACGCCCGCCGGGCAGAGTTTTCTGGACACCGCCGGGCAAATGGTGCGCAACCTCACGCAGTCGCACGAGGAGCTGCAGAGCCTGGCCGGGCGCCAGGCCCGCACCGTGACCCTGGCCACGGGCCGCACGCTGGCGCGCACCGTGGTGGCCGACTGGCTGGTGCGCCTGCAGCCCATCCTGCAGGGCGGCGAGCTGTGCATCCGCACCCGCGCGCTGGCCGACACCGTGGCCATGCTGGAGCGCAGCGAGGCCGACTTCTCCCTCGTCTACCACCACCCCACGCTGGCCGTGCGCCTGGACGCGCGCCAGTTCATGCACGTGACCGTGGCCTCGGACCGGCTGGTGCCCGTGTCACGCGCCACCGCGCAAGGGCAGGCGCTGCACCGCTTCGGGCCCGACGCCACGCGCGTGCCCTACCTGGCCTATGCCCCGCAACTGGCCCTGGGGCGCCTGGTGGAAGACCACCTGGCCCAGAACCCGCACGCGCCCCGGCTGCAGCGGGTGGTCGAATGCGACTCGGCCGACGCGCACTATGAATATGTGCAAAAGGGCCTGGGCGTGGCCTGGCTGCCCTGGTCCATGGTGTTTGCCGACTGCCAGGCCCAACGCATGGCCCTGGCGGGCGATGCGCGCATGGAGGTGCGCTTTGACGTGCGCCTGTACCGCCCCAAACGCCGTCTGGGCCCCCTGGCCGAAGCACTGTGGAAGGCGCTGGCGCAGCGCTGAAGCCGGGCCCGACCTCCGGGCACAGACGCAGGGTTTTCATCAGGGCACCGAACAGAATTGGCAAGACCTGGTGCCATTTCGGCACCAGACCAGCGCCAGGGGCTTCGCACAATCGGGCCACAACCCCCCGATCCACGACGAGGACACCCCATGCAACCCACACTCCCCCTGCGCCGCGTGGCGCTCCTGTGCGGCCTGGCCCTGCTCAGCGCGCCTGCGCTGGCGCAGGACACCTACCCCAGCAAGCCCATCACCATCGTGGTGGGCTACCCGCCCGGCGGCAGCACCGACCTGACCGCGCGCACGGTGGCCACCGAGCTGGGCAACAAGCTCGGCGTGCCAGTCGTGATCGAGAACCTGGGTGGTGCCGGTGGCGCGATCGGCGCGCAGAAGGTGGCCAACGCCGCGCCCGACGGCTACACCCTGCTGGTGGGCGCCAACAACGAGATCGCGATCAATAAGCTCGTGACCAAGAAGGTCAAGTACGACATCAAGGACTTCACCGCCATCGGCCTCATTGCCTCGCAGCCGCTCGTGCTGGTGGCCTCCACCGGGGCGGGTGTCAAGAACATGGCGGAGTTCACGCAGAAGGTGTCCAAGAACCCCGGCAAGTTCAGCTACGGCAGCTCGGGCGTAGGCACAGCGTTGCACCTGGCGGGCGAGGCCGTGAAAGAGCAGGGCAAGCTGTTCATGACGCACATCCCCTACCGGGGCGTGGCGCCGCTCACCAGCGACCTCATGGGCAACAACCTGGAGTACGGCGTGTTCGTGCTCTCCAGCGGCCTGCCGCACATCAAGAGCGGCAAGGTGATTGCACTGGGCACCACCGAGGCCAAGCGCTCGGCCACCACACCCGACATCCCCGCGCTGGCCGAGTCGCCGCAGTACAAGAACGTGGACATCAGCGTGTGGTTTGCGCTCATGGGCCCTGCCAACCTCCCCAAGCCTGTGACCGACAAGCTCAAGAAGGCGCTGGCCGACAGCCTGCAATCGCCGGACTTCCGCAAGAAGATGGAAGCCAGCGGGTCCACCGTGGCCTCGCCCACCGTGAACATCGACCAGTTCCTGGTTACGGAAGTGGCCAAGTACAAGAAGATCGTTGAATTCGCCAAGATCGAAGAATGAACCCCACCGAGCTCACCCCCACCGCCGTGCCCCCCCTGGTGTTTGAACTGCCCGCCCCCGACATCAGCGCCTGGCGCGCCGGCAACACCGGCACCGAAGGCGTGTGGCATTTCGACTCGGGCCGGCCCGGCCGCCACGTGATGATCAGCGCCCTGGTGCACGGCAACGAGCTGTGCGGCGCCTGGGCGCTCAAGGGCCTGCTCGAAGCCGGTGTGCGCCCTGCGCAGGGCACGCTCACACTCGCCTTCTGCAACCTCGACGCCTTCGACCGCTTCGACCCCGGCAACCACGATGCCTCGCGCTTCACCGACGAAGACCTCAACCGCCAGTGGATCGACGCGCGCATCGATGCGGCCGACACCAACGAACGCCGCCGCGCCGCCGCGCTGCGCCCGTGGGTGGCGCAGGCCGACTGGCTGCTCGACATCCATTCGATGCACGAGCCCTCGGCACCGCTGCTGCTCACCGGCATCCAGCCGCGCAACCGGGCGCTGGCGCGTGCCATGCGCTCGCCCGAATACACCGTGGTGGACGCGGGCCACAAGGACGGTGTGCGCATGCGCGACTACGGCCGGTTCGGCGACCTGGACGACAACGGCACCCGCTCGCTGCTCATCGAATGTGGCTTCCATGGCGACCCGGCCAGCCGCGCCGTGGCGCAGGACCAGTGCGTGCGTTTCATCGAGCAGTCTGGCGCCCTGAGCGCCGACGCACTGGCGCAGCAGCTGCCCGGCTGGCGCCTGCCCGACGCACCGTGCCAGTGGGCGCTGGAGGTGACCGGCCCCGTGGTCGCCACCAGCAGCGCCTTCCGGTTTGTGGCGCCGTACACGGGCCTCGAAGTGTTCGAGAAGGCGGGCACGGTGATTGGCGACAACGACGGCGTGCCGGTGGTCACTCCGTACGACGACTGCGTGCTCGTCATGCCCTCGGTGCGCCAGGCACGTGCCGGGGTGACCGTGGTGCGCTTTGCGCGGCGCCGGTTGCTGTAGGCAGTACTGTCGTTGTTTGCTATCTAGTTGATAGCTACTAAGGCATGTTCAACTGGCGCTACCGGCCATTTGGCTTGTAGTCGGGGCCCCAGCACCACACAGGCCAGCGCGGCCACCACCAGCGCAATGCCTGCCCACTGCCAGGGCGCCACGCCCTCGTCCAGCAGCAGCCAGCCTGCGGTGAGGCCCACCACTGGCACCGCCAGACTGAAGGGCGCAACGCGGTTGGCGGGGTAGCGCTGCAGCAGGTTGGTCCATAGCGCGTAGCCCACGATGGTGGCGGCCCAGCCCAGGTAGGCCACCGCCGCCCACGACAGCAGCGGCACGCTGGCCAACGTCTGCCACTGCAGCCAGCGCGCGGCGTCGGGGTCGAACAGGGCGGACAGCGCCATGAACGGCAGCACCGGCACCAGGCTGCTCCAGATCACAAAGGCCAAGGGGTCAAACCCCGGACTGTGCTGCTGCGCCAGCCGCGCCACGATGTTGGACGATGCCCACATCGCCGCGCCGCACAGCGTGAGCAGCAGGCCCGCCAGTGTGGTGGCCGCCGCCACCCCCACGCCGGAGCCCGGGCCCACATAGTTCATAGCAAAACACACCAGCCCCAGTGCGGCGAGCCCCATGCCCACGCGCAGCGGCAGCCCCGGCCGCTCGCGCAACAGTGCAAAGCCCAGCAGCGCCGTGAAGAACACCTGGGTTTGCAGCAGCACGCTAGCCAGCCCAGCCGTCATGCCCACCTTGAGCCCCATGAACAAAAAGCCGAACTGCCCCACACCCTGGAACAACCCGAACAGCAGCACCCAGCGCCAGTGCATGCGCGGCGGACGGACCAGCAGCACCAGCGGCAGCGCTGCACACAGGTAGCGCGCAGCGCCCAGCTGGAAGGGGCTGAAGCTGCGCAGCCCCCACTTCATCGCCACAAAGTTCACGCCCCAGAGGATCACCACCACCAGCGCTGCGAACAGGTCGCGCGCGCGCAGCGGGCTGGTGGCGGATGCGACTTGTACAGCGCCGCTCATTGCGCCGCGCGCGCTGCGTCGATGTGCGCCTTCACGCGCTGGGCCAGCGCAATGTCACCGGGGGTCTCGGGGCTCCACTTGTCCACGGTACGCGGCTGGTCGCTGGCATCCACGGCGGTGTACACGGCCACGCAGTGCACCACGTCCTCCAGCGGTGCGCCGTGCACTGCGCCGCTGCGCACTTCCATGGCCAGGCACATGCTGGTGTCGGTGGTGTAGGCCAGGCGCGCGTGCACCTCCACCAGGTCCCCCGGGCGGATGGCGCGCACAAAGTGGGCGCCGCCCACAAACTCGGTAATGCAGGCGCCCTTGGCCCAGGCGCTGGCGCAGGCAAACCCGGCTTCGTCCACCCAGCGCAGCACCGTGCCGCCGGGGATGCGGCCTGCCTGGGGCAGCGTGGTCTGGGACGCCAGGAAGCGCAGGGTGGTTGAGTGCATGCCGGGGCTCCAAAGGATGGGGAGGCGTTCATTATTCTCCAGCGCCCCGGCTGCCGTAGCCTCCACCCGTCCCCGAACGCAGCCCAGCGCTCGCGATGCGGCCGCGTGGGCGAAGCTCTGCGCCACTTGACCTGAGTCAAAACCCTACTGCAAACGCGTCCCTACATTGAGAACCATTCCGTTTGGCCCTCGGTGCCGGTGGGGCGATTTTCCCATGCGATCGTCCTCAGGTTCACAGGGGCCGCCCTCCAGTCGGCGGTGCCGACACCCGCCCCTGGGGCCTACTCTAAAGCGCACGCCGTGTGGCCTGCGTCCATTGCCATGTCATTGCTTCACCGGTTGAACCTGCTCGAAAAATTCCTCATCCTGGGGACCATCGGGCTCATGATGAGTGCCTTGCCCACCTACCTGGTGGTGCGCGACTCCCTCCATGCCATCGACCACGCGCGCCTGGAGGCGCAGGGCGTGCCCCCCGCCCAGGCGCTCACGCTGCTGGTGCAGCGCATGCAGGTGCACCGTGGCCTGTCTGTGGGCATGCTGGGGGGCGACGAGTCGCTGGCCGCGCGCCGCCCTGCCGCGCGCGATGCGGTCAACACCGCGCTGGACGACGTGAGCGCCCGCTTTGCCGCCGCCAAGGTGCCCGCAGCGCAGATGGCGGCCTGGACCCAGGCGCAGCAGACCTGGCGCACGCTGGAGCAGGCCGTGGGCGCGCGCAGCATCGAGCAGGCGCAGAGCACGGCGCAGCACACGCAGCTGATTGCCCAGCTGCTGCAGCTCAACGAGGCCCTGGTGCACGCCTATGGCCTGCAGATCGACCCCGAGGCCGACACCCATGCGCTGGTCCAGGCATCGCTGGCGCAGGCGCCCATGCTGGGCGAAAAGCTGGGCATGCTGCGCGCCCAGGGCGCCAGCGCCTTGGGCAAGCGCGAGCTGACGCCCCAGGGCAAGGGCCAGCTGCTGGTGCTGCAGCAGCGTGTGGCCGAGCTGCAGGCCGACACCTTCCGCGGCCTGGACCGCGCCCTGCAGGGCAACCCCGACCTGCAGCGCGCACTGGGCAGCAGCGTGCAGGCGGTGCAGGGCCAGATCCAGCAGTCGCTGCAGATGGCCGAGCGCGACGTGATCAACGCCACCGAGCTGCAGCTCGCGTCCAAGGATTACTTCGACGCCTTCACCCGCACCATCGAGGCGCTGAACGCGCTCAACAACCTGTCGATGGCCAGCCTGGACCAGGCCCTGCAGGCGCGTGTGGCGGGGCTGCAGCGCAACCTGCTGTGGGTGGCCCTGGCCCTGGTGCTCACGCTGTCGGCCACCAGCGCCATGGCCCTGGTGTTTGTGCGCTCCATGACCGGGCCGCTGTCGCAGGCCGTGGCGCTGTCGCGCGCCGTGGCACAGGGGGACCTGAGCGGTGCGCCCATCCCGCACGGCACCAACGAAGTCGGCCAGCTGCTGCAGGCGCTGCAGCAAATGCGCAGCCAACTCACGCAGGTGGTGCGCCAGGTGCGCGGCGGGTCGGAGAGCGTGGCCACGGCCAGCGTGCAGATTGCACAGGGCAACACCGACCTATCGGCCCGCACCGAAAGCCAGGCCAGCGCGCTGGAGCAGACCGCTGCCTCGATGGAGCAGCTCAACGCCACCGTGCGCCAGAACGCCGACAGCGCCCAGCAGGCCAGCCAGCTCGCCGCCAGCGCGAGCACCGTGGCCACCCAGGGTGGCGAGGTCGTGGCCCAGGTGGTCAACACCATGCAGGGCATCAATGCCGCGTCGCAGAAGATCTCGGACATCATCGGCGTGATCGACTCCATCGCCTTCCAGACCAACATCCTGGCGCTGAACGCGGCCGTGGAAGCCGCCCGCGCGGGCGAGCAAGGCCGGGGCTTTGCCGTGGTGGCTAGCGAGGTGCGCAACCTCGCCGGGCGCAGTGCCGAGGCCGCGCGCGAGATCAAGACCCTCATCAGCGCCAGCGTGGAGCGCGTGGAGCAGGGCACGGCCCTGGTGGACCGCGCAGGCAGCACCATGACCGAGGTGGTGGCGTCCATCCGCCGCGTGACCGACATCGTGGGCGAGATCAGCGCGGCCAGCCACGAACAGTCGCTGGGCGTGGCCCAGGTGGGCGAGGCCGTGACACAGATGGACCAGGTCACGCAGCAGAACGCGGCCTTGGTCGAAGAAATGGCCGCCGCCGCCAGCAGCCTGCAGAACCAGGCCGAGGACCTGGTGCAGGTGGTGTCGGTGTTCCGCCTGGGGGGTGATGGCAACCCCACCGGCGGCATCGGTGGCGGGCCCGGAATGCTACGACTTCAATAGCCAAAAAGGCATACTGGTCGCGCGCAGGCGGCCATTTTGGTTTGAGAATTTCAGGTCACAGGCGGGGCAATGCCCAGCGCATCCAGCTCCGCCGCCGTGAACACCCGCGAGCGGGTGTGAAAGGCCTTGCCCTCGGGCCCCTCCAGCGAGAAGGTGCCGCCCGTGCCTTCGATCACATCGATGATGAGCTGCGTGTGTTTCCAGGTCTCGTACTGCGCGCGCCCGATGTAGAACGGGCAGCCGCCGATATCGCCCAGGTACACGTCGCCTGCACCCATCGTGATCTCACCCGGCAGGTAGCAGTTGGCTGCGCTGTTGTCGCAGCAGCCACCCGACTGGTGGAACATCAGATCGGGGCCATGTTTGGTTTGCAGAAAGGCCACCAGCTCCAGCGCGGCGGGGGTGGCGACGACTTTTTCGACCATGGTTGTCTCCAGCGTGCGATGCAAAAAGCAAACGCGGCCAGTTGGAACAACGAGCCGCGTCAGTAGAAACGTTTCCAGCTATCCACAAGCCGTCCCTGGCTAGGCGTCTCCGTCGCAGACGGTGGCAGCGCCACGGCAAGACGGAGCAACGACGCCAGGGACGGTCTGTGAACCGCCGCCCCTCAGAAGAAACCCAGCTTGTTTTCTGAGTAGCTCACCAGCAGGTTCTTGGTTTGCTGGTAGTGGTCCAGCATCATCTTGTGCGTCTCACGCCCAATGCCCGACTCCTTGTAGCCGCCGAACGCCGCATGTGCGGGGTACGCGTGGTAGCAGTTGGTCCACACGCGCCCGGCCTTGATCGCGCGGCCCATGCGGTAGGCCACGTTGCCGTTGCGGCTCCACACGCCCGCGCCCAAGCCGTACAGCGTGTCGTTGGCAATCGCCAGCGCTTCGGCTTCGTCCTTGAAGGTGGTCACGGCCAGCACGGGGCCGAAGATTTCTTCCTGGAAGATGCGCATCTTGTTGTGGCCCTTGAACAGCGTGGGCTGCACGTAGTAGCCGCCTTCCAGGTCGCCGCCCAGATGCGCTTGGCCGCCACCGGCCAGCACTTCGGCGCCTTCCTGTTTGCCGAGGTCGAGGTAGCTCAGGATCTTGGTGAGCTGTTCCTTCGATGCCTGTGCACCCATCATGCTGTCGGTGTCCAGCGGATTCTGGTGCTTGATGGCGGCCACGCGCTTGAGCACACGCTCCATGAACTTGTCGTAGATCGATTCCTGAATCAGTGCGCGGCTCGGGCAGGTGCAGACCTCACCCTGGTTGAACGCGAACAGCACCAGGCCTTCGATGGCCTTGTCCAGAAACGCATCGTCCTTGTCCATCACGTCAGCAAAGAAGATGTTGGGGCTCTTGCCGCCCAGCTCCAGCGTGGCGGGGATCAGGTTGTTGGCAGCGGCCTGGGCAATCACGCGGCCGGTGCTGGTGGAGCCGGTGAACGCGATCTTGGCGATGCGCTTGCTCTGCGCCAGCGGCATGCCGGCCTCGCGGCCAAAGCCGTTGACGATGTTGAGCACGCCGGGCGGCAGCAGGTCGGCAATCAGCTCGACCAGGATGAGGATGGAGATGGGGGTGGACTCTGCGGGCTTGAGCACCACACAGTTGCCCGCGCCCAGCGCCGGGGCCAGCTTCCACGCGGCCATCAGGATGGGGAAGTTCCACGGAATGATCTGGCCCACCACGCCCAGCGGCTCCTGGATGTGGTACGCCACCGTGTTTTCGTCGATGTTGCTCAAGGCGCCTTCTTGCGCCCGCACGCAGCCCGCAAAGTAGCGGAAGTGGTCCACAGTGAGCGGGATGTCGGCGTTCAGCGTCTCGCGGATGGCCTTGCCGTTGTCCACGGTCTCGGCGTAGGCCAGGCGCTCCAGGTTTTCTTCGATGCGGTTGGCGATCTTGAGCAGGATGTTGGCGCGCGTGGCGGCATCGGTCTTGCCCCAGCTGTCGGCGGCGGCGTGGGCGGCGTCCAGTGCCAGTTCGATGTCTTCGGCGGTGGAGCGGGCGGCCTGGGTGTAGACCTTGCCGCTCACGGGCGTGATGACATCAAAGTACTGGCCCTTGACGGGCGGCACGAATTTGCCGCCGATGAAGTTGTCGTAACGGGGCTTGTAGGTGATCTTCGCGCCAGCGGCGCCGGGGGCTGCGTAAACGGTCATGAGCGTTGTCTCCTGCGGTTGTTGTGGACATCGGGCGGGCCGCATGGGCCATTCCGATGCCACACCCCTACTCAAAACACATGCCAGCCTGTGCCTGGGCGTGGGCCGTTGATTTCATTGACTTTTGGGCTGCACCCACCGCGCCCACCTGTCGCAGCGGACACCCCCGCGCTGTGCCGGGCCGCGACACCTGTCACGAAATGGAACAGTTGGCGCCCGGCTTGCGCCCCCGCCCTTGCCCCGCGCCGTGGCGCCCGCCATACTGGCCCATACACCACAAGCGGGCCGCCCTGAGCCCGCACGGAGACAAAGCGTGCGCCCCAACACCTCCCCCGTCGCCCTGCGACAGGCCCGCCAGCACCTGCTGGACTCTGGCCAGTGCCCCAGCGGCCTGGTGGACGAGCGCCTGGCGCGCTCCTGGTCGCGCAGCCTGGCGGCGGGCCTGGTGCCCACCGGGCGGCCCCAGGGCATCGACCACCCCAGCAGCGGCACGCTGCGCCAGGTGCTGGCCAGCAACCCCGAGCTGCTGGCGCACTCGCGGCCGGTGATGGAATACCTGTTTGAACAAGTGCGCCACAGCCAGAGCGTGGTGGTGCTGGCCGACCGGCGCGGCATGCTCATGCACACGCTGGGCGACCCGGTTTTTGTCGGCAAGGCCGAGCGCGTGGCGTTGACCAGCGGCGCCTCGTGGCACGAGGCGCACCGGGGCACCAACGCCATCGGCACGGCCCTGGCCGAGGGCTGTGCGGTGGAGGTGCATGGCAGCGAGCATTACCTGGAGCGCAACGGCTTTCTCACCTGCGCGGCCTCGCCCATCCTCTCGGCCACGGGCGACCTGCTGGGCATCCTCGACATCTCGGGCGACTACCGCAACGGCCACGCGCACGCCCTGGGCCTGGTGAGCACGGCCGCCCGCATGATCGAAAACCGCCTGCTGGCCGCCACCTGCAAACGCAACATCCGCCTGCACCTGCACCGCGACCCGGAGGGCATCGGCAGCGTGGCCGAAGGCATCGTGGCCGTGTCGGCCGACGGCTGGATCGTGGGCGCCAACCGCGTGGCCTTGGCCCAGCTGGGTCTGCACGCGCGCGACGTGGGCGCCACCTTGCTGGAGCGGGTGCTGGATGTGCGGCTCGATGACCTGCTCTCGCACCACAAGCGCCGCCCCCAGCAGCCCCAGGCGCTGCGCACACCCCAAGGCGGCCTGCTGTTTGCCCAGGTGCAGGTGGACGCCGCCGCGTGGGTCACCCCGTCGCCCTCCGCCCCCGCAGCCCGCGCCACACCCGCGCATGACGCGCTGGCCCAGCTGGACACGGGCGACACCCGCTGGCGCAGCGCCGCCGACAAGGCCCGCCGCGTGGTGGGCAAGCCGATTGCGGTGCTGGTGCAGGGCGAGTCGGGCGTGGGCAAGGAGGTGTTTGCGCGCGCGCTGCACGCCAGCGGCCCGCGCTGCGATGCACCCTTTGTGGCCATCAACTGCGCGGCGATCCCTGAGCACCTCATCGAATCCGAACTCTTCGGCCATGTGGCGGGCGCCTTCACCGGTGCGCGCAAGGAGGGCCACCTGGGCCGCCTGCGCGAGGCCCATGGCGGCACGCTGTTCCTCGACGAAATTGGCGACATGCCGCTGGCCCTGCAGACCCGCCTGCTGCGTGTGCTGCAGGAGCGCAGCGTGACCCCCGTGGGCGCCAGCAAGGCCGTGCCGGTGGACTTTGCGCTGGTCTGCGCCACACACAACCAGCTGCTGCAGGCGGCCGAACAGGGGCGCTTTCGGCAAGACCTGTACTACCGCATCAACGGCCTTACGGTGCAGCTGCCCGCGCTGCGCGAGCGCAGCGACTTCGTGGCACTGGCGCAGCGCCTGCTGGCCGACCTGGCCACCGAGCAGGGCCTGGGTTTTGAGGTGCAGGTGGCGCCCGATTTGCTGGCCCGCCTGGCCGTCTACCCTTGGCCCGGCAACCTGCGCCAGCTGGCCAACGTGCTGCGCACCGCCTGCGCCATGCTGGCCGAGGGCGAAGACACCCTGGGCTGGGACCATATGCCCGACGACCTGGTACAGGCGCTGACGGCGGCGCCTGCCCCTGCGCCCGCGCAGAACGAATCGGCTGCCAACCCGGCCGCGCTGAACCTGCAGCAACTCTCCCAGGCCGCCATCGACCAGGCGCTGCAGGCCGCACGCGGCAACATGTCGCAGGCGGCGCGCCAGCTGGGCATCAGCCGCCAGACGCTGTACCGCAAGCTGGGCGGGCGTTCCACCCCATAGCTGTTGATTTAAAAGCTATTAATTTGATAGCTATTGAGGCAATACCATCAGACGGTAGCGCCCTTTTTTGCTTGAACCGGCAACACCAGCCGCGCCCGCAGGCCCTGGCCGGGTGCGCTGTGCAGCTCCAGCCGCCCGCCGTGGCTGCGCGCCACACGCTCCACGATGGCCAGGCCCAGGCCCGCACCCGGTGCGCCTGACCGCGCCGCCCCATCGCCGCGCGCAAAGGGCTGGCGGATGCGGTCGAGGTCGGCGGGGGCAATGCCCCGGCCCTGGTCCTGCACCTCCAGCCACACGCTGTCGGCATCGACCCCGGTGCGCAGCACCACGGGCGGCGCGCCGTGGCGCCAGGCGTTTTCGACCAGGTTGTCCAGCGCGCGGCGCAGGGCCTGGGGGCGCACGGGCACGTCGGGCAAGGGCACCAGCTCCAGGGGCAGCGCGCGGCCATGGTCGGCCTGGGCCTCGGCCACGGCCTGGGCCAGGTCGTTGAGCGATGCGCGGGTGGGCGCCTCGGCCTCGGCGCTGCGCGCAAACTGCAGGAACTGACCGACGATGCCGTCCATCTCGTCAATGCTGCGCGCCATGCTGGCGGCCAGGGGCGCATCGATCTGTGCGCCCGCAATCTCCACCCCCAGGCGCAGCTTGGTCAGCGGCGTGCGCAGGTCGTGCGACACGCCCGCCAGCATCAGCGCCCGTTCGTGGTCGGCAGCGGCCAGGCTCTGCGCCATGTGGTTGAAGCTGCGGGCCACGGTGGCGATTTCCTCCGGCCCGGCCTCGGGCAGCACGTCAGGGGCCTGGCCCTGCGCCAGCTGGCGCGCGGCCCCCACCACCTGGGCCAGCGGGCGGTGGATGTGGCGCTGCAGCCACCACGCGCCCAGCAGCGCCAGCAGCATGCTGGCCAGCGTGGCAGCCAGCCAGGCGCCGGTGAAGGCGCGTGTGGGGAACACGCTGGGCAGGTTCAGCCAATAGGTCTCTGCCCCCTCCGGCCCCTGGTGCACTATGCGCAGGGCCAGCACGCCCGTGCTGTCACGGCGCCATACGGGTTGTGATGACTGCGATATTGGTGTTGCCGCATCGTCCACTCCCAGGCGGTGCGACACCGCCTGCACAAACTGCCGCTCCATGGGCGACAGCAGCGCACGCCGCGCAGCGCTTTCCGCCGCCACCGGCGGGGCCGACCGCACCGATTGCTGGTTGAAGGCCTCGACGAATGCGGCCCGCTGTGCCGGGGGCAGTGCCTGCAGCCCGGCGCGCAGCGCGCCGACGTTGCGCGCAACGCCGTCGGCCACCTGCGCCACGCGGGGTTGAAAGATCATCTGCCGCACCAGCATGGCCGCCACCAGCTGGCCCAGCACGATCAGCACCGCCATCAGCAGTAGATTGCGGCCCAGCAGGCTGCGCGGCCACCAGCCCCGGGTGGGGTTGAGTGTGGCGGAGGGTGTCATGCTTTGCCTCCGCAGCCCGGCGCTGCGCCGTCGGGCACAAACACATAGCCCACGCCCCACACGGTGCGGATGTGGCGCGGCTGCGCCGGGTCGGCCTCGATGAGCTTGCGCAGCCGCATCACCTGCACGTCGATGCTGCGGTCGGTGGCGGTGTGGTCGGGCCCATAGGCCAGTGCAATGAGGCGGTCGCGCCCCAGGGGCCGGTGGGGCTGGCGGGCCAGGGCCTGCAGCAGCGCAAATTCACCCGTGGTCAGGGGCAGGTCTTCGCCGTGGCGCTGCAGCCGCCGCTCGTCCAGCCACAGCGTGAACGCGCCGAAGGTGATGCAGCCGCCCGCCTGGCGCGGCCCGGTGTGTGCGCCCAGCAGGCGCTGGCGGCGCACCATGGCCTGGATGCGGGCCAGCAGCTCGCGCGGGTTGAAGGGCTTGGGCAGGTAGTCGTCGGCGCCCATCTCCAGGCCCACGATGCGGTCCACCGGGTCGCCGCGCGCGGTGAGCATGAGGATAGGAATGGTCTCGCCCTGCGCGCGCAGGCGGCGGCAGATGGCCAGGCCGTCCTCGCCGGGCATCATCACGTCGAGCACCAGCACATCAAAACGCTCGCGCTGCAGCAGCGCATCGAGCGGGCCCGCGCCATCCACCGTGCGCACGGTGTAGCCCTGGTCGCTCAGGTAGCGCTGCAGCAGCGCGCGCAGCTCGGGCTCGTCGTCGGCAACCAGGATCTTGGCGAGGGTGTCGGTCATGGGGCGGGGGTTCTCGGCCAGGCAGGCCACAGGCCCGATGGTACGGCGCGCCCCGCAGTGCCCGGGCAGGCCCCCCGCAGCGCCAGGGCCGGGGTGATGACAGCCTGTGACAAGCCCTGCGCGTTTGTCACGCTTTGTCATCATTGGGCGCGGCGCTGCAACGTTGGGCACATCCACCGGTGCGACAGTGGGGCATCGGCAGCACCAGGCCGCAGCCCCCACCACTTTTGCAGGAGTTTTGCCCATGCCCACGGCCCACCGCACCTTGTCCCTCGTCGCCGCCCTGGCCCTGGCCGCCACGGCCTGCGCCCAGGCCCAGCCGTCCGACGCACCCCAGGGCGGGCGCCTGCGCGCGCTCATCGCCCAGAAGCAGGCCCAGGCACAGGCCGCCGCGCTGCCCACCGGCGTGCAGCGCATTGCCGATGTGCCCTATGGCACCGACCCGGCGCAGCGCATGGACGTGTATGTGCCCACCAGCCCCACCACAGGAACCAACAGCCTGCTGGCCAGCACCGTGCGCGCGCCCGTCATCTTCATGGTGCATGGCGGCGGCTGGCGGCATGGCGACAAGGCCATGGGCCGCGTGGTGCAGGAGAAGGTGA
Organism: Acidovorax sp. NB1; assembly: GCF_005405905.1. Lineage (GTDB taxonomy): Bacteria > Pseudomonadota > Gammaproteobacteria > Burkholderiales > Burkholderiaceae_C > Acidovorax. The sequence goes on from NZ_BJHU01000057.1 coordinate 263,067, forward strand.
ACCGCTGGGTGCCCAAGGGCTTCATCCTCATCTCCATCAATTACCGCATGCTGCCCGATGCCCCCGTGGCCGTGCAGGAGCGCGATGTGCAGGCCGCCCTCATGGCCGCGCAGCAGCGGGCCACCACCTGGGGCGGCGACCCGGGCCGCTTCATCCTCATGGGCCACTCGGCAGGGGCGCACCTGGTGGCCTTGCTCAATGCCCACGCGCCGCAGGCCCTGCGCGAAGGCGCCTGGCCCTGGCTGGGCACGGTGGTGCTCGACAGCGCGGTGATGAACGTGCCCGCCTATATGCGCGCACCCCACATGCCGCTGTACGACGACGCGTTTGGCGCCGACCCGGCCTACTGGCGGTTGCTGTCGCCCCTGCACCAGTGGACGGCGGGCGCCCCGCCGGTGCAGATGGTGTGCTCCACCGAGCGCGCCGACCAGCCCTGCCACCAGGCCGAGGCCCTGGCCCGCCATGTACACAGCCTGGGCGGCCGCGCCGAGGTGCTGCCACAGGACCTGAGCCACGGCGAGATCAACGCCCAGCTGGGGCTGGAGAGCCCCTACACCCGGGCGGTGGAGGCCTTCATGGGCTCGCTGGATGCCGAGGTGGCGCGGCGCCTGCCCTGAGGCAGGGCGTAAAAACTATCATTTTGATAGCTTAAAAAGTAAGCCCAACGCGCGCAAACGGCCTTTTTTATTGCAATTTTGACTGCAGGTACGGCGCCAGATACCGCCCCGTGTGGCTGGCCGGGTTGGCCGCCAGTTCTTCGGGCGTGCCCACACCCACCACGGTGCCACCCCCTGCGCCGCCCTCGGGGCCCATGTCGATGAGCCAGTCGGCCGTTTTGATCACGTCGAGGTTGTGCTCGATGATGACGATGGTGTTGCCCGCATCGCGCAGCTGGTGCAGCACCTTGAGCAGCAGGTCGATGTCGGCAAAGTGCAGGCCGGTGGTGGGCTCGTCCAGGATGTAGAGCGTGCGGCCCGTGTCGCGCTTGCTCAGCTCCTGCGCCAGCTTCACGCGCTGCGCCTCGCCGCCCGAGAGCGTGGTCGCGGCCTGGCCCAGACGGATATAGCTCAAGCCCACATCCAGCAGCGTCTGCAGCTTGCGGGCGATGGTGGGCACGTCCTTGAAGTACGCCGCCGCGTCTTCCACCGTCAGCTCCAGAATCTGCGCAATGTTCTTGCCCTTCCACTGCACTTCCAGCGTCTCGCGGTTGTAGCGCTGGCCGTGGCAGATATCGCAGGGCACGTACACGTCGGGCAAGAAGTGCATCTCCACCTTCACCACGCCGTCGCCCTGGCAGGCCTCGCAGCGGCCACCGCCGGAGGATTGCGACACGTTGAAGCTGAAGCGCCCCGGGCCGTAGCCGCGTTCTTTGGCGGTGTTGGTCTCGGCCATCAGTTCGCGGATGGGGGTGAACAGGCCGGTGTAGGTGGCGGGGTTGCTGCGTGGGGTGCGGCCAATGGGGCTTTGGTCCACGTTGATGACCTTGTCGAAATACTCGATGCCCACGATCTCTTCGTGCGCGGCAGGCTCCTCGTGTGCGCGGTGAATCTGCCGCGCCACGGCGGCATACAGCGTGTCGTTGACCAGCGTGCTCTTGCCCGAACCCGAGACCCCCGTCACGCAGGTGAGCAGGCCCACCGGGAAGTCCACCGTCACGCCCTTGAGGTTGTTGCCCGTGGCGCCCACCACGCGCAGCGCCTGCACGGCGCCCTGGCGTGCATGGTGCTCGGCCATGCGCTCGGCGCGGCGCTTGCTGGCTTCGGTCTGCGGAAAGCGCGATTTGGTCTTGGCCTCCACCACGGGCGCAGGCTGGTCCAGCACTGGCAGCCAGGGCGTGCGGCGCTGGGGTACGGCAATGGTGCGCGTGCCCGACAGGTACTGGCCGGTGAGCGACTGCGCATTGGCGCGCACTTCGTCGTAGGTGCCCTGCGCCATCACCCGCCCGCCGTGCACGCCTGCGCCCGGGCCCATGTCGATCACATGGTCGGCGGCACGCATCATGTCTTCGTCGTGCTCGACCACGATCACGCTGTTGCCGATGTCGCGCAGGTGCTGCAGCGTGGCGATCAGCCGGTCGTTGTCGCGCTGGTGCAGGCCGATGCTGGGCTCGTCCAGCACGTACATCACCCCCGTCAGGCCCGAGCCGATTTGCGATGCCAGGCGGATGCGCTGCGCCTCGCCGCCCGAGAGCGTTTCGGCGCTGCGGTCCAGGCTCAGGTAGTTCAGGCCCACGTCGTTCAAGAACTGCAGGCGCGTGGTGATCTCGCGCACCACCTTGTCGGCGATCTCGGCCTTGGCGCCCGTGAGCGTGAGCGCCTGGAACCAGCCATGCGCGTCGCTCAGCGTGGCATGGCTCACTTCATAAATGGCGCGGGCCTGTTCGCCCTCGCCCACCTTCACATGGCGGGCCTCGCGGCGCAGGCGCACGCCGTGGCATTCGGGACAAGGCTGGGTGCTGCGAAAGCGTGCCAGGTCTTCGCGCACCACCACTGAATCCGTCTCGCGGTAGCGCCGCGCCATGTTCGGCAGGATGCCTTCAAACGCATGCTTCTTGGTGTAGACCTTGCCCTTGTTGGCGCCGCTGTCCAGGATGTAGCTGAACGCGATCTCGTCCTCGCCCGAGCCATGCAGCACGGCGTGCTGCACCGTGGCGGGCAGGGTTTCGAAGGGCGCCTCCACATCAAAGCCGTAGTGCCGCGCCAGGCTCTCCAACATCGCAAAGTAGTAGCCGTTGCGCCGGTCCCAGCCCTTGATGGCGCCGCTGGCCAAACTGAGGGACGGGAAGGCCACCACACGCGCCGGGTCGAACACTTCGCGCTGGCCAATGCCGTCGCACGCGGGGCAGGCGCCCATGGGCGAGTTGAAGGAGAAGAGGCGCGGCTCCAGCTCGGCCAGCGAGTAGCTGCACACCGGGCACGCAAATTTGCTGCTGAACAGGTGCTCCTGCCCCGTGTCCATCTCCAGCGCCAGCACACGGCCATTGCCGTCGTGGCCGCCCACCCGCAGGGCGGCCTCGATGCTTTCGGCGAGGCGCTGCTGCAGGTCGGCGCGCACCTTCACGCGGTCGATGACCACGTCGATGTCGTGCTTCTCGGTCTTCTTGAGCGCGGGCAGGTTCTCGTGTTCGTAGATCTGGCCATCCACCCGGAAGCGGATGTAGCCCAGCGCCTGCATCTGCGTGAACAGCTCGGTGAACTCGCCCTTCTTCTCGCGCGCCACGGGCGCCAGGACCATGAGCTTGGTGTCCTCCGGCAGGGCCAGCACGGCGTCCACCATCTGGCTCACCGTCTGCGCTGCCAGCGGCAGGCCGTGGTCGGGGCAGAACGGCGTGCCGGCGCGGGCGTACAGCAGGCGCAGATAGTCGTGGATCTCGGTCACCGTGCCCACGGTGGAGCGCGGGTTGTGGCTGGTGGCCTTCTGCTCGATGGAAATCGCTGGTGACAGCCCTTCGATCAGGTCCACATCCGGTTTGTCCAGCCGCCCGAGGAACTGCCGCGCGTAGGCCGACAGGCTCTCTACATACCGCCGCTGGCCCTCGGCATACAGCGTGTCAAACGCCAGGCTGGATTTGCCCGAGCCGGACAGCCCGGTGATCACCACCAGCTGGTTGCGCGGGATGTCGAGGTCGATGTTCTTGAGGTTGTGCGTGCGCGCGCCACGGATGCTGATGCGCTGCTCGCGCAGGGCGCGGGCGAGGTAGACACCATCGGCGGATCGGTCGTCGGCAACGGGGGGAGGGGTCACGGGCGGGCTCGGTGCAGGAAAACCCACCATGATAGGTCACCCGCCCTTGGCGCGCAGCCCCCACATAATGGGCGCGCCATGACCGCCCCGCAGCCCCTGCCCTCCACCCTGTTCACCACCGACCAGCAAGCCGGTGAGGCCCGCTTTGAGGCATGGCGCAACAGCATCTCGGTGGTGTTTGACGTGGCGCCGCTGGCGCCGGAAGGCATTGCGGCGTTCCAGGCGTCGGTGCAGGCCACCCATCTGGGGCATTTGCTGGTGGGCGATCTGCACTTTGCGGGGCAGCAATTTCTGCGTTCGCAGCCCCGGGTGGTGCGCGATGGGCTCGACCACTACCTGGTGCAGTGGTACCGCACGGGCGGCTTTGTGGGCCAGCGCGATGGCGGCACGGACCTTGAAGTGCGCCCCGGCGACATCGCCATCCTGGACCTGGGCCGCACCCTGCGCACCTTTGCACGCCCCTCGCATGTGATGACCCTGATCGTGCCGCGCGAGCTGCTCCACGAGGCCCTGGGGGTGCGCGACTCGGACCTGCACGGCACGGTGCTGCGCGGCGGCTCGGCACTGGGCGGCCTGCTGAGCGACCACCTGCTGTCGCTGCAGCGCCGCCTGCCCGGTGTTGCGCTGGACGACGCCCCCGCCGTCGCCCGTGCCAGCGTGCAGATGCTGGCGGCCTGCGTGTTGCCCAGCACCCACACGCTGCACGGCGCCCAGGGCGCCCTGGAGGGTGTGACGCTGCAGCGCATCCAGCGGCACATCCACCGCCACCTGGGCGCGGACCTGAGCGCCGATGCCCTGTGCCGCATTTTTGGCCTGTCGCGCAGTGCGCTGTACCGCCTGTTTGAACCCCTGGGTGGGGTGGCCCACCATGTGCAGCAGCGGCGGCTGCTGTCGGCCTACCATGCACTGGCCAACCCGGCCAACCACCGCCTGCGCGTGGCCGAGGTGGCAACGCGGGTGGGTTTTGCGAGCAATGCCCATTTCAGCCGCGCCTTTCGCACGGCGTTTGGCATCGCGCCGTCGGATGTGCGGGCCCCCGGTGGCATGGGCGCCGGGGAGGCCCACCAGCCCGGGGCACAGGGCAGCTCTGCCGAGTACGCGGCCTGGGTGCGGGGCCTGCAAGGGGCGGGCGCCGCCGTCGGCTGACCCGGCTCCACGCCCACCGGGGCCAGGCAGAGGTGGGACACAAGGTCAACAAAACGCAAACGCAGGGGCAAACCACAGCCGGGCGCCGCCCCTAGCATGGGCCAAGCCCTGTGCTACCGACCTGCCCCATGCCCCCCGCCATTGCCCCGTCGCCCCCGCCACACCCCCGCTGCAGTGCATGCACCGCCTTGTATGGCCGCCCCCGGGCATGGGTGGGCGTGCCCGCCGTGGTGGTCCTGTGCGTGGCCCTGGTGGCAGGGGCCCGGGCCGAGACCCCACCAGCGTCCCCACCGCCCCTTGAAAACACTACGGTCGCCCTGCTGTCCACCCCCGAAGGCTCGGCAGCTGGGGAGCCCCGTGCACTGAAGGCACCCCAGGCAAGCGGTGGCCCCCGGTCGCACAACGGCTCCCACATCCCCACCCCCATCGACAACCCGTGGGCGCTGGGGCTGCTGGCCGCCCTGGCCGCCTGGGTGGTGTGGATGGATCGGTGGATGGATCACCCTCCAGGGCGGGACAAACACTGAAAGCCCGAGCCGCCGGGTCGGCTCTGATCGGCAGCCCGGGGGCCAATGGGCGAAAATCCCGCTTTTGCTTTTTTGGGCCTTAGCGCACACCGTGCCGGATTCTTCCTCCCTGCCAGCCGCAGCTGCCCCGCAGCCTTCTGCCCCTGCCACCCCCATGACCGCGCTGGAGCGCCGCTCCAGCGTCAGCCTGGCCCTCATTTTTGCGCTGCGCATGCTGGGCCTGTTCCTGGTGCTGCCCGTGTTCGCGCTGGAAGCCCGCAAGTACCCCGGGGGTGACGACCCGGCGCTGGTGGGCCTGGCCATGGGCATCTATGGCCTGACGCAGGCGGTGCTGCAGTTGCCGCTGGGCATCGCGTCAGACCGGTTTGGCCGCAAACGCGTGATCGTGCTCGGCCTGCTGGTGTTTGCGGCGGGCAGCCTGCTGGCGGCGCTGGCCGATTCGCTCACCGGGCTGCTGCTGGGCCGCGCCTTGCAAGGCGCGGGGGCGGTGTCGGCCGCCGTCACGGCCCTGCTGGCGGACCAGACGCGGGACGCCGTGCGCACCAAGGCCATGGCGCTGGTGGGCGGCAGCATTGGCCTGATGTTTGCCGTGGCACTGGTGCTGGCGCCCGTTCTCGCCGCCCGGATCGGGCTGGCGGGGCTGTTTGGCCTGACCTGCGCGCTGGCGCTGGCCGGTGTGGCGGTGGTGGTGTGGTGGGTGCCCCCCGAACCTGCTCAGCACCAGAACGCGGCCCGGGGCCGCTTGGCCGATGTCTGGACCCAGCCGGACCTGCTGCGCCTGAACCTGGGCGTGTTTGTGCTGCACACGGTGCAGCTGTCCATGTGGGTGGCCGTGCCTGCCATGCTGGTACAGGCGGGCTTGGCCAAGGACGCGCACTGGCAGGTGTACCTGCCCGCCGTGGTGCTGTCGTTTGTGGCCATGGGCGGGCTGTTCGCACTGGAGCGCGCGGGGCGCCTGCGCGCTGCCCTGCTGGGGGCGATTGCCCTGGTGCTGGTGGTGCAGGCGGGGCTGGGGCTGCTGGCAGCCAGCGGGGTTCCCGCCACGCTGTGGGTGCTGGGGCCGCTGCTGTTTGTGTTCTTCTGCGGCTTCAATGCGCTGGAGGCCAGCCAGCCCAGCCTGGTGTCGCGCATGGCGCCGCCGCAGCTGCGTGGTGCGGCACTGGGCACCTACAACACCCTGCAGTCGCTCGGGCTGTTTGCGGGGGGTGCCCTGGGCGGCGCACTGGTGAAATGGGCCGGAGCCCCCGGGCTGTTTGCCACCACCGCCGCCCTCACGGCCTTGTGGCTGGTGCTGACCTGGCCGCTGCGCCCTGTAGGACGCGGCGGGCACTGAAACCGGCGCCCACGCCCGGCCGGGGCGTGCCCCTTTCACCCCCGGTTGCGGCACAATGGCGCGTTTGGCGCCCGGAATCCCTCTCCAAATCCGGCGCTTTCCTCCTTTTAAGGCAAAGACAGCACCATGGCATCCGTAAACAAAGTCATCATCGTCGGCAACCTGGGCCGCGACCCTGAAATGCGCACTTTTCCCAGTGGCGACCAGGTGGCCAACGTGACGATTGCCACCACCGACAAGTGGAAAGACAAACAATCCGGCGAAATGAAGGAAGCCACCGAGTGGCACCGCGTGGTCTTCAACGGCCGCCTGGCCGAAATCGCCGGCCAGTACCTGCGCAAGGGCTCGCAGGTCTATGTGGAAGGCAGCCTGCGCACGCGCAAGTGGACCGACCAGAGCGGCGTGGAAAAGTACAGCACCGAGATCCGTGCTGACCAGATGCAGATGCTGGGCAGCCGCCAGGGCATGGGCGGTGGCGGCCAGGGTGGCGGTGGCCAGCAAGGCGGCGGCTATGACGACGGCTACGGCGGCGACCAGGGCGGCTACGACCAGGCCCCGCGCCGTGCAGCCCCTGCACCCCGGCCGATGGCAGCGCCCGCGCCCCGCCCCTCCCCCGCACCGGTGGCCCAGGCCCCGCGCGCAGCGTCCGGCTTTGATGACATGGACGACGACATTCCGTTCTGACCCCCCGGCAACGCGTCGAACCCCAGGCCCACACCCGCAAGGTGTGGGCCTTTTTCTTTGGGCGCTGCACTTCAAAACGTAGCAACTCGCAACAAGAATCACTTCGCAGGGTGCGGAAAAACAGCGTGCCAAACAGCGCGCTCCCTGCGCCGTCCGCGTGCTTTTACACCGGAGCACAGGCGCGCCACTTCTCCAATGTGTCCAGTGCGGCAGCGCCGCCACGGATCAACAACTTCTTACATTCGATACGGAAATTTCGCAGATCATCGCGGCCTTGCTCGCAAAGAGGCGCAAAGCCCGGCGGCAAGCAGTTACCAAAAATCAATATTCCAACTGAAGAGAGAGGGTTGCCATGCCTGGATTCGTCCGCAAGATTCTGATTTTCATCACCGGCTATGCCTGGCTGCTGTTGCTGGCCGGGCCCGGCCTGATCGGGCTGTCGGTGTACAGCGGCTGGAAGGCCGAGGGGGACCACGCCTACGTGGCACGCGAAAGCCTGCAGACCGTCTCAGGCACCGTGACGCAGGCGGCCGAGGTCACCGTCAAGCGCAAGCGCCGCTCCACCAAGCATTACTACGAGATCAGCGTGCAGCCCGACACCGCCGGTGCCGAGGTGCGCAAGCTGCGCATCGACTACAGCACGCCGCAGCAGCTGGTGGGCAACCTGATCGATGAAAAGGTCACCGCCCTGGTGGACAGCAGCGATCACGACCTGGTCTATGAAGTGTCGGCAGGCGGAGCGACCGTCATCAGCTACGACACCACCAAGCAGCGCCTGCAGGCCGAGGCCACGTCGTCGGCCCAGTCTTTCAGCGGCGCAGGCACCTGGGTCCTGGCGATCCTGCTGACGCTGGTGGGCGCGGCGGGCGTCTGGTCCAACCGCAAGCTGCGCGCGGCCGACGAGGCCCAGCAACTGGCCGCCGCCTGACGGCCACACCCCATAACAAAGAGAGGGAGGGAGGGGCGCCCACGTGGCGCTCCTCCTGAGTTTTTTGCACACGCAAATCCAAAGGAGGACCGCACCATGAACCCCAACGCACTTTCACCGCAGACCCCGTCCGGCGCGCCCATGGAGCGCCGCGACTTCATTGTTTCGACCTACAAGCACCTGGGCGCGGCCATGCTGGCTTTTGTCGTGCTGTCGGCCGTGCTGATGATGAGCGGCTTTTCCAACGCCACGGCCAAGATGCTGATGGCCAGCGGCAACAAGTTCATCTGGCTGGGCGTGATGGGCGCCTTCATGCTGGTGGGCTGGCTGGCCTCCCACCTGGCCGACAACGCCGAGAACCCCCAGACCCAGCTCATGGGCCTGGGCATCTATGTACTGGCCGAGGGCCTGATCTTTGCGCCCATGTTCGGCATCGCCCAGCTCGTGGCGCCCGGCGCCATTGGCGCGGCGGGCTTCATCACGCTGCTGCTGGTGGGCGCGCTCACCTGGACGGCGTTCTCCAGCAAGACGGACTTCTCCTTTTTGGGCGGCATCCTGAAGGTGGGTGGCCTGGTGGCGCTGGGCACCATCGTTGCGGGCGCCATCTTCGGCTTCAAGCTGGGCATCTGGTTCTCGGGGATCATGGTGCTGTTTGCGGGCGCCTGCGTGCTGTACGACACCTCGCGCATCATCCACGACTACCCCGCCGACCGCCCCGCAGGCGCAGCGCTGCACCTGTTTGCCTCGATCGCGCTGATGCTCTGGTATGTGCTGCGCATCCTGATCAGCCTGGCCACCAACGACGACTGAAGCCACGGCAGCGCCGGCGCCGGGCGCCTGCAGTCAAAAAGCCGGAGTCCTCCATGGGTTCCGGCTTTTTGCATTTGAGCCTGCGAAATGTGAATAAAAAAAGGCCTCTGCGCGCGACCAATATCATTTTCACGCTACCAAATACATAGCAATTGAACTCCTGCAGGCGAAGAGGCAACCCGCCGCACTCCACGCCCCAGGCCGCACCAGCCACTGCTGGCACAATTCGACACAGTCAGGCGACTCCCTCCTGCGCCCGAATGGGCCTTGTGGACCCGTGCCGATGGCCGCAGGCACGCAGCGTGCGAGCCCTGCACCACGGTCCACGCCACGGCGGGGGCTGGCGCCTTCTTCCCATCACCACCTACTGACCCTGTCTTTGTCCAACATGCGTAGTCAATACTTCTGGTTTTCCTTGGCTTGTGCCGCGCTGCTCGCCAGTTGCGGCGGGGGTTCGTCCGATGGCGGAGACGTGGGCCCGGCCCCCGGTGTGCAGCAGTACCCCGGCGGCGTGTGGGAAGGCACGGTGGGCACAGGCGCAGCGCAGCGCCAGGTGGTGGGCTACATCGACCCAGGCCCACAGGGCACCGGGGGTGAGTTCTACCTGGCCCGCGAAGCCCCGGGCGCAGCAGGTTTTGATGCGCTGTACGGGCGCCTGAACGTGAGCGTCACGTCGGTGCTGGCCACGGGCGTCACGTATTTCTCGGTGCAGGACGGCAAGTTCGCCACGGGCCTGACCCTGCGCGGCACGGCCTCGAACAGCGGCAAGATTGGCCGCACCGATGCCATCAGCGGCAACTACAGCGACCCGGTGCAGACGGCCGCCGCCTCGGGGGCGACGGTGCCGCTGAAGCTGGCGTACAGCAGCCTCAACTTCCACACCGCCAGCCCCAGCCTGATCGAAGGCACCTACCGGGGCACGGGCCTGTTTGGCGGCGGCTGGGTGCTGACCGTCACGCCCCAGGGCCAGCTCTCGGGCCGCATCGGCGGCTGCCTGGCCACGGGCTCGGCCACGCCGCGCGCGGCCGGTTCACCGCTGTACTCGCTCACGATCAATCTGTCGGGCGACACCACCTCTTGCGGCGCCACGGGCACGCAGCAGTCCGGCATTGCGGTGCTGCGCTACGACGCTGCCGGGGTGCCCAACGGCATCTGGGCGTTCACGCGCAATGCCACGGGCACCGACAACACCTACACCCTCAACGGCATTGCCGACCCACGCACCACCGTGCCGCCGTCGGCCACGCCGCTGTCGGTGGCTGGCAACTGGCAGGGTTCGTTCACACTGCCCACGGGGGTGATTGGTGACACCACGGTGTGGGGCAGCGTGCTGCCGGACGGCGGCCTGTTCTTCTATACCAACAGCAGCCTGGACCACAACGCGCTGTATGGCCGACTCATCCGCTACGAGAACAACGCCACGAACAACCGCTTCGTGACCGCGAACGACGGCGTGTTCTTCAACCGCCTGCTGGGCAACACGGGCACCTACAACGAGGCCGTGCTGATCGATGGCACGCTGCAAAGCAGCAACGGCTCGGGCAACGCCAGCCTGTTCAGCGGGAGCTTCAGCTACCCCACGCAGCCGGGCGGCTTCCCCACGCGCTTCAGCGTGACCCCCGACCCTTTGTACGCCCTGCCTGCAGGCAAGGTTGCCACCACGGCCATGATCGTGGGCACCTACAAGATGGCGGGCACGGGCTTCGGCGGGGATACCACAACGCTGAAGGTGTTTGCCGACGGCGCCATCACCGGCCTCACGACCAGTGGCTGCGAGGTGGCGGGCAAGCTGCTGGGTGAACTGGGCAGCGGGCTGAACCTGTACCGCGTCGAGGCGTTTGGTTACCTCAAGAGCCCCAACGGCCCCATCACCTGCGAGCTGGCATCGGGCCCACCCCAGTCCGGATCGGCATCGGCGCAGTTTGATGCCAATGGCAATGTGATCGGCCTGCGCATCCTGACCGCCGGGCTCTCGGTGGCAGGCACCCGGGCACGCACGGTGTTTGTGGGCGCCAAGCAGGTCACGCCGTAAAGGTCCAACTCCCCGCCCCTGCGGCGGGGGGTTGAGCCAAAAGAAAAGGCCCGTTGCGCACACCGCGCAACGGGCCTTTTCTTTGGATGTGGGCAGCCGGGCCGAAGCCCGGGCCAGGCTCAGTTGCCGTAGGGCGAGCGCAGCGGGTTGACCGGGAACACCTGCAGCCCGTTGTAGGGCTGGAAGGCGTAGCGCACATACAGGCCACCCGCAAACTCGCGGTAGTTGCGCGCGTTGTTGAGCGCCAGGTGCCCCCCCAGGAACACCTGTGGATGCATCTGGTACTCCATGGCCGCGCCCAGGTTGTAGCCCAGGCCGGTACGCGACTGGCCGGGGTACATGGCCGTGGCGCCGGTTTCGCCAAACGCCAGGGCATCGCTGGCCGCGAGCACGGCCGCGGCCTGGCGCGAGGGGCTGTTGGGGAAGTAGGGGGCCGCGTCCTCCTTGAAATACTGCACGCCCACCGAGCCCTTGAGCTGGTAGGACAGGCGGCCATTGCGCTGGGCCCATTCCACAGGGAGCCCAAAGGACACGAACTGCTGGGGACTGAAATAGCCCCCATGGCCCGCCGTGAAGTAGCGCAGGTTGCGCTGGTAGGACAGCCCGGTGAAGCTCATCCCGGCGGTCAGGTCGGCGTTGGACGTGCGGTGCACATGCCAGTACATGCCGCCGCCCAGCTCGGCGCGCGCATTGCTGCGCACCCGCGTGCCGGTGAGGCCGTGCAGGGAGCCATAGCCGTACAAGCCCAGCTCGCCGTCATCCCAGGTCATGTCCACACGGCCGCCCGTGGCCGACACGCCACCCCAGCGGTCACCGGTGCGGGCGTCCTGCGCGCCGGCAAACGACAACAGGCTGTCGTTCACAGGGCGGCGCGACAGGTCCACGGCCATGGTCAGCTGGTCATTGATGGGCATGCGGTAGCGCACACCACCCGTGACATCCGCCTGGCCAAAACCCAGCGGGGTGCTGCCGATGTCGGCCTTGAGCCCACCGGATTCGTAGCCCACGCTCACGCCGATGCCGCTGTCGCTTTGTGAACCCGGCGCGCGCAGCGGCATGTCGAGCGCCGTGACGGGGCCGCCGCCAAACCGGCTCAGGGTGCCGTAGGGCGTGCCGGGCGAGCCCGCGCTGGCCCCGGTGGGCGTGACGCCCAGGATCAGGTGGCCATCGCCCACGCTCATCTTGAGCTGCACGGGGGCTTCGATCTCGGACAGCTGGCTCATGCCCGCCTCGCCCTGGCGCGCACGTGCCGCGATGCCCACCGAGAACGTGGAGATCTGGCTTTGCTGCACCTCGCGCAGCTCATCGCGCACCGTGCGCGGGCGTGTCGGGTCGGGCACGGTGCCCAGGGTGCCTGCGGTGGCCCAGGCGGAGGGCTGTGGCGCCACGGCCGCTGCACGCTGCGCCGGAAGGGCGGAGGGCAAAGGCATGCCTCCATAGCCAACCGGGGCCTGCTGTGCAGGTGCGATGTACCCCATGGGCACGGCCGCCGCCACCGGTGCCACGGGCGCGGCAAGCCCTGCGGCCGAAGCGGCGGGTGCAACACGCGCTGCCGGTGCGGTGGCGGCGCGGGAGGCCGTCCCGGCACTGCGCTGGCCGTTGGCTGTGGGCGCCGGAGCAGTGGCCAGCGCCGGGCTGGCCACTTCCGGGTAGTAGCTGGCAGGGGTCATGGGCGGCGCCTGCAAGGGCAGGGGCAGCGCCTGGGCGAAGCGGTTGGCCCCGGCCGGGTCGGGGATGAAGAGCCCCGCCGGTGCATTGCTGCGGGCCGCAGGCTGCGGCGCGTACTGCATGGGCGTGTAGCCCACGGGGGAACGCGCTACCGCTCCGCCGGGCGACGCCGCCAGGGGCACCGACAGGCCGTTGTTCGGGCGCTGCTGGCCAGACGCACGCTGTGCAAAAGGGTTGCCTGCGCGCGCAGGCCCTGCAGCCACACCGCTGGCGGCCAGCACGGCATCGCGCTGGGCGTTTTCGGCAGCCACGGCAGCCGTGAAGAATTCGGTGGCCTTGGTGTTCTTGCCCTGCGCGCGGTAGAGGCGCCCGGCCGCCGTCAGCACCTCGGGATCGCGCGGCGCACGCGCCAGCGCCACGGACAGCAGCGACTCCGCATAGGCGTAGTCCTTGGCCCCTGTGGCCATGGCCGCTGTCTGCAGCAGCAGGGGCACGTCAGTGGGCGATCGCTCCAGCAGGCGCGCGTACAACGCCTGGGCGGGCGCGTAGTCGTTGTTGGCCGCATACATGCGGGCCAGGGCCGTCATCGCCTGGGGCTCGTCGGGCTGCTCGGCCAGCAGCGGAGCGATGGTGTCGTAGGCCGCCACCAGGTCGCCCGCCTCGCGCAGGCCATCGGCCTGGCGCACGATGTAGGCGCGGCGGACATCAGCAAAACTGCGGCGCTCGCGTTCGCTCATGGGTGCGTTCTGCAGCTGGCGCAGGATGCCCGACAGCTCCACGTCCTGCTGGGTCTTGAGCAGCGTGGCCGCGTACTGCAGCCGCAGCCCCACATCGGGCCGGGGCGTGCGCGCCAGCACCTGGCGCACCATGCCCAGCGCGCGCTGCGGCTCGCCCGCATCGGCATAGGCCAGGGCCAGTGCACCCAGCAGCTCGGTGTCCTGCGTGGCAAACGATTCAGCCTGGGCCAGGGTGGCCAGCGCTTCAGACTGCCGGCCCTCCGCCGCCAGCGCCGATGCGGCAGCCGCCTGCACATGCACCCAGACCCGCTTTTGCAGCGCGGCGATGTCGCGCGTGCGGTGTTTTTCAGGAATGCGGTCGAGCAGAGCCAGGGCGCCCGGCCAGTCGCTGGCTTCGGACGCCAGCAGCGCGCTGGCATAGAGCGCCTCGGGCATGTTGGGGTTGGACAGCAGCAAGCCGTCCATCACGCCCCGGGCCTCGGCCACGGCGCCCAGCCGCAGGTACAGGCGGGCGAGGTCCAGGCGTACCCAGGGGCTGGCGGGGTCGTTCAGCAGCGCGTCTTCCAGCGCCGCGCGCGCGGCCGCGAGGTCGCCGCGCTCCGTGGCGGCGCGGGCCTGGCCCAGGGCCTGCGCAGCGCGCAGGCGCCCCAGGGCACCCACCTTTTCCTGCTGTGAGGGCGAGAGCTTCTCGACCAGTGCCAACGCCTCGGCAGCCTTGTTGTTCTGGGCCAGCACGCCCACCAGGCCACGCACGGCGTCCGGGTTGTCCGCCTGGCGCGCCAGCACCCGGCGGTAGCCCGCCTCGGCCGCGTCATACTGCCCGGCCTCTACGAGCAGGTCGGCCAGGTCGGTCTCGGCCGTCACTTCGGCGGGATTGAGGCGCACGGCCTGCTCCAGCGTGCGGCGCGCGGCGGCGGTGTCGCCCCGCTCACGCTCGCTGGTGGCCTGTTCGACCAGGCTCCAGTAGGTGGCGCTCTCCAGCGCCTGCTTCCAGCGGGCGGCCGAGCCCGCGCGCGAGGCACGCTCCAGCAGGCCCCGGGCGTCGGCAAAACGCTCCTGGCGCAGCCGCAGGACCCCCAGGCCACCGAGGGCATCCCCATCGCTGGGACGCGTTTCGAGCACCTGCAGGAACGCAGCTTCTGCCGCGTCCAGCTCCCCATCCTCCAGCGCCTGGAACCCGGCGGTGGTGCGCAAGCGCAGCGGGTCTGTCGCCACCGGGCGGGCGGCGGCCTGGCTCTGTTTTTGCAGGTTCTGGGCCTGGGTCAGACGTGTCTGCACGGCGGTGTCGCCGGGGTTGGCACGCAGGAATTCCTGGTACAGCGGGATATCGGCCGAGCGGTTGCCGGTCCAGGCCAGTGCTTTGCGCCAGCTTTCCGTCGCGGCCTTGCCCACATCGGGGCGGCCCGCCAGGCGCGCCAGCTGCGCGATGCCATCGCGGCGCGTGGATTCGCGGTAGGTCAGGTGCTGGGCCAGGGCCAGTGCGATCTGCGGGTCTTCGGGCGACTCCTGCGCCAGGCGGCTGAGGCCCCGGCGGGCTTCATCCCAGCCACCCGCCGTGGCGCCCAGGGTCTGGTAGTACTCCAGGGCCAGCGGCCCGGTGGGTGGGCGTTCACCCAGCGCAGCCTGGTAGGTGCTCAGCGCCTGGCTGGCCTGGCCGCTGCGGGCCTGCTGGCGTGCGGTTTCGATCTGGGGCGCGCTGCGCCCCGTGCGGATGGATTCCTGCAAGCGGCTCACCAACGGGCTGCGCGGATGGGCCGCCTGCAGCTGCGTGAGGTAGCGCTGCGCGCCTTCGGGGCGCTGGGCGTTGAGTTCGGCCAACGCCATGCCATACAGGGCCTGGGCGTTCTGGGGGTTCAGGCGCAGCAGCTTCTGCCAGGCCTCTCCCGCGCGTTCAGTGTCACCGCGCTCCTGCCAGTACTGTCCCTGGTCCATCAGAGTCTGTTCAGCCCCAGTTTGCGCCCAGGCAGCAGCCGGTGCCATCAGCGAGGCCAGCAGCCCCATGGCGAGTGTGTGGTGGTGACGACGTTTGGAGGACATGCCTTCCTTCTCCTGCGAGTCTCCCGGCCACCGGGGCCGGGAGGGTGTTGCGTGATTCCGACTCAGCGGGGCGTGCCGGGCACGGCCTCAGCCCTTTTGCTTCAACCGGGCGCGTGCGCGGGCCCGCAGCGACAGGTACATGATGATGGCCACCAGCACCGCGGCCGACACCCCCAGCACAATCAGCAGCAGCGGATTGCGCGAGAGGTACCACTGCGCATACAGCAGCGGTCCCAGCTTGCCCACATGGTAGTTTTTCTCGGCCACCAGGCTGTCCACCTGTTTGCCCCGGATCACCGTGGTGCTGCCCTGCACCTTGGTGACCGCATCGGCATCGAGCAGCGCATCCATCACCTGGCCCAGGCCCGCAGGCTGGTTGCTGGCCACCAGCACCACGCTGCGGCCGTTGCGCAGGGGCGATTCAAACCCCGCAATGAACGCGTCCGTGCTGCTGCTGGAGAACGCCACTTGGCTGCGGTGTGCGCGGGTGCCCGATTCATCCTCGAAGCCCCACCAGCGCAGCACCCGCTGGGCCAGGTCAGCCAGCTGGAAACTCTTGGCCTCGCCCTGCAGCGCCGCCGGGATGGCGCTGGCCCACTGCTTGAGCAGGGGCTGGTTGCCACCACCCGAGGAAATGACCAGCAGATCCTTGTCGCTCAGGCGCTCGACCTGCTGGGCCTGCGCCACGGTCACGCCCAGGGCCGGGAACCCTGTGACGCGACCCATGAGGCCCATGAGCCCCAGGTAGGTGCCCAGCTCCTGCACACCCGGCCTGTCGGGCATGACCACGGCCGACTCCGACAGGTCGGCCATGCGGGTGAACGGAAAACCGGCATTGCCGAACGCGGCCAGGTCCGGCATGGCGATGAAGTGCGGGAAGCCGGAGATGTCGATGGTGGAATCGGCCTCCACCGAGCCCCGCACGTTGTCCAGCGGAACGTCCTTGCAGGCGCCCTGTTTGACCACGTCGTAGTAGTAATGCATCTGCAGCTGCGACTGGGCGGGCAGCTTGAACAGCGGGATGTGGAGCTTCTCGCGCTCAGGCACCGTTTCGCCTGCAGGCATCACCTTGGTGAACCAGCGGTCCAGCGTACCTTGTTCTTCATGGTTCACGGCCCGCAGGGGCAGCGAGCGCAGGAACTGCTGGTTCACGTTGATGTTGAGCGTGGACTTGTCGGCGTTGGGGCGCGGGGTGTAGCGGTAGCGCAGGTCCACCGGGATGCCCTTCTCGCGCCAGCCGAACAGGTCGGGCGGCAGGAAGAAGTTCACGCGGATCAGGTCGGGCGAATAGCCGGACACATTGAGCGCCTGGGCCTCGGCCAGTTCGCCAAACTTCACGGGCCGGTCGCTGGCCAGCCAATGGGGGGCGTCGTAGGGCTTGCGGGGCTTGAGTTCGGTGACCTCAGTGATGCGCGCAAGCGGGCCGGACAGGGCCGAGGAGCCAATCGCCAGCGCCTTGGCCGCCACGGCCAGCTCGGCATCGTCGCGCCCCATGACCAGCAGCAGCTTGCCATTGCGGTCGCCCGGATGGCTCACCACCGCCACCGTGGGGCCCGAGATTTCGGGCAGCGCCAGGCCTGCGGGCGCCTGGGCCCGGCCGGCCACCATCACCACGGCGTTGCCGCGCGGGGGCAGCTCGCCGGTGAGGGACGGGAACTTCGCGCCACGGAAACCCGCCAGCGCACCAAACCAGGACGACATCGTGCCCGCCGCCTGCAGGGTGCCCGCATTAGGCGCTGCATTGAACACGATGGGGAGTTCGAGCGGGCGCACGTCCCGGCGATCGAAGAAGGGCTGGGGCAGCAACGCCAGGTCGTTCGTCTGGGCCACGGGGGCCACGGTCAGCTCCAGCACGCTGTCGTTGCCGATGTTGGCCCACAGGCTGGAGTGCAGCGGGTCTTCGCACTCCATGGTGTAGTGGCCGATGAGCTGCAGGTTCAGCCGATTGAACTCGGTGATGAGGCGTGGAGGAATGCTGATCTCGCGCTGCAGGTTCTCACCGGCTTGCTGCGTGGTCACGGGAATCGTCGCCGCCACCTGCTCGTTCACCAGCACCTTGATGTGCGACAGGTTGGTGAGCAGCGCGGGTGAATACGAGTAGTTGAGCTTGAGCTTGGCGCCAACGACCACCTCATCGTTGCGCACGCTGAAGGCCACGCCACTGGTGCCATCCACCCCACGCAGCTGCAGCGGAAACAGTGCGCCCAGCTCCTTGAGGCTGGCCCGGTGCACACGCACGCCCGACTCGGCAGGTGGCACGGCTGCAGGGGCCGGGGCAGCCACGGGGGCAGGCGCGGCCGCCAGCTGCGAAACGGGCACAGCAGCGCCTGTCAGCACCAGGGCCAGCATGGCAGGCAGCATGCGCAGGCGTGGCAGCCGCGCTGTCGGATGTCGTGTGGAAATCATGGTGAGGAAGGCGTCTTTGGAAACAGGAAAGGCTGAGAGGGTGTTGTGCACGCGCTAGCGGGGGCTAGCGGGGCTTGAGGGACTTGAAGGCCGTGGTGGTCAGCTGCCCCATGCCACGCAGCCCGATCACGATCACGCTCTTGAGCGAGCGCAGCGGCTTGTCGCGCTGGCCCGTGCCCCAGGTGGCGATCCAGGCATCAGCGCGCGCAAAGGTCAGCGAGGCGAGTTCGGCCTGCTGGTGCAGGCTGAGGTTGTCGAACTTCACACCCAGGCGCCCCTTGCCGCTGAACGTGACGATGGCCGGGAAGACACCCTCTTCGTCCGAGCGGAACAGCGACACCGAGAGGCTGCTGCCCATGGGGATGTCCACATCGGGCGGCACGGCCAGCCCCAGGCCATGTTGCGAGAAATCTTCGGTCTTGCACACCAGGGTGCGGCCGTTCTCGAACCGGATCACTGCCGGCAGGCTGGCCGCCACGCGCGGCGTGCCCCGGATCTGGCGCGTCTCGCTGGCCACGGCCACACTGGCCCCCAGCAAGATGATGTTGTAGACCGTCCAGACCATGTTGATGACCAGGGTCGTGGTCTCGTCACCGGCCGACGAGAACAGCTTCCAGACTCCAACGGCCATGCCCACGAGGTTGATCAACAGCAGCACCACATAGGGGCGGGCGATGGTCCAGTCAAAGTAGGCCTTCTCGATCACCCCGCCCTTGGCCGTGACGTTGAACTTGCCGAGCTTGGGGTTGATGGCGGCCACCAGCACGGGCCGCATGATGTACCAGGCCAGCACCGATTCGTACACCTCGTTCCAGAACGAATGGCGGAACCGCCCTTGGATGCGGGAGTTGGTCACGCTGGCATGGGCCAGGTGTGGCAGGGCATAGGCCGTGATCATCAGCGCGGAGGCCTGGAACACATGGGCCCCAAAAAACAGGTAGGCCAGCGGTGCGGTCAGAAACACCAGGCGCGGTAGCCCGTAGAAGAAGTGCAGCATCGCGTTGAGGTAACACAGCCGCTGGCCAAAGTGCAGGCCCTTGCCGAACAACGGGTTGTCGGTGCGCGCGATCTGCGCCATGCCCCGCGCCCAGCGGATGCGCTGGCCCACATGGCCCGACAGGCTCTCGGTGGCCAGGCCCGCAGCCTGCGGCACTTCGAGGTAGGCGGTGTTGTAGCCCAGGCGGCTGAGCTTCAGCGCAGTGTGTGCGTCTTCGGTCACGGTCTCCACCGCAATGCCGCCCACCTCCAGCAGTTCCTTGCGGCGGATGATGGCGCAGGAGCCGCAGAAAAATGAGGCGTTCCACAGGTCGTTGCCGTCCTGCACGATGCCGTAGAACAGCTCGCCCTCGTTGGGCATGCGGTGGAAGGTGTCCAGGTTGCGCTCGAAGGGGTCGGGCGAGAAGAAGACGTGCGGCGTCTGCAGCATCACCAGGTTGGTGTCCTTGAAGAACCAGCCCATGCACACCTGCAGAAAGGAACGCGTGGGAATGTGGTCACAGTCAAAGATCGCGATGTATTCGGAGTGCGTGACCTGGAGGGCCGCGTTGATGTTGCCCGCCTTGGCGTGGTGGTTGTTGTCGCGGATGAGGTAGCCCACGCCCAGCTCTTCGCAGAACTCGCGGAACTCGGTGCGGCGACCGTCGTCGAGCACGTACACATGCAGGCGGTCGGCGGGCCAGTCCAGGCTCATGGCCGAGAACACTGTCTGGCGCACCACTTCGAGCGGCTCGTTGTAGCTGGGGATGAAAATGTCCACGCTGGGCCAGGTGCTCACGTCGGCCGGCATGGGCACCGGGCGGCGCTGCAGTGGCCAGGCGGTCTGGAAGTACCCGATGAGCAGCACCGCAAAGGCATACAGCTCGGCCAGCACCAGCCCATAGCCAAAGGCTGCATCCATCCAGTGGGTGAAGCCGATGGTGTCGGTAAAGCGCCAGTAGATATAGCGAGACGAGGCAGAGATCGACAGCACGATCATGGCCAGCGTGGACAGGCGCCCCGGGGTCTTGCTCAGCAGCAGCGCCGCCCCGAACGAACCCAGCGAAAACAGGATCTGCCCTTGCAGGTCCAGCGGCACGCTGATGACCAACCCCATCAACAGGGCACTGAACACCACCGCCACCACGCGGGCCGTGGGGTGTTGCCAGATCTCCCAGCCCGTGATGGCATGCACCACAGTGCGCCAACGCGCCTGCGGACTGTGGGAATTGGCGTCGGCGACTTCGTCGGCCTGGGGGCGCTGGTCCACGCTCATCGCGCGCCCCCTGGCAGTGGCAAGCCCAGGCGCTGCGCCAGCACCAGCGCACATTTGCGCAGATCATCGGCCGCCTGGCCATGGGTGTCGTACTCCAGCACGCTCTGGTCATAGGCCAGGGCCTCGCGCACCGCCTGGTCTTCGTGGATCACACCGATCAGCCGGTCGCCCAGGCTGTCCTGCATCACCCGGGTGATGTCCTTGGACAACTGGCGCGCGCCATCGGCCTGGTTCAGGACATGCAGGGTTTCGGCAAAGTCGGGGCGCGGTGTGCAGTAGGTGTGCACCAGACGCTGCATCAGGGCCAGTGCGGCATACGAGGCCGCGTCGGGCAGGTTGACCACCACCACCACCTGGGCCGCTGTGAGTGCCTGCTGCATATAGGCCGAAGGGCCGGGAGGCGTGTCGATGAGCACCAGTGCATCGGGTGGCAGCTCCAGGCTTTGCAACTGCTGCGCCAGCCAATCCGGGTGGGCCTCCAGGTGCCGCTCAAAGGCCACGCGATCGGCCTCGTTCACCACACCGTAGGGCAGCACATGCACCCCCGAGGGGCTTTGTTGGCAAACCGAACCCCAGCTGTCACCCGACAGGCTGGCGCGGGAAACTCCCGCGAGTGCGCCCGGGTCAGCGCCGAAATGCAGACCCAGCGCATTTTGCGGGTCCAGGTCCACCACCAGGACCGTGGGCACCCCCAGGCGGTGCAGGGCCGTGGCCAGGTTCGCGGTCAAAGTGGTTTTGCCCACGCCGCCCTTGGCCGAAACAACGGAAATCACCTTCATGGCTGGCCCTTGCGGGGCTGCCAGGCGGCAGCGGGCAGGGGTTGTGGCTCTCCGGCCAGGCGTGCAAACACCGACGGAAGGTCTGCGGGCAGAGGGTCTTGTGGCGCAGCGGGCTCGTCACGCAGCGCTGGCGCTGCAGATCCGCGCAGACCGGCCAAACCGGCCAGGGGGGAACGGGATGCGAGCGCGGGGGAAGGCGCGCGGGGCACTGCCGCCTGGGCTGGCGCCATCGCCGGGGCAGGGGTAGGCGCGGGTTCTGGCAGCGTGGTGGGCATTGGCAGCGGCGCCGGGCGTTCGCTGACGGGCTGCATCCAACCCGCAGGAGCGGGCGCGCTGGCGGCAGGCGCGGGCGGGTTGTGCGGCACGGGGGCCGTCAACCCGCCGGGGCGCCGGTCCACCGCGGGCACATCTGCCGCTACGGCGCCCCGAACGGCAGACACCAGCGGCCAGCGTTCGCTGGAGCGCTGGTGCTCCTGTTTGCGGGCCAGCTCCTGGTAAGGGTCGGCCTTGCCGCCAAACTGCTGGAAGAGGTTCACGATGTCGTCAGATTGCTTCACGGGTCACCGCCAATCGCATAACGTGGGAAACCGAGCCCGCAGGGCTCAGCGTGCCAGCTGGAAGTGGACGCAGCCCCAGGCATCCGCAGGAGCGGACTGGGCCACGCGGAGCTGGGCGGCGCCAGCCTGTTCGAACCAGCTCTGGTAGACCCCTTCCAGGAAGCCCCCGGACCATGCGGCATGGCCCGACCCGAAGGCCGCCGACAAGGGAGAAAGGTCGTGGTGAATGTCCAGCTGCGCCGCTGCCTGCTGCAGGCGGACGCCCCCCCAGCCGATGCGGTCCCACACAGCCGCCATGCTGCTCTGCAGGTCATCCAGGGTGGCACATGCGGGCAGGGGGTGCTCGGCGGCAAACCGTGCTCCCACCCGAAACATCAGCGCGCGCAGATCCTCAGGGGGCAGCGCGGCTGCAAACTCTGCCGCCAGGGCATGCAGGAACCCTCTCCATTGCACTGAACATTGCTGATCGATGAGACGTTGGGTGATGTCGGGGTTGGCAGGCAGGGAAGCAGTTGAAAACATGGCGTGCGCACGAGCAAGCATCGGGCCCGGTTCAGCGGCCCTCGCGGGGGTGGACTCAAGGGAGATACCCCATGCATCGTCTGATACATGTGGTTTCAAACAGTTTGTGCGGAATTCTAGGAGGCTTGCCCCGAAAAATAACCCTTCGGTCGCCAAACCAAAGGTCAACTTCGTTCAACGGCGCCATCCATGCCGATGGGTGTGGGTGCAGTACCACACAAAATAATTATCAACTATCAAATAAGAACTTCAATAGTTTTTACAACCACCTCTATATCCCTGTCACCAACCCAGGCGACCCCTCATCCGGCCAGCCACCGCGCCAGGAAGCAACGGGGTTAGTCGGCGACGGCGGACTGGATCACCCCCCCCCCCAGGCACACGTCGCCGTCATACAGCACCGCACTCTGCCCCGGGGTGACTGCCCATTGGGCCTCCGGGAAAGCCAGTGCAAAGCCCTCGGGCACAGCCTCCAGACGGCAGGCCGCGTCTTGCTGGCGGTAGCGCGTCTTGGCGGCGTAGGCACCGGGCGCCGGGGCCTGGCCCGCGCACCAGCTCACGTCTTGCGCCACCAGGCGGTGCGACAGCAGCCAGGGGTGGTCATGCCCCTGCACCACGCGCAGTGTGTTTTTCTCTAGGTCCTTGCGGGCCACAAACCAGGGCTCGTGTGCGCCACCGCCCCGCTGAGCGCCTTTTTCCTTCACCCCGCCAATACCCAGCCCCTGGCGCTGGCCCAGGGTGTAGAAGGACAGGCCCACATGCTGGCCCAGCTTGCGCCCCCGGTCATCCAGGATGGGGCCGGGCGCGTGGCTGATGTAGCGGTTCAAAAACTCGCGGAAGGGCCGCTCGCCAATGAAACAGATACCCGTCGAGTCCTTCTTCTTGGCATTGGGCAGGCCAATTTCCTCGGCGATGCGACGCACCTCGGTCTTGTGCAACTCGCCCACCGGGAACAAGGTCTTGGCCAGCTGCGCCTGGTTGAGGCGGTGCAGGAAGTAGCTCTGGTCCTTGCTGGGGTCCAGCCCCTTGAGCAGTTCGTGCAGGCCCGTGGCCGGGTTGTGCCGCACACGGGCGTAGTGCCCCGTGGCAATCTTCTCGGCGCCCAGGCGCATGGCGTGGTCGAGGAAGGCCTTGAACTTGATCTCGGCATTGCACAGCACATCGGGGTTGGGCGTGCGGCCCGCCTGGTACTCGCGCAGGAACTCCGCAAACACGCGGTCCTTGTAGTCGGCCGCGAAGTTCACATGCTCGATCTCGATGCCGATCACATCGGCCACGGCGGCTGCGTCCACGAAGTCGATGTTGGACGAGCAGTATTCGCTGTCGTCATCGTCTTCCCAGTTTTTCATGAAGATGCCGACGACCTCATGGCCTTGCTTTTTGAGCAGGTGGGCGGTCACGGCCGAGTCCACGCCGCCGGAGAGGCCGACGACGACGCGCTGTTTGGTGGGTGCTGTCATTGCCCCAATTGTATTTTTCAGGCCGCCGTCGCCTTGCGCGGGCGCACAGAACGCGTAGCAACCAAGAGGTCATACAGCTGCTGCGCGGCCGGCGAGAGGGTTTTGCCCCGCCGCTTGATGAGCCCCATCTGCCGCGTGACGATGGGCTCCACCAGCGGAATGCTGACCAGGGTGGGGTGGTCCTTGCCCGGCATGGCCAGGCTGGGCACGGCCGCCACGCCCAGGCCCGCCTCCACCAGGCCGAGCAGCGTGGTCACATGCTTGGCCTCGTAAAGGCACTGCGGCCGGTCGGGCACGTTGGCCAGCGCCAGGTCCATAAGCAGGCGGTTGCCCGAGGTCTTGCCCACCGACATGAAGTCGTGCTGGCCCAGCTCGGCCCAGCTCACCTTCTTGCGCCGCGCCAGCACATGGTCGCGCCGGCACGCGGCCACGAAGCGCTCAGCCAGCACAGGCTTGAATTCGATCTCGGCCTCCTGGCTGCCGATGAAGTTCAGGCCGAAGTCCGCGTCGCCCTGCGCCACGGCCACCAGCACCTCGTTGGCGCTGGCGTCGTGCACCTTCACGCGGATCTTCGGAAACCGCTCGTGGTAGCGCTTGACCACCTGCGGCAGAAAGTAATACACGGCCGAGGGCACGCAGGCGATCGTCACCTCGCCCATACGCCGCGCCGCCACATCGCCCAGGCCCATGAGCATGCCGTCCAGGTCGTCGAGCCACACACGGGTCTTGCGTGCAAAGTCGCGGCCCACGGCCGTGAGCGTGACGCGGCGCGTGGTGCGATCAAGCAGGCGCACTCCCAGGGCTTCTTCGAGCTTGTCGATGCGGCGGCTGAACGCGGGCTGCGACAGGTGAATGGCTTCGGCCGCCGCACGAAAGCTCTGCAGCTCGGCCACCGCCGCAAAGGCCTGGATGTCGGCGAGGTCGAATTTGTTGTTCATCAGGGCGTTCTCCAAGCGCTATTCAGGGTGTTTTCAGCGTTGCATGCCGTGCATCAAACGATCAGAACATTGCAATTCACGGCCGTGATTGGAGCATGTACAAGCCGCCTGAGCCTATTGCACAGCATGCATCAATCATTGCCAACAATGCAATTCACAGATCAGCGATGGCGCAGCACCATGCCGACCCATGAGCACCAACATTCCTTGCGTTCTGATGCGTGGCGGCACCTCCCGGGGGCCGTTCTTCCTGGCCGACTGGCTGCCACGCGACCCTGAAGCCCGCGACCGCACCCTGATCGCAGCCCTGGGCTCGCCGCACGAGCTGCAGATCGACGGCCTGGGCGGCGGTAACTCGCTGACCAGCAAGGTCGCCATCGTCTCGCGCTCCACGCAACCCGACTGCGATGTGGACTACCTGTTTGCCCAGGTCAGCGTGCAGGAGGCCCGTGTGGACACCAGGCCCAACTGCGGCAACATGCTGGCCGGTGTGGGACCCTTTGCCATCGAGCAGGGACTGGTGCCCGCTGACCACAAGGGTCAGACCACCACCGTGCGGGTCTACAACGTGAACACCCGCTCCCGCATCGACGTGCAGGTGTGCACGGCGGGTGGCCAGGTGCACTACGACGGCGATGTGCGCATTGACGGTGTGCAGGGCACGGCAGCCCCCGTGCTCATGAACTTCCTGGACGCCTGGGGCGCCGTCACCGGGCAGATCTTTCCCACCGGCCAGCGCATCGACACCATCCAGGGCCTGCAGGTCACCTGCATCGACGCAGCGCAGGTGATGGTGCTGGTGCGCGCCACTGACCTGGGCCTGCGCGGCGACGAGACACCGGCTGAACTGGATGCCAACACCGCCTTGCTCACCCGACTGGAGGCGCTGCGCCTCGAAGCCGGCCAACGCATGGGCATGGGCGATGTGACGCACAGCGTGCTGCCCAAGCCGGTGATCGTGTCCCCAGGCACATCGCCGGGCAGTGTGGTGTCGCGCTACTTCACCCCCCACCAATGCCACCGCTCGCATGCCGTGACAGGCGCCATTGGCGTGGCGGCGGCCTCGGTGCTGCCGGGCACGGTGGCCACCGACGAACGGCATGCACCCAGCGCCGGACTGCGCCGTGTGGAGGTGCAACACCCGGCAGGCCGCATCCAGGTGGAGGTGGAGCTCAGCGAGGTGGATGGCCAGTTCAAGCTGGTGCAGGCCGCGCTGGTGCGCACCGCCCGAAAGATTCTGGAAGGCACGCTGTTCGTTCCTGAAAGCGCTGCGGCGCACTGAGTGCTTTTCCAGGCGCTGCTTGCGCAGCGCCCGTTCAAAGACTTCAACGATTTCGACGATTTCAACCATTACGACAGGAGACAAACCATGACCCGTTTCATTCACTCCACCACGCGCCGCACAGCGCTGGCCACGGCTGCGCTGGCGCTCGCCTCCAGCGCCTTCTGGGCCGCCGGCACCGCCCACGCCGCCTACCCAGACAAGCCCATCACGCTGGTCGTGCCCACGGCTGCGGGCGGCGGCAACGACGGCATGGCGCGCGTCGTGGCCATCAAGCTCTCCACCCTGCTGGGCCAGCAGGTCATTGTGGAAAACAAGGCCGGAGCCAATGGCGCCATTGCGGCCGAATACGTGGCGCGCTCCGCACCGGACGGGCACACCATCCTGTTCGGCTACATAGGCACCCACGGCATGAGCCCCGCACTGCAGAAGCTGCGCTACGACCCGATCACGCAGTTCGAGCCCATCGGCATGGTGAGCTACTCGCCCACGCTGATGGTGGTCAATCCCAAGGTGCCTGCCAAGACGGTCAGCGACTTTGTCGCGCTCACCAAGGCCAAGCCCAACGACTTCAACTACGCCTCGGCGGGCAACGGCACGGCCCCACACTTCTCGGCCGAGATCTTCAAGCTGGAAAGCGGCGCCCAGATGGCCCATGTGCCCTACCGGGGCGCGGCGCCCGCGATGAACGACACCATGGCCGGGCAGACGCAGGTGATGTTTCCCAGCCTGTTCTCTGCCTACCCGCACGTCAAGAACGGCAAGCTGCGCGCGCTGGCCCTGGCCGGGCCCAAGCGCTCGTCGCTGCTGCCCGATGTGCCCACGCTCGAAGAAGCAGGCGTCAAGGGTGTGGAGATCACCCAGTGGTACGCGCTGTTCGCGCCCGGCAAGACGCCGCGCCCCGTGATCGACCTGCTCAACAAGACCCTGAACACAGCGCTGGCCGACAAGGACGTGGTGCGCCGCATCGAGGAACAAGGCGCCGTGGTGGACACCAGCACGCCCGAGCAACTGGCCCTGACCGTGAAGCAGGAACTCGCCAAGTGGAAGGGCGTGGTGCTGAAAGCCCAGCTCACACCAGACTGACCGGTGCCTGAAAGGGAGGCCGAAAGGCCAGCGTGGGCACCACGCTGCCCATCCGTACATATCAACAACAGGAGACATGCATGAAAACCATCGTGGCAGCGGCTTGCGCCGCATTCGCCGCCCACTGCGCCATGGCGCAAACCGCTGGCGTGACGCTGTACGGCGTGGTGGACCTGGGCGTGCGCAACGGCAGCGGCCTGTCCGCGTCCAACGCGCCTGCGGCCGGTTCCACCCACAGCCTGGGCAGCGGCATCCACACCACCAGCCGCTGGGGCCTGCGGGGCAGCGAAGACCTGGGCGGTGGCGCCAAGGCGCTGTTCAACCTGGAGAGCGGGCTCAACGCCGACACCGGCGCACCCGCCAATGCCAGCAAATACTTCGACCGCGCATCCTGGGTGGGCCTGCAGGGCGGCTGGGGCACGCTGGCTCTGGGCCGGCAGACGACCACCCTCGCCGACGCCATCTCGCCGGTGGACCCGCTGGCGATGCGCTTTGCCAGTTTCAACCCCAACATCGGCGTGACGGCGCTGAGCCAGCACGGCCTGGGCATCGAATACGGCAGCGCGGGCGCCAACTCGGGCTCGTACCGGCTGGACAATTCAGTGAAGTACACGGGCCGCTTCGGCGGTTTCACGGCACGCGCGATGTGGGGCATTGGCGAAGTCACATCGCAGGCCTCGGCCCTGTCGTCACGCGGCGTGGGCCTGGCCTGGGCTGCCGATGGCTTGGTGGTGTCGGGCGCGTACCAGAGCTTCAACGACGTGAACAAACGCTCACTGGACGGTAGCACCCTGGGCGCCGCATACCAGTGGGGCACGGTGCGCCTGGCCGCCAATGCAGGCCGCAACAAGGCCGAGACGGCCGCAGGCCGCTTCACCGTGCAGCGCGTGTTGTCGGCCGGTGGTACCTGGGCGGCCACACCCTGGGTGGACCTGACAGCGGCCTACTACAAGGTGGACCGCTCGCGCACCGGCGCTGCCGATGACGGCTACGGCCGCCTGGTGGCGTTTGCCGAGTACAAGCTCTCGCGCCGCACCAAGGTGTATGCCGAGCTGGACAACACCCGCTGGCGCAACGGCTTCCAGGGCGCGGTCAACAAGGCGACCGCCACCGGCATCTCCGCCGGTGTGGTGCACACCTTCTGAGGCGCAACGCGGGGCGCGGTTGCACCGGCACTGGTGGGACTGTGCGACCATCGCCCCATGGAACTGCGCCAGCTTCGCTACTTCGTCCGCATCGTCGAACTCGGCTCCATGGGCCGCGCTGCGCTCGACCTGCAGATGGTGCAGTCGGCCCTGAGCCAGCAGATCAGTCGGCTGGAGGGTGAGCTGAGCACCCGGCTTCTGCAGCGCACCAGCAAAGGCACTGTGCCCACCGAAGCCGGGCTGGCCTTTTTCCGCGAGGCGCAACTCACCCTGCGCCACGCCGACCAGGCGGCGCGCGCCGCGCGGCAGGCCCGGCTGTCAGGCACCGTGAGCGTGGGCCTGGCGCCCACCACGGCGTCGGTGCTGGGCGTGCCCCTGATGCGCGCCATGCGCGAGCGCTACCCCGATGTGCGGCTGCACATGGTCGAGAGCCTGTCGGGCCACCTCTCCAACATGCTCAACGCGCGCCAGCTGGACCTGGCCGTTTTGTTCGACACCCAGCCCGCGCGCCGCTGGAGCGTGCTGCCGCTGCTGGAGGAGCGCCTGTTCCTCATCCGCAGCGCCCACGGTGGCGCCAGCACCTTGCCCGCCACACTGCCTCGGCGCCTGCGCCTGGCCCAGCTCAAGGCCGAACCCCTCATCCTGCCCACCGGGCCGCACGGCCTGCGCAGCCGCATCGACGCCGCCTTTGCCACCGCCAAGGTGGTGCCGCAGGTGGCGATGGAGATCGACTCGCTGGCGATGCTGATGGACGCGGTGAACGCGGGCCTGGGCAGCACCCTGCAGCCCTGGGCGGCCGTGGGACGCTACCCCGATGCCAGCGCCCGTTTTGACCTGGCGGAGTTGGCTGATACGCCTGCCAGCCGCCCGGCGGCACTGTGCAGCCTGTCGGACGATGAACTCTCGCCCGCCGCCCTGGCCACGCGCGTGGTGCTGGCAGATTGCGCACGCAGCCTGGTGCAGTCGGGCACGTGGGTAGGCGCCACGCTCGCGCCGCCTCTGCCTTAAAACAGACCCTCACAGGTTCAACCCCATGCCAGGCCATCACGATCCGTGATGGCCCCTTGCCCGTTCGGGCCTGCCCATACCGGGGCGAAATTCCTACAGTGGCGCCCAACCCCACGAACGGAAGCTCCCCGGTGCCTATCCCTCCCACTCCATCAGTCCCCGCGCCGCCCCCGGTTGATGTGCTGGTCATCGGCGGTGGCAACGCCGCCCTGTGCGCCGCCCTGATGGCGCGCGAAGCGGGCGCCAGCGTGCTGCTGCTCGAATCGGCCCCGCGCGCTTGGCGCGGCGGCAACTCGGCCCACACCCGCAATCTGCGCTGCATGCACGATGCGCCGCAAGATGTGCTGGTCGATGCCTACCCCGAAGAAGAGTTCTGGCAGGACCTGCTCAAGGTGACGGGCGGGCTGACCAACGAACACCTGGCGCGCCTGGTGATCCGCGCATCGTCGAATTGCCGCCCGTGGATGCGCCGCCACGGCGTGCACTTTCAGCCCGCGCTGGCGGGCACGCTGCATGTGGCGCGCACCAATGCATTCTTCATGGGCGGCGGCAAGGCGCTGGTCAATGCCTACTACCGCAGCGCGGAGCAGCTGGGCGTGCAGATCCGCTACGAAGCGCCCGTGGAGCGCATCGAGATGGAAGGCCGCCGCTTCATCGCCGCGCACTTGGCGAACGGCGAGCGCATTGCCGCCAAGGCCTGCGTGCTGGCTGCGGGCGGCTTTGAATCGAACCGCGAGTGGCTGCGCGAAGCCTGGGGCCAGAACGAACGCGGCGAGTGGCCTGCGGACAACTTCCTGATCCGCGGCACGGCGTACAACAAGGGCGTGCTGCTCAAGCACCTGCTCGACGACCATGGCGCCGACCGCATTGGCGACCCCACGCAAGCGCACATGGTGGCCATCGACGCGCGCGCGCCGCTGTACGACGGCGGCATCTGCACACGCATCGACTGCGTGTCGCTGGGTGTGGTGGTCAACCGCCATGGCGAGCGCTTCTACGACGAGGGCGAGGACTTCTGGCCCAAGCGTTATGCCATCTGGGGCCGTCTGGTGGCGCAGCAGCCGGGGCAGATTGGTTACTCCATCATCGACAGCAAGGCCATTGGCCGCTTCATGCCGCCCGTGTTCCCAGGCGTGAAGGCCGACACCCTGCCCGAGCTGGCGCAGAAGCTCGGCCTGCCCGTGGACACGTTCATGCACACGCTCGATGCCTACAACGCCGCCTGCCGCGTAGGCCAGTTTGACCACACCACGCTGGACGACTGCCACACCGAAGGCGTGGCGCCCGCCAAGACGCACTGGGCCCGGCCCATCGACACCGGGCCGTTCTATGGCTACGCGCTCAAACCCGGCGTCACCTTCACCTACCTGGGGCTGCACACCGACGACACGGCTGCCGTGCGCTTTGACAACCAGCCCAGCCCCAACCTGTTTGTGGCGGGCGAAATGATGGCGGGCAACGTGCTGGGCAAGGGCTACACGGCCGGTGTGGGCATGAGCATCGGCACCGCGTTTGGCCGCATTGCGGGCACACAGGCGGCGCGTGCCGCCTTGGCATCAAAACAGGGCTTACCGCCTGATGGTATTGCCTCAATAGCTATTAAATCAGGAGCAAACCATGCAAACGCTTGAGGCCCTGGCACGCGACGCCCGCGCGCTGGCGAACGGTGATGTCGTGCTTTCGCCCCCCGAAACCGAGGTGGCGCGCCAGCTGCAGATCTGCAACGCCTGCCGCTACTGCGAAGGCTTTTGCGCCGTGTTCCCGGCCATGACGCGGCGGCTGGAGTTTGGCAAGGCCGACATCCACTTCGTCGCCAACCTGTGCCACAACTGCGGCGCCTGCCTGCATGCCTGCCAGTACGCGCCGCCGCACGAGTTTGCGGTGAACATTCCGCAGGCCATGGCCCAGGTGCGCGGCCAGACCTATGCCGACTACGCCTGGCCGCCCGCGCTGGGACAGCTCTACCAGCGCAACGGCCTCACGTTGGCGCTGGCGCTGGTGGCCGGGCTCACGCTGTTCCTGCTGCTGGCCGTGGTGCTACATGGCCAGGGGCTGGCAGCCTTGTGGCACGCGCCCGTGGGCGGCTTCTATGGCATCTTCCCGCACAACCTGCTGGTGGGCCTGTTCGCACCCGTGTTCCTGTTTGCCGTGCTGGCGCTGGGCCTGGGCGTGCGCCGCTTCTGGCGCGATATCACGCCCGCGACCAGCGGCGCGCCGCTGAGCGCCCCCGCCACGGCCGAGGCCACCGATGCCGTGCTGCGCCTCAAGTACCTGGACGGCGGTCATGGCGACGGCTGCCACAACGAGGACGACGCCTACACCCTCTCGCGCAGGCGGTTTCACCACCTCACGTTCTACGGCTTCATGCTCTGTTTTGCGGCCACCAGCGTGGCCACGCTGTACCACTACCTGCTGGCAATGCCCGCGCCCTACGACCTGCCCAGTCTGCCCAAGCTGCTGGGCGGTGTGGGCGGCATCAGCCTGGCGATGGGCACTGCAGGCCTGTGGCGGCTGAACCTGCGCCGCCACTCACAACACGGCGATGCCGCGCAAAAGCCCATGGACCGCGCCTTCATTGCGCTGCTGTTCCTCACCGCCACCAGCGGCTTGCTGCTCTGGGCAGCGCGCGGCACCGCGGGCCTGCCACTGCTGCTGTGCCTGCACCTGGGCGCGGTGATGGCGCTGTTCGCCACCATGCCCTACGGCAAGTTTGCGCACGGCATCTTCCGCACCGCTTCGCTGCTGCGCCACGCGGTGGAAAAGCGCCAGCCCAACCCTATCGGCCTCGGTTCCGACTGATCGCTGCACCCCACCATCCACGATGAAGGAGACCCCATGAAAAAACGCACCCTCTTGATGAGCGCACTGGCACTCGCCACCGCTGCCGCGACGCTGTCTGGCGCAGCCCACGCGCAGGATTTCCCGCCCAAGAAGCCCGTCACGCTGGTCGTGGGCTTTGCCGCAGGCGGCGCGGCGGATGCGGCGGCGCGGCTCATCGCCAAGAAGCTGGGCGAAAACATCGGCCAGTCGGTGGTGGTGGACAACAAGGGTGGCGCGGGCGGCAACATCGCGCACCAGTTTGTGGCCAATGCAGCCGCCGATGGCTCGATGCTGCTGCTCGGATCGGTGGGGCCGCTGACCATTGCGCCACACCTGATGAAGCTGACCTACGACCCCTTCAAGGACCTGGCTGCAGTGTCGGGCGGGGTGAACTTCCCCAACGTGCTGGTGGTGCACAAGGGCGCGGGCGCCAAGACGCTGGCCGAGTTTGTGCAGCTGTCCAAGAAGAAGCCCGGCAGCGTGGACTTTGCCTCCACCGGTGCAGGCTCGGCATCGCACCTGGCGGGCGAGCTGTTCAACCAGCGCGCGGGCATCGACATGACCCATGTGCCCTACAAGGGGGGCGCCCCGGCATTGCAGGACCTGCTGGGCGAGCGCGTGACCTCGTACTTTGCCGCACCGCCCACCGCGCTGCCGCACATCGAGGCCGGCAAGCTCATCCCCCTGGCGACCACCGGCCTCACACGGCCCTCGTACATGCCCAACATCCCCACCGTGGCAGAGGCGGGCTACCCGGGGTTTGAAGCGCTCAACTGGTACGCCTTCGTGGCCCCCGGCAAGACGCCCGTGCCGCTGCTGGAGCGCTGGAACCAGGAGATCGTGAAGGTGCTGAACGACGCAGGCGTGAAGGAGGCACTGAACAAACACGGCCTCACGCCCCAGCCCACCACCCGTGCGGAACTCACGGCCTTCATGAAGAAGGAATCGACGCAATGGGCCACCATCATCAAGGAGCGCAAGCTCACCGCAGAGTGACCCGCCGCGACGGGCCCGGCGCGGGGCCAGGGCCTATCTACGCGGCCCCAAGGAGGCAGGCCCCACCATCCCGGCGCACCAGGCCGTCGTTCAGCAACTGCGCGAGCCAGGGCCCCAGCACGCTGGCATCACCGCTCCACTGGCCCGATTCGAGCAATGCGGCACAGGCGTCTTGCACCGATGCTCCCGCATGCAGGTGGCCGAGCCAGGCCGCCTGCGCGCCCTCCAGCGTCTGGAAATGCGGCTGGTGGCCCTTGCGCCAGACCAGCAGCGTAGCGGGCGCGGGCAAGGCGGTGGACTCGGGCACATCATCGTCTGCATGGATGGCAT
Organism: Acidovorax sp. NB1; assembly: GCF_005405905.1. Lineage (GTDB taxonomy): Bacteria > Pseudomonadota > Gammaproteobacteria > Burkholderiales > Burkholderiaceae_C > Acidovorax. The sequence continues at coordinate 296,293 of NZ_BJHU01000057.1, forward strand.
TCCACAGGCTCACCACGTTGGTCGTCACGGTGCGCAGCAAGGCGCTGGGGTGCAGCACATCGGCCCAGGTGGTCCAGTCGCCGCAGGTGGAGGCACTGTCCAGGTCCAGCACCGCCATGTCTGCTGTGTCAAACCGGGTGCGCAGGTCCCAATCGAGCTGGGCCAGCTCGTGCAGCTCGGGGTTGTCGGGATAGGCGGTGCGCAGCGCATGCACCAGGCCTTCGCCGTACCGGTTCAGGCTGTGCGTGCAGGGCGGGTGGGCCACGGCGTAGTCGCGCGCATGTGTTTCGAAGGTGTCGGAGCCCATGTAGAGAGCCGTCTTGGCATAGGTGTCGGCCAGCACCTCGGCCAGCCGCGCGCGGTAGGCGTGGTGGTAGATGCGCAGGCGGCCGGTGATGGGGTCTTCGGTGGTGCTGGGCGGTAGCGCTTCTGCCAGCACGCAGTCGGCAAAGTGGCGCTGCACTGCGGCCAGTGGCAACGGGTCCGCCGCTGGGGCCCAGGCCATGGCCACAGCGGTGGCGGATTCAGGCGAGGCCACATGCTCCGCCGCTATGCGCCGCGCCGTCGCCATTTCATCGAGCAGCTCGGCCAGCGGCGGGATGTGGTCGTCGCGCTCGATCATCGCGGCCACGGCGCCAAAGCGCTGGCAGGCCTGGGCGTACAGATTCCACACAGGCTGCGCCACCGGGTGGTCGTGCGTGTCGATGATGTGGTCGCCGTTGTTGCTGTGCCCGGCCAGGTGGATCTGCTGCACCCGGTGCGCAGGCAGGGCATGCAGGTAGGTCAGCGGGTCAAAGCCATGGTTCACGCTGCTCACGTAGATGTTGTTCACATCCACCAGCAGCAGGCAGTCGGCCTCTTGCGCAATATGGGCCAGGAACTGCCACTCGCTCGCGCTGTCGTGCCGGTAGCGGATGTAGCTCGATACGTTCTCCAGCACCAGCCTGCGGCCCAGCACATCCTGCGCACGGCGGATTTGCGCAATCACATGCCGCGCAGACTCGTCGGTGTAGGGCAGCGGATAGAGGTCGTGCAGCTGCTCGGGGCCGGGGCCTGTCCAGCACAGATGGTCGGACACCCACAGCGGCTCGATGCGGTCGGCCAGTGCCTTCACGCTTTGCAGATACGGCAGATCCACGCCCTGCGCTGCGCCAATCGACATCGCCACGCCATGCATGGCCACGGGGTAGTCGCGCCGGATGGCATCGAGCACCGCCAGCGGCTTGCCGCCGTCGATGAGGTAGTTGTCGGTGATGATTTCCAGCCAGTCGAGCGGCTGCTGGCGCGCGAGGAAATCGGCGTAGTGCTGCGTGCGCAGCCCCAGGCCAAAGCCAGTGCCGCGCGTGGCGATGGGTTCGTATGCCATGACTCAATCAAAGGGGGCGCATCGGCCGAGTGCGATGCAACTGGCGCGCCCCAAGGCGAGCACCGCCGCGCAAGGGCCGCCCCGCCGCGCTGGCGGTGTCCCCCTGGGGGGATGGCGCGCAGCGCCTCAGGGGGGCTTCTTGCCTTATCCCTTGATATCGCCGATGGTGCCCTTTTCCATGAGGCACTGCGCGGCCGTCTTGGCCTTGAAACCGTGGCCCTTGCAGGCGTTCTGGCCCTTGCAGCTGTGCTCGGCGGTGGAGCAGTCGCTGTTGCCCTTGCAGTCGTGCACGTTGTAGCAGTGCACCTTGTCGTTGGCGGCAACGGCCGCGCCCTTGGAGCCTTTGGGCGCATCGGCCGCAAAGCTGGTGGACGCCAATGCCAGCAGGGCAGCAGACAGGGCGAAAGAGGCGGTGGACTTGGCGTGGGTGGACAGCATGGTGGATGACTCCGTAAACGTTGAGGAACAAATCAAGCGGGTAGATCACGCGACACAGTGCCGCGCTCTCTGCCTGGTAATTCGCTCCCCGCGCGTTGCGGGTTACATGCAGTCCAGAAAAATTTTGCGTTGGGGCCCAGCGCTACTGCGCTGCGGGTTCCGTCACCGAAATGTCGGTGTGCACCAGGGTCAGCGGAAAGCGCTGGCCCGCCAGATAGTCCTCCAGGCAGCGCAGCAGCAGCGGGCTGCGATGGCGCTCGGGGCAGGCACGGATCTCGTCGGCCGTGAGCCACAGCGTGCGCACGATGCCGGTGTCGAGCGTGCGCCAGTCGTGGTGCGTGCCCAGCGTGCCCGCAAACGCAAAACGCATGTAGGTGAGGTCATCGCCCGTGCGGGTTTTGGTGAAGCGGTTGAGGTACACACCAATCAGCGCTGTGGGCTCGAAGTCGTGGGCCGTTTCTTCCAGCACCTCGCGCGCGCAGGCCTGGATGGGCGACTCGCCCGGGTCCAGGTGGCCTGCGGGGTTGTTGAGCTTGAGGCCGTCCGTGGTTTCTTCCTCGACCAGCAGAAAGCGGCCGTCGCGCTCGATGAGCGCGGCCACGGTGACGTTGGGTTTCCAGCGGTGGGGCATGGCGCGCATTATGACCATGCCGTGTGACGGCGGGGCAGCGCTCACGCCTTCTGGGGCCACTCAACCCCGCCCGCCGTCGCCCGCTCAATCGGATGGCAGGCCGCGCATCAGCGGGCGCCGCTCAGCGCCACGGGTGCCGCTGGCACGGGCCGCAACACCAGCCACAGCGCCGCAGCAATCAGGCCACCGCCCGCCACATGGGCCAGGGTCGCGGGCTCGCCCAGCAGCAGCCAGCCCCAGGCCACACCAAACAGCGGGATCAGGAAGGTGACGGTGAGCGCCTTGAGCGGCCCCACGTCGGCAATCAGCCGGAAATACAGCACATAGGCCAGGGCCGTGCACAACAATCCCAGCCCCAGCAGCGCACCCCACACGGGCGCCGGGGCCGCCAGCCAGGCTGTTGCGGCGGCAGGCTGGCGCAGCAGCTCCCAGGCCACCACCGGCACCAGGACCAGCACAGCCCCCATCTGGCTGCCCAGGGCCACGATGCGGCTGTCGAGCCCCCCGCGCTCAGTGATCCAGCGCTTGGTGAGAAACCCCGCCAGCCCATAACAGGCCGTGGCCACCAGGCAGGCCCCCATGCCGCCCAGCACCTCGGGCGTGAGTGCCACCGGCCCGGCCTGGGCCAGCACCGCCACGCCCGCCATGCCCAGCACCATCCCACCCACACGCGCCGCCGTGATGCGCTCACCAAACGCCAGCGCCCCGATGAGCACGCCCATCAGCGGTGTGGTGGCGTTGAGGATGGCGCTGTAGCCCGCCGGAAGGCTGCGTGCTGCCATCGCAAACATCAGGAAAGGGATGCCCGAGTTCACCACCCCCAGCACCAGCGTGGCGCCCAGCTTGCCCCCAAACCGCGGGCGCAAGCGCAGCACCACCAGCAGCAACGCCAGCCCCGTGGCGCCAAGCAGCACCCGGGCAAAGGTGGTGGGCAGGGCGCCCAGCACGGGCGCGGCCACGCGCATCAGCAAGAAGCTGCCGCCCCAGAGGGCAGCCAGCAGAAGGAGTCGCAGGAAACTGGGCAATGGCATATCGGCACCTGGAAGGTCGGTCAGCGGGAACTGGAGAACATGCGGTGTATTGTTGAAACTGCGTTGATTTCTGGCAAACGATTTATCCTCTACGGCTGTTTAGCAGCGATGAACAGCCTGGGCCCGCACCGATGAAACTCCCTCCACTGATTGCCGTGCGCTTTTTCGAAGCCACGGCGCGCCACCGCAGCGTGCGCGAGGCTGCGCGCGAGCTGCACGTCACGCCCGGGGCGGTGTCGCAGCAAGTGCGGCGCCTGGAGGATTTCCTGGGCTGTGCGCTGTTTGAGCGCTTGCCGCGCGGCCTGGCCCTCACCCCCGCAGGCATGGACTACCAGGCCGCCTGCGGCGAGGCGCTGGCCCGCATCGGCCACGCCACCGCCCGGCTGGCCGCAGGTGCGCGCCGCGTGGTCCGGGTGAGCTGCACACCCGACTTCGCGGCACGGTGGCTGGTGCCACGCCTGCAGCTTTTTCTGCAGCACGCGCCCGAGCTGGATGTGCACGTGAACAGCACCCACCGCGCGGTGGACCTGCTGGCCGAGGACATGCATTTCGCGGTGCGCCATGGCATCGGCCCCTACCCGGGCCTGCACGCAGAGTGGCTGCTGGACGACGACCTGGTGCCCGTGTGCAGCCCGCGCCTGGTGGCGCCCCGCCTCTGGGCCCAGCTGGCGGACATCACCGGCCCCCGGCTGCTGCACGACGGGCAACGCGACGACTGGCGCCTGTGGTGCCGCACCCAGGGCCTGGCACGGGTGGACAGCGGCCAGGGTGTGGTGTTTGCGGGCGCCAGTGGTGCCGTGGAGGCCGCCCTGGCGGGGCAGGGCTTTGCACTCGTGACACGCACCAAGGTGGCACGGGCCCTGGCCACCCGCGCTCTGGTCGGCCTGCAGGCCCCACGGGTGGCAGCGCCACTGGGCTACCGCCTGGTCTACCGTCCCGAGGCCCTGATCGACCCTGCGCTGCGGCGCTTTCGCGACTGGGTGTTGGACGAGGGCGCGCAGGCCGAAGGCATCAGCGCGGGGTGACGGCTACAGCGCTGCCGCCAGGCTGCGCACCATGTAACACGCGCCCTCGCCATAGGTGGCCAGGCGCTGGCGCTGCGCAGCGTCCTGCAGCACCTGCTGCACGTAGCCGTGGCGCGCCCAGTAGCCCTGCGAGCCCTGCACCGACACCAGCGCCGTGTGGCGCAAGCCTTCTTGCTGAGCACGCGCCCACAGCGGCGTGAGCAGCGCCTGCGCCAGTCCCTGGCCCGCGCGGGTGGGCAACACGGCCATGTCGTGCAGGTACAGGGTGTCGGCTGCAGATGTGGCTTCAAAGTCGCCATGCAGCGGGGTGACCTTGCCACGCACGCTGCGGTAGGCCGCCAGGTAGGCGCACACCGTGCCGCCCTGCTCCAGCACCAGCGAACAATTGGCGGGGCTGGCCAGGCGGCGGGCAAACACCTCGCCACTTTCTACAAACCCTTCGCCATAACAAGCCAGTTGCACGGCCAGCAAGTCGGCCAGATCGCTCAGCGCCAGCGGGCGCACCACCACGGACATGGGAGAGCTTCGCTGGGTCAGTGCGGCAGCACAGGGGCCTGCACAAAGTCGTCGAGTGACAGGCCCTTTTCCTTCAGCAGCGCCTCCAGCACGGGCTGCAGGCGGCCCAGGCTCTCCTGCACGGCCTCGCGCACGGTGTCCACCACCACCTGGGTGCTGCGCTCGATCTCGATGTTCAGGCGGTCGCCCACTTTTTTGTTTTCAAACACGGTGGCGCGGCGGGTCTCGGGGATCATCCAGATCTCGAACCAGCCCTCTTGCCGGTTCACCTCGGCCACCGTGAGGCTGGCGCCGTGGATGGCGATGTAGCCCTTGGCAAAGATGTAGCGGCGAAACGCCTCGGGCACGGCCACGCGCCAGACCAGGTTGTTGTCGAACTCGCGGCGTTCGATGAGCGTGCCGGTGAAGTCCACATGGCCCGACAACGGGTGGCCGCCGATCTCGGCGCCGTCCTTGGCCGCGCGCTCCACGTTCACGCGGTCGCCCTGCGCGTAGCTGCCCAGCGTGGTGATGTTCAGGCTCTGCAGCATCACGTCGAAGTTGGCCTGCGTGGGCGACAGGATCTCGGTGACCGTGAGGCACACGCCATCGGTGGCCACGCTGGCGCCAATGGCCAGGTCCTGGCAGAAGCCCTCGGGGAAATCGAGTGTGAACGTGCGCAGCCCTGCGCGGTCGTGAATGGCGGCAATGCCTGCCGTGGCTTGGACGATGCCTGTGAACATGGTGGCGCGGCTTCCGGGTACGTTGGAACGGGAACCGGGAATTTTGCCACCCGCAGCATTCAAAGGTGTCCCAAGGGTTGGAGCCCCCACACACCGGTCTTAACGAGGCCTCGCACCTGCCCGCAGCGCCCAAAACTGGCACGACCCAGCCCGGGGCAGCCGAGCAAGGGCCGCCCCGCAGCGAGGGCTGCGTCCCCCTGCCCGCGCGCAGCGCGAGAGCGGGGGGAAGACGCGAAGCGTCTCAGGGGGGGGGCCTCTTACCTTGCGCGCAGCAACTCGCCCACTTCGAGCAGCACCAGCTCGTTGTCATCCGCCTTGTTCGGGTCGCGGCTGCTGCTGAAAGGCAGGTTGTTGTCGTTGCCCACCACGATGTGTGTGCCGTCCACGATGTCCACGTTTTCAATGGTGAAGAACGGGAAGGTGAGCACGCCGTTGTTCAGCGGCTTTTTGGCCAGGCGCTTGGGGTCCTGGATGTTCATGAGGTCGATGAAGCCCACCTTGCGGATCTCGCCGCCCACGTTGGCGTCGCTCATCTCGACCTTGTAGACACGCTTGAACTTGGCGAGGTCGTGGAAGCAGTCCGTGCGCTTCTGGCCCTCGGGGCAGGCCTTGTCGGCCGTGCCTTCGCCGTTGTCGCGCTCGATGATCAAACCTGTCGTGCCGTCGATCATGTTGAAGTCGCCAATGGCGTGGTGGTTGGCCTCCAGCACGTACTTCCAGTGGCGGCCGGTCCATTGCTCCGTCTTCACATCAAATTCGAGCACGCGCAGGTACTGCTTGCCGCCCAGGTTTTCGTACGCCTTGGCGTTGTCGTTCCACAGCGCGCCTTCGAGCAGCGCATAGAGCTTGCTGCCGTCTTTGCTGGAGGCCATGCCTTCGTAGCCCTTGGAGCGCTTGACTTCAAACGGCGTGGGCTTGGCGTCGGGGGCGCCGGGCATCAACACTCCGGGCGCATCGGGCGAGCGCACGACCTTGCCGTCCACCTGCGTCTCGAACACGCCCAGCACCTTGCCGTTCAGGTCGGCCTTGATGAGGAAGGGGCCAAACTCGTCACCGATCCACAGCGCGCCACCGGCGAACTGGAAGCTCTCGGGGTCGAAGTCGGCGCCGGTCAGGTAGCGCGTGGCCGTGCCTTCGTGGGTGATGCGGAAGGGGATCTTCTTGTCGGGGTCGTGCAGGAAGAGGGTCTTGAGGCGGTTGAACTGGCCCGACTTGAAGTCCACGGTGTAGTGGCTCAGGTGCAGCATGAAGTCGGGCGAGTTGGCCTTGGAGCCCGCGCCGTTGTCGGTGAGGATCCAGAACGAGCCGTCGGCCATGCGCTTGATGCCCGAGTGGCCCTGGATGGGTTGGCCCTGGAAAGGCAGTGACACGCCGGTGTCGCGGCCGCCCGACCGACCCATCACGCTGCCCACGGCGTCCACGCGGCGCGGGGTGGTGAACTTGCCCGCCACCTGCAGGTCTTGTGGCGCGTCCTTGGGCGCGGAAATCACAGTGAGGGCGGGTAGCACGGCGTGGCCGGCCAGGGTGGCGGGGTAGGCCTGCTGGGCGATGGCAGGGGAAGAAGCGGCGGCGCAGGCCAGCGCGGCGCAAGCGGCCAGGGCAGAAAATCGGGACATGGTGGCAAGGGCAAAAAAGTAAAGCGGCCACGATGCCGCGAGCGCGTGACGGCGCTGTGACGGCCATGCCGCTGGCTTGGCGGGCAGGGCTCCGGGAAAGCTATTATTTTTATAGCTATTCAGGCTTACCCATCAGGCGCAGGAGCCCTTTTTCGATCAGATCAGACGCTGCACCGCCTGGCGCCGCCACACGCCATGGAAGTACAGCCCCTGCAGCACCATCGCGCACAGGTAAGTGGCGGGGTACGCCGCCCAGGTAGCGACCAGGCCCCACTGGCGGCCCAGCATCCAGCCCAGCGGCACGATGAGGCAGGCCAGGCAGCCCAGCGAGATGAGCGTGGGCACCAGCACCGTGCCGCTGGCGCGCATCACGCCCGAGTACACGCTGGCCAGCCCGAAGAACACCGCGCCCCACACGGTGATGCGCAGCACCTGCCCCGCGATGTCGATCACCCGCGCATCGGCCACAAACAGGCCCACCACCCAGGGCGCTGCGGCAAACATCAGCACGGCCAGGCCGCCGGTGAGCCACAGGTTCATGCGCATGCCGGTGCGCGTGACGGCCGCCAGCTGCTGGCCCTGCCCCGCGCCAATGGCCTGGGCCGCAAACACCGACGACGCCATGGCCACGGCCATCGCCGGGAACAACACGTACGACATGACCTGGCTGGCTGTGCCCCAGGCCGCCGTGGCCGCCGCGCCATGGGCATTGACCAGGCTGAGCAGGCCCAGGTCGGCCAGCGATCCGGTGATGAAGAACAGCCCCGTGGGCACGCCCAGCCGCACCAGGGTGCGCAGCAAGGCTGCATCGATCCGCAGCTGCGCGGCCAGCGCCCGCGTGGGGGCCAGCACATGGGCGCAGCGCCGCAGGTGCCAGGCCGTGTAGCCCAGCGAGCACAGCGTGGCCAGCAGCAGCGCGGCCACACCGCCCAGAATGCCCAGCGCAGGGAGCCCCAGGGCAGGCACGCCCCGGATGAACAGCGGCGCACACACCAGCGTGACCGCCAGCGACACCACCAGCGCACGCAGGGGTGTGACGGTGTCGCCCGTGCCGCGCAGCAGCGCGGCCGTGAGCATGGAGGTGAACAGCACGGGGAACAGCAGCACCATCCCCCGCGCATAGGCCACCGCCTGGTGCAACACATCGGCTGGCGTGCCCAGCAGCAACATCAGGGGCTGCACGGCCACCAGACCCACGGCAGCCAGCACCAGGCCCAGCAGCACCCCGGCGCACAGCGTGGTGCCCGCCACCGCATGCAGGCGCGCAGGGTTGCGCGCGCCAAAGGCCTGGCCCACCAGGATGGACGCCCCCGTGCCCAGCCCGAAGATGAAGGCGCTGAGCAGCAGGAACAGCGGCATGAACGAGGCCACGGCCGCGAGCGGGCCCGCGCCCAGCAGCCGCCCCACGTAGATGTGGTTCACCGTGCCGGTGAGTGCCTGCAGGATGTTGCTGAGCACCAGCGGGCCCAGGAAGACGAGAAAGCGGCGGTCGAGCGAAGGCGATGAGGGCGATGGAGGCGTTGTCATGGCGGCGGGTCCGTCGGGAGCCAAGGATTCCAGGCGCCATGGATGGTCACCCGCGTGCCCACCACCACCCGGTCAAACAGGTCGATCACATCGGCATGGGTCATGCGCACGCAGCCGTGCGACAGCGGCACGCCCATCGCGCAGTCATCGGGGCAGCCGTGGAGGTAGATGTAGCGGCGCAGCGTGTCCACCGCGCCGCCCCGGTTCACGCCCGGCTCGCAGCCGGTGAGCCACAGGATGCGGGTGAGGATCCAGTCACGCCCGGGGTGGGCGGCAGCAAGTGCGGGCGAATACACCTCGCCCGTGGCGCGGCGCCCCACAAACACCGTGCCAGGCGCGCAGCCTGCGCCCACCTTGGCGCGCACGCGGTGCTGGCCGCGTGGAGTGCAGCCGCTGCCGTTGCGTTCGCCCACGCCGTTCAGCGCGGTGGAGATGGTGTAGCTGCGCTCTGTGGCCCCGCGCACCACCAGGTGCAGCCGCTGCTGCGCCACGTCGATGTGCACTTCGGGGCCTGCCATCCCTGCCATCCCTGCCATCGGGGGTCAGCCTGCGGCCACCAGGCCCGCGCCGTGCCCGCGCGTGAAGGCTTCTTCAAACACCGAATAGCCCGACCAGTCGCTGTGCGCAAATGCCAGCCGCGCGGTGCGGGGGGTGGGGATCCACGCCGATTGCTCTGCATTTGATAGCTGCTTGCGCTTACTGGATGCGCGGAGAAGGCCAATTTGGCTCAAATATTCCAGCACCCCGGGTGTGGGGATGGCCATGGCGTGGCCGTAGCGGGTGATGTCCACGCGTGTGGCGCGTTCGCGCAGGTCGGGGTGGGGCACAGAGAGTGCGGCCAGCGCGGCATCGGCCCAGTGCTGCCAGGGCTGGGTGGCCAGCTGCTGGCGGCCGTCGGCCAGGTCGCCCAGCGCCTGGTAGTAGGTGAGCACGGTAGGGCCCGCGAGCGTGGCGCGGGTGTCCAGGCGCTGGTGGCCTGCGTTGACGTAGCCCAGGCCTCCGGCCGAGGGGTCGGCATAGAGCACGTTGTCCCACGCGGGCGCGGCGCCGGGGTGGTCGGCCAGCGGGCTGCCGATGTGGATGTTGGTCACCAGCCAGGGCGCCCACTGCAGGCGCTGCGCCGCGCCCGTGAGGAAGGCGGGCGGCTGCTGCACCACGCGCGCCGCCAGCAGCACGGGCAGCGCCACGATGCACTGCGGCGCCACCCAGCGCTCCACGTTGCCGGTGCTGTGGTTGAGGGCGTCCACCTCCACTCCGTGGCGGCCTTCGGTGATGCGCAGCACGCTGGTGGCGGTGCGCAGCTGGCCCTGTGCACGCAGCGGCTCGGCCAGGCGCTGGGTGATCCAGCCGTTGCCTTCGGGCCAGGTGAGCACGCTTTCGCGGGCTTCGTCCGGGGCCTCGCCGGGGGCATGGAAACCATGGCGGCTGGCAAAGTAGTGGATGCCCGCCCAGGCCGACACGCGGTGGGCGCCCGCACCATAGTCATCGCGGCAGCAGTAGTCGAGGTACCAGCGCAGGTGCACATCATCGAGCCCCTGCGCTGCCAGCCACTTATCAAAAGTAATAGCATCCAGCGCTTGATGGGCGAGCGCAAGCGGCTGTTTTTGGCTCCAGAGCTTGAGCGCAGGCATGGCAAACCGGGCGGCGCGGGCCTCGGCGTCCACGGCGCGCGCAAAGCGGCGGTACTGCGCCAGCGTGGCCTCGCCCACGCCGTGCACGGGCAGCAGGCCCTCCTGCCATTCGCCGTCAAAGAACAAACGCTCCTGCGGGCTGTGGCACAGGTGGCGTTCGTCGTACTGCCAGCGCCCGGCCACGCGGCGGCGCACGCCCAGTTCTTCGAGCAGGGCCTGCACCTCGCGCGCGTCGTCGCCGGGCACGGGCAGGTAGTGCGCGCCCTGCGGGCAGGGCAGGCCGCCCACCACCGTGCCCCGGCTGTTGCCGCCGGGGGCGTCTTCCAGCTCCAGCAGCGCAAAGTCGTGCACGCCCGCCAGCCGCAGCGCACGTGCTGCTGCCAGCCCGGCCACACCACCGCCCGCAATGATCACCTGCGCGCGCCGCACCACGGCGGGTGCGGGCAGGTTGCCGGTTTTCAGCAGGTCGCGCAGCTGGTGGCCGCGTGTGATGTCGATGCCGGTGAAGCCGCCCAGCAAAGGCGCTGCGGCGCGCTCACACCCGCCCAGGGCGGCCGTGGCCAGGGCGGCAGCGCCCGCCACAAACTGGCGGCGCTGCAGGGTCCATGCGGTCATGGGGTGGGGCCTCGCAGGGTCTCAATCATTCAATCGGCCCAGCGCGCACGCACTTCCAGCAGCTGGGGCAGCAGCGGGGCGAACAGCAACACCAGGGCGGGGTCGAAATGCTGGCCCGCCTGGGCGGCGATGTGGTCCAGCGCCGCCTGCACGGGCCAGGGCTCCTTGTAGGGGCGGCGGGTGGTGAGGGCGTCAAACACGTCGGCAATGGCCACGATGCGCGCCGACAGCGGGATGGCCTCGCCCGCAAGGCCCCGGGGGTAGCCGCTGCCGTCCCACTTTTCGTGGTGGGCCAGCGCAATCTCGCGCGCCAGCTGCAGCACCCCGGCCGGGTGTTCGCCAATGATCTCGGCGCCGATCTCGGGGTGGCGGCGCATGGTGGCCCACTCGTCGGCATCCAGCGGGCCGGGCTTGCGCAGCACGGCGTCGGGGATGCCGATCTTGCCCACATCGTGCATGGGCGCGGCGTTGAGCAGGTCTTCGGCCCAGGCCGGGCTGCAGCCTGCGGCCAGCGCCAGCAGCTGCGCGAAGTAGCTCATGCGGATCACGTGCATGCCGGTTTCGTTGTCTTTGTATTCGGCCGCGCGGCCCAGGCGCTGCACGATCTGCAGGCGGGTCTCGCGCAGCTCGTCCAGCCGCACCAGCGACAGGTGGGTGCGCACGCGCGCGCGCACCACGGGCGGGCTCACGGGTTTGGTGATGTAGTCCACCGCACCCGCATCGAACCCGGCGGTTTCGTCCTGGCTGTCGGTGAGGGCGGTGATGAAGATCACCGGGATGGCGGCGGTGGCGGCATCGGCCTTGAGCGTGCGGCACACGGCATAGCCGTCCATGTTCGGCATCATGATGTCGAGCAGCACCAGGTCGGGCCGCTGCTCGCGCGCCACCTGCAGCGCGCGTTCGCCATCGGTGGCAAACAGCAGGCGGTAGTCGGCCTGCAGGACGTGGCGCAGCACCTGCAGGTTGGTGGGTTCGTCGTCCACCAGGAGCAGGCGGGGCCGCAGGTCGGGGGTGGGGTTCATACGGGGTTCTCCGTGGGCGCATCGATCCAGTGCGTGCGCAGCTGCTGCAGCTGCGCCAGCGCCTGGTCGAAGTCAAAGGTGTCGATGGCCTCCTGCAGCCGCTCCATGGCATCGGCGGGCAGCAGCTGCGCCAGTTCGTCCAGCGGCGGCTGGGCCAGTTCGGAACGGGCCAGGGCCTGCTGCAGCGCCTGGGCGGCCGCATCGGCCTGGGCGCGCTGCGCAGGTGCCAGGGGCATGTGCTGGCCCACGCCGGGGGCGGATGCCGTGGCGGCGTCCAGCTCCTGGGCCAGGGCCTGCTGCACGGCCAACAGGGCGGCGGGCAGCGCGGGCACCAGCGAGCCCAGGGCGGTGCGGTCCAGCGTGTGGGCCGCTTCTTCGATGCGCTGGGCCAGCGTCTGCATGGGCGCCAGCGCCAGGTTGCCCGCCGCCCCGCGCAGGCGGTGGGCCAGGGCGCGGGCGCCATCCATGTCGTGCCGGGCCACCAGGGCCTGCAGGGTGGCAGGGGTGGCCTCGTAGTCGCCCACAAACCGGGCGATGGCGTCGCGCAGCAGCGCGCGCTGGCCCCACAGGCGAGTGCCGCGCTCCCAGTCGATGGCGGTGTGCGCCTGCGCCGTGGGCGATGGCACGGGGGCCAGGCTGGCCAGCGAGGACGCCGCCGTCAGCGCGCCCCAGCCCGATGTGGCGGGATCGGGCTGCAGCTTGAGCACGCGGGCGATCTCGCGGAACAGGCGGGCGGGCTCCAGGGGTTTGCTCGCAAATCCGTCCATGCCCGCAGCGCGTGCGTTGCGCCGGTCCTGCTCCAGCACGCTGGCCGACAGCGCGATCACGGGCACGGGTTTGCGGCGCTGCTCCTGTTCAAACGCACGCATGCGGCGCGTGGCCTCCAGGCCGTCCATGCCGGGCATCTGCAGGTCCATCAGCACCAAGTCAAAGCGGCCTGACTGGAAAGCCGCCACGGCCTCTTCGCCGTCGCGGGCCACGGTGGTCTGGTGGCGGCCCTTGTCCAGGTGGATCTGCAGCAGCTCGATGTTGGCGGGCACGTCATCCACCGCCAGGATGCGCAGCGGGGGCAGCTGCACCGCATGGCTGGTGGTGGCCACGGCCTCGGTGGCCTGGCCCAGGGGCAGCGGCAGGCACACGGTGAAGGTGGTGCCCACACCCAGGGTGCTGCGCACGCTGATGCTGCCGCCCATCAGCTCGACCAGCTGGCGCGAGATGGTGGTGCCCAGGCCGGTGCCGCCAAACTGCCGGGTGGTGGAGGCATCGGCCTGCGCGAAGGGGTCGAAGATGCGGTCCAGGTGCTGGGCCGCGATGCCGATGCCGGTGTCTTCCACCTCCACCACCAGGGTGCCGTCCCGGTAGTCGAGCCGCAGCAGCACATGGCCGCGCTGGGTGAACTTGAGCGCATTGCCCAGCAGGTTGAGCAGCACCTGCTGCAGCCGCAGCGCGTCGCCGCGCAGGTAGGGCGGCACCTGCTCGGTGGTGAGGCACTGCAGCTCCAGCCGCTTCTTGGCGGCGTGGATGCGCAGCGAGGCCAGGATCTGGTCGCACACCTCGGGCAGGGAGAAGTCGGCGATCTCCAGCTCTACCGCGCCTTTTTCGAGCTTGGCCGTGTCCAGGATGTCGTTGAGCAGCCGCAGCATGGAGCGCGCCGAGTGCTGCACCGTGCCCAGGTGGCGGCGCTGCTGGGCGTCCATGGGGGTGTCGAGCAGGGCCTCGGTGAAGCCGATGATGGCGTTCATGGGCGTGCGGATTTCGTGGCTCATGTTGGCCAGGAAGGTGCTGCGCGCGGCGGCGGCCTGCTCGGCGCGGTCCTTGGCGGCGCGCAGCTCATGCTCCATCGCTCGGCGCTGGGTGAGGTCGGTGGCAAATTTGACGACCTTGAAGGGCCTGCCCTGGGCGTCGAAGATGGGGTTGTAGGTGGCCTGGATCCAAATGCGCCGCCCGTCCCGGCCCAGGCGCAGGTATTCACCGCCGTCCAACCGGCCTTCGCGCAGCTGCTGCCAGAACTCGGCGTAGGCCGCGCTCTGGGCGTAGGCGGGCTCGCAGAACATGCGGTGGTGCTGGCCCACGATCTCGTCGAGCCGGTAGTCCATCAGCTCGCGGAAGTTGGCGTTGGCGGTGATCACATGGCCCTGCAGGTCGAACTCGGCCACGGCCAGTGCGCGGTCGATAGCGCGCACGGTGCTCTCGAACTCGGCATTGCGCTCCTTGAAGCCGGTCATGTCCATGATCACGCCGTCGATCCACTGCACCTCGCCACCCGCGCCTACCACGGGGCGGCCGCTTTCGGACACCCAGCGCATGCGACCCTGGCGGTCCACCAGGCCAAACTCCACGTGGTAGGGGCGGCGCAGCGCGATGGCGGCCGACACCTCGTTCCACAGACGCGGCACCTCGTCGGGCACCGTGAGCTGCGTGAAGTTGACGCGGCCTTCCAGAAAGTCCTCCGGTGCCCAGCCTGTGAGCGCCGTCACAGCGTCGCTGATGAAGAGCATGGTCCAGTCCGCGTCGTAGCGGCAGCGAAAACTCACGCCCGGAATGTTGTCCATCAGCGAGCGCAGGCGCTGCTCGCTGTCGCGCAGCTCCTGCTCCATGGCGTGGCGCTGGCTCAGGTCGCCGATGAAGCCCACAAACAGCGGGTCGCCATCGAGCTGCACACGCCCCACCGAAATGCGGATGGGCACGGTGCTGCCATCGCGCCGTACCGCCCGCACCTCGCGGCTGCTGCCGCCTACCACGCCGCCGCCTTGCCCGCCCAAGTAGCGCTGCAGGTAGCCGTCGTGCAGGGACCGGTCGGGCTCGGGCATGAGCATGGACACGTTCTGTCCCAGCACCTCGGCAGCGGGCCAGCCCAGGATGTGCTCGGCCGCCGCGTTGAACGACTGCACCACGCCCTGGGCGTCGATCATCACGATGCCGTCCACCGTGGTTTCGGCAATCGCACGCAGCCGCGACTCGCTCTGGCGCACCTTCATGAACATCTGCCGGTAGCGCAGGCCCGCATTGATGGCCACCACCAGCAGGCCGATGACCACAGCCACCACCGCCACGGCCACAGCGAGCGAGGTGCTTTCGGCAGCGGCTAGCAGCACCAGTTCATCGGGTGCGTCGGTGAACCGCAGCGCCGCCATGCCCGTGTAGTGCATGCCCGCAATCGCCAGGCCCATCACCGCCCCGGCCGCGCTGTTCAGGTACAAGGGGCGCCACTGCACCACACGCTCCAGCCCGAAGCGCACCCACAGCGCCACGATGGCCAGCAGCACCGCCACCAGCACCGAGGCCACAAACCCCCAGGGGTCGTAGCGCATTACCGTGGCCCACTGCGAGGCGGCCATGCCGATGTAGTGCATGGCGCCAATGCCCGCACCCACCAGCACCCCGCCCACCACCAGGGCCATGCGGCCGACCGTGCGGCGCATCAGGAGCCCCAGCGCAATCCACGAGGCGAGCACGCTGGGCAGCATGGACACCACCGTGGTGGCCGCATCAAATTGCCCGCGCGCGCACACGGCAAAGGCCAGCATGCCGATGAAGTGCATGGCCCAGATGCCCCCGCCCAGCGCCAGTGCGCCCGAGCCCCGGGCCATCTGGCGCATGAAGCCAGTGTCCGCCCGCCGGGCCAGTGCCGCCATCTGCAGTGCCAGCACCGAGGCCAGCACCGCCATCAGCACCGACAGGGCCACGAGCCAGGGGTCGTGCTTCGCCCACAGCAGGGGGTAGGCCGGGGCGTTGGAGAGAAAAAAGGAGTCCAGCATGGGGTTCGCCTGCGGCAATCAGGTCATCGCGCGGTGTTTGTCCGGGATTGTGAGGCCACCAGGGGCGGGACAAATCCTCCAATTCCCTCAGAACCTGCGCCCGCCCACACAGGGCACGCAAGCAGGTGCCAGCCGTTCAGTGCGCCACGACCTTGCCCCACTCGCGCTCATAGGTGTGCACCAGCGCCTGGTTGGACAGGCGGTTCACCTCGCCCGGCACACGCGCCATGTCGAGCGGAAAGTCGAACAGCAGCGGCAGCGTGTCGGCGCCCATGAACCGCAGGCCCTCCGGCAGCGCCTCGGGCACGCGCCAGGGTCGGCGGCTGGCGATGATGAAACCCCACTCGCCAAAGCTGGGCACATGCGCGTGGTACGGCGCTGTCGAGAGGCCCACGGATTCGATGGTCTGGACCACCGTCCAGTAGCTTTTGCGCGCCACCAGGGGCGAGGTGGTCTGCACCACCGCATAGCCACTGGCGGCCAGGCGCTTGTCCAGCAGCGCATAGAAGCTGTTGGTGTAGAGCTTGCCAATCGAGAAGTTGGTGGGGTCTGGAAAGTCCACCACGATCACATCGAACAGCTCGTCCGGCGCGCCCTGCTGCAACCAGCCAAACGCATCGGTGTTGACGATCTTCACCTTCGGGTTTTGCAGCGCATGGCCGTTGAGCTGCGCCAGACGCGGGTTCTCGCTGAAGATTTTTGTCATCGCCGGGTCCAGTTCCACCAGCGTCACGGACTCGACCGAGGGGTACTTGAGGATCTCGCGCACCGCCATGCCGTCGCCGCCGCCCAGCACGGCCACGCGCTTGGCGGCGCCGTGGGCGGCCATGGCGGGGTGCACCAGGGCCTCGTGGTAGCGGTACTCGTCGCTCTCGGAGAACTGCAGGTTGCCGTTGAGGTAGAGCCGGTGCCCCGAGCGCCCCTGGGTGACCACAATGCGCTGGTAGGGCGATGCCGTGCTGAACACGATGCGGTCCTGGTAGAACTTGTCCTCGGCAAAACTCGTGATGTGCTCGGCCCCCGCCAGCCCGGCCAGCAAGATGCCCAGCACCATCACGCAGGCCACCAGGTGTGCCTTGAGCCGCCGCAGCTCATGCCGGAACAGCCACACCGCCCACAGCGCCACGGCCGCATTCATCACCCCGAACAGCAGCCCGGTGCGGATCAGCCCCAGTTGTGGCACCAGGAGCAGCGGGAACGCCATCGACACCGCCAGCGCGCCCAGGTAGTCGAACGTGAGCACCTGCGAAACCAGGTCCTTGAGCGCCACGTTGCGCTTCAGGATACGCATGACCAGCGGGATCTCCAGCCCCACCAGCGTGCCCACCATCAGCACCATGCCGTACAGCAGAAACCGGAACGCGCCAGGCGTGTAGGCGTTGGCCAAAAAAAGTGTGGCCGGCAGCGCGCCGCCAATCAGCGCGACCAGCAGTTCGATGCGCAGGAAGTGCGCAGGCAGCTGCCGCTCAAAGTACCGCGACAGCCACGAGCCCACGCCCATGGCAAACAGGTAAGTGCCGATGATGGTGCTGAACTGCAGCACCGAGTCGCCCAGCACATAGGACGCCAGCGCCCCTGCCGCCAGCTCGTACAGCAGCCCGCATGCGGCCACGACAAAGACGCTGATGAGCAGGGCGATTTCGATGGGGCGGGGACCGGTCGGAGCGGCCGGGGCCTCGGGCGGGGAGGCAGAAGGGGTCAAGTCAGGTTCCAAGGCGGTCACCAGCGCGCGCCTGTGGCAGGCGCGGCATCAGGCTGCGGGCAGGGGGTCAGTGGATCGCTGCCGCCACGATGATGCTGATGCCCAGGCACATCGCGGCCACCACCAAGCCCAGGGCCTGGTTTTGTTTTTCAACAATCTCACGCCACAGGTCGTAGGGCGTGATCTTGTCCACGATGACAAAACACAGCCAGAAGATGATGACGCCAATGACGGCGTAGAGGATGGACCCGAGAAACGCTGCGGGTTTGAGCCATTCGAATCCCATCATGGTGTGATCTCCTTGGAAGGGTTGTCTGTCTATTAAAAAAGGGACGGGGCCGGGCGGTGCGCCTGCGACTTGCTTGCTTATTTGCTTGTTGCTACTTGTGGCTGCCGCCGGACGAGTACCCGCCATACGAGCCCCCCGAGCTGCGGTAGCTGGATGAGGAGCAATTTTCTACCCGGGGGTCGCAGCGGCTGCACCGGCTGAGCAGCAACAGCAGGATGAGGATGACGATCGCAAGCAGGATGATGGTGCCGCAGCCCAGGCCGGACTTGGCCACAAAAGGCCCCGGGTCGTCGCGCTGCAGCACGTCCTTCTTGTCTTCGAGCTTGAAGGCCTTGGCCACCGTGTCGCTGGACAGCTTGTCGCCCGCAGACCAGGTGATCTCGTTCGGGCTTTGCTCCATCGACAGCAGGCCCTTGCTGCTGGCAAAGTCGCGGTTGGTCGTCTTCTGCCCGCGCGTGACCTGCCAGTAGAACTCGCCCAGCACATAGGTTGTCTCGGCCTCGTAGGTGTACTTGAGGTCGTACTTGGTGCCCATGTAGGTGGCCGAGCGGCCCGTGGACGCCATCTGCGGTGCACCCGTGGTGGGGCGCACCATGCTCCAGCCTTCTTCCGAATCGACGAGAAACGCAAAACCGCGCTTCTGGTTGTAGAGCAGGTACTCGCTCCAGCCAAAGTGCTCGTCATCGCCGGGCTCCACCCCCATGCGGTGCTGAAAGCCCACCACCTGCCAGTGCACGCCCTGCAACTGGCCCTTGCTGCCCAGCGGGATCAGGGGCTGCACGGGTTCGTCCTGCTCGGCCGAGCGCAGCTCGCCGCCCACGCCGCTATCGAGGCTGATGATGCTGGCGCACGAGCCGCAGGTGATGCTCTTGGAGGTGGACAGCTGCACCTGCACCGGCGCACCGCAGTGCGGGCAGTTGAACTGGCGGCCTTTTTCGTCCTTCGCGGATTCGTCTTTCAGGCCTTTGAGCTGCAGGTCTTCGAGCAGCACGGACTTGCCGCGCTCGACGTTGGGCGGGGTATGGCCGTAGTCGATGCTGACCACCTCGCCATCGGCACTCCTCAGCTCGACCATGCCGAACGGCTGGCCCAGCGGCGGCAACTTGGGCAACTCGCCCTGGGCCGAAATCAGCTGCGCCTGGCCGGTGTAGGCCACGCTGTAGGGTTTGCCGTTGATGGCCGTGGTGGTGCCGATGCGGAAGCGCTCGGGCGCGGGCATCTCACGGCCCGGGTCGATGGTCCGGGTGAAGACATAGGCGCCGTTGTCCTCGCCCAACGTGGCCAGCGTGCCATCGTTCAGGAAGGCGGCCCACTCGGTCCACGTACCCGCATCACCCTTGTACTGCAGGCGGCCGATGAGGGTGAAGGGCTCCTCTTTGCCATCAAGCTGGATGCGCCCGCTGGCCATGAGCTGCAGCGGGCTGTGGTCGTCGAACAGCTCGGCCATCTTGCCCAGGCGCGTGAGCACCTCGCCGCTGCGCACCACGGTGCTCTGGCAGTAGCCACACACGGCGTGCGTGGACTGCGCGCTCTTGAACTCCACCGGCGCGCCGCAGCCAGGGCAGGGCGCGCGGTAATAGCGCTGGGTGGGGTCGGTGGCCATCGTGTGGAGTGTCCTGCCTGCGCCGCATCACGCGGCTTTGGGGCTTTTCAGGCCCCTTGCGCGCGTCCCTCCTGCGAAGACAGCTATATTTATGATAGCAATTGAATCACGAGGTGTGTGACGCCTTAGTCAGACCAGCTTCTTGAGCAGCTCGGCCTTCTTGGTGTCGAATTCTTCCTGCGTGAGGATGCCCTTGGACTTGAGGTCGCCCAGCTTTTCGAGCGTGGCCATCACTTCTTCGGGCTTCACACCCACCGGGGCGGCTGCAGCCTGCGCTGCGGGAGCCGCCGGGGCCTGCAGGCCTTGCTGCAGGTTCTGCGCCAGCACCTGGCCCAGCGCCACGCCCGCGCCCAGGCCCATGGCATCGCCCGCAATGCCGCCGCCACCACCGCTGGCTTCGGCAAACTTGGGGATGGCCTGGGCCGTCTGGTACTGCATGAACTTGGCCATGTCGTTGCCGACCATGCCCATGCCGATCTTCTGGTCAAGGATCTTCTGCAGCTCTTCGGGCAGCGAGACGTTCTGCACCGTGAGGGACTCGATCAGGATGCCCAGCTTGGCAAAGATGGGCGCGAGTTCCTTGGTCAGCGCATCGGCAAACATGACCTGGTTGGCCGCCAGGTCCAGGAACGGCAGGCCGCTGCCCGCAATGGCGTTGCTGATGTTCTGCAGCACCATGCCGCGCAGCTGGCCTTCCAGGTCCGCCACGGGGTAAGACTCGCGCGTGCCCGAGATCTCGGTGTGGAACAGCTTGGGGTCGGCAATGCGGAAGGCGTAGTTGCCGAATGCGCGCAGGCGCACGGCGCCAAAGTCCTTGTCGCGGATCGTGATGGGCTGGGGCGTGCCCCACTTCTGGTCGATCTGCTGGCGTGTGCTGAAGAAGTACACGTCGCTCTTGAAGGGGGACTCGAAGAGCTTGTCCCAGTTCTTGAGGTACGTGAGCACCGGCAGCGTCTGCGTGGTGAGCTTGTAGGTGCCGGGGCCGAAGACGTCGGCCACCTGGCCTTCGTTCACAAAAATCGCCATCTGCGATTCACGCACCACCAGCGTGCCGCCGTTCTGGATTTCCATGCCGGCCATGGGGTAGCGCCAGGCCAGCGTGCCGTCCCCCTCCTCGGTCCACTGAATGATGTCAATGAACTGTTTCTTGATGAAGTCCATGAGGGCCATGTGTGCTCCCAAAGCAAAAGAGGGGGTTGAAAAGAGCGGCCATCATAGCAACGGGGGCTTTGGTGGCAGCGGCTTTTTTCAGCCCTTGAACGTGAACTAGTTCACACGCAGAACCAGTCTGTTTGGGATAAACGCCTTGGCGCTTCGCACAGCGTCATTGGATAGCGGCTATCTGCGCTTTAGCGATGATCAATTGGCCTTTGCTATTGCGAATCACTACCATTTCTCCATCGCTGCACACCCCCCGCAGCCTGAAGAACAAGGAACCCGCCATGTCCCACATCCGCCGCGTTGCCCGCCAGAACCAAACCATGCTGATGAAGACGGCCAGCTACTACCTGATCCACATCTGCGTGGCCGCCCTGGTGGCCTATGCCGTCACTGGCAACCTGTGGGCCTCGCTCACCCTGAGCCTGCTGGAGCCCACGGTGCAGGCGGTCGCTTTCTTCTTTCATGAAAAGGCGTGGGACCGGGTGGGTCGTCGCGCTGCACGTCAAAGCGCCACCCCATCGCCCAGCAACAACCCCGCTACTCAGGGCGCCTGAACATCGTCATCGAGGATCACCACCATGCACACCATTCCACTGCGCAGCCGCACCGCCACCGGCTTGGCCTTTCAACGCTGGCTGGTCCAGCGCCTCGCGGGGCTGGCCCATGGCGGCTGAGCCCGCTTCAGTGCCTTGAGGCTGGCCTCAGAAACAACCATGCCCCGTCTGGCGGGGCATGTGGGGATGGGGTGAGGCGGTGCGCAGAGAAGAGAACCGCTGGACAAGCCTCGGCTCAGGCTTTCACATCCAGCAAGGAGCCCATCATTTCGTCCTGCGTTTTGATGGTCTGCAGATTGGCCTTGAAAGCGTAGGTGGCGGACATCTGTTCCACCGCTTCCTGCTCCAGCGCCACGCCCTTGGCGTCCTGTTCGCGCTGCACGGTGGCGCGCACGCCGGCGCTTTCGGCCACTTCTTCTTGTGCAACCACCTCGCGGCGGTAACCGGGGGTGTTCATGTTGGCCACGTTGTTGGCCGACGCGTCCAGCCGCAACTGGGCGGCCTGAAGGCCTGAACTGCCGATGGAGGAAATACTGGCCATGGGCGCTGCTCCCGATGTCACACAATGTTGCAAAGAAGTCGAATTGTCCGCCTCGCCACGGCCGCTGGCAAGCCGCAGCCCCGCAATGCCCCTGTCAGCGACCGGGGCGGTGCGCGTCTTCCAGGCATTGCGCAAACGCCTGGGCCGCGCGGGCGGGCGCGGGCGAGCGGCGCATCAGGCTCACAAACTGGCAGTGGTAGTGGAACAGCGCCGGGTTCACCGCCTGCATGCGGCCCTGGCGCTCAAAGGCTTCGGCGTAGTGGTCGGGCAAGAACCCGAGAAAGCGGCCCGACAGGATCAGCGTGGCGATGGACTCCTGGTCAAACCCCGTGGCCGCGCGCTGCAGCCGGGCTTGGTGGCTCAGCTCCATGTTGGGCGAGTGGTAGCCCAGCCCCGCAAACTGGTAGCCGCGCACGGCGTGCCAGTCGGCCGGGGGCGCAGCCGCCCCGAACAGCGGGTGGCCCGCTCCGCAATACAGCAGCATGGTCTCGCCAAACAGGTCGGCGTAGGCCAGGCTTTGCGAGCTGCGGTGCGCGGGGATGATGCCTACCTGGTAGCTGCCGTCGATCACGCCGCGCTCGATGGCGTTGATGGAGCCCACATGCAGCTGCAACTGCACATCGGGCGCCTGGGCGGTGAAGGCGGCAATCGCCTCGCCAATGCGGGCGGCCGGGTTGCTGGCGGTCTTGTCGAACACCGCCACGGCCAGCTGCCCGCCCATGCGCGAATGGATGTCGTCCACGCTGTCGCGAAAGCTGCGCACCGAGGCCAGCAGGCGCAGGGTTTCGTCATACACCCGCTGCCCCTCGGCCGTCAGCGCAAACCCCGCCCGCCCCCGGCGGCACAGCGTGAGGCCCAGGCGGGCTTCCAGGTCCTTGATGTGGCGGCTGACGGTGCTGGTGCCGATGTTCAGTTCCAGCTCGGCGGCCGACATGCCGCCGCACTCCACCACGCTCTTGAAGACCTGCAGAAGCCGCAAGTCCATGTCGCTGAGCTGGCCCAGCACGGCGCGGTGTTTGCCCGGTGCGGCAGGCACGGAGATTTGGGGGGTTGGAGCGGGGTCTTTTACTTGCATAAATCGTCAAGTAAACATTGATATTGGATTATTTGAGAGATTAACAGGCGGCGCAACAATGCCCTACGTCAAGCCCCAGGCCGCTGGGGCAACTTTGCTTTTCTCGCCCTTTTGTCGCCGCCTTTGCACTGGAGAACCCCATGAGCTTCGTCAACATCGAAAAACCCGCCGCCGGTGCCGAAGGCCCCCGCATGGACGCCGAGTGGCTGGACGCGCACTGGATGCCGTACACGGCCAACCGCCAGTTCAAGGCCAACCCACGCATGATCGTGGAGGGCAGCGGCGCCTATTACACCGATGCGGACGGTCGCAAGATTTTTGACGGCCTCTCAGGCCTGTGGTGCGCTGGCCTGGGCCATGGCCGCCGCGAGATCGCCGAGGCCATCGGCAAGCAGGCGATGAAGCTCGACTACGCACCCGCCTTCCAGTTCGGCCACCCGCTGGGGTTTGAGCTGGCCAACCGCGTGAAGGAGCTGACCCCAGCCGGTCTGGACTACGTGTTCTTCACCGGCTCGGGCTCCGAGTCGGCCGACACGTCGCTGAAGATGGCGCGTGCCTACTGGCGCGCCAAGGGCCAGGGCACCAAGACGCGGCTGATCGGCCGCGAAAAGGGCTACCACGGCGTGAACTTTGGTGGCATCTCGGTGGGTGGCATCGTGGCCAACCGCAAGCTGTTTGGCCAGGGCGTGGAGGCCGACCACCTGCCCCACACCCAGCCACCTGCGGGCTCGTTCCACAAGGGCATGCCGCCCACGGGCAAGGAGCTGGCCGACCGCCTGCTGGAAGTGATTGCGCTGCACGACGCCAGCAACATCGCTGCCGTGATCGTCGAGCCCTTCTCGGGCTCGGCCGGCGTGGTGATTCCGCCGGTGGGCTACCTGCAGCGCCTGCGCGAGATCTGCACACAAAACAACATCTTGCTGATTTTTGACGAAGTGATCAGCGGTTTTGGCCGCAGCGGCGCCTGGACGGGTGCCGAGGCCTTTGGCGTGACGCCCGACATCCTGAACTTTGCCAAGCAAGTCACCAACGGCGCGCAGCCGCTGGGCGGCGTGGTGGCCACCAAGGAGATCTACGACACCTTCATGGCGGCAGGCGGGCCGGAGTACATGCTCGAATTCCCACACGGCTACACCTACTCGGCCCACCCCGTGGCCTGCGCTGCGGGCATTGCGGCGCTCGACATCCTGCAAAAGGAAGACATGATCGGCCGCGTCAAAGCGCTGGCCCCGTACTTTGAGAACGCCGTGCACAGCCTCAAGGGCGCCAAGCATGTGGCCGACATCCGCAACTTTGGCCTGGCGGCAGGCTTCACCATTGCAGCGCTGCCCGGCGAGCCCGCCAAGCGCCCGTACGAGATTGCGATGAACTGCTGGAAGAAGGGCTTTTATGTGCGCTACGGTGGCGACACCATCCAGCTGGCACCGCCCTTCATCAGCACCCAGGCCGAAATCGACCGCCTGATCAGCGCACTGGGCGACGCCCTGCAAGAAACCGCCTGAGCGTCCTTCGCCAGCCTGTCAGCCCTTCCATGCGCATTTCCATCCTCACCTTCGACGCCTTCAACGACCTCGACTCGCTGGTGGCGTTTGGCATGCTCAGCCGCATCGCGCTGCTGGGCGACACAGACTGGCAGGTGCGCATTGCGAGCCCCACGCCGCGCGTCACGTCCATGAACGGCCTCACCATCGACGCGCACGAAGACCTGAGCCAGTTGGCCCAGGCCGATGCGGTGCTGGTGGGCAGCGGCATGAAGACGCGTGAGGTGGCGAACACCCCGGCGCTGATGGAGCAGCTGCGTGCGCTGAACCCTGAACGCCAGTTGCTGGCGGCGCAGTGCTCGGGCACCTTCCTGCTCAGCCGCCTGGGCCTGCTCAGCGGCACGCCCGCCTGCACGGACCTGACCAGCAAGCCCTGGGTGGTGGAGTCGGGCGTCGATGTGGTGCCCCGCGCGTTTGCGGCCCACGGCAACGTGGCCACGGCGGGCGGTTGCCTGGCGTCGCAGTACCTGGTGGCGTGGCTGCTGGCCCGCCTCAAGGGGCTGGACGCGGCGCGCGAGGTGCTGCACTACTTTGCCCCGGTGGGCGAAAAGCAGGAATTCATCGACCGCGCCATGGCCCACGTGCTACCAACGCTGAAGGCCCAGGCAGCGGCACCCGCAGTGGCATAGACAGCGTATTTACTCACTTTTTTATAGCTATCAGCACACACCCAGTGCGCGGAAACGGCAATTTTTCTTTGAAATCACCATGAACCACGACAAGAACGTCACCACCACCATCGGCCACCTGATCGACGGCAAGCTCGTTGCAGACACCGAGCGCACGCAGCCGGTGTTCAACCCCGCCACCGGCCAATCGACCACCAGCGTGGCGCTGGCCAGCCAGGCCACGGTCGAAGCGGCCATCGCCTCCGCCGAGGCCGCCTTCCCCGCCTGGCGCAACACGCCGCCGCTGAAGCGCGCCCGCGTGATGAGCAAGCTGAAGGTGCTGCTAGAAGAAAACGCCGACAAGATCGCCGCCCTGATCACAGCGGAACATGGC
Organism: Acidovorax sp. NB1; assembly: GCF_005405905.1. GTDB lineage: Bacteria > Pseudomonadota > Gammaproteobacteria > Burkholderiales > Burkholderiaceae_C > Acidovorax. The sequence continues at coordinate 321,659 of NZ_BJHU01000057.1, forward strand.
AAGGTGCTGGCCGATGCGCACGGCGAGTTGCAGCGCGGCATCGAGAACGTGGAATACGCGAGCTACGCGCCCGAACTGCTCAAGGGCGAGCACAGCCGCAATGTCGGTCCATCGATTGACTCGTGGTCCGAATTCCAGGCGCTGGGCGTCACTGCCGGCATCACGCCCTTTAACTTCCCGGCCATGGTGCCGCTGTGGATGTGGCCGATGGCCGTGGCCTGTGGCAACACCTTTGTGCTCAAGCCGTCCGAGCGCGATCCCAGCAGCACCCTGTTCATCGCACAACTGGCGCTGGAGGCAGGCTTACCGCCCGGCGTGCTCAACGTGGTCAACGGCGACAAGCTGGCCGTGGACACGCTGCTGCAAGACCCGCGCGTCAAGGCGGTGAGCTTTGTGGGCTCCACGCCCATTGCCGAGTACATCTACGCCGAAGGCTGCAAGCACGGCAAGCGCGTGCAGGCCCTGGGCGGCGCCAAGAACCACGCCGTGCTCATGCCCGACGCGGACGTGGACAACGCCGTGAGCGCCCTGATGGGCGCGGCCTACGGATCGTGCGGCGAACGCTGCATGGCCATCCCGCTGCTGGTGGCCGTGGGCGACGCAGTGGGTGACGCGGTGATCGCGGGCCTGAAGACCGAGATCGCCAAGATGAAGGTCGGCCCCGGCACCGACAACAGCAACGACATGGGCCCGCTGGTCACCAAGCCGCACTTCGAGAAGGTGAAGGCCTATGTGGACAGCGGCGTGGCCGAGGGCGCCACGCTGGTGGTGGACGGTCGCTCGGTGAAGGTCGCCGGTCATGAAGAAGGCTACTTCCTGGGCGCCTGCCTGTTCGACAACGTCAAGCCCGGCATGAAGATCTACCAGGAAGAAATCTTTGGCCCCGTGCTCGGCGTGGTGCGCGTGAAGACGCTGCAGGAAGCCATGCAGCTCATCAACGACCACGAATACGGCAACGGCACCTGTATCTTCACCCGCGACGGCGAGGCCGCCCGCTACTTCACCGACCACATCCAGGTCGGCATGGTGGGCGTGAACGTGCCCCTGCCCGTGCCCGTGGCCTACCACTCGTTCGGCGGCTGGAAGCGCAGCCTGTTCGGCGACCTGCACGCCTACGGCCCGGACGCCGTGCGTTTCTATACCAAGCGCAAGACCATCACGCAGCGCTGGCCGTCGGCTGGCGTGCGTGAGGGGGCGGTGTTCAGCTTTCCGAGCAGCCGCTGAGCGCGGGGCGCCACAGCGCTCCAGACGTTGCACAGAACTTATTCACGCGCTGGCCCCCTGCACCTCACAGAGCAGGGGGCTTTTTCTACTCGCCGCTCCCGCAATGTGGACTCAGGGCGCCTTGAGCAGTGCATTCACAGCAGCAATGCTGCCATCCCGATCCCCGCCGGCCAGGGCCTGGAGGCGCACACAAGACACCAGGTAGGTATAACGCGCCCGGGCCAGGTCGCGCAGGGCCAGCTCTTTTTGCTGCTCTGCGTTCAGGATGTCCACCAGGGTTCTGGCACCACCCTCAAACGAGCGGCGGCTGGACACCACCAACTGCGTGGCGGACCGTGCAGCCTGCTCCAGCGCCAGGATGCGCAGGCGGCCTTCGCTGACCCCCCGGAACTCGGTGTGGATGCGCAGGCTGAGGTCCCGGCGCGCCGCCTCCAGCAGTTCGCGGGCCTGCACCTGCTCCGCCACCGCCTGGCGCACCGTGGAGTTGACATAGCCACCCGCAAACAGGGGCATGTTCAGCTGCAGGCCAATCACACGGTTGGTATAGCTGGAGCTGGGCGTGGTGACGTTCTCGCTGCCACTGCGCGTCCATTGGGCCACGGCATCCAGCGTAGGGAGATGCCCGGTGCGGGCCTTCTCGATCTCCAGCCGGGCCACATCCAGCCGCGCTTTCTGTTGCCGGATTTCAGGACTGCTGTCTTCTGCCAGGGCCAGCCAGTCCTGCACGCTGCGCTGTTCGGGCGTCCAGGCTGCGAACTTGGCCTCATCCAGTGGGCTGAGCGTCTCCACTGGCTGGTTGACCAGTGTCTCCAGCTGGCGGCGCGCGTAGTCCAGCTGCTGCCGTATCTCCAACTCCTGCGCCACGGCCATGTCCAGTCGGGCCTGGGCTTCGTCGATGTCGGTGCGCGTGCCACTGCCCGCCACCAGCAGCTTGCGCGCGGCGTCCAACTGGGTGGTGGTGGTGTTCTTCTGCGCACGCGCCAGGGCCAGCTGGTCTTGCGCCAGCAACAGCTGCAGGTAGGCGTCGGTCACGCGCACTCCCAGGCTCTGTAGCTCCCGGTCCAACTGCGCGCCCACTTCAGCGCGCATCTGATGGGCCTGCTCCAGCCCTACTGACAGTGACTTGCGGTAGACAGGTTGGCGCAGGGTCAAGGTGGCGTTGTGGCTGGTGTAGTTTTCATCCACGGTCACCGACCGGCCCAGGACGTTGCGTTGCGTGTTGCTCAGGTCGTTGCGGTTGCGAGCTGCGCTGAATGCCACATTGGGGTAGCGCATGGCCTTGGCCTGCTCTACCCGCTCATCCCCTACATCGGCGGCCGCACGGGCGGCTCGAATGGTGGCGTCCTGCTGCAATGCTGCCTGGTATGCCTGCTGGAGGTCCATGGACCAGGCAGGTCCTGCGCATACCGCCAAGACGGAGAGCGAAACCGCCCGCAAGGCGTTCGACGGCGAGGAAGAAAAAGCTAGCATGCTCACTCTTCCTTCAGGGAGCCCGACACACGCTTGAGCAAGGGGCCCAGCAGATAGGTCAGCATGGTGCGCTCGCCGGTCTTGATGACCACCTCGGCCGGCATGCCTGGCTGCAAGTGGCGTGCGCCCAGCGTCTTCATACCATCCGGCGTGACCTTGACCCGCGCAAGGTAATAGGTCTGGTTGCTTTGTGCATCCGTCAGCAGATCCCCAGAGACCGAGGCCAGCTCTCCCTGCACCACCAGTTGCGGCGAGTGGGCAAACGCGCTGAAACGCACATCGGCATGCAGGCCCGGGCGCACCTTGTCGATCAGGTGGGGGGCAATACGGGCCTCCAGCACCAAAGGCTCATCAGGAGGGACGATGCCCATCAGCTGCTGCCCCGCCTGGACCACCGCCCCCACGGTCTGCACCGCAAGGCCCACCACCTGGCCAGTAGCGGGCGCACGGATTTCGGTGCGATCCAGATCGGCCTTCAGCGCGGTGAACTTGTCGGCATCTGACTGCACCTCCCGCGTGATGTCTGCGAGGTTCGTCTCGACTTCCTTGCGGTATTCCTGCTGCCGGGCCAGGGCCCGCTGGCGCATTTCCCCGACCGTGCGCTGCGTGCGCGCCGTGTTGCCCAGCAACTCCGTGATGGCCAGGTTGGAATCAGCCACCATGCGTTCGAGTTCCAGTTGCCGATTGCGGGGGGAGTAGCCCTCCTTAACCAGCTCGCGCGTATGGCGCAGCTCCTCTTCGAGCGATGCCAGTTGCCCACGTCGGCTGGTCAGCATGCCCGCATAGGCCTGCAGCAAGGCGTTCTGGCCCTGGATACTCTCTTCGATGCCCTGCAGGTCCGCACGCAGTGCCGCGCGCCGCGATTGGATCAGTTGCTCCTGGTTCTTCATCTGCTGCTGAATCAGCGGGTCTGCCACCGCAGCCTGCAAGTCCGGGTGAAACACGATGGCGGCAGCACCCGATTGCTCGGCCAGCAACCGCCCCTGGACCGCCCGCAAACCCAGGTACCGCTGGCGGACCGCCTCGTAGTTGGCCTTGGCCACCGCGTCATCCAGAGATATCAACGGTTGCCCCGCCTGCACCACGTCACCCTCGCGCACAAAGACCTGCTTGACGATGCCCCCGCTGAGGTGCTGCACCGCTTTGCGTTTGGTGTCGATCGCAACCACGCCCTGACTGGGCACCCCCTCGTCCAGGGGAGCAACAGCCGCCCACAGCAAAAATCCCCCCAGGCCCAGGCCCAGCACCCACAGCCCAGTGCGCGCCGCACGCCCGGTATCCGAGGGAGGCAGGGGCGCCGATCGGGCTCCCGGCAGTGAGGAGATCGAAGGTGCTTGTTTCAAGGGTTCAGTGTGGGCCATGGGCGGATGTTCAGAAAATGTTCGCTCGTATCGAATGCGCACAGCGCGTTCAGGCGGGCAGCGGCTGCGGGGCAGGCAAAGACCCAGCAGCTGAAGGGGAGGGGGCTTGGCGTGCCGCCTGCAGCTGCGCCAGGACTTCGTCACGCGGGCCTTTCAGCTGTACCTGACCGTCCTGCAGAACCAGCACCTGATCTGCAAGTGCAAGCACTCCCGCCCGATGCGTCACCATCACGACGGTCTTGCCGCGCTCCTTGAGCTGGCGCATGGCCCCGAGCAAGGCCGCTTCGCCCACGTCGTCCAGGTGGGCGTTGGGCTCATCGAGCACCAAGAGCGCTGGATCACCGTACAGAGCCCGGGCCAGTCCGATGCGTTGGCGTTGCCCCCCCGAAAGCAAGCGCCCGCCCTCTCCAATCGGCGTGTCATAGCCTTTGGGGAATCTCAGCACCATCTCATGCAGGCCCGCGCATTGGGCCGCAGCAATGACCTTGGCAGAATCCACCGCTGCAAAACGTGCGATGTTCTCGGCAATCGTCCCGCCGAACAAAACCGTATCCTGTGGCAGGTAACCTACCTGAGGGCCCAAGGTCTCATGGCTCCAGGCGGTGGGGGGCTGGCCATCAAACAACAACTCTCCCTGCGATACGGGCCAGACTCCCACCAGCACGCGCGCCAGCGTGGATTTGCCGGAACCCGAGGGGCCCAACACCACCGTCAGCGAACCCGGCGGAGCATGCAGGTCCACCTGCTGAAGAATCGGCGTCACCCGCCCCGGCGCAGTGGCATGCACATCGCGCAGCTGAACATCCCCTTGCAGACGCGGGGCTGCAGAGATCTTGGGCAACGGCGGATGCTCTTGCAGCAGTTGCTCCAACCGAAAGAAGGCCGCGCGGGCCCCCAAAAAGCCGCGCCACGCACTCACCACCTGGTCAATCGGAGCCAAGGCGCGGGTCATCAGCACGTTGGCAGCAATCATGGCTCCGGCCGATAGCTGGCCATCGATCACCAGCAAAGCACCCACCGCCAACGACAGCGCCTGCTGCGCATAACGCACAGACTTGCTCCAGGCCGTGATGCGGTGCGTCAGGCCCTGGGCTGCCGCGTGCAGTTCGGCATAGCGCGCTTGCAGCAACGCCCAACGGTGGTGCAACTGCTGCAACATGCCCATGGCCTCAACCGCCTCGGCATTGCGCAATTTGCCATTCAGGTAGGCATGCGACCGGCCCTGCGCCTTGGCCAGGGATTCGGAAGGCGCCACCGTGCGCTGGTGCCCCAGCCATGCCAAGGCGGCCTGGATCAGAGCAAAGACCACGGCCACGGCGCCCAGCAGGGGGTGCAGCAAGAACAGCACCCCGATGTAGATAGGGGCCCATGGCAGATCGAAAAAGGCAAAAATGCTGGGGCCCGTCAGGAACTGGCGCACCTCCGTCAGGTCCGTGAACGACTGGCCAGGGCTTCCCCCGCCCTCACGGACGCTGCGCGCGAAACCTGCCGAGAAAACACGCTCCCCCAGCAACCGGTCCAGACGCACCCCCGCGCGCACGAGCAGCCGGGACCGCGCCCATTCCGCAAATGCCATGGCGGCAAACAGGAACAGGATAAGCAGCGAGACCACCAGCAAGGTGAGCTCGTTGCGGCTGACCAGCACACGGTCGTAGATCTGCAGCATGTACAGCGTGGGTGCCAGCATGAGCAGATTGGCCACCATGCTGAAAATTGCGATCACGACCCATTCACGCTGCAGGCTACGCAGGGCCTGGGTGATTTCGCTGCGCGAGAAAAATCCGCTGATGGACATGGTGTCAGTTGGGTTGGAAGAAGGGGATCAGGCGGCACGCGGCGCGATGGCGGCAGCCGGAGTACCCGCAGAAGCATTTCGCAATGCCGCCAGCACATCATCTCGGGGGCCAAAGGCCTGCTGCCCCCCACCCTGCATGATGAGTAATTTATCCGCCACCGCCAGCACGCTGGGCAGATGGGTCATCACCACAAAAGTGGTGCCCCGGGCCTTGAACTCCTGTAAGGCCCGGCTCAATGCGATATTGCCATCCTCGTCCAGGCTGGCGTTGGGCTCGTCCAGCACGACAAAAACCGGATTGCCATAGAGAGCACGTGCCAACGCGATTCGCTGGCGTTGCCCGCCGGAGAGCATCACGCCGGCCGCCCCCACAGGGGTGGCATAACCTTGTGGGAGCGATGTGATCCAGGTGTGCACACCCACCGCCTGTGCGGCATCCACCATGGCCTTTTCGTCCACCTCGCCAAAGCGGACGATGTTCTCGCCCAGCGTGCCTTCCAACAGTTCGACGTCCTGCGGCACATAACCCACGTGGGGCCCCAGCTCCGCCTTGTTCCACACACTGACATCCACTCCGTCCAGCCGGACGCTGCCCGCCACGGGAGGCCACAGCCCCATCAGCATGCGGGCCAAGGTGGTCTTGCCCGCAGCAGACGCGCCCAGGACCGCAAGCACTTCCCCCGGTTGCAATGAAAAGGCAACCCCTTTGACAAAAGGCGGTGCACCAGCAGAAGCCCCTGCGACCAGGCTCTCGACCGTCACACGCCCCCGTGGCTTGGGCAGTGGCATCCCCTGCACAGGGGGCGGCAACCGCTCCAGAAGCTGCCCAAGCCGCCCCCATGCAGCCTGCGCCTGCACCACCGCACGCCACTGCGACACCATTTGCACCAGAGGCGCCAGTACACGCCCGCCCAGCACCGACCCCACGATCAGCATCCCAGGCCCGCCGAGCAACTGGTCATGCATCAAAAGCCAGGCACCCAAGCCCAAAAGCGCCGACGACAAAGTCGTCTGCAGCATCTTGCCCAGCGCCTGCAACACCCCTGCACGGTCAGACGCCAGTGACTGCAATCCCAGACCCTCCTCGTGCTGTGCCAACCAGCGGCGGCGCATGTTTTTCTCCATGCCCATGGCCGCAATCACGTCGCTGTGGCGCAAGGTGCCATCCACATAGGCCCGCGCGCCCATGTCCGACTGATTGGCCCGCAGCAAGGCTGGACTGGTGCTGCGCTCGTTCAGCCACGAGAGTCCAACCTGAAGCAGAGCACCAGCAAGGGATACCCACCCCAGCAGTGGATGAATCACAAACAGAAGAACCAACATCACCAGGGCCACCGGCGTTTCCATCGCAGCCCCCAGTGCAGGTCCGTGAAAAAAGTCACGCACGGCCCGCAAATCCATCAAGGGTTGGGCTCCCGCAGCCCCCCCCTGCCTCAGATGCGCAGCATGAATGGCTGTGAAAACACGGGGGGCCAACGCACGGTCCAGGGCCGCACCCGCCTCACGCAAGGTTTCCGAACGAGCCCATTCCAGCACTTCCATCACACCGATGGCCAAAAACACGGCCAGCGTCAGCATGGCGAGGGTCATGGCGTTGCGGCTGTTCACCACGCGGTCGTACACCTCGAACATGTAGACAGTAGGCGCCAGAACCAGAAGCCCCGCCAGCACACTCAGGCAGAGAGCCCGCCAAAAATAGGGCGTAAGCCTTGCCAGAGCCTGGTGGATTTCGGATGGCGCTGCAGATACGGACATGCGGAAAAGATCTGGTGAATGTGTACGCTTCTGTGCACACAGTACAAACGCCCGGCATTTGCCAATGCAAAGCCAGGCCCTGGGATGGTTTTAATTGTCTGTGAAATTACTTTGCGAAGAAGACCGCAGTCCCTCGGGTCTCGTCCGCGCTCGTCACCACCACCGTCAGCCCATTCTTGGCCACGTTGAGCGTACCCACCCCACTGAATGCAGTCTTGCTCCCGTCCGCACAGCTTTCGTTGAAGCTGACGCTGTACGCAGCCGTGCTGGCCATCGCCGCTACGTTGCCCGTGTAAGAACACCCCGTGGTCGAGCTCCCTGTCATGCTGCCGGTCGCCGCAAGACTCCACTGCACGGTCTGGGCATTGCCTCCCAATGTGGCACTCCAGTTGCCCTGCACTTCCGTCTGGACGGCCGGCGTGGCCAGTGCATCGCTCTGGGTCAGGGTCCCCGTGTTCAGGCCCGTGAATGCAATCGTCTTGGGGCTGGCCGCAAGTGCCGCGTTGACCTGGCCTGTCACCGCCTGGCCAGTGGCGTTGGCTTGCCCCAGCGCGTAGCTTTTCCCGTTGGCGCTGCTGTCACTGCGCACCACCAGCTTGACCAGCCGGCTGGCGTCCTGGGCCAACAGCCAGGCGCTGGCGGTTCCGTTGGCCTCGGGCACCACCACGGCGGTCGTGGCCGGTGCCACGCCTGCAGCGGTGACCCAGCGTCCCTTGAGCTGGGCGGGGTCGATGGTGGGGCCGGAAGCATCGCCCCCACCACCGCCTCCGCAAGCCACCAGCAGGCCGCTCAGGACGAGTGCTGCTGCAGGCAGCTTGCGCAAAGCGTACCGAGGTGCCGCCATGAGCATGTTGGTTGTCATCGATGTTCTCCGTTTCATGTTGTCAAATCTGTAAGGATGAGGCTGTTGCCAGTATGCGGGGCTACTCAGAACCAGAAAGGATGGGATCCCACATCCGGCGCCAGCCCCACGATGGACAGCGCCATGTGCCCTGGCGCCCCTGGGTCCGTGATGATGCCGTCCGCCTTGCCGTCCGCGTCGAACTGCCCTCCGTCCTCGATGTGGAAGTCCAGCCTTACCCGTCCCCCTTCCATCACCATCTTGCCCCCGTACGGCTCGCTCGCAAGGTTCACCCATTGCCCGTGGCTGTCCTGCTTCCAGTAGCCGTTCACCCCCAGCGCCGGGTCTACGTACAGGCTGAAGTTCTCTCCCGTCTTGCCCGCTCCAAGCTCCACCGTGAAGCTCACCAGCCCTATCGGCATTTGCAGGCCCGCTGGCAGCCCCGTCGGTGCATCCTTTTGCATCAGGCTCGTGATGCGTGCATTGTCGTTGCCGCTGCCCACCTTGCCATTGGTGCTGCTGGCCACCAGCGTCGTGAAGGTGGGTGGCGCACTTCCGGGGTTGCTCTGCCCTGTGGGGCTGAGCACGAAGCCTGTCGAGGCCACTCCCGGCTGTTCGCTGTCCCTGACGCCGTCTCCGTTGCCGTCCCCGGGGGTTGTGGTGCCACCGGGGCCAGGGATCCCTGGGGTCAGGTCTTCTATGGCGTTAGGTACTCCGTCGTTGTCCGGCACTCCGGGTACCGGGTTAGGCGTAGGCACTGGGGGAACCGGGGTCGGGTCGGGGTCTGCGGGGGTGAGGTTGGTCACAGGCCGCGCGGCGAAGCTCGCTGCGTCATTGCCTGCTGCGTCCTGGACAGCATTGGTGTCGTTGCCGCCTGTGGGATCGGTGTAAGCGACCGTGACGGTCTGGCCTGCTCCCACAACGAATGCAAGGGTCAGGGTGACGGTCTTGGCGGCTGCGTTGACAGCTAAGCCGGTGACAGCATTGGCAAAGCCTCCCGCCGTCACCGCAAAGGCGCCAACGGGCGCGGTGTTCACGGCGTCCAGTGTGGTCGCCTCGGTGTAGCTCAGCACCAGTTGATTGCCGTTGACGGTGGCTGTGCTCACCACCGGGGGGGTGGTATCCAGTGTGTTGTTGGTGACAGTGGTTACGCCCAGGCTGGCTGCGTCGTTGCCCTGGATGTCCTGGATGGCGTTGGCGTCGTTGCCTGCCGTGGGGTCGGTGTAGGCGACGGTGACGCTCTGGCCATAATCCACCGGGGTGCCCAGGGTCAGGGTGACGGTTTTAGCGGCAGCGTTCACGGCCACGCCGGTCACGGTGTTGGCGATTCCACCGGAGACCACGGCGAAGGCGCCTGTAGCTGGCGGGTTGACGGCGTCCAGGTCGCTGGCGTCGGTGTAGGTCAGCACCAGGCTGGCGCCATTGGCGCTGGCTGAAG
>NZ_BJHU01000057.1:331549-332389 GCF_005405905.1 Acidovorax sp. NB1
CGAATACGGGGGCGTTCGGGTCGTTGCCGGCCACAGTGACGCCGTTGCCTGTAAGGTCGGCAATCGTCACTGAGACGTCGGCTCCCGCCTCCCAATCTTCGGCGAAGGCGACGTTGTAGGTGGTGCCGCCCAGGGATGCCGTGCCATCTTTGTTGAACAACAGGGCTGCTGCTGCCTTGTCGGTGGCCGACAGGGTCAGGGTGAAGCTGGTGGCGGAGGTGATATCGACATTGCCGGTATCGGTCAAGATATAGGTCGAACCCCCTTGCCCCAGCAAGGTGAGCTTGTTGGCAATGATGTCGTTCAGGGCTCCGGCCGCGCTGGCAAAGCCCGTGCCAGTGCCAGTCAGCACTCCGGTGGTGACGTTGTAGGTCAGCGCAGTGATGGCCGGCACTGCAACGTTGCTGGCGGTGATGCCGTTGCCAGTGAGGTCGGCAATGACGACGGCGGCATCAGTGCCGGCGGCCCAGTCTTCTGCGGCGACCAGGTTGTAGGTGGTGGCGTTGGTGGAACTGGTGCCGTTCTTGTTGACGATGAGGTTCACGGCGGCTTGGTCAGCGGCCGAGAGACTCAGGGTGAAGCTGGTGGCGGAGGTGATCTCAACGTTGCCGGTGGTCGTCAGCGTGTAGCTGGCACCTCCTTCTCCCTGCAAGCTGAATTTGCTGGCCACGATGTCATTGACGGCCCCCGCCAGGCTGGAGAACCCGGTGCCCGTCACGACAAGCGCTCCGGTGCTGGCGTCGTAGGTGGCAGATGTGATGGCCGGTACTGCAACGTTGCTGACGGTGAGTGCGTTGGTGCCATCAGCGATGTCGCTGCCTGTGATCACGCTGTTCCAGT
>NZ_BJHU01000058.1 GCF_005405905.1 Acidovorax sp. NB1
CGAACTGCCCAACGGTCTGTGGCAGATGGATTTCAAGGGCTACTTCGAGACTGCCGGTGGGCGCTGCACGCCGCTGACCATGCTGGACGATCACTCGCGCTTTGCACTGGCCACGACCGCCTGCAGCAAGACCGACATCTGCACGGTCCAGGCGTTGCTGCAAGGCATTCTGGAGCGTTACGGGTTGCCGGCGCGCATCAATTCAGACAACGGGGCGCCGTGGGGCTCGCCCAGTGCTCCCGGTCACTTGAGCACGCTGGATGTCTGGCTGATTCGCCTGGGCGTGCGCAGCAGCCACAGCAGTCCGTACCACCCGCAAACCAACGGCAAGATCGAGCGCTTTCACCGCTCCCTGAAGGCCGAGGTGCTGCGAGGGCGAACCTTCGACAGCCTGGCCCATGCGCAAGAGGCGATGCTGTGCTGGCGCGAGATCTATAACAACCAGCGGCCTCACGAAGCCCTCGCGATGCAGACACCGGCGCAGCGCTACCGCATGAGCCTCAGGCCCATGCCAACGAGCCTGGCGCCCATCGAGTACTCCGAGCGTGACCATGTGATCACAGTGGGCTGGAATGGCTTTGTGAAGTTTCAGGGGCACAAGTTGCGGCTATCCAGCGCCCTGCACAGGCTGCCAGTGGCCTTGCGCCCGGATGACCTGCACGACGGGTGCTATGACCTGTACTTCTGTCACCAGCGATTCATGCGTCTGGACATGAATGCCATGACGGCATCCAATTGAGGAGGTGTTACCCATGTCCCCGCACACCTGTTTCCCATGTGTCCGGTCCGTACAGGCGAAGCAAAAGAAAGCCACTGCGCCGCCGGGCGCACACCCCGGCCTCCGCCTTCAACCCAAGCATGCAGCCCAATCTACAAACAGGCTCCGACAGGCTCAGCCCAGCGAGTAATACGATAAACTGCTATAAAAATAATAGCTAATAAGGCTTACCCAGCAGGCGGTAACGGCAAAAAAGGCTCAGAGAGCAACTCTCCGTCACCCCTCCAACCACCCCCTCAACCTCCCCACCCCTTCCTCCAACCTCCCCACATCCCGACTCGCAAAACACCACCGCAACCACCCCGACGCCTCCCCCCCAAACGCACTGCCAGGCGCCAACCCCAACCCCGCCTCCCGCACCAGCCGCTTGGCCAATGTCAGACAGTCGTCGTGCCCGTCGATGCGGAAAAACGCATACATCCCCCCACGCGGCGTGGCCACCGACACCCCCGGCACATCGGCCAGCAGCGGCACCAGCGTGTCCCGGCAGGTCTTCAGATGCGCCACCAGCGCAGGCGTCACCTCATCCGTGCGCTGCAGCGCCACCGTGGCCCCGCGCTGCACAAACACCGGCGCGCATGAGGTGTTGAACTCGATCAGCTTGGCCACCGCTGGCGTCAGCGATGGCGGCAGCACCAGCCAGCCCAGTCGCCAGCCGGTCATCAGAAAACTCTTGGAAAAGCTGTGCGTCACCACCAAGCGGTCCTCGGGCTCGGCCACGTCCAGAAAGCTGGGGGCGGCGCCGTTGGCCGTGTCGCCTGCGTAGTACAGCCGCTCATACACCTCGTCCGCCAAAATCCACGTGCCCGTGCGGCGGCAGTGCGTCAGGATGGTGGCCTGCTCCTCACGCGTCAGCGTCCAGCCCGTGGGGTTGTTGGGGGCGTTGACGACCAGCAGGCGCGTGCCGGGCGTGATCGCGGCCAGCAGCGCATCCATGTCCAACCGCCATGCGCCGTGTGCGTCGGCCACCAGGGGAACGGTGCGCACCTGTGCGCCCAGGATGCGCGGCTGTGCCACCAGGTTGGGCCACACAGGCGTCACCAGCACCACCTCGTCGCCCGCGTCCACCAAGGCCTGCACGGCCACCATCAGGCCGTTCACGCCGCCGGATGTGACTGCAATCCGGTCGAACCACGCATCGGTGTGCTGCTGCGGGTGCAGGCCGTGCATGTAGCCCGCAATCGAGTGGCGCAGCTCGGGCAGGCCCAGGTTGTGGGCGTAAAAAGTCTCGCCCTTTTGCAGCGACGCGATGGCCGCCTCGCGGATGAAATCGGGCGTCACCTCGTCGCTCTCGCCAAACCAGAACTTCAGCACATCGCTGCGCCCCAGGCCTTCGTTGGCCACTTCGCGGATGCGCGACTCTTCGAGGCTTTGGACTACTTCTCGCATGCAATCTCCTTGAACAACACAGTCATCATCGCAGGCGTATAGTCGTTTTTTCGATTTTTTCACCACATTGGCTGACCAACCAACGCTCATGACCTATCCCAACACCCAGCTCTTCATCGCAGGCCAGTGGCAAGACGCCGCCGAAGGCAAGACCCTTGCCGTGTTCAACCCCGCCACGGGCAAAGAAATCGGCCGTGTGGCCCATGCCACCAAGGTCGATCTGGACCGCGCGCTGGACGCCGCACAAAAGGGCTTTGAAGCCTGGCGCGACATTCCCGCTGCCGAGCGCGCCAAGACCATGCGCCGCGCTGCGGCCCTGATGCGCGAACGCGCCGAGGCCATCGCCGCCATCATGGTGCAAGAGCAGGGCAAGCCCCTGGCCGAGGCCAAGGTCGAGACCATGGCGTCTGCCGACATCATCGAATGGTTTGCCGACGAGTCGCTGCGTGTGTATGGCCGCATCGTGCCCTCGCGCAACCTCAAGGCCACGCAGATGGTGCTGAAGGACCCCGTGGGCCCGGTGGCTGCCTTCACCCCCTGGAACTTCCCCATCAACCAGGTGGTGCGCAAGCTCGCCGCCGCGCTGGCTGCAGGTTGCTCCATCCTGGTCAAGGCGCCCGAAGAAACCCCCGCCAGCCCGGCCGAGCTGATCCGTGCGTTTGCCGACGCTGGTGTGCCGGTGGGCACCGTGGGCCTAGTCTATGGTGACCCGGCTGAAATCTCCAGCTACCTGATCCCGCACCCCATCATCCGCAAGGTCACGTTCACGGGCTCCACGCCTGTGGGCAAGCAGCTGGCCGCGCTGGCGGGCAAGCACATGAAGCGTGTGACGATGGAACTGGGCGGCCACGCGCCGGTGATCGTGGCGGAAGACGCCGACCTTGAACTGGCCATCAAGATCGGCAGCGGCGCCAAGTTCCGCAACGCAGGCCAGGTCTGCATCTCGCCCACACGCTACCTGGTGCACGAAAGCATCCGCGCCGACTTTGTGGCCGCGTTCGCCAAGTACGCCCAGGGCCTGAAGGTGGGCGACGGCCTCACGGCAGGCACGCAGATGGGCCCGCTGGCCAACCCGCGCCGCATCACCGCCATGGCCGACCTGCTGGCCGACGCGGTGCAGCAGGGCGCCAAGGTGCTCGCCGGTGGCGAGCGCATTGGCACCGAAGGCAACTTCTTTGCCCCCACCGTGCTGAACGATGTGCCCCTCTCGGCCCGCATCGTGAACGAAGAGCCCTTTGGCCCCGTGGCCGCCGTGCGCGGTTTTGAGAAGATCGAAGACGCCATTGCCGAAGCCAACCGCCTGCCGTTTGGCCTGGCAGGCTACGCCTTCACCACGTCGCTCAAGAACGCGCACCTGCTGGCACAACGGCTGGAAGTGGGCATGCTCTGGATCAACCAGGCGGCGGCTCCGGCCGCAGAGCTGCCGTTTGGCGGCCTGAAGGATTCGGGCTATGGCTCCGAAGGTGGCCCCGAAGCCATCGAGGCGCACATGAACACGCGCCTGGTGTCGATCATGAACCTGTAAATCACAGCGCCGCCAGAGGCAGTGCGCCGGGGTGCGCGCTGCCCGGCGGCAAAGGTGCACAGAAGAGCCTGCGGGTGGTCTCCCGGGAGTTTCCCGCGAGGCTGCCTTCAGGCTCTTTGTGCTTTTCGGCGGCATGCGTGGGCTGCTTCAGCACGACAAGGTGCGGTCGGGTGTGGCTGAAGAAATGGGTTGACGGCGTTCACTAAAAACATATCATGATATATATCTATGTGATTCAATATGATCGAAGACGTCGTCAAGGAACTGGGATTTCTCACCCTCGGTACGCGCTTCAAGCGCATCGGCGAGGCACTACAGGCGCAGACCCAGGCGCTGCTGACCGAGCACGGCATCGGCATGCCTGCGGCGCACTTCCCGCTGCTGGCAGCGCTGGACTGGCATGGCCCGCTGGGTGTGGGCGAGTTGAGCCAGGCCGTGGGCGTGAGCCAGCCCGTGGTCACGCGTTCTCTCAAGGGGTTGGAAGAGAGTGGCCTGGTGGTGTCCGAAGCGGTGGAGGGCGATCGGCGTGTGCGCCGTGTGGCGCTCAGCCCTGAGGGGCAGGCTTTGGTCCAGCGCGCCCAGCGCGAGGTCTGGCCCGTGATCGAGGCCTCGGTGGCCCAGGTGTGTGCGTCACTCGAAGGCCCCTTGCTGCAACAGCTCGCGGCGCTGGAGGTCGGTCTGCAACGCACCTCGTTGCTGCAACGCTCGGCGGCCGTCATCGCGGGTGAGCCATCTCCACGCCAGCGCAAAACCCCCGCCCGCCGCACATCGGCAAAAAAGACCCAGGAGCCCCCACGATGACCACCCCCAACCCCTTTGACCGGCCCGTCTGGGCATCGCTGGCCCATGCGCCCGCCCTTGCCGAAGGCGGTGATCTGGCACGGCGCTACCGGCGCGATGTCAACCTGTTTGCATCTGCCCGGGATGACAGCGATGACGCCAGCGTGGCGGCCCTGGCCCCTTTGGTTGCCGACGGCGAGACCGTGTTTGTGCTGCAAGCCCAGCCCGCGCCGGTGCCCCCTGGCCTGCAGGCCCTGCGCCGCGCCGAGGGCGTGCAGATGCTGGCCACCCAGCCGATTGCGCCAGAGCCCGGCAAGGAAGACATTGTGGAACTGGGCAACGCCGATGCCGCCGAGATGCTGGCGCTGGCGCAGCTGACCGAGCCCGGCCCGTTTCTGCCCCGCACCCACACCATGGGCCGCTTCATCGGCATCCGCGTGGGCGGCCGACTGGCGGCCATGGCAGGTGAGCGCATGCGCTTTGCGGGCGGCACCGAGGTGAGTGGTGTGTGCACCCACCCCGACTTTCGCGGCCACGGCTTTGCACGCAGGCTGTCATCCGTGGTGGCGCACGCCATCCAGCAGCGGGGCGACCAGGCGTTTCTGCACGCGTGGATGACGAACGCCGCGGCGATTGCCTTGTATGAAAGCCTGGGGTTTCGCATCCGCACCGGGGTGCATGTGGTGGTGCTGGGGCGGTAAGGGCAGTGCAGGCCAGCAGCATGAAGAGGCCGAGCCTGTGCCTTCGCGGAGGATCGCTACCATTCCTTCTCTTCAGGAGGTTGGGCCCATGCTGTTGACGCGTTTGCTTGTTCCATTGCTGGTTCTGTCCTGCGCATGGCCTGCCATCGCGGGCACGGAGAAAGAAAGCCACAGCACCCTTGGTGGACTCTTCTTTGCTTTTTTGCCCCCCGATGCCGACCAGGTCATGGCCCGTTTTGACGACAAGGCGCAGGTTCAGCGGTTGGTGCAGCACTGCAACATGGGCAAGGCGGTGTTTGCCTTGCAAGCCGGGGCGAAGTACCAGTGCCAAGCCGAGGTGTTCAAGACCCAGCCCGGCGCCGATGACGGGGACGTGACCGGGGTGACGGTGCAAGGTCCGGCCCGCCAGAGTGACCGCCGCCAGTACGCGCTGTTCTCGCTCGCACCACCCGCCACTCCCCGGTGGGATGTGCGCAAGATCGACCCCGACCACCGCACCGAGCTGCAGGCCTACATCCAGTCCGACACGCGCCGCTTTGGCGGGCTGTCGCGCCAGCTCCAGTGGGACGGTGCCAGGTCGATCCAGCAGCCCCGCAGCGCCCCAGGCGCGCGCACCACGGTGGTGGTGCCCGGCAAGGTGGTGCGTGACGCGGCCGTGTTTTACCAGGCGCAAAGGCACCATGTCTTTGTGCGCAGTAGCCAAGGTGCTTTTGCCTACATGGGTGAGGTGCCTGGCACCCCCGAGAGCCATGTCGATATCGATGGCAACGACCTGCCCGGGCTGGTTGTGTCGGAAGGGTGTGATGGCTGGTGCATCAGCCTGTGGCGCTTGACGGGTGGGCTGCGGCAGGTGGGGCGGTTTGGGGGGCACTGATGCCGCTGCATGCCAGCTTGGTTCCCACCGGACGGGGGAAAAGCTGATCGAATCGACAAGCGCGTGCCCAGAATCCTGTCGGTTCTTGCAGGGGCGGCTCTTGTATTGCACTGCCTGTTGTTTGCCGGTGATGCAGCCTTCTTTTGGGGCTGGTTGCAGATTCTTGGGGGAGGGCTGATGAGCTTCTATTTCTACCGGCAAGGGCAGCGGTCGGCGAGGGATGTGCCATCGCCTTAAGGACCAACGAAGTGCTTTTGGTCAGCAGACCGCAAAAAAAGCCCCGGCTCATCCGTGAGCCGGGGCTTTTCATTTACTCCTGTTTTGATAGCTGAAACCGCTTATCCATTGTGCGGAGAAGCCCGTTCTGGCTTGAATTTCTTCAAGCCAGAATCTTCCCACCGCTTCAGAACCGGTACGTCGAAGTCAGCGTGTACGTCCGCGCCTGGCCATAGAAGCAATCGCCGCGCGCCAGGCACTGGGTGATGTGCACCTTGTCGGTCAGGTTGACCACGTTGAAGGCCACGCGCCAGTCCCCTGCGTCATAGGCCACCATGGCGTCGGCCAGGGTGGCGGCCGGGGTGCTGATGGCGCTGGTGCCGCTCCACTGCGAGCCGGTGTAGCGCACGCCCGCGCCCACGGTCCAGCCGCCACGGCCTTCGCTGGCAAAGCGGTGGCTCAGCCAGGCGGATGCGGTGTGCTTGGGCACGCTGGCCACCGGGGTGCCTTGGTCGCCCGCGTTGCTGCGGCTGATCTTGGCGTCGGTGAAGGCATACCCCACGGTGAAGTCCCAGTTGCGGGCCAGGCTGGCTTGCACCTCGGCTTCGAAGCCCTTGACCTTGACTTCGCCGATCTGCAGGCTGTTGAGCGGGTTGCTCGGGTCGGTGGTCTTGCGGTTCTTCTCGCGCAACTGGTAGACGGCGGCAAAGGCGCTGATGCCCTGGCCGGGTGGCTGCCATTTCACGCCGGCCTCCCACTGCTCACCGCGCTGGGGCTTGTAGGGTGTGCCGTACACGTCCACGCCGCCCAGGGGCTGGAAGGATTCAGAGTAGCCCACATACGGTGCCCAGCCGCCGTCCATCTGGTAGGTGGCGCCTGCGCGCTTGGTCCAGGCCTTGTCGTCCACTGCGGCTGCGGGGCGGCCTTCGGTGTCGGTCTGCACGCTGTCATGGCGCAGGCCCAGCGTGGCGGTCCAGCGGCCCCATTGGATCTGGTCCTGGGCGTAGAAGCCCAGCTGTTTTTGCACGACGTTCGGCTGGCGTACCAGCTGCGCGGCTGTGGGCGGCGTGAAGTTGCCGTACACGGGGTTGTAGACATCGATGGCCGGTGCCACGGCGCGCCAGGCTTTCTGGCCGGTGTGGTTGCGCTGCACGTCCAGGCCCGCCAGCACGGTGTGTTCGGTGCTGCCTGCCTGCAGCTTGCCTTCCAGCTGCGTATCGATGAGCAACATGCGGCCGGTGTTGAGATTCCATACCGCGTCACGCACCAGGGTGCGGTTGTCGCTGTTGAACACGGGGCGCGCCGGGCGGCCGGTGGCGGCGTTGGCCGTGAAGCTGGTGTAGATGGTGCGGTAGTCCACTTCGCTCACGGTGCGGCGCAGGTTCTGGCGCACAGTCCAGTCGGCGTTCAGGCGGTGGCTGAACAGATAGCCCCACGAGTTGTTGGTGGTGTCGTACGCGTCCCAGCCCGGTTCGCTGATGAAGGTGTTGCGCGGGATCTGGCCGTAGCGGCTGGGCAACTGCGTGCCCTGCCATGGGAAAAAGCCGATCAGCGAGCCACTCTTGTCCTGCTGATGCATTGCCTGCAGCGTGAGGGATGTGTCGGCATTGGGCTTCCATGTCAAACTGGGCATGAGCACGACACGGTCGTCGCTGACATGGTCCACCTGTGTTCCGCTGTCGCGGCCCACCGCCACCAGGCGGTAGAGCCACTGGCCTTCAGCGTCGAGCGCACCGGTCATGTCGGCCGCGATCTGCTTGCGGTTGTTGTTACCCAGTTGCACCTGCACCTCGCGCAGCGTTTCGGCCTGCGGGCGTTTGCTGGTGAGGTTGAGCACACCGCCCACGCTGCCCTGGCCATACAGCACCGAGGTGGGGCCCCGCAGAAACTCCACCCGCTCCAGCGTGTAGGGGTCGGGGCGGCTGGTGTTGTAGGTGCCGTAGATGCGCAGCAGGCCGTCCTGGTACTGGCTGACGGTGCCGCCGCGCGCGCTGAAGCTGTCCACCCGGCTGTCGAAATAGTTCGACACCGCACCAGCCGTGTACGCAGTCACCTGGCGCAGCGTCTGCACGCCCTGGGCCTCCATCTGGTCGCGCGTGATCACGCTGACGGCCTGCGGGGTTTCGATGAGCGGGGTGTCGGTCTTGGTGGCGCTCAGCGCGCGTTTGGCCACAAAGCCGCTGACAGGCGCGGTGGGGTTCTCCTGCTCGGCGCCTGCGCTCACGGTGACGGGGGCGAGGGCCTTCTCGGCCGCGGGGGCAGTGGGGGCCGTGGGTGCGGCCTGCTGCGCATGGGCCGCGCCGCACAGGGCGAGCAGGGCCGCGTGCGCGATGGCCGTGCGGCAAACGGTGATGCGAGATGGCATGGTGCTGTTTCTCCGATGGTTGAAAAAAGGTTCAAGCCCAGAGCCAGGCACTGCGTGGTGCGTGCCTGGTTGCGGGCTGGGTGGTGGGCCGGGCAGTGGGGATGCGCGGAGCCTGCGAGCGGGCCGTCAAAACGTGTAGTCCAGCGACACCTGCAGGCTGCGGGGCGTGCCAGGCACCACAGCGGCAAAGCCTGCGGCGGTGGTCGATCCGTCCAGGTAGTAGCGGCGGTTGCCCGCGTTCTTCAGGTTGGCCTGTATCCGCACGCCACCCGCAAACTGGTAGCCCACGGCCAGGTCCGCCACGGTGTAGCCGGGCAGGCGCCACAGGTTGTCGTTGGCGGTGAACTTGTCGCCCTGGTGCACCAGGCCGCCACCCACCCACAGGCCGGGCAGCTGGGGCAGGCGGTACTGCGTCCACAGCGATGCGGTGCGGCGCGTGGCCAGCCCCACGCGGTTGCCCACGTTGGCACCGGCTACGGTGTCTGCCAGCACCTTGGGGTCGTGGAAGCTCGCATTGGCCGTCACCGTCCAGCCGGGGGTGATGCGGCCTTGCAGCTCCAGCTCGATGCCCTTGATGCGCTGGCGGGCGGTCAGCACCGAGTAGCCCGGGTGCGCGGGGTCGTTGGCGGGGGCGTTGGTGAACTCCAGGTCAAAGGCCGACACGGTGGTCATCAGGCGCTGGTCCAGCCATTCCTGCTTCCAGCCCACTTCCAGCTGCTTGCCCTCCGAAGGCGGGGCCGACTGCGCGCCCCACACCAGCGTGCCCGAGTTGGCCTGGAACGAGCGCGCGTGGCTGGCGTAGACCATGCTGCCCGGGCGCGGCTGCCAGGTCAGTGCGGCGCTGGGCTGGGTCTTGCCCAGGTCGGTGACGGGGGTGGTGTAGGCGTCCTTGAAGCGGTCATGGCGCAGGCCCAGCAGCAGGCCAAAGTCGCCCAGCGTCAGGCGGTCCTGCACAAACAGGCCGGTGTTGCGTGCATCCGTGGACAGCCGGGTCACGCCCGTGGAAGCCACGGGCGGCACCAGGCCCGCGATGGGGTTGTAGAGGTCGATGGTGCCCAGGTTGCCCCGGGTGACTGCGCCGTAGATGCCTGCATTGGCGCGCCAGTCCAGGCCCGCCAGCAGCTGGTGCTGCACGGCTCCGGTCTGCACCTTGGCGCGCAGTTCGGCCAGCGCGGTGTCCGAGGTGTATTCCTGCCCTGGCGCCAGCCAGTAGCCGCGCGTCACCTTGCCATTGGTGACGGGGCCCATGGGCGAGGGGAGGTTCACGTTGCGGTTGGTTTCGTTGCGCGAGAGGTGAACGCGGCCTTCGATGCCGTTGGCGAAGCGGTGCAGCAGCTCGGTGGAGTAAAAGCGCAGGCTCCCTTTGGTGTTGAGCCAGCGCTCGCCATAGAACGCACCCACGGGCAGCACATCGGCGCTGCGTGGGTTCTTGGGGTCGGGTACGGCCAGGCCTACGGTCGATACGCCCTCGCTGCTCTGGGTCTCGGCCTGCGCGCGCCAGAGGGTGTCGGGCGTGATCTGCCACTCCAGGCTGCCCGCCACGCCCTGTTTGCGCGGTGTGTTGCCATCCACAAAACTGCCGCCCCGGCTGGCGCCGCCGTCCAGGCGGTAGCGCAGCGTGCCATCGGCATTGAGCGGGCCGGTCAGGTCGAAGTCGGCACTGCGCCAGCCATGGCTGCCTGCGCCGATCTTCACCGTGCGCAGGGCCTCGGCCTGGGGCCGCTTGCTCATGTAGTTGATGAGGCCGCCGGGCGCGACCTGGCCAAACTCCAGCGCGGCAGGGCCCTTGATGACTTCCACGCGGTCGATGTTGAACAGCGGTGGGTCCAGCAGGTGCGAGAACTTGGCGCCGTCGCGCAGGTAGTTGTTGATGTTGTTGGCCCACAGCCCCCGGATAGCGAACTGCGAGTACGAGCCGTAGTACTCGGTGCGCGCCGACACGCCCGATGCGTTGCGCAGCACGTCGCGTTCGGTGGTGGCCATCTGCTGCTCCAGCAGCGCGCCGTCGATCACGCTGACCGAGCGCGGCGTCTCCAGCACCGACAAGCCCAGGCGCGAGCTGCTTTGTGCGCGGCGCGCGGGCGTGGCGGCGGCGCCTGCGGTGGAGTCCACCACATCCACCTGGCGCAGAGAGGGTGCGGCTGTGGTGGTGGCGGGAGCGGCGGGGGCCGTGTCGTCGGTCTTGGCCGTCTGTGCCTGGGCGGTGCCGTACAGGGCCAGCAGCACGGCCTGGGCGATGGCGGTGCGCAGAAGATGATGGTGGATCATATGCTATTGATTTAGTAGCTTAAAACCGATGTGCAGAGCGCGGAGAAGCCTTTTTCTTTCAAAAAAAAGGCGCGGCGCAGCCACAAAAAACCCGTGGCGCTGCGGCGCTGCACGGGTGGGGCAGGTTCACGGTGGTGCAGGGGCCCGATGGGCCCCGCAGATCAGTGGCCCTTGGCGGGTGGCTCGGGCAGCGCGGGCGACGCCATGCCGTCCTTCTGCACAAAGCTCAGCGTGGTCACGTAGCTGGCTTCGCCATAAGGCTTGCCCTGGGCTTCGCCGGCGGTCTTGTCGCTGTGCTTGACTTCGGCCACGTACTGGCCCTTCCAGGGCAGGGCAAAGGTCACCGTGCCGTCGTCGCCGCTTTGTTCGCCGCGCGACCAGCCCGAGGGCGCCACCATTTCCACCTGCACCTTGGGCAGGGGGGCGCCGTTGAACACCACCTTGAACTCGCCGGGCTTGCCGGTGGGCACCAGGTCCAGTGCCTTGGCATTGGCTTCGGTGGCCTGGCCCGCGTGGGCCACCCAGCGCGCGGCGGGCACCCACAGCATGGCGGGCTGGTTGCGTTTGCTGCGGTCGATCAGTGGGTAGCTGGCCGTAGCAAACAGCGCCTGCGCATCGGCTTGCGTGGTGTAGCTGAAGGCGTCCTTGCCCAGCTTGCCTTCCAGGCGCTGCGTGCCTGCCGCACGGCGCTGGTCGAGTGCGGGCGCACCCAGGAACTTGTCGAGCGCGCCGGGCGAGGATTCGCGCAGGTTTTCATTGAACTCACCAAAGTGCAGGCGGGCCTGGCCGCCCGCGTTTTCCAGCCACACCTGGTGGGCGTGGGCGCTGGTGACGGCCGCGATGGACGCGCAGGCGAGCAGGGTGGCGAGCAGCGGGGCCTTGAGGCGCAGGGACGATGGCATGGCAGTTTCCTTTCGGTGGTTTCAACAAAAATTGGTGAGTGCACAGGGCGTGCGCGCCCCCGGCGGGGCCACGCGCAATACCTGTGCGAAAGAAGTTGGCTGCCTGCGCCCGGTGGTCAGGCGCTGGGTGGCTGGTTGCCGGGCGGCTGGCTGAACGGCGCCGCCCGGGGTGCGTCAGAAATCGACGCTGGCGCTCAAAGAGAACGTGCGTGGTGCGCCCACCACCAGGTAGCCCGCGCCGGGGTAGCCGCCCGACGAGGCCCAGTAGTTGCGGTTGGTCGCGTTGTCCACACGGGCGCGCAGGGTCACCAGGCGGCCCTGCACCTCGGTGAGGTAGCGCACGCCCAGGTCCAGGCGGTTCCAGCCCGGCACGCGCAGGGTGTTGGTGGCGTTGGCATAAACGGCGCCGGTGTGCACCAGGCGGCCGTCCACGGCCAGGCCGCTCACGCCGGGCACATCCCATTCGGCGCCCACGTTGGCCTGCAGCTTGGGCACGCCAATCACGCGGCGGCCGTCGGTGCTGGCGGCACCGGTGTTCTGCTGCTTGGCATCCAGCCAGGTCAGGCCGCCCAGCAGGCGCAGGCCCTTGGTGGCCTCGCCCTGCACGGCCAGTTCGATGCCCTGGTGGCGGTCCCGGCCATTGCTGCGGAACAGGTTGTCGCTGCCCACATAGGCGCGCGGCTTGGTGGTGGAGAACAGGGCCACGCTGCCGCCCACGCGGCCGCCGTCCAACTTCACGCCCACTTCTTTTTGCCTGGAGACATAGGGCTCCAGCATCTCGCCCCGGTTGGCGGCCGTGCTGGGCGCGGTCTGGCCCTGGCTCAGGCCTTCCACATAGTTGGCATACACCGACACGCCCTTGTCCAGCTTGTAGACGGCGGCCAGCAGCAGGCTGGTGCGGCTCTGGTCGTAGCGGTCGGTCTGCACGGCCGTGCCGTAGGCGTAGTTGGCGATCTCCAGCGACTGGTGGCGCAGGCCGGCCGTGAGCAGCAGGCGGTTGCCGAGCAGCGACAGGGTGTCGCCAAAGGCCAGGCTGCTCAGGCGCGTGCTGCCCGTCAGGCGCGGGTCGGCCAGGTCGCCGCCCCGGAGGGTGTTGGTGCTCAGGGCGGGCAGGGCCGAGGACACGGGGTGGTAGAGGTTGGTGGCCTGCGTGTTGCCAAAGTCCATGGCATACGCGTTCTTCTTGTCTGCGCTGAAGTGCGAGGCCACCAGCACCCATTCATGCCCCACGCTGCCGGTCTGCAGCTTGCCGCGCAGGCCCAGCTCGCCGGTGTTCACGCTGTCTTTGCGGGTGTTGTCAAAACGGTAGGTGGTGCCTGCGCCCGTGCTGCTGTTGGCCACCGTGAGGTTGGCCAGCGAATTCGCCTCGGTGCCCCGGCGCGCGCCAGCAGCCGCCCAGCCGGTCACGTTGGGCGTGATGTCCCACTCGCCGCGCAGCGTGCCAAAGGTGTCGCGCTCGTTGGAATAGGTCCAGGGCTGGGCGAAGTTGGTGGCGTTGTCGGGTGCCGTGGGTACCTGCGTGGCGGTGGCGCCCAGCGTCACGTTGGTGCGGGTGTTCTTGAGCTTGTGCTCCTGCCAGCCGATGTCGCCCGACAGGCGCACGTCGCGGCTGCGCCAGTCCAGGCCCACAGCCAGCAGGCCCAGTTGCACATCTTCATCCTTCACACCGGTGCCGCCATTGTGCGAGGCGGCATTCACGCGGATGCCGGTGTTGCCGTCCGGCCCGAAGCGGCGGGCCACGTCGGCGGCCACCTGCGTCTGGCCACCGCTGGCCACGCCAAAGGTCACGCGGTTCAGGGGCTCGTTGGGCGCACGCTTGGGCAGCAGGTTGATGCTGCCGCCAATGCCGCCGCCATTGGGGCTTGCACCGTTCAAAAAGGCCGATGCACCGCGCAGCACCTCCACGCGCTCGAACAGCTCGGTGGCGATGTACTGGCGCGGCAGCAGGCTGTACAGGCCGTTGTACGCCGTGTCGTCCGACCCCAGCAGGAAGCCGCGAATGAAGTACGACTCCTGGAAATTGCCAAAGCCCCGCGCCACGCGCACCGTGGGGTCGTTCTGCAGCACGTCGCCCACGCTGCGGGCGTGGCGGTCCTGGATCAGCTCGTTGGTGTAGCTGGTGATGGAGAACGGTGTCTCCATCGCGTCCTTGGTGCCCAGGATGCCCGCGCGGCCGCCACGGGCCACCTGGCCGCCGGGGTAGGCGGGCGAGAGGCCCTGGGCCGAAGCGTCTGCACTGGCGTTCACGGTGACGGTGGACAGGGTCTTGGCCTCGCCCGCAGTGGCGGGGGCGGCGGCTTGCTGCGCATGCAGCGCAGGTGCGGCCAGGGCCAGCACCATCACGGCCGCAGCCAGTGCAACAGGGGTGGCAGAAAACGCAGGGCGCAGCAGCGGGGCGGTGTGGGGTGAGGGTGCGGAACGCATGGAGAAGAAGATCAAAGAAACAAGGAACTCAGCGCGGAGCAGAGGAAGACGTGCCGGAAACATCGGCTGCGGCAGCCGACGTGCGTGGCCAGCTGTACCAGCCCATCACCGCCACCGGCACACCCAGCGCCACCCACGACCACCAGTCGCCCCAGGTGTCGGACACCAGGGCCGTGAGCAGCCCGGTGGTGGAGAGCACGCCCATCACGATGGGCCAGCCCCACAGGGTCCAGAAAGGGTTGGGCTTTTTCATGCGGCCCCCTCGGTGGTGCGCGCCGCGCCCGATGCCGGCAATGCGCCGCCTGCAAAACCGCCCGTGGGGTTGCCAGCCGCGTGGGCCGAAGGGCTCGCCGTCTGCACGCCTTTGCGCAGCCACAGATACAGCCCGCTGCCCAACACCACGATGGTGGCGATGTCGAGCAGCGCCCAGAGGATCTTCATCGGCATGCCGCCGTAGTCGCCAAAGTGCAGCGGCTGCGACACCAGCAGCGCCGTCAGGTACCACGGCAGCGTGGGCGACGCGGTGACCTGCGCCGTGCGCGCATCCACCAGCACCGGTTGGAGCAGCTTGGAGGTGAGCGGCTCGTTGCCGCGCATGAAAAACGTGTTGTGGTGCGGGCTGGAAAATGCCGTGCCCGGGAACGCAATGAACGACAGCTTGGTGCCTGGCGCCTGGGCCTGCGCCACCTCCAGCGCCTGCTGCAGCGGCCCCCGCTCGGCAGCGGGCACGGTGGGCTGGCCTTCATAGGGCTTGAGCAGCACCGAGAGCTGGTCGTACTGCCAGTACTTGATGAGCAGGTCGGCCCACGTGTTGATCATGCCCGTGCCGCCCACCACAAACGCCCACACCAGCGTGACGATGCCCAGCAGGTTGTGCAGGTCCAGCCACTTCACCCGAGTGGAGCGGTCCCGCCGCACCTCGCCAAACGCCAGCTTGCGCATGAACGGCGCATACAGCACCACGCCCGTGACGATGGCCACCAGCAGAAGCAAGCCCATGAAACCCAGGAACAGCTTGCCCGGCAGCCCCGCGAACAGGTCTACATGCAGGCGGAACATCACATGCATGAAACCCTCGTCAAACCGTGGCTGCGCCAGCACCTGCGCCGTGCGCGCATCCACCGCCACCGACTTGAAATCGTCCGTGGGCGCCGGTGTGGGTGTGAGCGTGACGAACCACACGTTGTTGTCGTCCTCGGCGTGCGACGCGAACTGCACCACGCGCTCGGGGTGCAGCGCGTGCGCGGTGGCCAGCACCTTGTCGAGGCTGGCGCGCGGCGTGTTGGCGGGCATGGCGGGCGCTTCGACCTCGGTACCCAACAGGTGGCCAATTTCGTGGTGAAAGATCAGCGGCAGGCCGGTAATGCACAGCAGCAGCATGAAGACGGTGCACACCAGGCTGGACCACTTGTGGGTCCAGCTCCAGCGGCGCAGGGCGGTGGGGCTCAGCATGGCGTGGGGGCGGGGTGGCAAGGGCCGTCGGGCAGTCGCACCACCGTCAGCGCCGCCCACGGCACGGGGCGCGCTGTCGCAACAGAGAAGGCGAAAAAGTGCTTCATCAAGCCAGACAACCCGGAAACATCGAAAGACGGTGGGTGCTGGCTGCAGCCGGGAGGCCTGTTCAAAAAAGGCTCCGGGGGAGGGCTGTGGCTTGCGGAAACCTAATTTTACATTGCAAATAGGAATTGTTTTTATTCGTGATTGCGTATGGAGTCGGGGTGTTGCGAAATCGGCTCCGCCTGCTGCCCATCAGGCGCTGTGCGGGAGGGGGGGGGTTGCGCGCAGGGGCTGCGGATACAGGGCGGGGTTGGAGTCTGCAGGCTATATTCCCATCGCCACAACACGCTGGTTTTGCAGGCATTCACACTTGCGTTTGAAAGCCGTGCATCGGCTTCAAACCCAGGCTGCGAGCCGCTTTCAGGAGAGTTCCGTGTCCACGATATCCCGCGCTGTTCAGCCTGCCGCGCACGCATCTGCGGCTTGCATGGGTGCCTTGTGTCGGGCGCTGCGCAGGGCTGCCTTGCTCGGGCCCGCTGTTCTGGCCATGCTGTGTGTGGGCAATGCACATGCCGCAGACGGAAACACATCCGCAGAGCAAAGGGCCCGGCTCGCAATAGCCCCCGAGTTTCGGCATCCCGACTTTGTCTGGACCACTGCAGAAGGCGACTTGAACGGCGATGGCGTCCCCGATCTGGCCCTGTTACTGACAAAGCACAAAGGAGAAGGCCAGCGAGAGGAGCGGTTGCTTGTCCTGACCGGGAGGGCGGATGGCAGCTATCAGGTGCTCTCAACGTCCGGCGAGTTCTGCCACCCCAGCAAGTTCTACAACCTGGAAATCAAGAACAATTCATTGTTCGTTCAGGCTGTCTACTACGCGGACGCCGCCCGGTTCTCGGGCTTCACGCTGCAGTTCCGCTACAACGCCAAGATCAAAGACCTGGAACACATCGGAGAGCAGCAGGACGACGAAGATTATTCCAGCAACGCCTCCCACCGCGTGAGCCTCAACTACCTGACCAACGCCACCATTGATTCGCGGCGTGCTGGCAAGAAGTACAAGGAGGTGAGAGGCCGGATCGTTGATAGTCCGGGCGTGCTGCCTTTGAACGGGTTCGTCTGCGAGGGCTATGGCATGACGAGGTCATCGGTCTACCTGGATGAAAGTTTCAAGGTGCACAAGAAGGGCGGGACGCCGCCATGATGCGGAGCGGGTTCGTTGGAGGGGCTCGCAGCGCAATGGGCATGACCGTCACGCCGGGTTCTAAGCGCTCTACTGCGACCCGTTCACTGCCCTTGTGAGGCATCCGGCGTTTGGCGCTCTGGCAAAAAGAGGTACTCCGATGGGTAGGTCTTTTGCTATTGAATTAGTAGCTATGAAGCGATGACCATCAGGCGGAAGAGGCCAAAATCTCTTGAAAAATTTGGGCTTGCCCCCTTCCGCCACTCACCCCCCCCTCAGAACCGCGTCCGCAATGTCACCTGCACCGCGCGCGGCGAGCCGGGCAGGATCAGGTTGTCATTGCTGCCGTGGCTGGACACGTAGTACTTGCGGTTGGCCAGGTTCTTGATGTTCACGTCCACATCCCATTGGCCCAGCGTGTACTGCAGGGCGGCGTCTACCGTGGTGTAGGCGGGCAGGGTGACCAGGTTGGTGAGCGAGGTGAAGCGCGCACCCACATAGTTCACGCCGCCGCCCACGCGCAGGCCGTGGCCCAGGTCCTTCATGGCCCACAGGAAGGCGGAGTTGCGCGGCGTGAGTGCGGGCACCTTGCCTTGGGCGGCGATGGCGGCGGTGGGCAACTGGGTGGATGTGGTGGTGGCCAGTGACTTCGTCATGCGGCCGTCCAGCCAGGCGTAGCCGGTGCTCACGTCCCACCGGCCGGGCAGGCGGCCGTTGGCGGTCAGCTCCAGGCCGTTGGTGCGCTGGGTGCCCACGTTGATCTGGCGTCCAGGGTTGGCGGGGTCGGTGTTCTTGATGTTGGTGCGCTCCAGGTTGAAGAGCGCGCCGGTCACATTCATGCGGCCATCGAGCAGGTCGAGCTTGACGCCGATTTCCTTGTTCTCGGTGATCTCTGGTTCGGCGCCGGTGTTGTTGGCGGCCAGCGCAAACGCTTCGGCCGAGGGCTGGAAGGATTTGCTGTACGACACGTAGTACGACACCACATCGCTCGGCTGCCACACCAGGCCCGCGCGAGGGCTGAACTTTTTGTCGGTGCGCGAGAGCGTTGCGAGCTTGCGGTCGAACGTGGTCTCTTGCCCGAAGACGTCGTAGCGGGCGCCCACCAGCGCCTTCCATTGGGGCGCCAGCGTGATCTGGTTTTGCCAGTACAGCGCGGCCGTGTCTTGCGTGGTGTGGCTGGGGATGGCGCTGTCGGCGTTGTAGTTGGCCGCTGGGATGGCGGGAGCAGGGCGGTTGCCGGGGTTGAAGAGTGGCACGCGGTCTGCGCCACCGGTGACGGACTCGGAGCGTTTCTTTTGCTGGCCCAGTTCCACACCCATCAGCCACTCCTGCTTCAAGCCGCCGAGCTGGTTGCGCCACGTCACGTCGGTCTGGTTGAAGAAGCCTTTTTCATCGCGCAGGATGAACGAGCGCGTGCGGCCCACCGTCAGGTTCACCGGGTCGGTGGTGCCGCCGGGCAGGGTGTTGTAACGGTCCAGCGCGTAGTCGTACAGGCGCGTGACGTTGCGCACCGACCAGTCGTCGTTGAAGCGGTGGTTCAGCGTGGCTGCGAACGACTGCATGGTGCTGGTGGTGGTGTCGTCCTTCGCGGCGTTGCTGGAGCCGTAGTAGGTGCTGGCGGGCACGTTGACGGGGCGGCCGTTGAGCGCAGGAATGCCGAAGTCCGTCAGGCGCTTGTCGCGCGCGTTGGTGTACTGCAGCAGCAGGTCGGTCTGCGCCGCGAGCTTGAGCGCGAGCGACGGCGCGAAGTTGTGGCGCTTGACGAACTGCTGGTCGCGGTAGCTGCCGGAGTCTTCCACGGCGGCGTTGATGCGGAAGGCGGCGGTGTCGCTGATGCCCACATTCACGTCGGCCGTGACGCGGCGGTAGTCGAAATTGCCCAGGCCCAGCGATGCCTCGCCCGAGGTCTCGCCAAACTTGGGCTTCTTGGTCACACGGTTGATCAGGCCACCCGACGATCCACGCCCGTACAGCACCGCGGCAGGGCCCTTGAGCACTTCCACACGCTCGATGTCGGCCAGGTCACGGAAGTACAGCGCGTCGTCGCGCACGCCATCCACAAACTGGTCGGCAATGGCGGTGAAGCCGCGTATCACCACCTGGTCGCGCTGGCCGTCGCCATGGCTCATAGCCACGCCGGGCACGTTGCGCAGCGCGTCTTCCATCGACCGCGCGCCCTGGTCGCGCAGCAGCTGCTCGGGCACCACGTTCACGGCCTGGGGCACGTCACGCAGCGGTGCGCTGCCTTTTGTGGCTGAGGTGCTGGCGGCGGGCGCATAGCCGTCATCGCCACTGGTGGATTGCACGGTGACCTCGCCCAGCGTCTGGGTCGGAGCGGCAGGCGCGGTGGTTTGTGCCAGTGCGGTGCCGCAGAAAGCAGCCAGCACGGCGGCAGCCAGCGGGTGCAGGGCCTGGGGGTGGCGGAAGGGGCGGCGGGAAGGTGCGTGCATGGTTTGTCCTTGGTGTGTGCGCAACGCGGTGGAAAACGGCTCCGCAGGCACCGGGCCTGGCGCAGGCCTTTGGGGCCGTGGCTGGGAGGGGCGCAGAGAGCAGGAGAAAAAGGAAGCAGGGGAGGGCGGCGGATCAGAAGGAGCGGCGGGCCAGCTGGGCCGCAGCGTCCTTCGCGTTCACCAGCCCCAGGCCCAGGCGGCGAGGCCCACCACCAGGGCCACCCCCGCCAGCAGGGGCGCGCGGCGGGGCTGCCAGGTCACGGCGGCCGTCACGGCCACAGCGGCCACCGACAGGGCCACCGTCCATGCGGTCACGCCCAGCGAGGCAGGCACACCACCGGCGGGGTGTGCGGCCAGCCACAGCGACAGCAACAGCAGCAGCCATCCGGCGCGGCGCAGCTGTTGCAGGCGGCGGGCCGCACCTTCGCGGCCTGTGGCATCTTCGTGGTGGCGGTCCATGCCCAGCGCAATGGCCGACCAGGCCGCAAAACACAGCAGAAAAGCGGACATGGTGCTCAGGCCCCCGACGTTGAAACAGACACATCGGGCGCAGCGGGCAAGGCTGCCGCTTGTGCCGCGCGGGGCGCCTTGGCCGCTGCGATGGTGCCCCGGGGCAAACGGCCCGGGCGCAGGCGCCATGACAGCCAGCCCAGCAGCAGCCCGGTGGCCAGGAAGGCCAGGTCCATGCTGGCCCACACCCACTCACCCGCAGGCAGCGTGATGCCGAGGTGGGTGTGGGTGGTCAGGGCGTTGATGACCGGTAGCAGCGCCCACACCAGCCCCGCAGCGCCCAGCGGCACCGACCAGCCCACGCGGCTGGGCCGCACCACGGCGCAGGCCAGCGCCCACAGCAGGGCCAGGCCCCAGGTGCTGAAGAACCAGGCCAGCTCCACATCGGCCCGGCCCTCGGTGCCCAGCGGGATCAGGCGGTTGGAGGCTATGTACACGCCGCAGGCCAGCGGCAGGCCCGCCAGCGTGGCGATGTTAATGGCCGCCACCAGACGCTCGCCAAACGGTGGCTTTGTGGCGGTGCCTGCGTTGGCTGCGGCCCCTTTGCGGCTTGCCTGTGTCTGCGACTTGGCGCTGCGCTTGACCGACCACAGCACCATGCCGGTGGCAATCATCAGGCTGCCCAGCAGGCCAAAGCCAAACAGCGCCCAGCGCAGGCCCACATCGGCAAACCGCGCCATGTGCAGGCCATACAGCACGCCGTAGGTCTTGACGGCGGGGCCGGTGGCATCGGCCTGGTCCAGCCACTGGCCGGTGGTGGCGTCAAACAGCAGGCGCGGAGGGCGGTATTGCAGGCGGTCACCCTCGTGGCGGGTGACTTCGACCACGGCGCGGCCCTTGGCATCGCGGCGCGCCTGCACGCTGCCGATGCGCCCGCCGTCCCAGCGGGTGCGGGCCTCGGCCAGGATGGGCGGCAGGGCGATGGCGGGCAGGGGCTCGACCTTGTCGGTGGCGCCACGGCGGGGGCGGCTTTCGGCCTTCTCGCCCTGCAGGTCGGCAAAGTACGCGTTGGAGTCCACGCCTTTCTCCCCCTTGTAGGCCGTGGCAATGCCCGCAGGCATGTACAGCGTGTGGAAGATCATCAGCCCGCTGAAGGTGATCATCAGGTAGAACGGCAGCACCAGCACGCCGGTGACGTTGTGCGCGTCCAGCCAGGCACGCTGCCCGCCCTTGGTGGGGCGGAATGTGAAGAAGTCCTTGAAGATGCGGCGGTGCGTGATCACCCCCGAGATCAGCGCCACAAACATCAGCATGGTGGCCACACCCACGACCCAGCGGCCCTCGATGGCCCAGCGGCCCTTTTGCGCCGTGCGCAGCTCGAAGTGAAAGCGGTAGAAGAAGTCGCCGCCCATGGTCTGGCGGGTGTCGATGGCCTCGCCGGTTTGCGGGTTCATGCGCAGCGTCTCGAAGCGGCCGTTGCCCGTGCCGCGCCACAGGATGTTGACGGCGGGGTCGCGGTCGTCAGGCAGGTGCATGATCCACTGTGTGACGCTGGGTGCCTTGCGCACCAGCGCGTCCAGGGCCTTCTGCGCCACCTGCGGGTCGGTGGCATCCACCGGCTGCAGGCCATGCATCTCGGGGCGCATCCACAGGTTGAACTCGTTCTTGAAGAAGGACAGCGTGCCGGTGAGGAAGATTGCAAACAGCAGCCAGCCCAGGATCAGCCCCGCCCAGGTGTGCAGCCACGACATGGCCTGGCGAAAGCCTTCGCGGTCGTTGGGCGCCTTCGGCTTCCGGGCTTTGCGGGCAGCTTCAGGGGCGGTGCTGGCGGCGGTGGCTGTTGGGGCCCGTTCTGCCGGGGTGTGGGAGGGGAGTGTGGTGCTGGTCATGCGGCGGCTTTCATCCATTGCGGTGCCATGGCGCAAGCGCCCAGCGCCAGTGCGGGCAGCAGCGTGCCGCCCCAGGCGCCCCAGGCGGTGCGCGCATAAAAAGCCCAGCCTGCGGCGACGGCATACACCACCCAGGAGAGCATGGTGGCCGTGAGCACGGCCTCCACACGCGGCATGCACTGCGCAAGCAGCAGCGACAGCGCCGCCGTGAAACCGGCGGCCAGCGCATAGCCGCCCCCCACCGCAGCCACGGCCCGGGAGGTGATGGCCAGCCGGTAGCGTCCATCGACGCGCGCGGCCTTCATGGCCGTGCCCGGGTGGCGCCGGGCGTACAGGGGCAAGAGGAAGGGGGTCGTGGCCCTGCAAGGCAGGGACGGGCGGTGCGGCGCAGCATCAGCAAGGAGGCTCCAGGCAGGTGTGGGTACAAAAAACACACAAACGCTGGCTGCAGCCGACGGCGGGGCCGGGCTGACTGGCTGGCTCGGTAGTCAGGAAGTCATGGGACTCGGCTGCAGCACGTGCCTGGTGCCCACAGCAACATCGCAGGGGCGACACAGGCGCGGGCGCCGATCGTAGGCCGGTATTCTACTTTTGTTGAGAAGCATTCGCATTTATGAATGCGGGAATTTTCTGTCTTTGATGTGCACTTGCAACAACCCGTGACAGCTGGGGGCATGGCAGCCGGGACACGGGCGATAAAAAAGGCAGCAAGCGGGCACAAAAAAACGGGCCGGAGCCCGTTTTCTTGATTCTCTTCTTCTTGGTGGTTTTCGTGGAGCGCTCCGGAGAATTCTGTGGATCAGTCCGCGTCGCCCATTTGCGACTGCAGGTAGTTCTGAATGCCCACCTTGTCGATCAGATCGATCTGGGTTTCGAGGAAGTCGATGTGCTCTTCGGTGTCGTCGAGGATCTTTTGCAGCAGGTCGCGCGAGACATAGTCGCGCACCGTTTCGCAGTAGGCAATGCCTTCCTTGATGGTGGCCTGGGCCCCTTGTTCGGAACGCAGGTCGCAGGCCAGGATCTCGGGCACATCCTCACCCACTTGCAGCTTGGCCAGGTCCTGCAGATTGGGCAGGCCATCCAGCATGAAGATGCGGTCCATGAGCCAGTCGGCATGTTTCATCTCGCCGATGGATTCGGAGTATTCCTTCTTGGCCAGCTTGTCGAAGCCCCAGTGCTTGAGCATGCGGTAGTGCAGGAAGTACTGGTTGATGGCGGTCAGTTCGTTCTTGAGCTGGGCCTGCAGATGGCCGATGACTTGTGCGTCGCCTTTCATGGGGGACTCCTTCCTGGTTTGTTGTGTCTGTGAATGCGGCCCCGATTGTCGTGACACCCGTCAACCCGTGCAAGGCAATCCCATGTTTTTGCGCAATGGCTGCATTTGATGCTGAGTTGTGTTCGCGTTTGCGGCGTTGGGGTGGTGAGGGCCAATTCTGGGGTTACAGGCGTGTCGTTATATAGTCATAGACAATTGATTGAATTAAATCAATTGATTGGATTCATGGCTCCAAAGGGCCTAGACTTCAGTCCTGTTCAGTTAACCAACCAACCCAAAGGAAACAGCAATGTCCCTGATCAACACCCCCGTTCAGCCGTTCAAGACCACCGCTTTCGTCAACCGCAATGGCAAGGGCGAGTTCATCGACCTGACCGAAGCCGACCTGAAGGGCAAGTGGTCCGTGCTGATCTTCATGCCTGCAGCCTTCACCTTCAACTGCCCCACCGAAATCGAAGACGCTGCCGAGCACTACGCAGAATTCCAGAAGGCTGGCACCGAGGTCTACATCGTCACGACCGACACGCACTTCTCGCACAAGGTCTGGCACGAAACCAGCCCTGCCGTGGGCAAGGCCAAGTTCCCCCTGGTTGGCGACCCAACGCACCAGCTGACCAACGCTTTCGGTGTGCACATCCCTGAAGAAGGTCTGGCACTGCGGGGCACTTTCGTGATCAACCCCGACGGCATCATCAAGACCGCCGAAATCCACTCCAACGAAATCGCCCGCGATGTGAAGGAAACCGTGCGCAAGCTCAAGGCTGCCCAGTACACCGCCGCCAACCCTGGCCAAGTGTGCCCCGCCAAGTGGAACGAAGGCGCCAAGACCCTGGCTCCTTCGCTGGACCTGGTCGGCAAGATCTAAGCTGCCACTGATTCGGCAGAGCCCCTTGCGTGGGGCTCCCCAGCCGGACAGCGTCATGGTGCCTGTGTGCCATGCCGTCCGGCTTTTTTACGCCCGTACTTCGCCGTATTCCGCCTTTTCTCAGGCTCCGTTGCGGTTTCAAGGTTGCCAAAAGCAGCCCCAGACCCCAACCTATAAATCGAAATTCAAAGGACACCACCATGCTCGACGAACAACTCAAGACCCAGCTTTCTGCCTACCTGGAGCGCGTGCAGCAGCCTTTTGAGCTGGTGGCGTCCCTGGACGACAGCGACACCGCCCGCGAGATGCGCGAGCTGCTGACGACCATCCAGTCCCTGCGCAGCGACAAGATCACGCTGCGCACCGACGGCAACGATGCGCGCAAGCCCTCGTTCAGCCTGCAGCGTGTGGGCGCCACCAACAGCCTGCGTTTTGCGGGCCTGCCCCTGGGCCATGAATTCACCTCGCTGGTGCTGGCCCTCTTGTGGACCGGTGGCCACCCGCCCAAGGTTGAGCCCGAGGTGATCGAGCAGATCGCTGCGCTCGAAGGGGACTTCAACTTCGAGGTCTACATGAGCCTGACCTGCCACAACTGCCCGGACGTGGTGCAGGCGCTGTCGCTCATGGCCATCGTCAACCCCCAGGTCAAGACCACCGTGATCGAAGGCGGCGCCTTCCAGCAGGAAGTGGCCGACCGCGAAATCATGGCTGTGCCCATGGTGTTCCTCAACGGCAAGGTGTTCGGCTCGGGCCGCATGTCGGTCGAAGAGATCGTGGCCAAGCTCGACACCGGCGCCGCCGCCCGCGACGCCGCCAAGCTGTCGGCCAAGGCACCGTACGACGTGCTCATCGTGGGTGGCGGCCCCGCTGGCGCCGCAGCCGCCGTGTATGCCGCCCGCAAGGGCATCCGTACTGGCGTGGCGGCCGAGCGTTTTGGTGGTCAGGTCAACGACACGCTGGCCATCGAGAACTACATCTCGGTGCTCGAAACCGACGGCCCCAAGTTTGCCGCCGCACTCGAAGCCCACACCCGCGCCTACGACGTGGACATCATGAACCTGCAGCGCGCCGACAAGCTGGTCCCTGCGACCGAGCCCGGGGGCCTGATCGAAGTGCAGCTGGCCAACGGCGGCACGCTCAAATCCAAGACCGTGATCCTGTCCACCGGTGCCCGCTGGCGCAATGTCAACGTGCCCGGCGAAGCCGAGTACAAGAACAAGGGCGTGGCCTACTGCCCGCACTGCGACGGCCCGCTGTTCAAGGGCAAGCGCGTGTCCGTGATCGGTGGCGGCAACAGCGGCGTGGAAGCAGCCATCGATCTGGCTGGCATCGTGGCGCATGTCACGCTGATCGAGTTCGCCGACCAGCTCAAGGCCGACGCCGTGCTGGTCAACAAGCTCAAGAGCCTGCCCAACGTGACCATCCACACCAATGCGCAGACGACCGAAATCACCGGCGCCGACGGCAAGGTGAACGGCCTCAAGTACAAGGACCGCGCCACCAACGTGGAGCACACCGTGGCGCTGGAAGGTGTGTTTGTGCAGATCGGCCTCGTGCCCAACACCGAATGGCTCAAGGGCACGGTGGAGCTGTCGCGCTTTGGCGAAATCATTGTCGATTCGCACGGCCGCACCAACCTGCCTGGCGTGTTTGCAGCGGGCGACTGCACCACGGTGCCGTTCAAGCAGATCGTGATCGCAGCGGGCGAAGGATCGAAGGCCGCGCTGAGCGCGTTCGATCACCTGATCCGCATGCCGGTGGTGGCTGCGGCTGTGTGATATTTCAAGAAAAAATGGCTGCCTGCGCGCAATGGTAGTGCGCTGATAGCTATCAAAAGATGAGCGGCTGACTGCGTGGAGTGGTCAGCCGCTTTGTTTTTGTGATGCGCCCAATTGTTGGTTTTTATTGAGAATTATTCTCATATAATAAACCCCATCAGCCAGCCACAACGGCCCCTTCTGCTGCCCGCAGAAGCCCGGTCCGTCTGCATGGAGCCAGCTCTGTATTCGTTGTCGTTTCAGAGAAGGACTTCCCTCCGTGGCGCAGGCATTCCGTTCCCCTTCGTTTTCCTCCCGGCGCGCACAAGCGCACGCCTCCGATCAATGGCTCCAAGGCCGTCTGCGGCCACTCACATGGCTGGTGGCCTGTGCATGTGCGGCCATTGGCAGCGCGCATGCGCAAGATGCGGCCCAATTGGTAGCTGCAGGACCGGTACTCAAAGAGGTGGTCATCAGCGGCTCGCGCAGCGAGCAGGACCGCGACGAGCTGCCCATGAGCATCGACGTGATCAACGCGCAGGCCATCGAAGAAGGCCAGGTGCGCGACATCCGCGACGTGGCGCGCGAGCTGCCCAATGTGTCGGTCACGCGCTCGCCCGCACGCTTCTCGCTGGCCAGTGGCTCCACGGGGCGCGAGCAAAACGCGGGCTTCAACATCCGGGGGCTGGAAGGCAACCGCGTGCTGATGATGGTGGACGGCATGCGCCTGCCGCGCAGCTATGTGTTCAGCGCCAATGCCTTTGGGCGCGACTACCTGGACATCGGCCTGCTGCAGCGTGTGGAGGTGGTGCGTGGCGCCACCTCGGCGCTGTATGGCTCGGATGGCATGGCGGGCCTGGTCAACTTCATCACGGCAGACCCTGCGGCCTTCCTCGAAGGCGACAAGCGCATCGGCGGCCGGGTCAGCCTGGGGTATGACGGCGACGAAAGCGACAAGCGCGTGGGCGCCACGGTGGCGGGCAAGGCGGGCGACACGGTGCAGTGGCTGCTGGGCGGCAATGTCACCCGCGCCCGTGAGCTGGACAACATGGGCACCAACGATGCCGCCAACGCCGACCGCACCCAGCCCAATCCGCAAAAGGACAAAAGCGCCGCTTTGTTGGGCAAGGTGGTGGTGACGCCCGGCGGCGGCCAGCGCCATGTGTTCACGCTGGAGCAGGTGGACAAGACGTCGGACTACGAACTGCTCACCGCGCGCTCCAAGCCGCCGCTGGCCGC
The DNA here is from genome assembly GCF_005405905.1 of Acidovorax sp. NB1. Classification (GTDB taxonomy): domain Bacteria; phylum Pseudomonadota; class Gammaproteobacteria; order Burkholderiales; family Burkholderiaceae_C; genus Acidovorax. The sequence goes on from NZ_BJHU01000058.1 coordinate 26,829, forward strand.
CACCTCGGTGCTGGGCTCCACCTCATTCACCGACATGCAGCGCAGCCGCGCCACCTGGGAAGGATCGTGGCGCGTGAACACAGCCTTTGCCGATGATGTGAAAGCCACGCTGAGCTGGCAGGACGCCCATTCGCGCGAGTACATCACCGAAGACCGCAACACCGCCGCCGACCGCGTGCGTGACGTGACCTATGACGAGCGCACCTGGCAGGCCAACCTGCAGGGCAGCAAGGTGCTGCGCAACGGCGGGCCGTGGGTACAGAAGATCACCTACGGGCTGGACCACACCTCCGCCAAGGTCGAGAACCTGCAGACCGGCGTGACGCCGCCCACGGGCGAGACCTTCCCGCTCAAACGATTCCCCGACACCACCGAGACCAGCACGGCCCTGTATGTGCAGGACGAGTTCGTGACCGGCCCCTGGAGCATCACGCCCGGCGTGCGCTTTGACACCTTTCGTATCCAGGCCGACCAGGCGGGCTTTGGCGCGCAGGCCGTGTCGCTGTCGGGCAACGCCACCTCGCCCAAGTTGGGCGTGCTGTACCGCGCCAGCGAGCAGTGGAGCGTGTTTGGCAACTACGCAGCGGGCTTCCGTGCGCCCAATGCAGGGCAGGTCAACGCCTTTTTCGAGAACCCGGTGGGCAACTACCGCACGGTGCCCAATGCCAACCTCCAGCCCGAGAAGAGCCAGAACTTTGAGCTGGGCGTGCGCGGGCGCATGGAGCGCTTGTCCATCGAGGCTGCAGCCTTCACCGGCCGCTACAAGGACTTCATCGAGGACCTGCGCCAGGTCAGCGGCACGGGCGCACCGGGCAACCCGCTGGTGTTCCAGTCGGTCAACATCGGCCGCGTCAAGCTCAATGGCTTTGAGGTCAAGGGCGACATGCGCTGGGGCCATTGGGCGGGGGGGCAGTGGAGTTCTCCGTTTGCCTATGGCCAGACACGCGGCCGCGACACTGCCACGGGCAAACCCGTCAACACCGTGGACCCATCGCGGCTGACAGCGGGCCTGCGCTATGACAGCGGCGGCTGGATGGCGCGGCTGGACATGACCCACAGCGCTGCCAAGAAGGCCAGCGATGTGACGGTGGCCACGGGCAGCACGCAGTTCCTCACGCCGTCGTACACGGTGCTGGACCTGTCGGCCCAGTGGCGCATCCGCAAGGACCTGCGCCTGAACGCAGGCATCTACAACCTCACCGACAAAAAACACTGGCGCTGGGCCGACGTGCGCGGCCTGGCCGCCAATGCCAGCTTCATCGACGCCTACAGCCAGCCGGGCCGCGCCGTGCGCGTGTCGCTGGTGGCGGATTTCTGAGTCACCTCCCTAGGCACCTTTTCAGGCACTTCATCAAGGAGACAGTTCATGAGCCATGCCCCTGACACGCCCGATACGCCCATGTCCGGCGCCCATTGCGACGAGGAATACAGCCTGCCCTGTGCCGAGGCACTGCTGGCGGGCACCCTGGCGCTGATGACCGGCTATGTGCAGGCCTGCTGCGACAGCCACCGCGACGCCATGGGCCGCAAGATCGCGGCCAACCTGCAGATGCTGGCCGATGCCGCGGGCTTTACGCCGCATTTCCGCACCGTGGTCTGGAGCCTGCAAAGCCGCTGGGAGCAGCAGTGCAAGGCGCGCCAGGACGTGGCCGCCAGCGCCGCGATGGTGGCTGCCGAACAACGCCGCGTGCTGTGGCACACCGCGCCGGAGGCCGTGCAATGAATGCCGCTGTGACGAGCCACCCCAGCGTGCCAGCCCACCCGCCGCTGGCCGCGCCCGACATCCGTGCGCAATTTGCCGCAGCCCGCGCCGCAGGCCAGCGCGCCAAGGACGCCGCCGAGGGCCTGGGTCTGTCGGAGGGCGCTGCCGTGGCCGCCCATGCGGGCGAGCACAGCCACCCGCTCAAGGCCGTGCCGTTGCAGGGTTCGTGGCTGGAGCTGCTGCAGGCGCTAGAGGCCTGCGGCCCGCTGATGGCGCTGACCCGCAACGAGAGCACGGTGCACGAGAAGACCGGCGTGTACACGCACGTGTCGGCCACCGGGCCGGTGGGCATTGCGCTGGGCGAGGACATTGACCTGCGCCTTTTCTTTGCGCAGTGGCATGCGGGCTTTGCGGTGACCGAACTGACCAACGGCCCCGCCAAACCGCCATCGCGCAGCCTGCAGTTCTTCAACGCCCATGGCCGGGCGGTGCACAAGGTGTTTGTGCGCGAGGCCACCGACCTGGCAGCCTTCGACGCCGTGGTGCAGCGCTTTGCCTTGCCCAGCGCGGGCTATGTGTTCGGCCCCGCGCCGGAGGCAGAGGCAGCAAGGCCCGATGCCGACATCGACGCCGATGGCCTGCGCGAGGCCTGGGCGGCCATGCAGGACACGCACGAGTTCTTTGGCCTGACCAAAAAGTTTGGCGTGGAGCGCCAGCAGAGCTTCCGTTTGGTCGAAGGCCAGTTTGCCTGGCGCGCCGCACCGCAGGCCGTGGTGCGCCTGCTGGACGAAGCGGCGGTGGACGGCCTGCCCATCATGGTGTTTGTGGGCAGCGGCGGCTGCATCCAGATCCACACCGGGCCGGTGCGCAATATTCAGCCGCTCGATACGCCGCGTGCGCAGTGGATCAACGTGCTGGACGAGGGCTTCAACCTGCACCTGCGTACCGACATGGTCGCCCACGTGTGGGTGGTCGAGAAACCCACGGCCGATGGCGTCGTTACCTCGGTCGAGGCCTTTGACCACAGCGGCGAGCTGATGGCCATGTTCTTTGGTGCGCGCAAGCCCGGCAAGCCCGAGCTGCAGGGCTGGCGCGACCTGGTGGCACGCTTGCCCGGCGTGCAGGAGCTGGCCCATGCTGCGTGATCCGATGGCTGTGCAAAGTGGGGTGCACGCTGGTGTGCGCAGGCAACTGCTGCGCAGTGCGCTGGCAGCCCCCTTGCTTTCCGCCCTGGGTGGCAGCGCTGCCTGGGCCGCCACCCCGGCCCGGCCGCCGCGCATCGTCTCGCTGGGCGGCGCGTTGACAGAGGTGGTCTACCTGCTGGGCGCCCAGGGCCAACTGGTGGGCACCGACACCACCAGCCTGTTCCCCGAGGCCGCGCTGCGCACCGCCAAGGTTGGCTACATGCGCCAGCTTTCGGCCGAGGGCTTGCTCTCGCTGAAGCCCGATGCCGTGGTGGGCACCACCGAGGCCGGGCCGCCCGTGGTGCTGGACCAGGTGCGCAGCGCTGGCGTGCGTGTGGAGCTGGTGCAGGCCGACCACACCTGGGACGAGGTGCGCCGCAAGGTCAGCACCGTGGGCCGCGTGGCGGGCCGCGAGCGCGAGGCCCAGGCCCTGCAGGCCGAGCTGGACGCGCAGTGGGCGGCGGTGAACAAGGTAGTGGCTGCTGCCACCCGGCGCCCGCGTGCGCTCTTCATCCTGTCGCACGGCGGCAGCCCCATGGTGGCGGGCACCGGCACGGCGGCCGATGCGCTGATTCGCTTGGCGGGCGGCACCAACGCCATCACGCAGTTTGCGGGCTACCGGCCCCTCACCGCCGAGGCCATGGCCAGCGCGGCGCCCGAGGTGCTGCTCAACAGCACCCAGGGCATTGAGGCGCTGGGCGGCGAGGCGGCGTTTTGGCAGCGGCCCGAACTGGCCCTCACGCCCGCCTTTCGCCGCAAGGCGCTGGTGACCATGGAGGCCAGCCACCTGCTGGGCTTTGGCCCGCGCCTGCCCAGCGCCGTGCGCGAGTTGCACACCCGCATGCTGGCGGCCCTGGCGTGAGCGCGGTTCCGCTGCCACGGCGCGGCCCACGCGGCCCGCACCGCCTGCGCCTGGCCCCAGGGCGGCTGGCGCCGCGCACCGCCTTGCTGCTGGGGGTGGTGCTGGTGCTGCTGGCCCTGGTGTGGGCGGCCACACGCGGCGCTTACGCCATCGCACCCGCCCAACTGGTGCACATGCTGGGGCAGATGCTGCTGCAGGCCCTGGGCCTGGCCCCGGCGGCCGAGCCCGCGCCCGAATACCTGGTGTTCATGAACATCCGCCTGCCGCGCCTGTGCATGGGCGTGGCCGCTGGCGCGGGCCTGGGCTTGGCCGGGGCGCTGATGCAGGGCCTGTTCCGCAACCCGCTGGCCGACCCCGGACTGGTGGGCGTGAGCAGCGGCGCCGCGCTGGCTGCGGCTGCCACCATCGTGCTGGGCAGCCACTGGCTGCCCGACATGCCACGCACCCTGGGCAGCTGGGCGCTGGTGACCACGGCCTTTGGCGGCGGCCTGCTGGTCACGGCGCTGATCTATGCGCTGGCGCAGGCCGACGGCGGCACGCGCATGGGGCTCATGCTGCTGGCTGGCGTGGCGGTCAATGCGCTGGCGCTGGCGGGGCTGGGCTATCTCAATTTCATCTCCACCGACGAGCAGTTGCGCAACCTTCAGATGTGGCTGCTGGGCAGCCTGGGCGGCGCCCGCTGGAGCGCCGTGCTGCTGGTGAGCGGCGTGGTGGCCGCCGCCTGCGCCATGGGTCTGGCACTGGCCCGGCCGCTCAATGCCATCGCGCTGGGCGAGGCGCAGGCCGCGCTGTTGGGCGTTCCGGTGGAGCGCACCAAGCGCCTGGCGGTGCTGGTGACCGCGCTGGCAGTGGGTGCCGTCACGGCGGCGACGGGCATCATCGGCTTCATTGGCCTGGTGGCGCCGCACTGTGTGCGCCTGGTGGCCGGGCCGGACCACCGCGTGGTGCTGCCGGGCTCGGCCCTGCTGGGCGCCGCGCTGGTGCTGGTGGCCGACGGTGTGGCCCGCACCATCGTCCAGCCCGCCGAGTTGCCGCTGGGCGTGCTAACCGCGTTCATCGGCGTGCCGCTGTTTTTGGCCATGCTGCGCCAGTTCAGGAGCAAGGTATGAACGCCGTCGCTGCTGCCAACGCCACGGTGGCCACGGCCAACGCCAACGCCGCCGATCTGTTGGTGTGCGACCAGTTGGGTGTGGGCGTGCCCGGCAGGCCCTTGCTGGCCACCGTGCATACGCAGTTGGCGGCGGGCCGCGTCACGGCCATCCTGGGACCCAACGGCGCAGGCAAGTCCACGCTGCTGGCCATGCTCTCGGGCCAGCGCGCACCGCGCTCGGGCCAGGTGCGGCTGGGCGGGCGGCCCGTGTCTGGCCACAGCACCCCGGCCCTGGCCCGCCAGCGCGCCGTGCTGCCGCAAGACACGGCGGTGGCGTTTGACTTCACGGTGCAAGAGGTGGTGGAGATGGGGCGCTTTCCGCACCGCCAGCAGCCCAGCCGCCACGAGGCGCTCATCGTCGGCCAGGCCATGGAGGCCACGGGCGTGGCCCACCTGGCCGGGCGCAGCATCAACACCCTGTCGGGCGGCGAACGCGCCCGCAGCCACTTGGCCCGCGCCCTGGCGCAAATCTGGGAACCCCTGCCCGATGGCGCCCCCCGCTGGCTGCTGCTGGACGAGCCCACCGCCGCCCTTGACCTGGCCCACCAGCACCATACGCTGGCCCTGGTGCGCCGCTGGGCGGTGGAGCAGGGCGTGGGCGTGGTCGCGGTGCTGCACGACCTGAACCTGGCCCTGCGCTACGCCCACGACAGCCTGCTGCTCGCCCCCTGCCTGCCAGGCCCGCGCAGCATGGACGCCACCATCCGCCTGCTGACCCCCGCCACCATCGCGCAGGTGTGGGGTGTGCACAGCACGCCGGTGCTGGCGGCCGACGGGGTGCCGCAGTACCTGGTGGCGGCGCAGTGAATGGCATTTCTGTAGTCAAAATGGCCTCTGCCGCGCTATGGGTCTCAAAGATTGCTATAAAAAGTGAAGCATCTGCATGGTGTGCCTGTGCAACCCACCGGGCTAGGCCCCTCAACCCGTCAGGCTATCTGGCGGGACGGGTGGCGTGGCCTGCTTAGAATCCCGCTGCCCATGCGCCGCTTGCTGCTCGTCTTTCTGTTGGTGTTCATGCCGCTCCAGTCCATCTGGGCGGCGGCCTCGCCCTATTGCGGGCACGAGTCAGCGCCGCAGGCATCGCACTTTGGCCACCATGTGCACGAGCACCATGGCGATGAAGGTGCCGACCATTTGGCCCCGGCCACCCCCAGCACCCTGGCCGACATGGACTGCCATGCCTGCCATGGCGCAGGCAGTGGTTTGGCGCACAGCGCCAGCGCTCAGGCCATCTTGGTGGCCGTGGCGCACCCACCGGGCCAGGGCGTACCCGCTTGGCCGCCCGCACCCCTTACGCGCCCCGAACGCCCCAACTGGTCCTTCCTCGCCTGAGCGGCGAGGCGGGGGCTCGGGTGGCCCCGTTTCTTTTCCTGATGCTGTCGGAGACCTGCCTTCCCTGGCAGTAGCGGTGCGCGTCTCGCTGTTAGCGTGCATGCACCGCTGACCGTCCCCTTCATCCATCGCGCCTCGCCGATTTCAACCTGTGGCCCCTGGCCACTGCAGAGGAATCGGATGCAACCAACGAACTATCGACAACACACGCCCACCGCCGCACTCGCGGCCATGGCGTTGGGCTACGCACTGCTGGGCAGTGCCGCACAGGCCCAGCCCACCCACCCCGGCACCGCGCCGCTCACCCTCCAGGCCCTGTTTGACCAGGCCTGGCAACGCCAGCCCGAAGCGCAGTCTGCAGCTTTGCGGCGCGAGGCCGCGCAGGCCACACGCAGCGCGGCGACTGCCTGGACGGCCGAGCCCATGGCGCTGGAGCTGTCCACCAAAACCGACCGCCCCGGCAGCAACCAGGGCAGCCGCGAAGCCGAGGTGGGCCTGGCCCTGCCGCTGTGGCTGCCCGGCGAGCGCGCCCGCAAGGCGGCCTTGGCCGACGCCGAAGTGCAAGCGCTGAGCAGCCGCCAGCGCGCCGCGCAGCTGCAACTGGCCGCTACCGTGCGCGAAGCCTGGTGGGCGGCACAGCGCGCGCAGGCCGACTGGGCCCTGGCGCAAGACCGGCTGCTGAACGCCCAGCGCCTGGCCGCCGACGTGGCGCGCCGCGTGCGTGCGGGCGACCTGTCGCGCGCCGACCAGGCGCAGGCCGACGGCGCCGTGGCCCAGGCCGAAGCCGCCGTGGCCGAGGCCCAGGGCGCGCGCGACGCAGCGCAGGCGTCGCTGGCAGCTTGGGGCATCAAGGCCGTGCCCGACTTAGCGCTGGCCGACGCGGCGGAGCCCGAGCCCGCCGTGCCAGACGCCACGGCAGCCGCTGCCCAGCACCCCGCAGCAGCCGACTGGCAGGACCAGGCCGAGGTGGCCCGCCGCGCCGCCGACCTGGCCGCCGTGCAGACCCGCGCCAACCCCGAGCTGAAGGTGGCCGTCACGCGCGGACGCGAGCAGGCAGGCGACCGCTACCAACAGACCTTCACCGTGGGTCTGCGCGTGCCTCTGGGTGGGGGTGACCGGGCACAGGCCAAGCAGGCCGCTGCCCGCGCCGAAGCCCTGGCCGCCGAGGCCCGCGCCGCTGCCGAGCGAGACCGGCTGGCCGCCGACATCGCCGCCGCCATGGCCCGCGTCAAAGCCACCCAGGCCCAGCACGACGCGCTGGCACGCCACTTGGCGTTGGCGCAGGGCACACGCGGCTTTATCGACAAGGCCTTCCGCCTGGGCGAAGCCGACGGCCCCACGCGCCTGCGTGTGGAGCTGGAGGCCGCCCAGGCCGAACGCCAACTGGCCCGCGCCCGCATCGATGCTGCTGCCGCCGTCTCCACCCTGCGCCAGGCCCTGGGCCTGCTGCCGCAATGACGCCCTTGGGGCATCCACCACTTTTGATGATCACCATGAAACGCTCTTCCACTTTTTCTACCCTGGGCCTGGCCCTGCTGCTGGGCCTGTTGCCGCCCACCGCGCTGGCGGGCCCAGGCCACGACCATGGCGAAGCCCCCGCTGCCGCAGCGGGCACGGCCCTGCCGCGCTTTGCCGCCACCTCCGACCTGTTTGAACTGGTGGGTGTGCTCGACGGGCCAAAAATCGCGCTCTACCTGGACCACGCAGCCGACAACCGCCCCGTGAAAGACGCCCGGCTGGAGCTGGACATTGCAGGCACCAACGTGCCTGTCACCCGCGTGGCCGAGGGCGAGTTCCAGGCCACCCTGGCCGCCCCGCTGGCCGAGGGTGTGAGCCCCGTCACCGCCACCGTGGCCGCAGGCAGCGACACTGACCTGCTGGCTGGCGAGATCGACCTGCACCCCGCCGCTCACACCGATGCCGCCCCCACCGGGCTGGCCCGCCGCACCGCGCTGATGGCAGGCGCCGCAGCCGCCGTGCTGCTGGCGCTGGTTGCCGCATGGCGCCTGCGCCGGGGCCGTGCGGCCCGCATCGGCAACCCCCAGCGCGTAGGAGGTGCCGCATGAAGCGATCCACCCCCATGTCTTCATGGATGGCCCTGCTGCTGGCCACCGCGCTCAGCGCCCCCCTGCAAGCCCTGGCAGGCCCTGGTCACGACCATGGCGACGCGCCGCCAGCACCCACCAGCAACGGCCCCAGCCGCCAGCCCGATGGCAGCGTGTTTCTACCCAAGCCCGCGCAGCGCCAACTGGGCGTGCGCACTCTGGTGACTACCGCCGGGCAACACGCCAAGGCCTTTGAGCTGGCGGGCACCGTGGTGATGGACCCCAACGCAGGCGGCAAGGTGCAGGCCGTGCTGGCCGGGCGGCTGGAGGCCGGGCCCAAGGGCCTGCCCGGTGTGGGCCAGGCCGTGCGCAAGGGCGAGGTGCTGGCCTATGTGGTGCCCACGGCGGGCGCCATTGAACGATCCAACCAACTGGCCCAGCAGGCCGAGCTGCGCGCAGCCCGCGACCTGGCCGCCCGGCGCGTGGCGCGCCTGACCGAGCTGGCCGACACCGTGCCGCGAAAAGACATCGAGGCTGCCGAGAGTGAGCTGCACAGCCTCACCCAGCGCCTGGGCGCCGTGGGCGCGGGCCTGGCCACACGCGATGCGCTGGTGGCCCCGGTGTCGGGCGTCATCGCATCGGCCAACGCCGTGGCGGGCCAAGTGGTGGATGCGCGCGAGCTGGTGTTTGAGGTGGTAGACCCATCGCGCCTGCGCATCGAGGCCCTGGCCTACGACACCGCCCAGGCGCACAACGTGGCCGGTGCCACGCTGGCCGTGGGCGGGCAGCGCGTGCCGCTGCGCTTTGTGGGCGCGGCGCGCAGCCTGCGCGACCAGGCGCAGCCGCTGCAGTTTGCGGGCGATGCGGCTGCGCTCGGCACCTTGGCCTTGGGCCAGCCCGTGCGCGTGTTCGTGCAGTCCACCGACAAGGTCGATGGTGTGCAGGTGCCCGCCGCCGCGCTGCTGCGCAACCCGGCCAACCAGACCATCGTGTGGGTCAAGGAAGCGCCCGAGCGCTTTGCGCCACGGGTAGTCACGGCGGTGCCGCTGGATGGCACCTCGGTGGCCGTGACCTCGGGCCTGCAGCCCGGCGACCGCGTGGCCACGCAGGGCGCTACGCTCATCAACCAGGTCCGCTAAGGAGCCACCGCAATGTTCAAGTGGCTTCTAGAAAACAGCCTGACTAACAGGCTGCTGGTGCTCATCGCCGCTGCCGTGCTCATGGCCTATGGCGCTTTCACGCTCTCGCGCACGCCGGTGGACGTGTTCCCCGACCTCAACAAACCCACCGTCACCCTCATGACCGAGGCGGGCGGCATGGCCGCCGAAGAGGTGGAGCAGCTCATCACCTTCCCGCTGGAGACCACCATGAACGGCCTGCCGGGCGTGGAGAGCGTGCGCTCCACCTCCAGCGCGGGCCTGTCGTTCATCTATGTCACCTTCGACTGGAGCACCGACATCTACCGCGCGCGCCAGATGGTGTCGGAGCGCCTGTCGTCCATGGAAGAGGGCCTGCCCAGCGGCATCACGCCACGCATGGGGCCCATCAGCTCCATCATGGGCGAGATCATGCAGGTGGCCATCCCCATCGATGCGGCCAAGACCACGCCCATGGCCGTGCGCGAGTACGCCGACTGGGTGCTGCGCCCGCGCCTCATGGCCATCCCCGGCGTGGCGCAGGTCATCCCCATCGGCGGCGAGGTGCGCCAGTTCCAGGTGCTGCCCGACACGGCACGCATGGCGGCGCTGGGCATCACGCACGAGCAGCTCACGGGCGCACTCAAGGGCTTTGCGGCCAATACCTCGGGTGGGTTTCTGGAACTGGGCGGGCGCGAATACCTCATCCGCCACCTGGGCCGCACCTCGCGGCTCGAAGACCTGCAGAACCTGGCACTCACCGCCAAAAACGGCCAAAGCGTGCTGCTGCGCCAGGTGGCCGATGCGACCTTTGCCGCCGCCACCAAACGCGGCGACGCGGGCTTTGAAGGGCAGGGCGCCGTCATCCTGGGCATCCAAAAGCAGCCCACGGCCGACACCATCGGCCTCACGCGCAGCATCGAGGCCGCGCTGGTGGACCTGAAGAACTCGCTGCCCACCGGCATGGAGGCGCCCCGCGTCACCTTCCGCCAGGCGAGTTTTATCGAGGCCTCGGTCACCACCTTGCAGGGCAAGCTCATGGGCGCCTCGGTGTTTGTGGCGATGATTTTGTTCGTGTTCCTGGGCACGCTGCGGCCCACGGTGATTGCGCTCACGGCCATCCCGGTGTCCATCTTCATTACCGCGCTGGTGTTCAAGTACTTCGGCCTGTCGATCAACACCATGACGCTGGGCGGCCTGGCCATTGCCATCGGCGGTCTGGTGGACGACGCCGTGGTCGATGTAGAAAACGTGCTGCGCCGCCTGAAGGTGGACCGCGCCAAGCACCCCCACCACCGCCTGCACCCCATCGAGGTGGTCAAGCTCGCGTCGATGGAAGTGCGCTCGGGCATCCTCTATGCCACGGCCATCATCGTGCTGGTGTTCTTGCCGCTGTTTGCGCTGCCGGGCATCGAGGGGCGGCTGTTTGTGCCGCTGGGCATTGCGTTCATCGTGTCCACGCTGGCGTCCCTGCTGGTGTCGGTCACCGTCACGCCAGTGCTGGCGTTTTACCTGCTGCCGCGCATGAAGAACCTCGACCATGGTGACACCCGCGTGGTGGCCTGGCTCAAGGCGCGCTACCGCAACGGGCTTGCAGCCGTGCTGGCGCGCCCACGCACCGCCCTGGCCGTGAGCGCGGCGGCGGTGGCGCTGTCGGCAGCGGCGGTGCCGTTTTTCCCTACCACGTTCTTGCCGCCGTTCAACGAAGGCACGCTGCTCATCGGCATGCGGCTCAACCCCGGCGTCACGCTGGCCGAATCGAGCGCGCTGGCCCGCCAGGCCGAGGTGCTGGTGCGCCAGGTGCCCGAGGTCACCCACGTGGGCCGGCGCAGTGGCCGTGCCGAGCTGGACGAGCATGCCGAAGGCGTACACGTGAGCGAGCTGGACGTGGGCCTGCTGCCTGCCGCCGAGCTGAAACGCAGCATGGCCGAGGTGCAGGCCGACATCCGCAGCCGCCTCGCGCACCTGCCTGCCGCCATCGCCATCGGCCAGCCCATCTCGCACCGCATCGACCACATGCTGTCGGGCGTGCGCTCGCAAATCGCCATCAAGCTCTTTGGTGACGACCTGGACACCCTGCGCGGCCAGGCCGAAGCCCTGCGCGCACGGCTGGCCACCATCCCCGGCCTGGCCGACCTGGAGGTGGAAAAACAGGTGCTGGCACCGCAGATCACCGTGCGCGTGGACTACGCCGCCGCCGCCCAAATGGGCGTGCCCGCACCCCAGGTGCTGGCTGCGCTGCAAACGCTGGTCGAGGGCGAGAAAGTAGCCCAGGTGGTGGAAGGCAGCCGCCGCTTTGCGCTGGTGGTGCGCCTGCCCGACAGCGCACGCTCCATCGACGGCCTGGCACGTGTGCTCATCGACACGCCCCGTGGCCCCGTGCCCCTGTCGCGCCTGGCCACCATCGAAGAAGGCGACGGCCCCAACCAGATCAGCCGCGATGATGGCAAGCGCCGCATCGTGCTGTCGGCCAACGCGCAGGGCAGGGCGCTGTCCGACGTGGTGGCCGACATCCGCCAGGCCGTGGGCGAAACCCGCCTGCCCGAGGGCTACTTCATCACCCTGGGCGGCCAGTTCCAGGCGCAGGAAGAAGCCAGCCGCCTGGTGGGCCTGCTGGCCATCGTCTCGCTGGTGCTGATGTTTGTGGTGCTGTACACGCGCTACCGCTCGGCCACGCTGTCGGCCCTCATCATGGCCAACATCCCGCTGGCGCTGGTGGGCGCGGTGCTGGGGCTGTGGGTGTCGGGCCAGCCGCTGTCAGTGGCGGCACTGATCGGCTTCATCACGCTGGCGGGCATCTCGGTGCGCAACGGCATTTTGAAAGTGAGCCACTACCTCAACCTGATGCGCGTGGAAGGCGAGCGCTTTGACACCGCCATGATCGTGCGCGGCTCGCTGGAGCGCCTGAGCCCCGTGCTGATGACCGCCCTGGTCACCGCCTTTGCCCTGGCCCCGCTGCTGCTGGAGGCCGAGCGCCCCGGCACCGAAATCCTGCACCCGGTGGCGGTGGTCATCTTCAGCGGCCTCATCAGCTCCACGCTGCTCGACACCTTCCTCACCCCGGCCCTGTTCTGGCTGTTTGGCCGCAAGGATGCCGAACGCCTGCTGGACGACAAGAACGCCGAGGCGTTCTGAGCTTTTCCTGTTTTGTGTTTGTTCTCTTTATTTGTTCGTTTGCTTTTTCATTCACCCGTTGAAAGGACTCTCATGAAAACCACCCGCCAACTTTTCGCCGCCCTGGCCCTCGCAGCTGTGGCCACCACCGCCGCTTACGCCGCTGGCGACCACGGCGCAGGCCACGACCACAAGCCCCAACACGGCGGCATCGTGGCCGAAGCCAACGACATGGACTACGAACTCGTCGCCAAGCCCGACACTCTGACCCTGCACCTGCGCGACCACGGCAAACCCGCCAAGACCGAGGGCGTGAGCGCCAAGCTCACCCTGCTGAACGGCACCGAAAAATCCGAGGCTGTGCTTGTACCGGCAGGCGAGGGTAGGCTCGAAACCAAAGGCACCTTCAAGGTCGCAGCAGGCACCAAGGTGGTGGCGCTGGTGACGCTACCGGGCAAGAAGGCAGCGAATGTGCGGTTTGCGGTGAAGTAAGCCGTTGCCTGAGAGAGAAAGAAAGCGTTGCGCACCACGCGCCGCCGCGCTGGCTTTTGCTGGCGCGGCGGTGTGTTGTCTGTCTCAGTTGCAGTGCGCCTTGAGCACCGGCGAGATTGGTGCGTGCGTGGTTTCAGTGGTGCGGTGTGCCGAAATTTGAAGAATATCGGGCTCTACCGCCTATCTATAAAGCGCTTGTAGCTATCAAATTAGTAGTGATGTGATTGATGCCGGGCGCAAGGTGCTGAGCGTCCGTGGGCGGGAATAGGCAGATTTTTTAGGCGGAGTGTCTGGCCGTTATAGGCTGATCTGAGTCATTCACAGCCCAGTGCTTCAGTGACAGCAACCGCAAGCACCGGTCCTTGACCACCTCGCATCCTGAATGGCTTCGCCACCCTTGTTGCCGGGAGCGCGCTTGCGCAGCGCCAGCCGGCTCGAACGACCGGTCCTTAGCGCAACCACGTACTCATGTCGACGCACCAGAGACCGTCACGGTCTACCGGAAGTTCAGTCTTTGCTTTCGACGGGACTCAGAAAATTTCAAAAATGGCAAAAATAGAAATTTCTGCAAATTTGACAAATATCATTTTTATCATTATATTTGGGCCATCGATCCAGAAACCACCCACCCACGTTCATGACCTCACCCTCAATTTCGTCCTCCTCCTTTTCCCAAAATTGGATTGAGCAGCGCTTCCTCAGCATCACAGCGCGCTCTGATTGGAGCGCCGCCAGATGAATAATCTAAAAATTTCCACCCGCTTAGCAGCCCTTCTTGCAGTGCTGTGCTGCCTGGTCTTGATGGTTGGAGGCATTGGCCTTGTGGGAATGGGCCACTCGAATACAGGGCTCAAGTCGGTATACGACGACAGGGTAGTCCCTCTCAAGCAGCTCAAGATCGTGGCGGACATGTATGCCGTCAACGTGGTGGATGCCGCCCACAAGGTGCGGGATGGGGGCATGACACCTGCCCAGGGCCTGCAATCAGTGAATGATGCTCGCAAAGCGATCGAATCAAACTGGACTGCCTATCTGGCTACACAGCTGGCACCGGAAGAGGTCAAGCTCGTGGATCAATTCAAGCCCCTACAGGCGAATGCAGACAAAGCGACAGAGGTGTTGCAAGGGCTTTTTCGAGCTGGCGACATTCCTGGCATCACCACCTTTGCTGCCAAAGATATGTATCCGGCGATGGATCCTTTACAGGATGTGCTGAGCCAGCTCATACAAGTGCAACTCGATGAGGCCAAGAAAGAGTACGACAGTGCTGCAGCAAGCTACCAGACCATCTGGGTCGTGACCACGAGTGCAGTAGTGCTGGGGTTACTGCTGGCACTACTGGTTGGCGGCTCGATGATCCGGCAGATTTCTCGCGCGCTGGGCGACGCGGTGCGGATTTCCGATGCGGTAGCTCAGGGCGACCTCACGGTGCCCATCCAGGCGCGGGGCAAGGACGAGATCGCCCAATTGCTGGGCGGCCTGACGACCATGCGCGACAACCTGGCGCATGTGGTATCGGGCGTGCGCGGCAACGCGCAGGGCGTGGCCTCGGCCAGTGCCGAGATCGCATCAGGCAACAACGACCTGTCGATCCGCACCGAACAGCAGGCTAGCGCGCTGCAGGAGACGGCAGCGTCAATGGAGGAGCTGAGTTCCACCGTCAAGCAGAACGCCGACAACGCCCGCCAGGCCAATCAGCTCGCCATGAGCGCGTCCACCGTGGCGGGGCAGGGCGGCGATGTGGTGGCCGAGGTGGTGACCACCATGAAGGGCATCAACGACAGCAGCAAAAAGATCGCCGACATCATCAGCGTGATCGACGGCATTGCGTTCCAGACCAACATCCTGGCGCTGAACGCGGCCGTGGAGGCCGCCCGCGCGGGCGAGCAGGGCCGGGGCTTTGCGGTGGTGGCGGGCGAGGTGCGCAATCTGGCCCAGCGCAGCGCCGAGGCGGCCAAAGAGATCAAGTCGCTCATCACTGCCAGCGTGGAGCGGGTCGAGCAGGGCACCCAGCTGGTGGACAAGGCGGGCATCACCATGACCGAGGTGGTGGGGGCCATTCGCCGCGTGACGGACATCATGGGCGAGATCAGCGCCGCCAGCAGCGAGCAGAGCACGGGCGTGTCGCAGGTGGGCGAGGCCGTCACGCAGATGGACCAGGTCACCCAGCAGAACGCGGCGCTGGTCGAGGAAATGGCGGCTGCTGCCAGCAGCCTGAGCCACCAGGCCCAGGCCTTGGTGGGGGCGGTGGCGGTGTTCAAGCTGGATGCACGAACGCTTCCCAGCAACTAGTCCCGGAACAAGCCCAATCCACCTTCGGAGATTCTTTCCATGACTGTTCAATATCTCGGTAACTCCGACTACTCGTCTTCGGGTTCAGATGCACGAGCTCAGGCGCTGTATATGGCCGTAAACCGCGTCCAAGCGGTCATCGAATTCTCACTCGATGGGAGAGTTCTGCATGCGAATGACAACTTTCTGCGTACCTTTGGCTACTCACTGCAGGAAGTCGTGGGCCAGCACCACAGCATCTTCTGCGCTCCGGATTTCGCCAAGTCTCACGAGTACATAGCATTCTGGGATCGATTGGAGAGGGGTGATTTCCATGCGGGAGAGTACAGAAGGCTGGACAAACAAGGTAGAGAGGTCTGGATACAAGCGTCCTACAACCCCGTTTTGAACGCGGAGGGGCGGCCTGAAAGCGTGGTCAAGTTCGCCACTGATATCACAGCCGAAAAAGTGCGAAATACAGAATTTGAGGGAAAGCTCGAAGCACTTTCGCGCTCTCAAGCCGTCATTGAGTTTGACATGCAGGGCAACGTCCTTGAGGCCAACCACAACTTCCTTCGCGCCTTGGGCTATACGCTGCCAGAGATACAAGGCAAGCACCACAGCATGTTCTGCACGGCCGCTCTAGTGAAGTCTGCCGAGTACCGCAACTTCTGGGCCTCCCTGTCGCTGGGTGAGTTCCAGAGCGGGCGTTACATGAGGTTGGGTAAACATGGGGCTGAGATTTGGATACAGGCCACCTACAACGCC
Organism: Acidovorax sp. NB1; assembly: GCF_005405905.1. Taxonomy (GTDB): domain Bacteria; phylum Pseudomonadota; class Gammaproteobacteria; order Burkholderiales; family Burkholderiaceae_C; genus Acidovorax. The sequence continues at coordinate 42,885 of NZ_BJHU01000058.1, forward strand.
ATCATGGATGCGGAGGGTAAGCCGTACAAGATCGTGAAGTTCGCCATGGACGTGACCGAACAGGTTCAACGAGAACAGATGATTCGAGAAAAAGTGCCTGAGATAACGTCTGTTTTGAATCAACTTTCTGGGACGACCGACGGTGTCGCAAATAGCTCCCAAGAGTCACTGGCGCTCGCGCTATCGGCTCAGGAAGAAGCCTCTGGTGGCGCGGTTTTGCTAGAGCGCTCCCGAGAAGCTACCAGGCAGATTCAAAATGCGTCGCGCAGTGTCAATGACATCGTGGATACCATCCGCGAAATTGCCAGTCAAACCAATCTCCTAGCCTTCAACGCTGCTATCGAAGCAGCCCGTGCCGCTGAGCATGGGCTAGGTTTCTCTGTCGTGGCAGACGAAGTTCGCAAGTTGGCAGAAAAGTCCTCCTCTGCAACTAGGGGCATCAGTCAGTTGATGACAGAGACCCTTCTGCGCATAGAAGAGGGCAGCAGGATCTCCGAGCAAGTCGAGGATGTTTTTTCGCGAATCGTGCGCGCAGTAGGCAATTCGTGTGATGCGATGAAAGATATCCACAAGGCCTCAGTGCAGCAGGCTCAGGCAACGCACAGCGCTGCGCAATTGCTGTCAGAGTTAGATGGGTCGACGAGAGTGGGCTAGGCCGATGTCGAAATCACAGCCGCTGCCGCAGCACAAGTCAAATCGGTATGCACTTGTTTGTACAGGAAGCATTACCTTAGCTGTTGCCGTTGAAGAGGTCGGCCAGGCATTTTCGCTCGATGGACAAGCCTCCCATCTCCCGCGCCAGGAGCGCGCTCTGCTTGGGGTGTGCCTATACCGAGACCTAGTGGTGCCAATAGTAGACCTCGCTTGTTGGGGTAGCCTGCAGCAGATGGACCCGATGGGCTCTAACGCGCAGGTACTTATCCTGCAGAAGTCGGGGATGATGACAGGTCTAGCCATTGAGCGCACCGTAGGCATTGTTGAGGTTGCGCCCGAAGGGTTGACTCGAATACATCATGACAACTCCTCGGTCGAGCTATTCCACAGCGTGTTGCAAGTTCAGGGATTCTCTACGTCCGTTCCCTTGCTGGATACCGAGCATCTTCTAAAGCTAACTCAGGTATGGACACAAGAGCGACTAGCTATCAATCACGCACTCCGCCCCGCTCCGAACCCAAATCAGGAGAGTCCACAGAGGGGCAACTCGAGCGCCAATTCACGTACTTTCACAGAGGTCCACGTCGTGTTCGAGATAGGTGGATCGCGTTTTGCCCTGCCGGTTCAGTCGGTGGGCACGTTGATGACGACACCCCCCATACAAAAGTTACCTGCTCTAGTGAATGGCCTGCATGGCGTATTTGCCTGGGGTCGGCGCAAGGTGCCGGTGGTGCGTATTCACCAGGTCCTGGGGCTTGAACCGCCACTGCCCAACGCACCGCTTGAATCAAGGTTGCTCGTCGTTTGCACGGCAGGTGAATCGCTTGGGGTATTGGTGGACCACATAGTGTCAGTACAGCGGTTCGAATCAAGTAGGCTGCAGCCTTCAGGTACCCCGCTCGGCACCAGCGTGGTACCGGGACACGGTGATGCAGTCGGGCGCCCTATACAGTTGTTGTCGATAGAAGGACTGCTCAGCGCTATGCCCGTGGGCGCCATCGGCGCTGATCCCCAAAGGGAGAAATCTGAGCGCGACCAAGGTGGCACGCTCTCCAGTGGGGAGAGTGTCCTCGGAGATCAAGGCGGTGGTGAGTCGGTTGTTTCACCAGAGGCCAGCCTGGTCTTTCAAGCAGGCCGCGTCATGGCAACCCCATTGAAAGTCATACAGGAGATTACGAGATGGGAACCGTTGAGTAAGGGGGAAGACATTTCCCGCGAAACTCACTACTCGTGGCGTGGAAACCTGATACCACTGCTTGACCTGCGCTTTGCGATGGAAGGAGTGGCCAGTACTACTGGATCGGATGCGCGTGTACTTATTGTGAGAGAGGGTGACGGCTTTACGGCAATGCAGGTGGAGGCAGTAGTCGATTTAGTACCCGCATTTTCGGGCACCCTTGTTTCGCTGCAACTTAATAGAGGTCGAAGTGTTCAGGTTCTCACTGCCCAGGTGGAAGGCCAGCAAGAAAGCTATGAAATTGTAGAACTCAGTCACCAATCCCGAGCATCCCAAGATCAGCGCCATCTTGCATAAGAGCCTACTTTGTTGGCGCCGATTGAATCTTGACAGTGTGGGGTGCGGATAAAAACTTGGACTGGTTTTATGCCGTGAGTCCAAGGCTCTCTCGGTACTCGATGGGACAGCGTGAACCAGCGACTGCAACCGCTGCAAAGTAGCCCCTGCGGATCTGAACTGATCTGAAATGCCTTCGCATGGCCCAGCCACCCATCGGCTGAGCATTGTCCCCAACGACATGCCAGCCACGCAAGGTGCCCGCCCGGCCCAGACCCATCGGTAGAAGTTTCCGGCCGACCGCCCCTAGTCCCCACTCCCGTCTGACTCGTTCATGCCACCTGCATGCGGCGTGGCCCTGCGCGCCTTGCGCCGCCAAATGACCCAGCAATCTCTTGCGCCTCCATCAGAGTCATATTCACCTGAGTGATGTGAAACATCACCAGCCTTCCATTGACTGATATTGCTGCAACGCGAATGATCGATCCCCAGGCGCTGAGTGCATCCGCACCGGCCTCAAAAGACGGATGAATTGATCGACAGACCCGCGATGACAAAAAGCAAAGGAGACGCCCATGCATGAATGCCCCGTCACCGTGTTCCCACGGCAGATCCGCTGGGAGACGGACGGCACCAGCCGCATTCCCTTTCAGGCCTATACCGATGAGGCGCTGTACCGCAAGGAGCTGGACCGTTTGTTCTACAACGGGCACTGGTGTTATGTCGGCCTGGAGGCGGAGATTCCCAACGCGGGGGATTTCAAGCGCACGGTGATTGGCGAGCGCTCGGTGCTGCTGGTGCGCGACAAGGATGCTTCGATCCATGTGGTGGAAAACGTCTGCGCCCACCGGGGCATGGCGTTTTGCCGCGAGCGGCATGGCAACCGCGAGAGCCTGACCTGCCCCTACCACCAGTGGAACTACACCCTGTCGGGCGACTTGCAGGGCGTGCCGTTTCGGCGGGGTGTGAAGCAGGATGGCAAGGTCAACGGCGGCATGCCTGCGGACTTCAACCCGGCAGAGCATGGGCTGACCAAGCTCAAGGTGGCCGCGCGTGGCGGCGTGGTGTTTGCGTCGTTCGACCACAGCGTGGAGCCGCTGGAGGAGTTTTTGGGCCCCACCATCCTGGGCTACTTTGACCGGCTGTTCAATGGCCGCAAGCTCACCATCCTGGGCTACAACCGCCAGCGCATTCCGGGCAACTGGAAGCTGATGCAAGAGAACATCAAGGACCCGTACCACCCCGGTCTGCTGCACACCTGGTTCGTCACCTTTGGGCTCTGGCGTGCCGACAACAAGTCGCAGTTGCTGATGGATGCGCAGCACCGCCACGCGGCCATGGTCTCGACCCGTGGCGCGGCGGGCAAGGCGGCGGATGTGACGCAGGTGTCGAGCTTCAAGGCCAGCATGGAGTTGAACGACCCGCGCTTTTTGGACATTGCGCAGGAGGACTGGTGGGCGGGGCCACCCCCGGCAGCCAGCGGGGAGGGTGCAGCGGCGCCCAGCGCGCCAGCATCGGTGCCCACGGCGGTGATGATGACGGTGTTCCCCAGCGTGATTTTTCAGCAGCAGGTCAATAGTGTGTCTACACGGCACATCCAGCCCGATGGCAAGGGGGCGTTTGATTTTGTGTGGACGCACTTTGGCTTTGAGGACGACAGCGCAGAGATGACGCAGCGCCGCCTGCGCCAGGCCAATCTGTTCGGCCCGGCGGGCTTTGTGTCGGCCGATGATGGCGAGGTGATCGAGTGGTCGCAAGAAGGCTTTGAGACCAAGCCCGCGCACCGCACGCTGGCCGAGCTGGGCGGGCGTGAGGTGGGCGACACGGATCACATGGTGACCGAGACGCTGATCCGGGGCATGTATGAATACTGGCGCAAGGTGATGGAGGCGGAGGCTTGACCATGATGGACTTCCAGACCTACTTTGAACTGAACCAGCTCTATGCCCGTTACGCCCGCGCCCTGGATGCGGCGGACTGGGAGGCTTGGCCTGAGTTTTTCATCGACCACTGCGTGTACAAGCTGCAGCCCCGCGAGAACCACGAGCGCGGGTTTCCGCTGGCCACGCTGGCGTTTGACAGCAAGGGCATGCTGAAAGACCGCGTCTACGGTATCCGCGAAACGCTGTTCCACGACCCCTATTACCAGCGCCATGTAGTGGGTGCGCCGCTGGTGCACCAGGTGGATGCCGATGGCCGCATCCACTGCGAGGCCAACTATGCGGTGCTGCGCACGCGGCTGTCGAAGGAATCGACGGTGTTCAACGTGGGGCGCACGCTGGATGAAGTGGTGCCCACGCCCGAGGGCTTGAAGTTTGCGTCGCGTCTGGTCGTCTACGACAGCGAGATGATCCCCAACTCGCTGATCTACCCCATTTGAGGAGCCGCCATGACGACGATGACAACGAATTGGATTGACGCCGCCGCGCAGGGCGATGTGCCCGAGGATGACGTGATTGGCCTGGCCGTGGCCGGGCGCGACATTGCGCTGTATGGCGTGGGCGGCGAGGTGTTTGCCACCGACAACATCTGTACCCACGGCAACGCACGTTTGTGCGATGGGTTTCTGGAGGGGCACGAGATCGAATGCCCTTTGCACCAGGGCAAGTTTGATGTGCGCAACGGCAAGCCCACCTGCGCGCCGGTCACCGAGCCGCTGCGCAGCTACCCCGTGAAGATCGAGGGTGGCCGCGTGTGGCTGGCCCTGGACTGAGCGCCTCCGAACGCCGTAACCCTCTCAAGGAGACCCCCATGACTGCCGAACGACCCCAGGTCGAGGCCGCCGCATGGCCGCATGAAGGCACCAGCGCCGACCCGGCCTCCACCGTCGTGATCGTCGGCGCGGGCCAGGCGGGCGGCTGGGCGGCGCAAACGCTGCGCAGCGAAGGCTTTGCGGGCCGCGTGGTGCTGGTCGGTGACGAAGCCCACCCGCCGCACGAGCGGCCACCGCTGTCGAAGGCGGTGCTATCGGGCGCTGCAGCGCCGGAGAGTACGCGCCTGATGAAGCCTGAAGCCTTTGATGCCCTGGCGGTGCAGTGGCGCCCCGGCGTGCAGGCGCGCCGCATTGACCGCGCTGCCAAGCAGGTGCTGCTGTCGGATGGCACAGCGCAGCCCTACGACAAGTTGATCCTGTGTACCGGCGGGCGTGCCCGGCGGCTGGCCGTGCCGGGGGCAGACCAGGTGCCGCTGCACACGCTGCGCACCATCGAAGACGCGCAGGCGCTGGCCCCGGCCCTTCGGCCTGGCCGCCGCGTGGTGGTGGTGGGCGGTGGCTGGATCGGCCTGGAGGTGGCAGCCACCGCACGCCAGCAGGGCGCGGATGTGGTGGTGGTAGAGACGCAAAGCCGCTTGTGTGAACGCAGCGTGCCTGCAGAGGTGTCGGCCTATTTGCTGGCGTTGCACCATGCGCAGGGCGTGCGTGTGCTGCTGGGCGCGGGGGTGCGGGGCTTTGCCCGCGCTGCAGATGACCGCTTGGAAGTCTTGCTGGCCGATGGCAGCGCGCTGGCCTGCGACACCATCGTGCTGGGCGTGGGCCTGGTGCCCAACGACGAACTGGCACGCGAGGCGGGTCTGGATTGTGATGGCGGCGTGCGGGTTGATGCCCAGTGCCGCACGTCCGACCCCGACATCCTGGCCGCTGGCGATGTGGCCGTGGCGCCCAGCCCCTGGGCGGGCCGCAGCCTGCGGCTGGAGTCGTGGCAAAACGCGCAAGAGCAGGGCATGGCCGCTGCGCGCTCGGCCCTGGGCCAGGCGGTGGACTACCAGCCGCTGCCCTGGTTCTGGTCCGACCAGTACGGCATGAACCTGCAGATTTACGGCATGCCCACGCCTGCGCACCGCATGGTGCAACGCGGCGACCCGGCCAGCGGCAGCTTTGTGCTGTGTTACTTGGCGGGCGATGTGGTGCAGGCCGCCGTGGGCGCTAACGCTGCGCGTGATTTGCGCTTTGCCCGCAGGCTGATTGAACAGCGCAAGCCGGTGGATGCCGAACGGCTGGCCGACTTGGGCACGCCGATGGCCAAGCTGTGAACCTGGATGGATGCCGCGCAAGGCTTCGACAAGCTCAGCCCGAACGGATTTTTAAGTGCAGCGAGGCCGATTCCATACATCCCTGCTGACATCACCAACGCCTACCAGAACCCGAACACGACAACCCGCTAAGGAAACCACCGATGACCACAACCACTGCCACCACCTACCTCTGGACCCCACCCCCCGTCTATTCGCTGCCCGTGCGTGGCCGTAGCGAGCGCCTGCCCATTCACCGCCTGTTCTTTGTGGGCCGCAACTACCACGCGCATGCGGTTGAGATGGGGCGGCCGGTGGACAAGTCGGTGGAAGTGCCGTTCTATTTCACCAAGGCGCCGTCTACGCTGGTCGAGTCGGGCGCCACCGTGGCCTACCCACCCGGCACGCAGAACTACCACCACGAAATGGAGCTGGTGCTGGCCATTGGCGCGCCGGGTTTTTGTGTGAGCGAGGCCGATGCGCCCGGCCTCATCTACGGCTATGCCTGCGGCCTGGACATGACGCGCCGCGACCTGCAACTGGTGGCGCGTGACAAGGGCCGGCCTTGGGACCTGGGCAAGGATGTGGAGCAGTCGTCCGTGGTCTCTGAAGTCGTGCCCATGCCGCAGGTGGTGCTGGGCCAGGGCAATCTGGAGCTGTCGGTCAACGGCACCGTGCGCCAGAAGTCCGACTTGTCCAAGCTGATCTGGAATATCCCCGAGCTGATTGCCGACCTGTCCAAGTTCTACCACCTGCAGCCGGGTGACTTGATTTTTACCGGCACGCCCGAGGGTGTGGGCCCCGTGCTGGCGGGCGACCGCATCGATGGCCACATCGAAGGCGTCGGCAGCATCTCGCTCCACGTTGGCGCGGCGGAATAAAAACACCCCATCCAGGAGACAAGCCACCATGACCATCGACCTCACGCCTTCCCCCGTGCGGCTGCATGCCGTTGCGGGCAAGGGCCAGCCCGATCCGACGCCTGAACTGGAGCAGCTGTACCGGGGCTTCGAGCAGGAGCTGCTGGTGCCGCTGTGGACGCAGATTGGCGACCTCATGCCCCGCCAGCCCCAGTCCAAGGCCGTGCCGCACTTGTGGCGCTGGGACCGCTTGAAGGCCCTGGCCGCGCAGGCGGGCGCCATCGTGCCCGTGGGCCGGGGCGGCGAGCGCCGGGCGATTGCGCTGGCCAACCCGGCGCTGGGCGGGCGCCCGTTTGCCACGCCCACGCTGTGGGCCGCTATTCAGTACCTGATGCCGGGCGAAGATGCGCCCGAGCACCGACACACGCAGCACGCGTTTCGGTTTGTGGTGGAAGGCGAGGGCGTGTGGACGGTGGTGAATGGCGATTCCGTGCGCATGTCGCGCGGCGACTTTTTGCCGCAGGCGGGCTGGAACTGGCACGCGCACCACAACGCGGCCACCGAGCCCATGGCCTGGATCGACGGCCTGGACATTCCGTTCTCGTACTACACCGAGAGCCAGTTCTTCGAAGTGGGGCGCGAGAAGCTCCCGCCCGCCGAGCGCACCACCGCCGAGCGTTCGTATTCGGAAAGGCTGTGGGGCCACCCCGGCCTGCGCCCGGTGTCGATGGTGCAGGCCCAGCCCGCCACGCCGCTGCTGGCCTACCGCTGGGTGGACACCGACCGGGCCCTGGCTGACCAGCTCGCATTGGAAGACGAAGGCCAGCCGGGCACGCTGAGCCTTGGGCACGCGGCGGTGCGCTTTACCAACCCCACCACCGGCGCCGATGTGCTGCCCACCATGCGGACCGAAATGCACCGCGTGCGCGCGGGCGGCGCAACGCGGGTGCACCGCGAGGTGGGTTCGTCTGTGTTCCAGGTGTTTGACGGCAGTGGCACCGTCACGGTGGGTGAGCGCACCTGGCAGGTGGCGCGAGGCGACTTGTTCGTGGTGCCGTCGTGGCAACCGTTCTCGGCCCAGGCGTCGGGCGCTGGTGCGCTTGACTTGTTCCGTTTCAGCGATGCGCCGATTTTTGAGGCACTGCACGCCCACCGCGCCCAGGTCGCCGGCTGAGCCCGCGACCTGCAGTGCGCACGCCTTTCTGGTTCAGCCTCGCTATCACCTCCAACCGTTCACGCTGAGCTTGCCGAAGCGCCGCGCAGGGCTTCGACACGCTCAGCCCGAACGGGTGGTTTGAGATCAAACGTCCATTTCGTTCATGTCGCCCATTTAAACGCCGCTTTCGCCCACTTCCATAACTTCAAAGAGAGACAACGTGATGTTCAACACCCGACCCAACACCCCACGCACCCCCACACCCCGCAGCGGTAAAGCGCTTTGCGCCCTGGCCTTTGTGGTTCTATCAACCGCCGCAGGCGTGCCCCACGCCGTGGCCCAGACCTTCCCCGCCAAACCCGTCCGCTCCGTCGCTCCGTATTCGCCCGGCAGCGGCCCCGACGCGGTGATGCGCATCCTCAGCGAGCGCTTGTCGCGCAACTGGGGCCAGCAACTCGTCATCGACAACAAGCCGGGGGCCAACGGCTTCATCGCCATCAGCGACGCCAAACGCGCAGCGCCTGACGGCTACACGGTGCTGCAGGTAGACAACACGCACATGGCTCTGCAGCCGCACGTGTTCAAGCAGCTGCCCTACGACCCGGTGAAAGACTTTGAGCCCGTCGCGCCGGTGTACTTCACCAACTTTTTTGTGGTGGTAGCGGCCAACTCGCCCTGGAAGGATGTGGGAGATTTGATCAAGGCAGCCAAGGCGGCGCCGGGGGACATCACCTACGGCTCCTGGGGCATTGGTAGCGTGGCCCATGTGGGCGCGGCGAGTCTGGAGGCAGCAACGGGCACAAAGATGATGCATGTGCCCTACAAGGACATGGGCAGCGTCTACACCTCGGTGGCCACGGGCGACATCAAGTGGGCGTTTGGCACGGCGGCGACGGCCGGGCCGATGTACCAGGCGAAGAAGGTGAAATTTCTGGCGCTGGCCGCACCCCAGCGTCTGGCGGGCTTTACCGATATTCCGACCATGGGCGAGGCCGGTGGCCCGGCCGGGTTTGAGGTGAAGACCTGGGTGGGCCTGTTCGCGCCCGCAGGCACGCCCAAGGCCGTCATCGAGAAGATCAATGCCGACGTAGGCAAGGTGCTGGCCACGCCAGAGGTCAAAGAGCGCCTGGCGACCTTTGGCTTTGAGCCCTACATCGGCCCGCCTGCTGAACTCACCAAGGCGATCGAGCGCGATTCGCGCACGTTTGGTGAAGTCGTCAAGCGCGCCAAGATTGCCCTGGACTGACCATGAAGATCTATTCCTTCTTTCGCAGCGGAACCTCCCACCGCCTGCGCATTGCGCTCAACCTCAAGGGGCTGGCCTACGAGCAGATTGCGGTCGATTTGCGGCGCGAGGAGCATCTGGCCGATGCCTTCAAGGCGATCAACCCGCAGCAGTTCGTGCCCGTTCTGGAGGCCGACGAGCGCCTGATGATCCAGTCGCCCGCCATCATCGAGTGGCTCGAAGAGCGCTATCCCACCCCGCCGCTGCTGCCCGGCGATGCGGGTGACCGCGCCCAGGTGCGCGCCCTGGCCGCCATCGTGGGCTGCGACATCCACCCCATCAACAACCGCCGCATTCTGGAGGCGCTGCGCCACCGCTTCGGTGCCGACGAGGCGGCCGTGAACGACTGGTGCGGCACCTGGATCAGCGCGGGCTTTGATGCCATTGAGGCGCTGTTGGCCAAAGACCCGCAGCGCGGTGACTTCTGCTTTGGCACTACCCCCACGCTGGCCGATGTGTACCTGGTGCCGCAGGTGGAGAGTGCCCGCCGTTTCAAGGTGGACCTGGCGCGCTGGCCGCTGGTGCAGGCCGTGGACGCGGCGTGCGCACAGCTGGATGCGTTTCGCAAGGCGGCGCCTGGCGCACAGCCGGACGCGGGCTGAGCTTCAGTCGCCCTGCAGGTAAAAAGCCTCGGCATGGAGGTGCGCCGCCTCCATGCCTTTGCCCAGTGCCAGCAGCGTGGTGGTCTCCACCATGGGCGGCGATCCGCACAGGTACGCCTGCCAGCCTTGCAGGCTGGCGTGGTCTTGCTCGATGGCCTGGGTCACCAGCCCGCGCCGCTGCGTGGCCGGGTCGGCGCCCGAGGCCACCACCACATGCACCTGCAGCGCCGGGTGCACGCTGCGCAGTTGCTCCAGCCATGCCAGGCCATACAGCTCGCGTGGCGAGCGCAGGCCAAAGTACAGGTGGATGGGGTTGCGCATGCCCGCAGCGACTGCGCCGCGCACCACCGACAGCACCGACGCCAGCCCGGTGCCGCCTGCCACGCACAGCATGGGCCCCGTGTGCTGCTGGCGCAGATAGGCCGCGCCCAGCGGCCCGCTGACCTTGACCTTGTCCCCCACCTTCAGTTGCCCGGCGACGTAGCCGCTGACCCGGCCCTGGGGCATGAGCTGGATATGGAACTCCAGCAACTGTTCGCCCGGCAGGTTCGCCATCGAATACGGGCGCACATGCGTTGGCGTGAACCCGAGCTGCATGTACTGCCCCGGCGAATACGCAATGGGTTTTGCTACTTTGAGCAGCAGGCGCCGGATGTCTGCCGCCAGCGGCTCGATGGCCACCACGGTGGCCTTGGCCACGCGGGCGCGGTGCACCACGGCCTCTTCGGGGGCGGGCACTTCGATGGTGCAAGGCTCGGTCACATAGGTCTGGCAGGCCAGCACGGCGCCGTCCACGCCGTCCAGTGGGCGCTGCTGCTCACGCCCGCCATCCAGTACCTCGCCGGACAGCACCCGGCAGCGGCAGATGCCGCAGCGGCCTGACAGGCACGAATACGACATCGGAACCTGCGCCGCACGCAGGGCGTCGAGCAGGTTCACGCCGGGCTCGGCGCGGATCACGCGGTTATGCGGCTGAACGAGGATGTCCATGGCAGGCTGGATGCAAGGTCATGTGGGCGATTGTGCCCAGAACCGCGCCACCCAATCACTGGCTGCAATACCATCGCCACTTCATATCACCCGAGCTGATGGAGTGGCGATGGAGCTATCGGATATCGACCTGAACCTGCTGGTGCTGTTTCAGCAACTCATGGTCGAGCGGCGCGTATCGAAGGTGGCCGACAACCTGGGGCTGACACAGCCTGCCGTCAGCAATGCGCTGGCCAAGCTGCGGCGTATTTTTGACGACGAGCTGTTCTTGCGCACCTCGGGCGGCATGGTGCCCACGCCTTTTGCCGAGCAACTGAGCGAATCCGTGGGGTATGCGCTGGGCATGATCCACAGTGGGCTGAACCAGCGCACGCAGTTCACGCCCGCCACGCTCAAGCGCACCATCACCATCGGCATGACGGACATTGGCGAAATTGTCTTCCTGCCCGCGCTGCTGGAGCGCCTGGGGCGCGAGGCGCCCGGCGTCACGCTGAACACCGTGCGCAACAACGCCGCCCACCTGCGCGAAGACATGGAGGCTGGCAAAGTGGACCTGGCCATCGGCCTGCTGCCGCAGCTCAAAGCGGGGTTCTTCCAGCGGCGGCTGTTTCGTCAGCGTTATGTGTGCCTGTTCCGCAAGGGCCACGCGCTGGATCGGCCCAAGCTGCTGCTGTCGGATTACAAGGCGGCAGAGCACCTGATGATCGTGTCTGCAGGCACGGGGCACGGGAAGGTGGACGAGTTGATCCAGAAAGCTGGCATCGAGCGCCTGGTTCGGCTGAGCGTGCCGCACTTTGTGAGCGTGGGCCACATCCTCCAAAGCACGGCGCTGGTGGCGACGGTGCCGGAGCGGCTGGCGCTCAAGCTGGTGGAGCCCTTTGGCCTGGTGGTGCGCACGCACCCCGTCAAACTGCCCGACGCGCCCATCAGCGTGTTTTGGCACGCCAAGGTGCACCGCGAGCCCGTCAATCAGTGGCTGCGCGGCATGGTGTTTGAGCTGTTTGGGGGCGATGCCGCCGCTGGCGGTGGGCTGCCGTGATCTGTGGGGCGGGCCAGCGGTGCATGCCTGACTGCGCCGCAGGTCCCGCTAGGGGGTGCTATTCTATTTATAGCTAATTGCGCTTGCCAGTCGCGCGGAGAGGCCGATTTTTATCAATAATCTTTCCACCACTTTGATGGTTTTATGGTGGATGGCATTTTTCACGCAACGCTGATCAATACACCAGCTTCTCCGGCCGGATCTCCTGCAGGATGGTGGTGGCAATCTCTTCAATCGACTTGGTGGTGGTGGACAGCCAGCGGATACCCGCGCGGCGCATCATGGCCTCGGCTTCGGAGACCTCCATGCGGCAGTTCTCCAGGCTGGCATAGCGCGAGTTGGGGCGGCGCTCGGCGCGGATCTCGGCCAGGCGGTCGGGGCTGATGGTCAGTCCAAAGATCTTGCTGCGAAATGGCACCAGCGCCGGGGGCAGCTGGCGGCGTTCGAAGTCTTCGGGGATCAGCGGGTAGTTGGCGGCTTTCAGGCCACATTGCATGGCCAGGTAGAGGCTGGTGGGGGTTTTGCCGCTGCGGCTCACGCCCACCAGAATCACGTCGGCGCCGGCCAGGTCGCGGTTGCTCTGGCCGTCGTCATGCGCAAGGCTGAAGTTAATGGCTTCGATGCGGTCGGTGTATTCCTTGCTGCGGCTTACGTCGCTGAAGCGGCCGATGCGGTGGTTGGACTTGATGCCCAACTCGTCTTCGAGCGGGTGCACAAAGGTGCCGAACATGTCGAGCAGCATGCCCTTGCAGCCTTCCTGGATGACCTTGAGCACTTCCATGTTGACCAGGGTGGTGAAGACGATTGGTTTTTTGCCCTCGACCTCGCCGGTGTGGTTGATCTGCCGCACCGCCTGGTGGGCCTTGTCCACGGTGTCGATGAAGGGCAGGCGCACATGGCGCGGCTTCATCTCGAACTGGGCCAGGATGGCGTTGCCAAAGGTTTCGGCAGTGATGCCGGTGCCGTCAGAGACAAAAAACACGGTGCGCGAATGCATGGAGGCCCTTTTTTTGGATGCGGCTTGCGCCAGCGGGGTGGACACCACAAAGAAGTGGCGATTCCCCGTTTTGCGTCAGTCGCGTGAAAGCGTCAGCCCGTTGCCAGAAGCTCGGGCCTACAATTGTCACAATTATCCAATTCTCACCATGCACCGCGTCGGCCCACAACCACAACGACAAAGCCTCAGGCCGTGCATGGCCGCCTGCCAGGAGCCATCCAGGGCCCGGCACGCAGACCCGGTTTCAACTTCTGGAGCTTTCCCATGTCTGCACTTTTCAGCCCGACCGCCCTGGTCGTACCGTTTGAAAACCTGAGAATGACCGATGTCGAGGCCGTTGGCGGTAAAAACGCCAGCCTCGGCGAGATGATCTCCCAGCTGCCGCAGGGCGTGCGCGTGCCCACGGGCTTTGCCACCACCGCCCACGCGTTCCGCGAATTCCTGGCCTACGACGGCCTGGCCGACAAAATCAGCGCCAAGCTCAAGAGCCTGGACACTGAAGACGTGCGCGCCCTCGCGCAGGTCGGCGCAGAAATCCGCGCCATGGTCGAGGCCCAGCCTTTCCCGGCCGACCTGCAAAAGGCCATTGCCGACGAATTTGCCAAGTTGAGCGCTGGCAACCCTGCTGCCTCGTTTGCCGTGCGTTCGTCCGCCACGGCCGAGGACCTGCCCGACGCATCGTTTGCCGGCCAGCAGGAAACCTTCCTGAACGTGGTGGGCATCGACGAAGTCATGCACAAGATGAAGGAAGTGTTCGCGTCGCTGTACAACGACCGCGCCATCTCCTACCGCGTGCACAAGGGTTTTGAACACGATGTGGTCGCCCTGTCGGCCGGCGTGCAGCGCATGGTGCGCTCCGACCTGGGCGCTGCGGGCGTGATGTTCACCATCGACACCGAATCCGGCTTTGAAGACGTGGTGTTCATCACCAGCAGCTACGGCCTGGGCGAAACCGTGGTGCAGGGCGCCGTGAACCCCGACGAGTTCTATGTGCACAAGCCCATGCTCCAGGCGGGCAAGAAGGCGCTGATCCGCCGCAACCTGGGCAGCAAGCTGATCCAGATGGTGTTCTCCACGCCCGAGGAAAAGGCCGCCAGCGGCAAGCTGGTCAAGACCATTGATGTGCCCACCGAGCAGCGCAACCGCTACTCGCTGACCGATGCCGACGTGGAGCAGCTGGCCCGCTACGCGCTGGTAATTGAGCAGCACTATGGCCGCCCCATGGACATTGAGTGGGGCAAGGACGGCACTGACGGCCAACTCTACATTCTGCAGGCCCGCCCCGAAACCGTGAAGAGCCAGGCCAAGGGCCAGGCCGAGTTGCGCTACAAGCTCAAGGGCCAGGGCACCGTGCTGGCCGAAGGCCGCGCCATTGGCCAGAAGATTGGCACCGGCCCCGTGCGCCTGGTGCACAACATCAGTGAGATGGACAAGGTTCAGCCCGGTGATGTGCTCGTGACCGACATGACCGACCCCAACTGGGAGCCCGTGATGAAGCGCGCCAGCGCCATCGTCACCAACCGGGGCGGCCGCACCTGCCACGCCGCCATCATTGCGCGCGAGCTGGGCATCCCCGCCGTGGTGGGTTGTGGCGATGCCACCGAGCTGCTGAAAGACGGCACGCTGGTCACGGTGAGCTGCTCCGAAGGCGACACGGGCAAGATCTATGACGGCCTGCTCGAAACCGAAGTGACGGAAGTGCAGCGCGGCGAGATGCCCCCCATCAAGACCAAGATCATGATGAACGTGGGCAACCCCCAGCTGGCGTTTGACTTTGCCCAGCTGCCCAATGAGGGCGTGGGCCTGGCGCGCCTGGAGTTCATCATCAACAACAACATTGGTGTGCACCCCAAGGCGATCCTGGACTACCCCCAGATCGATGCCGACCTGAAGAAGGCCGTCGAGTCCGTGGCCCGTGGCCATGCATCGCCCCGTGCGTTCTACGTGGACAAGGTCGCCGAAGGTGTGGCCACCATCGCTGCCGCCTTCTGGCCCAAGCCCGTCATCGTGCGCCTGTCGGACTTCAAGTCCAACGAATACCGCAAGCTCATCGGCGGCAGCCGCTACGAGCCCGAGGAAGAAAACCCGATGCTGGGCTTCCGCGGCGCGGCCCGCTACATCAGCGAAGACTTCGGCGAAGCCTTTGCCATGGAGTGCGAAGCGCTCAAGCGCGTGCGCAACGACATGGGCCTGACCAATGTGCAGGTGATGGTGCCGTTTGTGCGCACGCTCGGCCAGGCTGAGCGCGTGACCAAACTGCTCGCATCGCATGGCCTGCAGCGTGGCAAGGACGACCTCAAGGTCATCATGATGTGTGAGGTGCCCAGCAATGCCATCTTGGCTGAGCGTTTCCTGGAGTTCTTCGACGGCTTCTCCATCGGTTCCAACGACCTGACCCAGCTCACCCTGGGGCTGGACCGCGACTCGGGCCTGGAGCTGCTGGCGCAAGACTTTGACGAACGCGATCCGGCCGTGTTGGCGTTGATCGAGAAGGTCATCAAGGCCTGCCTGGCCCAGGGCAAATACATCGGCATCTGCGGTCAGGGCCCCAGCGACCACCCCGACTTTGCGCAGTGGCTGGCCCAGGAAGGCATCTCGTCGATCTCGCTCAACCCCGACAGCGTGATTGCCACCTGGCAGCAACTGGCTGCGGGCTGACGCAAGGGGCTGCTGTACCGCCATGGGTCACCACATCGCTCGCGCCAAAGTTCGTGATATGTTTGTGATGTGACCGTGATGCGTTCTCAGCAGCCCAGCCCCCACCCGAGCGAGCCGGAGATGGCGGGGCCTTTCCCGCCCGACCTGCACGATGTGCGCCACCTCAAGCTCAAGGCGGGGCTGCTGGTGCTGTGGGCTGTGGTGTCGTTTGGTGCCACCTATTTCGCCCGTGACCTGCAGGTGCTGGTGTTCGGTGGGTGGCCCCTCGGGTACTGGATCGCGGCCCAAGGCGCCGTGCTGGTGTTCATTGGCATTGTGGTGGTCTATGGCTGGGCCATGAACCGTTTCGAGCGGGAGGACCTGGAGGGCCGCGAGGCCCCGCCACCGCCTTCTGCACAAGCCCCCGACCGCCCCCATGGCTGAGCGCAAGCCGGGCCCTGCCGATGGTGACCGCGCCTACCTGTGGCGGCTGCACCGCATTCTGGCGCTGTACGTGGTGGGGGTTCTGGGTTTTCTGGCCCTGATGACCTGGGCCGAGCACCAGGGGCTGTCGCGCCACTGGATCGGCCCGATCTTCCTGTTTCTCACCGTGATGGTGTACGCCGGTATCGGCGTGTATGGCCGCACCACCGATCCCGAGGACTATTACGTGGCCGGGCGGCGCATTCCGCCCATGTACAACGGCATGGCCACGGCGGCCGACTGGATGAGCGCGGCGTCGTTCATCAGCCTGTCGGGCGCGCTTTACCTGCAGGGGTTTTCGGGCACGCCGGGGCAGGCCGGGGGCCTGGCTTACCTGCTGGGCTGGACGGGGGGCTTTTGCCTGGTGGCCATGCTGATTGCGCCACACCTGCGTGCCATGGGCCTCTACACCGTGCCCGACTTTTTTCACGTGCGTTTTGGCGGGCGCTGGCCGCGCGTGATTGCCGCGCTGGCGGCCGTGCTGTGCTCGTTCACCTATGTGGTGGCGCAGATCTACGGTGTGGGGCTGATCGCCTCGCGCCTCACGGGGGTGCAGTTCGAGATCGGCATCATGCTGGGCCTGGGTGGGGTGCTGCTGTGCTCGTTCCTGGGTGGCATGCGGGCCATCACCTGGACGCAGGTGGCGCAGTACGTGGTGCTGCTGCTGGCGTTCATGATCCCGGTGTCGTGGCTGGCGTACAAGCAGCTGGGCAACCCGCTGGCGCCGCTGGTCTATGGGGCGCAGATCGGCAAGATTGCCGACCTGGAGGCTCAGCTTCTGGATTCCCCGGCCGAGCACCAGGTGGTGCAGGCCTACCTGCAGCGCGCCAAGGATTTCGAGGCCCGCCTGCAGAACGTGGAGGCCTCGCTTGAGCATGAGCGCGAGAAGGGGCGCGAGCGCATCCGGGCGCTGCGTGCGCAGAATGCCGACGTGGGCCTGATCGTGGCCGCCAGCCGCGAGCTGGCTGCACTGCCGCGCGACGCCGCCGCCGCGCGCGAGCGGTGGACCCGCGAAATGCGCGAGAACTACGAGCGTGCACGCCCCCTGGGCGGGCTGCCGCCCCACAGCCAGGCCTATGTGGGTGACCCCGACGGCACGCCCGAAGAACAGCGTGACTATGAGCTGACGCGGCGCAACTTTCTGGCGCTCATGTT
The DNA here is from genome assembly GCF_005405905.1 of Acidovorax sp. NB1. Classification (GTDB taxonomy): domain Bacteria; phylum Pseudomonadota; class Gammaproteobacteria; order Burkholderiales; family Burkholderiaceae_C; genus Acidovorax. The sequence goes on from NZ_BJHU01000058.1 coordinate 60,264, forward strand.
CTGCCTGATGGTGGGCACGGCGGGCCTGCCACACCTGCTCACCCGGTTCTACACCTCGCCCACGGTGTCGGCGGCGCGGGCGTCGGTGGGCTGGTCGCTGTTTTTTATTGCGCTGCTGTACCTCAGCGCTCCGGCGCTGGCAGTGCTGGTCAAGTTCGAGGTCATGCAGAACTTGGTGGGCAGCAGTTTTGAGGCGCTGCCCACCTGGATGGCCCAATGGTCGCGGGTGGACAGCTCACTTCTGTCGCTGGAAGACGTGAATGGCGACGGCCTGATCCAGTTTGGCGAGATCCGGCTGGGGGCCGACCTCATCATGCTGGCCACGCCCGAGCTGGGCGGGCTGCCCTATGTGGTGTCGGGTCTGGTGGCGGCGGGTGGGCTGGCAGCGGCGCTGTCTACCGCCGACGGCCTGTTGCTCACCATCAGCAATGCACTGGTGCGCGACCTGTACTTCCAGGACGCGCAGCGCAAGGCCTCGCCCGAGCAGCGGGTGATTCTGAGCAAGTTTGCCTTGCTGGCCGTGGCCCTGTCGGCGGCTTTTGTGGCGGCGCTCAAGCCTTCCGAGATCCTGCCCATGGTGTCGGCGTCGTTCTCGCTGGCGGCATCGGCCTTTGTGCCTGCCATGGTGCTGGGCATCTTCTGGCGCGGCACCACGCGGCAGGGCGTGGTGGCGGGCATGCTGGCCGGGCTGGGCATCGCCGTCTATTACATGCTGTCGCATGTGCCCGCCGTGCAGGGCGTGCTGCCCCGCTGGCTGCTGGCGGACGGGCTCTGGTTTGGCATCCAGCCCATCTCGGCCGGTGTGTTTGGCGTGCCCTGCGGGCTGCTGGTCACGGTGGTCCTGAGCTGGGTGACGCGCCCGGCCCCGGCGCAGCCGCCCATCCGCTCGGAAATGTAGGCAGCGCCGCGTGACTGGCATCCGGGGGATGGACCCGGATGGCTCGGTCAGCGCCTGTGTCTGTATTTATGTGTAAACCCCGATTTCCACGGGTATCAAAACATGGGATTCTGGTCTGCAGTGCGCGGTCCTTTGGCCGTTGCGACCGTTTGGCCCCTGCGGCCACCGTTTTTTATTCCCTAGGAGAGGCATGGTTCTTGTCAAAACCCAGGCCGGGCAAGAGGCGCTCAAGGATCGCCGTGGCAGTTTGAGTTCGCGCCAGCGTTCGGCTTTCATTCTTTTTGACGGCAAGCGCAGCATGGGCGAAGTTCTGGCAGCCACGGCCGCCATGGGCATCACGCAGGACGATGTCCAGGCCATGATTGCGCAAGGGCTGCTGGCCCCGCTGTCAGGCCAGCCCATGCCGGTGTTTGCCAAGGCCGCCAGTCCGGCGTCTGCCGATGCCGCAGAGGCCCTGGGCACCGACCTGGGCACCATTGCCTCGCCCATGGAAGGTTCGGGGCGCTCGCCCAAGGAGCGCTACCAGGCTGCTTACCCCATTGCGACGGAGCTGACGGCGGGCCTGGGGCTGCGCGGGTTCCGCCTGAACCTGGCAGTGGAGGGGGCCGGCAGCTTTGACGACCTGGCGGCCCTGGCCCCCAAGATCCGTGAGGCCGTGGGCGACGACAAGTTCGAGCGGCTGGACCACGCGCTGTTCGACTGACTTCTCCCGAGTTGCTGCGTGGCGGCCCCGGGGGCTTGCCCCGCCTCCTGCAAGCCTGCGGGCGCTGACCAGCAGCGATTGCAGCACCCCAACAGCAAAAAGCGGCCCGAAGGCCGCTTTTTGCTGTTGGGGTGCCAGAAGGCGCTGCGATCAGCGGCCGACCTTGAGCAGTTCCACGTCGAACTTGAGCGTGGCGTTCGGGGGGATCACGCCGCCCGCGCCACGGGCGCCGTAGCCCAGGGCGGCGGGGATGATCAGCGTGCGCTGGCCGCCGATCTTCATGCCCTGCACGCCTTCGTCCCAGCCCTTGATGACCATGCCTGCGCCCAGTGCAAATTCGAAGGGATCGTTGCGGTCGCGGCTGGAGTCGAACTTGGCGCCTTGTTCGCCGTTGTTGTACAGCCAGCCGGTGTAGTGCACCGACACGTTCTGGCCCTTGGTGGCCTCGGCGCCTTCGCCCACGGTGGTGTCTTCGTACTGCAGGCCGGATGCGGTGGTGGTCAGTGCCATGGTGAAATTCCTTGATGCTATTAAAAATATAGCTTCTAGCGCTTGCTCATCGCGCGCTAGAAGCTATTTAGAGTGCTATTTTAGCGAATGCCCCGTGCGGGGCGGGGGCTCAGGCTTTCTTGGCGCGGCCGGCGACCCAGCGGGTGGCAAAGGCCTGCACGTCCGACAGGCGCTTGAGCAGGTCGGCGCCCGAGGGGGTGACGGTGTAGCCGTCGCTGCCATGGTCCACAAAACCGGCTTCGCGCAATTCCTTGATGCGGGTGTTGAGCGTGTTGGGGGTGATGCCACCCACGCTGTCCTGCAGCAGGCGGAAGGTCTGGGGGTGGCCGTCCTTCAGGGCCCACAGCACGCGCAGCGCGTAACGGCATTCAAGCCGCTCGAACAGTTGGTTGATGGCGACATTTTCTTTGGAGCTCATGGACGCTTCTCCTCGCGCAAGTATTGGATCTCGATTCGGATCGGGCGGACGGTTTCCGGGCCCGTGATGTGCTGAAACTATAGCGCGGAACCCGTTTTGCTACAAGTTTGGTAGCTCAGAACGTACGTCACATATGCGCTGAGGGGGAAATTTGGGCTATTCCCTGCCAAAATGTTGCGCACCGGCCACGGATCAGGGGGCCGTGAGCGGGTGGCCTTAGGGATCCTCTGCACGAATCGTCGCGCCGTGTGCATCTGCGGGCTCGGGCGGTCTGCCGCGTTGCAAATGCTCGCAATAGCTACGGCTATTGCTGCGTTTTGCGCCTTGCAGTCCATCCCGATCCGCATCGCACACTTGCCGCTCGATTCGTGCAGAGGATCCCTAGCGCGCCAGATACCCCACCAGCAACTGCGCCGCCGGGGGCAGGGCGCTGGCGCTGCGGTAGCAAATCGCAAAGCGCCGCTGGGCCCAGGGGTCGCTCAGAGGCACGATGCGCACGGGGGCGGAATCGGCAAACGGCTGGGCCACCTCGCGTGGCACCACGCTGATGGCCAGATTGGCGCGCACCACCCGCAGGGCGGCGTCAAAGTTGGACACCAGCACCCGGTGGGCCAGCAGTTTTCCCTCGACAGCCGCTGCGCGCGCCAGCAGCACCTGCACCGCACTCAGCGCGGGCATGCTGACGAATTCATGCTCCAGCACGTCGGCAAACCGCACGCTCTGCAGCCGGGCCACGGGGTGCGACTCGTGCGCCACCACGGCCAGGTGGTCGCTGCGGTAGGCGCTGGTCTCCAGGCCGGACAGGTCCGCAGCGTCCCAGCAGATGCCGATGGAGGCGCTGCCGTCGCGCACGCCCAGCACCACCTCGGGGCTCACACGCTCTTCCAGGCTGATCTGGATGTTGCGGTGCGCCGGGTCTTGCAAGAAGGCCGCCACATCGTCGGCCAGCGACTCGGCCATGACCGACGCCGTGACCAGCATGCGCACATGGCCGCGCGTGCCGGTGGCGTAGGCCGCCATGTCGCGCTCGATCTGCCCCACGCTGGCCAGCATGGTGCGGGCGTGCTCCAGCAGCGTCTCGCCCGCCGGGGTGGGCGCCACGCCCCGGCGCTTGCGCAGCAGCAGCGGCGTGCCCACGGTGTCTTCCAGCTGCGCCAGCCGCTTGCTGATGGCCGAGCCCACGATGGACTCCTGCTCGGCCACGCGCGCGATGCTGCGCTGCTCGCACACGGCGGCAAACAGGCGCAGGGTCTGCAAGTCCAGGTCGCGCATGGCAAACCTCCAGGTGGTGTGATGTTCCGTTTGGGAATGTTATAGCTTCCGAGATGTATTTTCTGATTCATTCGGGAATTTTTAGAATCTTGCCCAGACCCACCCCAAAGAGACATCCTGTGCACACCTCCCTGATCCCGTCCGACCTGCAGCCCCCGGTGGTCCGCGCTATCGTCCGCGAAGTGGGCCTGCGCGACGGCCTGCAAAGCATTGCCACCGTGGTGTCCACCGCGCACAAGATCGAATGGATCAACGCCGCCTACGCCGCCGGCCAGCGCGAGATCGAGGTGGGCTCTTTCGTGCCCGCCCGGCTGCTGCCCCAGCTGGCCGACACAGCCGAGGTGCTGGCCCATGCCAAAACGCTGCCCGGCCTGGTGGCCTCGGTGCTGGTGCCCAATTTCAAGGGCGCCGAGCGCGCGCTGGAGTGTGGCGCCGACCTGATGGTGGTGCCCTTGTCTGCCAGCCACGCCCACAGCCTGGCCAACCTGCGCAAGACGCCCGACGATGTGGTGGCCGAGGTGGCGCGCATCCGTGCGCTGCGCGATGCCAGCGGCCGCCGCACATTGATCGAAGGGGGCGTGGGCACGGCCTTTGGCTGCACCCTGCAGGGCGAGGTGGCCGAGAGCGAAGTGCTGCGCCTGATGCAGGCGCTGCTCGACGCAGGTGCCGACCACGTGAGCCTGGCCGACACCGTGGGTTTTGCCGACCCGGCTTCGGTCGCCCGGCTGTTTGAAAAGGCCCGCGCCCTGGTGGGCGAACGCCTGGCCTGTGCGCACTTCCACGACACGCGCGGCATGGGCCTGGCCAATGTCTATGCCGCCTGGCAGGCGGGCATCACCCGCTTCGACGCCTGCCTGGCGGGCATTGGCGGCTGCCCACACGCGCCGGGTGCCAGCGGCAACGTCACCACCGAAGACCTGGTGTTCATGCTGGAGCGCATGGGCGTTGCCACGGGCATCGACGTGACCGCGCTGCTCGCGCTGCGCCAGCGGGTGGCCGGATGGTTGGCGGGCGAGACCCTGCATGGCACGCTGTGGCAGGCCGGGCTGCCGCAGAATGCCGCACCCGCCGCGCTGCGCGAAGCCACAACGGCCTGAACCCCTTTTCGGAACGCACTGAACATGAACGACCACACACCTGCCACCCCTCCGTCCCCCCGCCTGCCGCTCGAAGGCCTGCGCGTGGTGGAGTTCACCCACATGGTCATGGGCCCCACTTGCGGCATGGTGCTGGCCGACCTGGGGGCCGAGGTCATCAAGGTCGAACCCGTGGATGGCGACCGCACGCGCCACCTGCTGGGCGCAGGCGCCGGTTTCTTTCCCATGTTCAATCGCAACAAGAAGAGCATTGCGCTCGACCTGCGCAGCCCCGAGGGCCTGGCGGTGGCACGCAAGCTGGCCGCATCGGCCGACGTGGTGGCGCAGAACTTCAAGCCCGGCGTGATGACGAAATATGGCCTGGACTACGCCGCGCTGAGCCAGGTCAACCCGCGCCTCATCTACGTCAACCACACGGGCTTTTTGCCCGGCCCGTACGAGCACCGCACAGCGCTCGATGAGGTGGTGCAGATGATGGGCGGGCTGGCCTACATGACCGGCCGCCCCGGCGACCCGCTGCGCGCGGGCAGCAGCGTGAACGACATCATGGGCGGCATGTTTGGTGCGATTGGCGCGATGGCGGCGCTGATGCAGCGCGGCATCACCGGGCGCGGGCAGGAGGTGGACTCGGCACTGTTCGAGAACAACGTCTTCCTGGTCGGTCAGCACATGATGCAGTACGCCGTCACCGGCAAACCCGCGGCGCCCATGCCCGACCGCATCTCGTCCTGGGCCGTGTACGACGTGTTCAGCGTGAAGGACGGCGGCCAGATCTTTTTGGCCGCCGTGAGCGATGCGCAGTGGCAGACCTTTTGCGATGCCATGGGCTATGCCGACCTGAAGGCCGACACCAGCCTGGCCACCAACAACGACCGCGTGCGCGCCCGCCCCACGCTGATGCCCGTGCTGCGCGAGCGGCTGGCGCAGCACACGGCCGACGAACTGGCCGCGATCTTCGAGCGCCACGGCCTGCCGTTTGCGCCCATCCGCCGGCCCGAAGAACTGTTTGACGACCCGCACCTGCAAGCCACGGGTGGCCTGGCCGACATCACGCTGCCCGACGGCGAGCGCGCCGGGCAGACCGCGCAGATCACGCTGATGCCGCTGCGCCTGGACGGCCAGCGCCTGGATGTGCGCTGCGACCCGCCCCGCCTGGGCCAGCACACGGCCGAGCTGCTGCAGGGCCTGGGCTACACGGCCGATGAAGTGGCCGCGCTGCAGGCCAGCGGGGCCATTGCCTGATTTTTCCTTGACGACCGGGGGCCCATCACGCGGCACAGACCGCAGGCCCCCCGGATTCCCCACACCCACCACCGGAGACAACCGTGCCCCAACCCACCCCCGCTTTTGACTCGCCCAGCACCGCGCCCGCCACCCACGGCCTGCCCACGCGCCGCCAGGCCCTGGCCACCGGCGCTGCCGCGCTGGCGGCTGCGGCCTGGGGCCTGCCCCGCACGGCGCGCGCCCAAGGAGACGGCAAGCCGCTGCGCGTGATCCTGCCGCTGTCGGCGGGCTCGGGGGCGGACGGCGCCATCCGCGCCATCAGCACCAGCCTGGCCAAGGCGCTGGGCCAGCCTGTGGTCATCGAAAACCTGCCGGGCGCGGGCGGCATCACCGGCACCACGCAGATCGTGCGAGCGCCCAAGGATGGCTCGGTGATCGGCGTGGTGTCCAACAACCACGTGGTCAACCCCAGCGTGTACAAGAACATTCCGTTCGACTCGCTGGCCGACATCACGCCCATCACCATCCTGGGCGCCACGCCCTTCGTGCTGGTCGCGCACCCTGCAGTGCCCGCCAAGACAGTGCAGGAGCTGATTGCGCTGGCCAAGTCCAAACCCGGCGTGCTCAACTACGGTTCGTCCGGCAACGGCACCATCCTGCACCTGGGCGCTGCCATGTTTGTGGACCAGGCGCAGCTCGACATCAAACACATCCCCTACCGGGGCATGGGCCCGCTGATGAACGACATCCTGGGCGGGCAGGTGCAGCTGGGCGTGGTGGCGGTGGCGCCCGCTGCGGCGCACATCAAGGCAGGCTCGTTGCGCGCGCTGGGCGTGACCACGGCCAGCCGCGTGCCCCTGCTGCCCGGTGTGCCCACCATCGCCGAACAGGGCCTGCCCAGCTACGAGCTGGATGGCTGGATCGCCCCTGTGGCGCCCGCAGGCCTGCCCAAGGCCGAGCTGGCGCGGCTGTACAACGGCTTCAAGGCCGCCATGGAGATGCCCGAGGCGCGCGATGCGCTGATCGCCCAGGGCTACGAGATCAAGCTCGCGCCGCCCGAGCCCGCCGCCGCCTTCTTCCGCACCGAAGCCGCGCGCATGGCGCAGGTGGTGAAAAACGCCCACGTGAAGATTGACTGATCGGGTGTCGGGTTGGTTGTCTGGTCGGTTGGCCAGTCGGTTGGCTGGAGTGAGCTGGGGCGGGCCAGCCAAGCGGCGAGCCGGTCGATGGGCAGGGGAGGGCAGCGCCCGCTCACCTGGCCATGCGACCGCCAGCCCGGTGCCCGAGCAGCAAAAGTTTGAAGCTTTTTAGGCCGTTACCGCGCGATGGATATGCCTTTGTAGCTATTATTTTTGCAGTAATCGCAGGCCGCGGCAGTTTGAAGGGCGTACTCGGCGCTGCCCATGGCGCAGAACACTGTTTCTGATGGCGTTTTCTGTCGGGTTGCGCTGCGCCAACCCGAGCTGCATGTGGGGCGCTTTGGGGCTGCTTCTGGGGCTCCAGCGCCTGTCCAGAAGGCGCTGCCAGCTATTCTTTCGGTAGCAACCTTCAGCCGCGTGGTGCTGGCAGTGCAGGCGCACCGGCGTTGCTGTGGGCATGTGCCTGGTGCCGCAGGCGGAACACAGCCACCGCATCCACCATCTGGCGGGCCTGGCCGCTCAGGCTGCCAGCGGCAGCGGCGCTTTCTTCCACCAGGGCGGCGTTTTGCTGCGTCACATCGTCCATGCGCACGATGGCCTGCGTCACACGCTGCATGTCCGAGGTCTGCGCGGCGCTGGCCTGGCTGATTTCCTCCATCAGGGCGCTCACCTCGCGGATGGACGCCACCACTTCAGTCATGGTGGTACCGGCATCCCGCGCCAGGTCCGAGCCCGCCTGCACACGTTCCACGCTGGTCTGGATCAGGGCCTTGATCTCGCGCGCCGCACTGGCGCTGCGCGTGGCAAGGTTGCGCACTTCGCTGGCCACCACGGCAAAACCCCGGCCTTGTTCGCCTGCACGGGCGGCCTCCACGGCCGCGTTGAGCGCGAGGATGTTGGTCTGGAAGGCGATGCCGTCGATCACGCCAATGATGTCGGCAATGCGGCGCGAACTCTCCTGGATGCCCTGCACCACCTCCACCATCTGCGTCACCACATCGCCGCCGCGCTGCGCCACGGTGGCGCCGCTCTTGGCCAGTTCGTTGGCGCGTTGCGCGTTCGAGGCGTTCTGCTGCACGGTGGACTGCAATTGCTGCATGGACGAAGCGGTTTCGTCGAGTGACGAGGCCTGCTCTTCGGTGCGCATGCTCAGGTCGGCATTGCCCTGGGCAATCTCGGCGCTGGCGCTGGCCACACCTTCGGCGTTGCTGCGCACCCCGGCGACCACGGTCTCCAGGTTGTCCTGCATGGCGCGCAGGGCTTCGAGCAGCCGGGCGGGCTCGTCGCGGCCCTCCACGCGGATGCTGGTGGTGAGGTCGCCCGCCGCCACCTTGTGGGCCAGCGACACGGCCACGCCCAGCGGGCGCACCACCGAGCGGGTGAGCAGCCAGCCCGCGCACGCGCCCAGCGCCGTGACCAGCGCCAGCGCCACCAGGCTGCTGACCAACGCGCGCCGCGCGTCCTGCGCAGCTTTCTCGGCAATCGCTGCACTGCTGGCGGCCACCTGCTGGCTCAGCTCGGCGAGCAGCCTGGCGGGGCCCTGGTCGATGTCGGCCACGTCGGCATCCCCGGCCGAGGGCACAAAACCCAGCGACTGGAACACCTCGAAGCCTTTGCGGTAGCCCTGTGCCATCTGCGCGTGGGCCTGGGTGAACTTTTGCAGCGCGGCCTTTTCCTGGGCGTCGGTCAACTGGGGCTCCAGCGCCTTGGCGGCGTCGGCCACGCGCTTCTCGCTGGCCTGGAAGGCGGCCCAGTGCAACTCGCGCTTGCGCGAGTCTTCGCCGCGCAGCAGGGTGTTCTTCCACTCCAGCACCTGGGTCTTGAACTCGCTTTCGATGCGGCTCACGGCGCGTTCCTGCGCCACGCGCCCCAGCACCGTGGTGTCGTAGGTGCCCAGCGTGTGGTACAGCGTGGCAATGCCGAACAGCGCGGCACCCAGCAGCAGCGCCAGCACCAGGCCCAGGGCCGTGGCCATGCGTGCGCCGATGGAGTGGTTGGACATTTTCATCAGAGGCTCCAAAGGTTCTGCAGCGGGCCCGGAGGGCCTGGCGGTGGGATCAGGCCTTCAACTTGAGCAGGTACACCATCACGCGGGCGGTGGTGAGGTCCAGCTCCATGAACTCTGCCAAATCCTTGCCGGTGAGCCAAGAGGGTTCCCACCGGTTCTGCTTGAGCGTGCGCGTCCAGGACTCGTGGTGCGTGGCCGCCTCGACGGCGGTCAGCATCTCGGCCATGCGGGCGGGCGCCACGCCTTTGCCCGTGAACACGCCACGCCAGTTGGCCATCACTGCGTCCAGCCCCTGTTCGCGGAAGGACGGCAGGCCAAACGCGCTGCGGCGGGACGAGACCCCGATGGCCCGCAGCTTCCCTGCCGCAATGGCGTCGCTGAACTCGCTGTAGCCCGACAGGCCCACGGCAGCGCTGCCGGACACCAGCGCCTCGACCACGTCGGCGCCTCCGGGGAATGGCTTGTAGACCAGTTCCTCGGGTTTGGCCTTGGCGGCGCGCGCCAGCACGCCTGCAAACATGTGGTCCACGCCCCCGGCAGAGCCTCCGGCCACCGGCATGCCGCGCAGGTCTGCACGCAGTGCATCGGTCAGGTCCTTGGTGTTCTTGATAGGCGATTTGGCCGCCACGGCCGCCACCAGGTAGTCGCTGGTCAGGCGGGCAATGGGCTGTATCTGGGCCATGTCCACGGCTGGTTTTTGCAGTGCCACGGCGCCCACCATCACCATGCCGCCCATGAGCAGGGTGTTGGCGTCATTGCCGTATTTTTCAGCGTACTTGGCCAGCCCGATGGTGCCGCCCTTGCCGCCGATGTTTTCATATTCCACCTGGTCGGCCGCACCCGCGCCCACCAGCGCCGCGCCCAGTGCGCGGCCGGTCTGGTCCCAGCCGCCGCCGGGGTTGGCGGGGATCACGATGCGCAGCGTGCCCGCCAGCCTGGGCGCCTTGGGCGGCGCGCTGCGCGCGGCCGCGCCTGCCTGGGCCCAGGCAGAGGTGGCGAACGGGGCGCCGAGTGCGCCGATGGCGCCCGTGGCAGTGGCGCGGGCAAGGATCTGGCGGCGATTGAAGGAGGTCGTCATACGGTCTTTGAAAAAAGGGGGGAGGGGCAGATCGCTGGGTCGGCCTGTGCGTATTGCGACAGGAGAGAACCGAACTGCATGGCAGTCTCCTTCAGCCGTGTGGCAATGGTCACCATCCAAGCTGTCAGTCTGCTGTCGGTGGCATGGGGGTAAACGTGGAGGCCTGTACTGCGCAAAGCCAAAAGAAACGCCCTGCGCCGCAGTTGCGGGGCAGGGCGTTGGCGCCTGGGCAGGCCGCAGTGCGGCCGGTAGGGCTTGGTGCTGGCTTACAGCGAGTCGATGAAGCTGCGCAACTTGTCCGAGCGGCTGGGGTGCTTGAGCTTGCGCAGCGCCTTGGCTTCTATTTGGCGAATGCGCTCGCGGGTCACGTCGAACTGCTTGCCCACTTCTTCCAGGGTGTGGTCGCTGGTCATTTCAATACCGAAGCGCATGCGCAGCACCTTGGCTTCGCGTGGCGTGAGGCCGTCCAGGATGTCCTTGACCACGTCGCGCAGGCCAGCCTGCATGGCGGCTTCGATGGGCGCGGTGTTGGCACCGTCCTCGATGAAATCGCCCAGGTGGCTGTCGTCGTCGTCCCCGATCGGCGTTTCCATGGAGATCGGCTCCTTGGCGATCTTCATGATCTTGCGGATCTTGTCCTCGGGGATTTCCATCTTGGCCGCCAGGATGGATGCATCGGGCTCAAAACCAAACTCTTGCAAGTGCTGGCGGCTGATGCGGTTCATCTTGTTGATCGTCTCGATCATGTGCACCGGGATACGGATGGTGCGCGCCTGGTCGGCGATCGAGCGGGTGATGGCCTGGCGAATCCACCACGTGGCGTACGTCGAGAACTTGTAGCCGCGGCGGTATTCGAACTTGTCCACCGCCTTCATCAGGCCGATGTTGCCTTCCTGGATCAGGTCGAGGAACTGCAGGCCACGGTTGGTGTACTTCTTGGCAATCGAGATCACAAGGCGCAGGTTGGCCTCGATCATTTCCTTCTTGGCATCGCGCGAGGTGGCTTCACCTTCGTTCATGCGCTTGTTGATGCCCTTCAGCTCGGCCAGCGGCACCACAACACGCGATTGCAGGTCCATCAGCTTTTGCTGCAGGTCCTGGATGGGTGGGATGTTGCGCGCGATCACGGCCGACCAGGGCTTGCCTGCGGCGGCCTGCTTCTCGACCCATTGCAGGTTCAGCAGGTTGGGCGGGAAGTCCTTGATGAACGTCTCCTGGGGCATGCCGCACTTGTCCACGATGATGCGGCGCAGCTCGCGTTCCTTCTTGCGCACATCGTCCACCTGGCCGCGCACCATGTCGCACAGCTTTTCGATGGTCTTGGCGGTGAAGCGGATGGTCATCAGCTCGGCCGACAGGGCGTGCTGGGCCTTCACGTACGCAGGGGTGCCGTAGCCTTCCTTGTCGTACACCTTGTGCACTTTTTCAAACAGCTCGCGCAGCTTGTCGAAGCGCTCCAGCGCCTGCTTCTTGAGTTCTTCGAGCTTCTTGGTCAGCGCCTTGCTGCCGCCCTTGCCGTCGTCATCGTCGGCTTCGTCGAACTCGTCAAAGTCTTCTTCGGCCACATAGTCGTCGGCCTCGTTGGGGTTGGAGAAGCCGTCCACGATGGTGGAGATGACGACCTTGCCTTCGCGGATTTCCTCACCCATGTTGAGGATTTCGGCGATGGTGGCGGGCGATGCGCTGATCGCCTCCATCATGGCCATCAGGCCGCCTTCGATGCGCTTGGCGATTTCGATTTCGCCTTCGCGGGTCAGCAGCTCCACGGTGCCCATTTCGCGCATGTACATGCGAACGGGGTCGGTGGTGCGGCCGAATTCCGAGTCCACGGTGGACAGAGCGGCTTCGGCGGCTTCTTCGGCTTCTTCCTCGGTGGCGCCAGCGGGGGCGTTGTCCGTGATGATCAGCGCTTCGGCATCGGGCGTCTGCTCGTACACCGCAACGCCCAGGTCGTTCAGCGTGGTGATGACGGCTTCGAGGGTTTCGGCATCGACCAGCTTGTCGGGCAAGTGGTCGTTGATTTCAACGTGCGTGAGGTAGCCGCGCGTCTTGCCCAGCTTGATCAGGGCCTTCAGGCGCTGGCGGCGCTTTTGCATGTCTTCTTCGGACAGGACGGTTTCGTCCAGACCGAATTCCTTCATCAAGGCGCGTTCCTTCGCCTTGCTGATCTTCATGCGCAGGGGCTTGACCTTCTCGACCGTGGCGGCCGCTTCAGGGGTCTCTTCGACTTCGCCTTCGAGGTCCGACTCAATGTCGGACAGGTCGGTGTCGTCACCGCCTTCGTCACCGGCGGCGGCAGCCTTGGGCTTGCGGCCGCGCTTGGCGGGGGCTTTGGCTTCTGCGGTGCCTGCGGCCTTGGCAGGGCGGCCGGGGCGCTTCTTCGGGGTTTCCTCTTCGTCGGCGGCAGCGGCGACAGCCTTGGCGCGGGCAGGTTTTTTCTTCAGCAGCTCATCGGCAGCTTTGATCAGCTCGGCGGTACTTTTCACGGACACAGTTTTGACTTTCTTGGCTGCTGGAGCGGGCGCGGCGGCTGCAGGCTTCTTGGCCGGAGCTTTCGCAGTTGCTTTGGCAGCAGGGGTGGGAACAGCCTTTGCGGCAGTGCCTGGAGCAGACTTGGGCGGCTTCGCGGACTTTTGAGCGGGCATGGAACAACCTCAGAATCAAAAACGGACACACAAAGAAATCGCAAGCGCCACAGATCCCGGCGCGGGTGGCGGTGCGAAGCTGAACGGTCTTCGCACTTCGAGGGGAGGCCCTCAGCGGCAAGATGTCTGGGCGATCATTTGGTGTGCAGTCCTTGCGATAAGTGGGCCCATCAGCGCATAGGTGCGCGTTTGTCACGGTGGCCCGGCTCGGAGGTGCTGCTGTCGCTCTTGCCTAACCCTACATTATGCCATGTGCCGAAATTTTCAAGCCTTTGGCTGGTGGAGGCCCAACAAGATCTTGCGTTTTTGCTCCAGGGCGCGGTAGCGCTCCAGGGCCGTGGGGTCCTGGGCGGCTTGCAGCATCAGCAGCTTTTGCTGCTCGGCAATGTCTTCGATGAGCATGCGGTTCAGCAGGTCGCGCAGCTCCAGCCGGAGTTCGGCCAACTCGCCCTCAGTCTGGGCATGGGCTCCGGTCATCACCTTCACCGCCAGGTCTTCGCATTCGTGGTCACGAAGGCTCTCGCGCAGCACCGCCCAGGCCAGGGGGCCATGTTCGTGAAACTGCGCCTCCAGCCAGGTGAACAGCGGGCCGTGGGGCGAGGGCTGCGCGCACAGGGCCGTATGGTCGTCGTGGGTCAGCTCTTCCAGAAACGCCATGTGCGACAGCAGCAGCCGCGCAGCGTGGTCGGCCCGGCCCATGGCGGGCGTGCGGGGCAGGCGCGGCTGTGGCGGCCAGGGGGCATCGTTGTCCCGCTTGCTCCACTTGCCGTTGCTGTCCTTTTTCCAGCCGCCACCGCCACTGTTCTTGCGGAAGGGGGGCTTGCCGCCGCCATAACCTCCAGCGCCCGGGGGCTCGTGGCCGCCAGATGCGCCGCCCCCGCCACCCACGTACTCGGGCTCGTGGTGAGGCTGCCAGCCGTCCAGGTCGGGGGGCGGTGTTTCGCCCCATGGGGGCTCGTCGGCATAGGGGTTGGATGCCTGCGGCGGCGCCTGGGTGCGTGGCGCGGGGGCCGCAGTGCGCGCGGGTTCGCGGCCACTGCCGGAGTTCCACAGCTCCGACAGGTCGCGCGCGTTGAGCTGCGTGAGTTCGGCCAGTTCGCCCAGCAGCTGGCGCTTGAGCACGCCATCGGGCAGGGCCGTCCACAGCGGGCGGGCGTTGCTCGCCATGTGGGCACGGCCCTCTGCAGTGGCCAGGTCGCAGCCATCGCTGGCCGATTCGATCAGAAAGCGGCTGAGCGGCACGGCGTTGCCCACATGCTGGGCAAAGGCGTCCGTACCGTTGGCACGGATGAAGCTGTCCGGGTCGTGCTCTGCGGGCAAGAACAGAAACTTGATGCTGCGCGTGTCGGTGGCGTGGGGCAGGGCCCCGTCCAGCGCCTTGCGCGCGGCGCGGCGGCCCGCGTTGTCGCCGTCAAAGCTGAACACCACCGCATCCGTAAAACGCAGCAGCTTGTGCACATGCTCGGGCGTGCAGGCCGTGCCCAGGGTGGCCACGGCGTTCGGGAACCCGAGCTGCGCCAGCGCCACCACGTCCATGTAGCCTTCGGTGACCAGTGCGTAGCCATGCTCGCGGATGGCGGTGCGGGCCTCGAACAGGCCATACAGCTCGCGCCCCTTGTGGAACACCGGCGTTTCGGGTGAGTTGAGGTACTTGGGTTTGTCGTCGCCCAGCACCCGGCCGCCAAAGCCGATGCACTCGCCCTTGACGTTGCGGATGGGGAACATCACCCGGTCGCGGAACCGGTCGTAGCGCTTGTCCTGCCCTTCTTCGCCCACGATGACCAGGCCACTTTCTTCCAGCAGCGGGTCGTCGTAGCGCGGGAAGACACTGGCCAGGCTGCGCCAACCCTCGGGCGCGTAGCCCAGGCCGTAGCGCTTGGCCACTGCGCCCGATACGCCCCGGCCCTTGAAGTAGCCAATCGCCCGCTGCGACTCGCGCAGGTGGCGGCGGTAGGCATCGGCGGCTTTTTCGAGCACATCGCTTAGCGTGGCCTGTTTCTGGCGGGCGGCGGCGGCGCGTTCGCGCTCCTGGGGCGAGATGTCGTCGTCGGGCACCTGCAGCCCCACGCCCTGGGCCAGGTCCTGCACCGCCTCGACAAAACCCATGCCTGCGTGGTCCATCAAGAAGCTGATGGCGTTGCCGTTTTTGCCGCAGCCAAAGCAGTGATAGAACTGTTTGGCAGGGCTGACGCTGAAAGATGGCGACTTTTCCCCGTGAAAAGGGCACAGTCCCATGAAATTGGCCCCACCCTTCTTCAGCTGAACGTAGCGGCCCACGATGTCCACCACATCGACACGGGCAAGCAGTTCCTGAATGAAAGACTGAGGGATCGTCACGCGGTGTATTGTCCGCGTAAACTGTTTGTTACCAGTTATTACAAAACGGGGCTTTCGGCATGGCAGGCATGGCGTGGCAGCAGGCAGCAGTCATTGGGACGCAGCAGACGCGGCGCCGCAGTGTGGCGGCAGCGCTGCTGGCCGTGGGCCTGGGGGCTTTTTTGCCTGCCACGGCGCAAGCCGCCACCGTTCTGCGCGTGCTGGCGTGGCCGGGCTATGCCGACCCCGACCTGGTGGCCGTGTTCGAGAAGCGCCACGGGGTCAAGGTCGAGATCACCACCGTGGCCTCTGACGACACCCTGCGCGCCAAGCTGGCCAGCCCGGGTGGCCCCGGCTTTGACCTGGTGGCCGCCAATACCGCCGAAATCGCGCGTTTGGTGGCCCAGAAGATGCTGGCACCGTTGCCTGTAAGCAACATTCCGAACGCGGCACGCCAGTTGCCGCGCTTTCGGCAGCTGCAGTCCATTGCAGGCATCACGGCAGGGGGCGAGGTGTATGCCATGCCCTTCACCTATTCCGAGATGGGGCTGGTTTACGACCGCCAGCAGTTCAGCACGCCCCCGGACTCGATTGCCATGCTGTGGGACCCGCGCTGGCAGGGCAAGGTGCTGGCGTTTGATGGCAGCAGCCACGGGTTTTCGCTGGCCGCCATGTACCGGGGGCTGGCGCCGTTTCGCATCGAGACCGACCGTTTCAGCCCGCTGGCCAAGGACCTGGTGGCCCTGCGCCGCAACGTGCGTTCGTTCTACAGCCTGCCCGAGGAGTCTGTGGAGCTGTTCCGCAAACACAAGGTGGCCGTGATGCACGCCAACTACGGCCAGCAGCAGCTCAAGCAACTGCGCGATGCGGGGCTGGACGTGGGCTACGTGCTGCCCAAGGAAGGCGCGCTGGCCTGGCTGGACTGCTGGGCCATCACCCGCCGCTCCACCCAGGTGGCCCTGGCCACCGAGTGGATCAACTACATGCTCGACCCGGCGCTGAGCCGCGAATTCACCCGGCGCCAGGGGCTGGCCAACACGCTGGAGGAGCCACCTGCCCTGTCGGGGGATGCTCCCATGGGCCCCATCGTCTGGCTGGAGCCGGTGGAGGACGAAACCCGGCGCGCACAGCTGTGGCAGCGCATTGTGGCGGGCGACCGCCCGGCGAGGTTCTGACGCATGGGCCTGCCGCGCATGACATGGAGCATTGCCCTGCGGCTGGGGGCCTTGCTGGCCTCGTTCAGCGTTTTTGCAGCCATCCTGGCGGGCTACTACACCTTCGATTCGAGCCGGGACCGCCTGCAGGGGCGGGCCGAGCGCGCCCTCATGGCCACCACGCAGGTGCTGGCGCGCCACATGCAGGCCGGGTTTGGCACGGTGGCGCGTGATACCTCCTTCCTGGCCAGCGTGGCGGCCCAGGAGCCAGACCAGGCCCGCCTGGCCGAGATCTTCCGCGCCAGCCTGGTTGCGCACCCGAGCTACCTGCAGATCCGCTTCATCAGCGCCCGGGACTATGGCCTGGAGCTGGTGCGCATCGACCGCCAGGGCGGAGTGCCCGTGCGGATTGCCGACGACGCACTGCAGGAGAAGGCGCACTTCCCGTTTGTTTTCGAGGCCCTGGCGCTCGCGGCGGGCGAAGTCTATGTGTCCGAATTCGGTATCAACCACGAAAGCTCGCCCGGCGAGGACGCGGTGCCGGTGTTCAACATGGCCTCGCCCGTGGTGATGGGCGGGCAGGTGCAGGGTGTGGTGGTGGTGCGCGTGGCGGCGGAGCCGTTCTTGCGCAACTTCGACGCCGCGCTGCCCACGCCCTATGGGTTCTACCTCAGCAACCGCTGGGGCGACTTTCTGGTGCATCCCGATGCCACCCAGACCTTTGGCTTTGACCGGGGCCAGCGCATCCTGATCCAGGAGGCTTTTGCTCCAGTGGCGGCACTGGTTGATGGGCGTGCCCAGGAGGCCGTGCTCAGTCGGCCCGCCACCACCGAGGACGAGGCACGCGTGTTCTCCTTCGTGCGCATGCCCTTTGGTGGTGAGGAAGAAGGGCGCTTCATGGTGGTGGGCCTGTCGCAGCCCCTGGCCGCCGTGCAGGGCGAGGTGCTGGACCTGGGCCGCAGCATCCTCAAGATACTGCTGGTGCTCAGCCTGGTGGGCGTGGCGCTGGCGGCGGGGGTATCGCGTGTGGTCACGCAGCCCTTGCAGGCCATGGTGGCGGCCGCGCAGGCGTTCTCGCGGGGGCAGACGCATGGGGCGCTGCCCGTGCACCGCAAGGACGAGGTGGGCGACCTGGCCCGCAGCTTCCATGACATGGAGCAGCAGATCAGCCGCCAGATCACCGAGCTGAACGCCAGCCGCGACGCCATGGCCCACCTGGCGCACCACGACGCCCTCACCGGTTTGCCCAACCGCCGCATGTTCGAGCAGCGCCTGGCGCAGGCGCTGGAACTCTCGCGCCGCAGCGGCCGCGACTGCGCCCTGCTGTTTGTGGACCTGGACGACTTCAAGGCCATCAACGACACGCGCGGCCACGCCGTGGGCGACCTGGTGCTGCAGGCCGTGGCCCGCGTCATCCTGGGTGCCGTGCGGCAAGCCGACACCGTGGCCCGGCTGGCGGGCGACGAGTTCACCGTGCTGTGCGAAAACGTGGACTCGGAAGAGGCCGCGCTGCAGATCGTGGCCAAGCTGGAGCAGGCCTTTGCGCCGCCGCTCGACATCGAGGGCCAGCCCTTCCCGGTGCGCGCCAGCATTGGCGTGAGCCTGTTCCCGCGCGATGCCCAGGACGCGCACACGTTGCTGGCCAGCGCCGACGCGGCCATGTACCGTGTCAAGCAAGGTCACCGCCGAAGGCTGTGAGTCGGCGCCCTGGCGCTGGGTTTGCGCACCGTGTTGCCTTCGTGTCAGCCTGCGGCGCTAGGCTCCATAACGTTCACTTCAGGTTCACCTTCTTGCACCCACCCATGACCTCCATCTTTGACCAGCACCTGCCCCGCAACGAAGCCAACTTTGCCTCCCTGTCGCCCCTGTCGTTCATCGAACGCACGGCCGAGGTCTACCCCGACCGCCTGGCCATCGTGCACGGTGACTTGCGCCAGACCTGGGCCCAGACCTACGCACGCTGCCGCCAGCTGGCCAGCGCACTGACCCAGGCGGGCATCGGCAAGAACGACACCGTGGCCGTGATGCTGCCCAACACGCCCCCGATGGTGGAGGCGCACTTTGGCGTGCCCATGGCAGGTGCCGTGCTCAACACCCTCAACACCCGGCTTGACCCCGAGGCCATCGCCTTCATGCTGGACCACGGCGAGGCCAAGGCCGTGATCGTGGACCCGGAATTCACTGGCACCATGGCCAAGGCACTGGCCCTGCGCACCGCCACTACGCCTATCCGCGTGATCGAGGTGCAGGACGCGCTGTACGGCTCCGCCGTGCAAAGCCTGGGTGGCACCGACTACGACGCCTTTGTAGCCAGCGGCGACGCCTCCTTTGCCTGGAGCCTGCCCGCCGACGAGTGGGATGCGATTGCGCTCAACTACACATCCGGCACCACCGGCAACCCCAAGGGCGTGGTCTACCACCACCGGGGCGCGGCCACCAACGCCATCAGCAACGTGCTGGAGTGGGACATGCCCAAGCACGCGGTCTACCTGTGGACGCTGCCCATGTTCCACTGCAACGGCTGGTGCTTTCCGTGGACCATTGCGGCGCGCGCTGGCGTCAACGTGTGCCTGCGCCGGGTGGACGCCCAGGCCATCTTCGACGCCATCCGCACCCACGGCGTCACGCACTACTGCGGCGCGCCCATCGTGCATGGGCTGCTGGTCAATGCGCCCGAGGCGATGAAGGCGGGCGTTCCTGCAGGCGTCAAGGCCATGGTGGCAGGCGCTGCGCCCCCGGCGTCGATGATCGAAGGCATGGAAAAGATGGGCTTCGATTTGACCCATGTGTACGGCCTGACCGAGGTGTATGGTCCCGCTACCGTGTGCGCCAAGCACGAGGCTTGGGATGCCCTGGACATCGGCGAGCGCGCCCGCCTCAACGCCCGCCAGGGCGTGCGCTACCACCTGGAGCGCGACGTGCGCGTGCTCGACCCCGAGACGATGCAACCCGTGCCGCAGGACGGCGAAACCATGGGCGAGATCATGTTCAAGGGCAACATCGCCATGAAGGGCTACCTCAAGAACCCCAAGGCCACCGACGAAGCCTTTGCGGGCGGCTGGTTTCACAGCGGCGACTTGGCCGTGCAGTACCCCGACGGCTACATCAAGATCAAAGACCGCAGCAAAGACATCATCATCTCCGGCGGCGAAAACATCTCCTCCATCGAAGTCGAAGACGTGCTCTACCGCCACCCCGACGTGCTGGCCGCCGCCGTGGTGGCAAAGCCCGACCCCAAGTGGGGCGAGACGCCCTGCGCCTTTGTGGAGCTGAAGGCCGGCGCGCAGACCACGCCCGAAGACATCGTGGCGCACTGCAAGAAGCATCTGGCGGGCTTCAAGGTGCCGCGCGCCGTGGTGTTTGGCGAGCTGCCCAAAACCAGCACCGGCAAGATCCAGAAGTTCGAGCTGCGCAAGCAGGCCGGGTCGGCCGCGGCGATTGATATGTGAGCGGCGCAGGCGCGGCGGGTGCCGCCTGCCGGCGCGCACCAGGCTTGCGTCTCATTGAGTTGATTGCTATATATTTAATAGCTGTAAATGCTTGATGGTCGCGCGGAGAAGGCCTTTTTACTGAATGAATAGGTGTCTTGGGTGGTGCGATTTCGATAATGCGCCCAACACCCCTGCTGCACCCGGCTGTGGCTCCCTCTCCCCTTGCGGGAGAGGGCGGGGGAGAGGGGTGTTCGGAGGGCGCAGCGCTTGTGCGCCCCTCTCCCCAACCCTCTCCCGCGTGGGGAGAGGGAGTCAAAACCCCCTCGCAGCCAAGCGCTTCAAGACTCTGCATCTGCCGCGTCCACCACATCCAACGCCTCTAGCCACGCCCGCACCGACAACCCCAGCTTTTGCGCAAACACCCGTGACAGCGCCGACGGGTTGGCATAACCCAGCTCGTTGGCAATCGACTTCAGCGACCGGCCGCTGCGCAGGTGCGCCTGCGCCAGCGTCAGCCGCCAGTGCACCAGGTAGTCCGCCGGTGTCTCGCCCACCACGGTCTTGAAGCGCGCGGCAAACGCGCTGCGCGACAGGCCTGCCTGCTGCGCCATCTGCTCCAGGCTCCACGCCTCACCGGGGGCTGCGTGCAGCGCCGTCAGGGTGCGCGCCAGGGCCGGGTCGGCCAGGCCGGTGAGCAAGCCCGGCGGCATCTGCGCCTGTTGCGGGTGGTCCAGCAGCCAACGCAGCAGCTGCAGTAGCACCACTTCAAACAAACGGTCCGCCAGCACGCGGTGGCCGCAGCGCAGGCGGTCGGTTTCGGCAAACAGCAGGTCCAGCGACTGCTGCAGCCCGTCCACCGCGCCCAGCGGCAGCACCACCAGCGGGGGCAGGGCGCGGGCCAGCGGGTGGCTGGCGCCGCCGTCAAAGTCCAGCGCAGCGCAGGTGAAGTCCGAGCCCTCGGTAGGCGCGTTGTGAAAGAAGTGCTCCAGCGGCCGCGCATAGAACAGCAGGCTGGGCTCGTACACCTCCAGCCGCTCGGGCGGGCCCGCCTGGGGCTGGTGCGTGACCACCATCTCGCCCCGGCGCAGCACATGCAAAAAGCCCCGGCCCGGCGCCGCCGCAAAGTGCGTCACGCCACACAGCGGCCCGTTGTGGAACAGGTGCGCCCGCACCCGAAAGCGCTCCAGCAGCGGCGACAACCGGTCGAGCGGGGTGGAGGCCTGCGCGGGTGTGGTGACGGGTGTTGGCATGGTTTGGATGATTTGGTATGAATTATGGATTTTATGTGCCAAATGGTACGCGCTGGCGCCGGACACTGCAGGGGTGCCGAGAACGGGCACAAGTTCTCAACCACCCTTCATGACCTTCAAGGAACACACCATGTCCGCTACTTCTTCCTCCGTCGCCCGCGTCCCCCTCGTTGACCGCACCGCCGCCACCGGCACTGTGCGGGATGTGCTCGACCAGGTCCACGGAGCCTTTGGTGCCACACCCAACATGTTCCGCGCCGTGGCCAATTCGCCCGCTGCGCTGCAAAGCATGTGGGGCGCGTTTGGCGCGCTGGGCGGCGGCGTGATCGGTGCCGCCCTGGGCGAGCAGATCGCCGTGGCTGTGGCCAACCGCAATGCCTGCGACTACTGCCTGGCCGCCCACACCGCACTGGGCCGCAAGGCGGGCGTGAGTGGCGAGGCCCTGGCCGCCGCGCAGGCGGGCGAATCGGCCGACCCGCGCACTGCCGCCGTGCTGCGCTTTGTGCTGCAACTGGTCAACGAACGTGGCCAGGTCGATGCGGCCGATGTGCAGGCTCTGCGCGACCAGGGCGTGAACGACGAGCAGATCGTCGAGATCGTGGCCCACGTGGCGCTCAACCTGTTCACCAACTATGTCAATGTGGCACTGGGCGTGCCGGTGGACTTCCCTGGCGTCAAGCTGCGCCCAGCGCGTTAAAGGGCGTAGCGGCGCGTGTCTGGCCCGCAGGCCGGATGCGCGCCGCTTCTGGCGCCGCTGCTCGCTCGGTCCTGCGGCGGCGCAATCGCAGTCAGTTATGCGCGACGACGATGCGTGCGTTTTCTGCACGCATCACCGGCGGCAAAGTCGTTTGTCAGTCCTGCAGGCATGCTGCACCATGGCCGCTCCCTTGCCACCCCACCCGAAGGAAGCCGCCCCCATGACCCTCGCCTGTGACGAGCACGCCATCGACACCCTGCCACGCCTGGAGGCCCTGCTGGGCCCGCTGAGCGATGCCTCCATCCACAAAGAGCTGCCGTATGCGCACCCTGCCTACCGCGCCATGATCGCGGCATCGCCCTTTGCCGTGCTGGCCACCACCGGCCCGGGTGGGCTGGATGCCTCGCCGCGCGGCGACCCGACCGGCTTTGTGCAGCTGCTGGACGACAAGACCCTGCTGCTGCCCGAGCGCCGTGGCAACAACCGCGCCGACAGCTTGCGCAACATCGTGGCCGACCCGCGCGTGGCGCTGCTGTTCCTCATCCCCGGCGTGGGCGAGACGCTGCGCGTCAACGGCCACGCCCGCATCAGCGTCGCGCCCGACCTGCTGGCGCGGTTTGTGGTCAATGGCCAGCCCCCCAAATGTGTGATCGTGGTCGATGTGCAGGCGGTGTACTTCCAGTGCGCGCGCGCCATCCAGCGCTCGCGCCTGTGGGATGCCGTGCCGCCAGGCACCCCGCGCCTCGTGCCTACCCCGGGCGCCATCCTGGCGTCCATCACGCAAGGCGCGTTTGATGGCGCTGCATACGACCGCGAGCTGCCAGCGCGCCAGCAGGCCACGCTGTATTGAACGGGCGCTGCGACTCCCCGCCGCAGCGCTGCCCCTGCCGCCAGCGCACACAATGGCGGCTGGGTGCGCAGGGCTTGCGCTTCATGGACTCACCGGCCGAACACGCGGATGTGTTGAGGCTCCGTGGGGCGTGAAGCCAGCCCCCGCGCGCGTTCACACCGAGTGAGGGGGAGACATGGATTCCGTGCTGTTGATCGTGGCCCTGGGCGCAGTGTCCGCCGGGTTTGTGCAGGGCCTGTCGGGCTTCGGCTTTGGCATGGTGGCCATGTCGTTCTGGGCCTGGACGCTGGAACCCCGCCTGGCCGCGCTGCTGGCCGTGTGCGGCGCGCTCACCGGCCAGCTGGTGGCGGCGGCCACGGTGCGCCGGGGTTTTGACCGGGTGCACCTGCTGCCCTTTGTGCTGGGCGGCCTGGTGGGCATCCCCATCGGCGTGGCCGTGTTGCCCCGGCTGGACATGGACGCGTTCAAGGTCATCCTGGGCACGCTGCTGGTGCTGTGGTGCCCGGCGATGCTGATGGCCAAGAATCTGCCCCGCATCACCCGTGGCGGCCGCGTGGCCGATGCGCTGGTGGGCATGGCCGGCGGCGTGATGGGCGGGCTGGGCGGCTTCACCGGCGTGCTGCCCACCCTGTGGTGCACCCTGCGCGGCCTGGACAAGGACGTGCAGCGCGCCATCATCCAGAACTTCAACCTGGCCATGCTGCTGGTGACCTTCATCACCTACCTGGCCACTGGCCTCGTCACCCGCGAGGCGCTGCCGCTGCTGGCCATCGTGGTACCCGCCATGCTGGTGCCCGTGCTGCTGGGCGCGCGGCTGTACCACGGCATCAGCGATGTGCGGTTCCGGCAGATCGTGCTGGGCATGTTGACCTTGTCGGGCGTGGCGATGCTGGTGGCCAGCCTGCCCAAGGTGCTGGCGCGGCTGGGCTAGGTTATCCCGCTGAATTTGCAGGCGCGCCCGTCGGTGGCCATCCTTTCATCGACCTGGCGCCCATGCCCCGCTACATTCGAGGGGCATGGAGCAAAAAGATGACACCACGCGGCCACCGGACGCGAACGACCGTCTTGAGGCCGGGGCGCAGCGTCGCCGCTATCGCCTCGCCACGCCGCTGAGCCTGGCGATCGCGCTGGGCTGCATCGTTGCCGTGGCGGGCTTCTGGCTGGTCACGCTGCAGCGTGTGGCGTTCGAGCGCGAGCAGGCGGTGGCCTCCGCCATGCAGTCCAACGCCAACCTGGCGATCGCCTTCGAGCAGCAGGTGTTCCGCACCCTCAAGGCGGCCGAGCAGGTGGCCGCCTTTGTACGCGAGCAGTACCTGCAGCAGGGCACCGACATCGACCTGCGCGACTGGGTGGAGCGGGGGGTGATCCGCGAGCCCATGTTCACCATCATCAGCGTGGTCAACGAGCAGGGCGACATCGTCAGCAGCAGCCAGGAGACCGGGGCCGTCAACTACAGCGACCGCGCCTTTTTCAAGGCGCTGCAGGCCAGCGATCGCGACGACCTGTTTGTGAGCGAGCCCGTGCTGGGCCGTGTGTCGGGGCAGTGGCGCATACCGATGGCGCTGCGCATCGTGAGCGAGGGGGGCCGCTTTGGCGGCGTGGTGGTGATGTCGGTGGACCCGACGAATTTCACCGACTTTTACCGCCAGGCCGACCTGGGCGCGCAGGGGCTGTTGGAGCTGGCGGGGCTGGACGGCGTGGTGCGTGGCCGCAAGGCGGGGGGGCAAACCAGCTTTGGCGCCGATGCGCGGGGCCTGCCCTGGTTTCAGCACCGCACGCAGGACCCCGAAGGCGAACTGATCGATGACACCGGCGCAGTGGACGGCGTGCCGCGCATCCTCAGCTACCGCAGCATGGCGGGCTACCCGTTGATGGTGACGGTGGGTTCGGCCTCCGACGAGGTGCTGGCGCCGGTGATGCAGCGGCGCGTTGACTACCTGGTTCTGGCTGCGGCTGCCAGCGTGGCACTGCTGTGTTTTGGCGCACTGCTCGTCGGAGTGCTGGCGCGCCAGCGGGCTGTGGCTGATGCACTCGCGTCCAGCGAGGGCCTGTTCCGTGCCACCTTCCACCAGGCGGCCACCGGCATCGCCCACATCACGCCCGAAGGCCGCATCCTGCGCGCCAACGACAAGTTCTGCCGCATGCTGGGCTATTCGCTGGAGGAGCTGCGCCAGCGCGACCTGTTTGCACTGAGCGACGAGGGCGAGCGCGAAGCCCTGCGCCGCTTTTTGGCACGGCGCCTGGTGGCCCACTCGCCCGTGTTCTCCCCCGAGATCGAAAAAGCCTACCGGCGCAAGGACGGCGGCCTGCTGTGGGTGTACGAAGCGCTGGGCGTGGTCAAGGACTCTGAGGGCCAGCCCGACTTTCTGGTGGTTGTGACGCAGGACATCAGCGCGCGCAAGGAGCTGGAGATGCGCCTGTCGCACGATGCGCTGCACGACGCGCTCACCGGCCTGCCCAACCGCGTGATGTTCCACGACCGCTTTGAGCGCGTGCTCGAATCGGCCCGCCGCTACGGGCGCCATGCCGCCGTGCTTTACGTGGACCTGGACGGGTTCAAGTCCGTCAACGACCAGTGGGGCCATGCAGCGGGCGACCTGTTGCTGCAGCAGGTCGCCCGGCGGCTGGAAGACTGTGTGCGCGCCGAAGACACCGTGGCGCGCCTGGGCGGGGACGAGTTCGGCATCGTGCTGGCCACCATCGAGCGGGCAGACCACTGCGAGGTCGTGGCCGGCAAGGTGCTGTTGGCGATGGAGCAGCCTTTTGTGCTGGAGGGGGCTGTTGCCCACATCTCGGCCAGTGTGGGCGCGGCGCTTTACCCGCGCCATGGCGCCGATGCCGATGCGCTGCTCGCCCGGGCCGACGCAGCGATGTACGCGGCCAAGCAGGCGGGCAAGAACCGGTTCAGCATCGATACCGCACTGAGCCCGCTGGCCGATGGGGGTGTTGCAGGTCCGTTGGGCTGACAGGCGCCTGGTGGTGCTTTGCAGCTGATGCTGGTTCTATTTAGTTGGGAGCTATCAGCGCTTTATTCATAAGCGCTAGCAGCCTTTTTCGCTCAGATTACCGCGTCGGGCGCATAAAGCTGGGCGCGCGATGGCCCGGCCGCACATCACAGCTCGCTGGCGTCCTTGCCCTCGCTCTGCTTGATCACCCACCGCACCGTGGCGCGCGGTGCAGGCACGCGCTGGGCGTATACCTCTAGGCCCCCTTGGGTCCATGCGGCATAGCTGCCGCTGGGGTCGTTGGCGGCAGTCTCCGGCCCATAGGTGTTGCGGCCAAACGCGAGCAGGGCGCCAAATGCGGCCGCCCCGCCATCGGCCAGGTCACTGGCATCAGCGACGAATTCGACCCGCCGCAGCTCCCGCCCGCTGAAGAAGAAGGTTTGCGCACCGGACAACCCGGCGATCACCACAGGCTCCAGCCGCCAGAGGCCCGCCAGCCCTCCAGCCAGACGCTGCGGGCGCGGCACGCGGGCCGCTCCGGGTACCGCGTCGCGCAGGGCGTCCGCGCCCATGCCCAGCTCGACGCCTGCGGGCAGCGGTTGTAGCGGGGCAGGTGCGTGCGATGGGGATGGCGCGGCCATGGCCAGCGTAGCGGGCCACTGCGCGGGTGGTGGCGCAGTCGCACGCACCTGGGCCTGGGCGGGCGCTATGCCCAGGGCGCAGGCAAGGGTTGCGCCCTGGAAGCTGCGCCACAGGTGCCGGTGCATGGTCAGCGGTAGCGCGGGGATGAATCGGTAGAGGTTCATGGTGGGGATTTTCGCTGGCGTGCGTGCAGGCCAGCGGGCAAGCGTTGCAGTGCAGGCTCTCAGTCGCCCATCACCACACCCTCACGTCGCGGGTCAGCCCCGCCCAGCCACAGCTTCTTGCCATGTGCCTGTCCGCGCGTGATGGCTTGCAGGCCGCTGGTCATGTTCATCTCACGTACCTCGGCACCACGTGCGCGCAGGGCTTCGACGGTGGCGGGCGGGAAGCGTTTTTCTTCCAGCAGCGTGGGGCCGTTCATGGAGCCGAAGTTGGGCAGGTTGATGGCCTGTTGGGGCATCAGGCCCCAGTTGAAGACGCCATACAGCGTCTTGGCGGTGTAGTGGATGATGGCCGCGCCGCCAGGGCTGCCGCCGCTCATCAGCAGCTCGCCCGTGGCCTTGTCGAACACCAGCGTGGGGGCCATGGACGAGCGCGGGCGTTTGCCGGGCTGTACGCGGTTGGCAATGGGCTGGCCCTGGGCGTCGGCGGGGGCGAAGCTGAAGTCGGTGAGTTCGTTGTTGAGCAGGAAGCCTTTCACCATTTGCCGCGCGCCGAACTGGTCTTCGATGGTGGTGGTCATGGCCACGGCGTTGCCAAAGGCATCGACGATGCTGATGTGGCTGGTGCCGTATTCGGGCTGGTCAGGCATGGGCGCAAAGCCCGTCTTGACGGCGCCGGGGTTGCCAGGCTGGGCGACCTTCATGCTCTGCGTGCCAATGAGCTTGGCGCGCTCGGCCAGGTAGGCGGGCGCGAGCAGGCTGGTCCAGCTGCCCGCAGGGGGCTGCACAAAGTCGGGGTCGGCCACGTACTGGGCGCGGTCGGCAAAGGCCAGGCGGGCGGCTTCGGTGTACAGGTGCAGCCAGTCGGCCGATGGGATGCCGTCCTGCAGCGGCTTGGCAGCGGCGTCGGTGTTTTTCAGGATGCCCAGGATCTGCCCGATGGCGATGGCCCCGGAGCTGGGCGGCGGAAAGCCGCACACGCGGTAGTCCTTGCTGGCCACCTGGTAGTCGTGGCACAGCGCATCGCGCTTCTTGGGCTGGTAGCCAGCCATGTCGGCCAGGCTGAGCTTGCCGGGGTTGGTAGGGTGCTTTTGCACCTTGTCCACAATGGCCTGGGCGATCTCGCCTTCGTGCAGGGCCTTGCTGCCTTCGGCGGCGATGCGGCGCAGTACGGCAGCCAGCTCGGGGTTGCGCAGGTTCACGCCCACGTCGCGCGCGTCGCCGTCGGGTTTGTAGAAGTAGGCGGCGGCCACGGGGTCTTTCTTGAGGTGGGCGTCGGCCTTGACCAGGGTGTGGAGCCGCGCGCTGACCTTGAAGCCGCCTTCGGCCAGCGTGATGGCGGGCTGGAACAGCGTGGCCCAGGGCAGCTTGCCGTGCTGCTTGTGCGCCAGCTCCAGCATGCGCACGGTGCCGGGCACGCCGACCGAGCGGCCACCCACCACGCCGTCGTAGAACGGCACGGGTTTGCCGTCGGCGCCCAGGAAGAGTTTGTCATCGGCGGCAGCGGGCGCGGTCTCTCGGCCATCGTAGGCCTCCACCACCTTGCCGTTGCTGTGCAGCAGAAAGGCGCCGCCACCGATGCCGCTGGACTGGGGCTCCACTAGCGTCAGCACCATCTGCACGGCGATGGCGGCATCCATCGCCGAGCCTCCGGCCTTGAGGATCTGGTAGCCCGCATCGGTGGCCAGCGGGTTGGCGGCGGCCACGGCGAACTTCTCGGTGGCCCAGCCGGGTTTTTCGGTGTAGCCCGACGCGCCTTCGGGCTGGGCGGGCACGGTGTAGGCGAACTGGGTGGGGCTGCTGGCGCAGCCCACCAGCAGGGCCGCGAGTGCGCCGTAGGCCACAGGGTGGAGCCGTGGCGCGAATGTGCGGGCAGCGGCAGTGGTGGAGGGCGTGGTGGTGGGCATGGGCTGGTTTCTCCTGGGTGGCAAGAAGTGACAAGCTAAAGAGAAAGAACGAGCAGGCAGGACACAAGAAGCGGCCATCGTACGGCGCGACGCGCAGCTTGGGGGCGCGGCGTTACATTGCGCTACAGCCTCCGGATTCAAAGGTTTTTAAGGCCTTTGCGCGCGATGGGTATGCCTTTGTAGCTATCAAAAAAGTAGCTATTGCCCCTGGCAGGGCGCGGCCACCACCGGCGGGTTACGCCGCCACGGGCCCTGCGTGGCCGTCCTGCACCACAAAGCGGGCCAAGGTGCGCACGCCGCTCCCGGGTTGCATTGGGTCGTCGAGCACGCGCAGGGTGGTGGTCCACTGCCTGGGGGTGATGTCGGCCAGGCCGTAGCCGCGCAGGTCGCAGCGGGCCAGCAGCACATGCGGGTTGTGGCGCACCACGGCGTCCACCTTGTCTTGGGTGGTGCCCGAGCGGGAGCTGATGGAGGTGCCGCAGAACTCGCTGGCGATGACGGGCGAGTCGGGGCGGTCGGCGTCGGCATGCACGCGGCAGACGTAGTTCTGGTGGATGTCGCCGCCCAGCAGCACGGTGTTGCGCGGGGCGTGGCGGCCCACCGATTGCAGCAGGCGCGCGCGGGCGGCGGGGTAGCCGTCCCAGTTGTCGGTGGTCACGGTGCCAGAGGGGTAGTGGCGGGGCGAGAACAGGGTCTGCTGCGCGATCACGCTCCAGCGGGTGGCGCCTTGTGCGGTGGCGTCGGCGGCCAGGCCCGCGTCCAGCCATTGCTCTTGCGTGGTGCCCAGCAGGGTGCGGGTGGGGTCGGCCAGTTCGGCACAGCTGCTGCCGCGCACGGCGCCTGCGCTGGGCGATTCGGGGGAGCGGCAGGCCTGCCAGCTGCGGTATTGGCGGCTGTCGAGCAGGTGGATGTGTGCAAGCTGCCCCCAGCGCAGGCGGCGGTAGACCTGCAGGGCATCCCATGCGGTATCGGGCGCAGGCCGGTTCAGGCTGGCTGCGCGCAGGGGCATGTTTTCGTAAAAGGCCTGCCAGGCGGCGCCGCGCTGTGCCAGAAAGCTGATGGCATCGCCCCGGCCTGCCAGCCCTGTGCTGGCGGCGTAGTCGTTCTGCACCTCATGGTCGTCCCAGGTCACGGACCAGGGGCAGGTGGCGTGGGCGGCCTGCAGTGCCGGGTCGCTTTTGTGCAGTGCGTAGCGGTCGCGGTAGTCGGCCAGGGTGGTGGCCAGGCGCAGGCTGTGGGTGCGGGCCAGGTCGGTGGTGTTTTTGGGCGTGGCGTATTCGTAGATGTAGTCGCCCAGGAACAGCACCAGGTCTGGCTGCTCGGCCGCCAGGTGGCGCCACGCGGCGTAGTGGCCGTGTTCCCACCGCTGGCAGGAGGCAAAGGCGATGCGCAGAGCGCTGGGCAGGTCGCCTGCTGCAGGCGCAGTGCGCGTGCGGCCCACGGTGCTCACGGCATCGCCCAGCATGAAGCGGTAGTGGTACCCGCGCCCAGGCTGCAGGCCACGCAGCTCCACATGCACGCTGTGCCCCAGCTGCGGCAGCGCAGGGGCTTCGCCTTTTTGCACGATCTGCGCAAAACGGGCGTCGTGTGCCACTTCCCAGCGCACGGTGTGGGCGGCCAACATCTGTGCGGGCTGGGTCAGCACCAGGCGAGTCCAGAGCACCACGCCATCGGGCGTGGGGTCGCCGCTGGCCACGCCCAGCGTGAAGGGGTTGCTTTGCAGTGTGGGCGGGGTGCTCCAGGCCCAGCGCGGCAAGACGGCCGCCGTGGCCGCGCAGGCGGCGTTTTGCAAAAAGGTGCGGCGGACCAAGATCGGGAGCATTTCAGGCGGTCGCCAACGGCATGCCGAGCCAGCCGCTCGTCGATACCGTCACGCCCCAGGCCAGTGCCACCGTGGAGCTGGCTTTGCCAGGCCACGGGTGGCGTCCCCTTTTGGGGGAAGGCGCCGAAGGTGACACAGGGGGAGTCACTACGCCGCCATCACCCGGTTCTTGCCCGAGCGTTTGGCGAGGTACATGGCCTGGTCGGCGCGCACGATGGCGTCGGTGCTGGTTTCGGTGTCGCTCAGCTGGGCCACGCCCGCGCTGAAGGTGATGAGCACCTTTTCGCTGCCTTGCAGGAAGAAGCGGGTGGTCAGCTCGCGCTGCAGCCGCGTCATGGCGGCCACGCCACTGTCCACGTTGGTGTCGGGCAGCACGATGACAAATTCTTCGCCGCCGTAGCGCGCCAGCAGGTCTTGCGGGCGCATGACCTCGCGCGTGACCTGGGCCAGGTGCACCAGGGCTGCGTCGCCGCCTGCGTGGCCCAGGCGGTCGTTGATGGTCTTGAAGTTGTCAACATCCAGCAGCGCCAGGCACAGGCTGGAGCCCAGGCGGCGGGCGCGGGCGATCTCGCGTTCCATGGCCTCGTCCAGGCCCTTGCGGTTGAGGCTGCCGGTGAGCGGGTCGTGCCGCGCCTGGGCGCTGGCGCGATCGAGTTCTTCCTGCAGCTTGGCCACCTCGGCGCGCTTGGCCTCGGTGCGCTCGCGCAGGTCTTGCAGCTCGTCGTGGGTCACGCGGCTGTCCAGTGCCATGGCGCGGGTGGCGCTCATCACCTCTTGCAGCACGGGGGCGATGTCCTGCAAGGTGTTGGCTTTGCCAATCAGGTCCGCACAGCGTTCCATAGTGCCTTGGTAGCTGGTGCTGGAGGCGGTGATCTTGGCCAGCCGTTCGATGAAGGTGGCGAGCATGTCCTTCATCTGCTCCTGTGCTTCGAGCGTGCGGGCCTTGGCCTCGGTCTGCTTGAAGATCACGTCCTTGAGGCGGCGCTGCACATCGTCGAGGCGGCGCAAGGTGAGTGGCGGGGTGGAGGCGGTCATCAGCGCCTCGGCCTGGCCCTGCAGCCAGCGGTCATCTACGCTGAGCACCGCGATGTTCTCGAAGATCATGTGCAGCAGCTCCAGCAGGCTGGCGCGGATGGCGGCCTGGTCTTCGGTGGCAAACGACAGCCGGTAGGTGAAGTTGCCCAGCATGAGCTGCGCCGTGGCGACGGGGGGCGAAGGCTCGCGCAGGAAGGTGACGAGCTGCTTGGCCATCTCTATCACGCGGGCGTCGTCTTCGCCCAGCGCAGGCAGGGTGTTGTCGATGAGGCGTGCGAGCGTCTCGGCCAGCTCGGGCGGCAGCTCGCCCAGGGCTGCGGGGGCATCGGCGGTTTCGATGGGAGTGGCGGCTGCGGGGTGCAGGCCCAGGTTGGCATAGCCCACCATCACGCTTTGCAGCGAGGTCCAGTCTTTGGTAATGATGGCGCGCTCGAACTGGGAGAGCAGGCGCTTCTGGGCCGGGGTCTGGGCGGGCAGCACCCGCTGAATGCTGCTCAGCGGCCCCTCAGGGAAGGGCTGCGTACTGCGGGTGCCCGCAATCTCGTCGTACAGCGCCAGGTAGTTGTCGGGGGTGGGTTGCAACCGGCGGGCCGCCAGTTGTTTGAGTGTCTCGCGCGCGATCTCGGAGGGGAGGCGGTCGGCCATGGGTGGGCACCAGTGTCAGGAGGGGCGGGGGTGCGCAAGTGTGACACAGGGCGCGGCTTTTTGGGGCAGGGCGCGTGGTCCTGCAGGCGCCTCCCGGCGCCGCCACTGGGCGCTTCCCGCCCCGGGGGCGGGGTGGGCTCAGTTCACCATCACGAGCTTGCCCATCACGCCGCGCGAGCCCATGTGGGCATAGGCGGCGGGCAGCTCGGCCATGGGCATGGTGCGGTCGATCACGGGCTTGATCTTGCCCTGGGCATACCACTGCGCCAGCTCGCCCATCATGGCGGCGTTGGCCTTGGGCTCGCGCTTGGCAAAGTCGCCCCAGAACACGCCCACGATGGACGCGCCCTTGAGCAGCGCCAGGTTGAACGGCAGCGCCGGGATGGGGCCCGAGGCAAAACCCACCACCAGATAGCGGCCGCGCCAGGCGATGGAGCGGAACGCAGGCTCGGCAAAGTCGCCGCCCACCGGGTCATAGATCACATCGGGGCCTTTGCCGTCGGTGAGCGCCTTGATGGCATCGCGCAGGTTGTCCTTGCTGTAGTTGATGGTCGCGTCGGCACCGATGGAGGTGCACAGCGCGCACTTTTCGTCGCTGGAGGCGGCGGCAATCACGCGCGCGCCCATGGCCTTGGCGATCTGGATGGCCGACGTGCCCACGCCACCGGCGGCGCCCAGCACCAGCACAGTTTCGCCTGCCTTGAGCTGGGCGCGGTCCACCAGCGCATGGTACGAGGTGGCGTAGATCATGATGAAGGCGGCGGCATCGACATGCGAAAAACCATCCGGCAGCGGCATGCACAGGGCTGCGGGTGCAATGGTGTGGGTGCCAAAACCGCCCGTGCCCGACAGGCAGGCCACGTTCTGGCCGACCTTGAGGTGCGTGACGCCTTCGCCCACGGCGGCCACCACGCCTGCGTATTCAGAGCCGGGCACGAACGGCAGCGGCGGCTTCATCTGGTACTTGTTCTGCACGATCAGCAGGTCGGGGAAGTTCAGGCTGGCGGCCTTGATTTCGATGAGCACCTCGCCCGCCTTGGGTGTGGGGGTGGGCAGTTCGGTCCAGGTCAGGGCGTCAACGCCGACGGGGTTGGTGCAAAGCCAAGCGTGCATGGAAAAGTCTCCTGTCAATGTTGGGGCGCATGATAGGCCGGGGTGCACGGGGGCTGTTGTCCCACGAGCGACGGACCCCACCTGCCCCCGCCGGGGCAGCGCAGGCAGGAGCGCCCACCTACAATCCGTTGCAACCTCTGCTGCAACCATGAAAATTCTGATTTCCAACGACGATGGCTACCAGGCCCCGGGCATCGTGGCCCTGCATGACGCGCTCAAGACCCTGGAGGGCGTGGAGGTGGAGGTGGTCGCGCCTGAGCACAACAACAGCGCCAAGTCGAACGCGCTGACCCTGCATTCGCCGCTGTACGTCCACAAGGCGGCCAATGGCTTTCGGTATGTCAATGGCACCCCGGCCGACTGTGTGCACATCGCGCTGACCGGGCTGCTGGGCTACCGGCCCGATTTGGTGGTCTCGGGCATCAACAATGGCGCCAACATGGGTGATGACACCATCTATTCGGGCACGGTGGGGGCGGCGATGGAGGGCTATCTGTTTGGCATCCCGGCCATCGCCTTCTCGCAGGTGGACAAAGGCTGGGGCGAGCTGGAAGCCGCCGCTGCCAAGGCCCGGGAAATCGTGGCGCAGATGCGCAGCCAGCAACTGGTGAACGAGACCCCTTGGCTGCTGAATGTGAACATCCCCAACATGCCGCTGGATGCGCTGCGGCCCGCCAAGTGGTGCCGACTGGGGCGCCGCCATGCGGCCGAGCGTGTCATCGTGCAGGAGAGCCCACGGGGCGAGGCCATGTACTGGATTGGCGGGGCGGGCGCTGCCAAGGACGATGCCGAGGGCACGGACTTTCACGCCACGGCACAGGGTCATGTCTCCATCACGCCGCTGAAGGTGGACCTGACCGATCACGACAGCCTGGGCATCTGGGCGCAGGCGGCGTCCCGGTGGGCTGCGGGGGTAGGGGCGGGTTCCGCCCCGGGTGTGTGATGCAGCGCCGCCCTGGGTTTCCGGCCCGGCTGCCGGGCTCGACGCCGTCAGCGTCTTCGGTGCCCGCCAGGCCTGCGCCCCTCGTGCAAGCGGCCCGGCAAGCCGTGGCTGCGCCACCCGTGGGGCTGGGGCTCGATTCTGCTGCCGTGCGCGCGCGCATGGTGCAAAAGTTGGCGGCGGGGGGCATCACGTCGCCAGCCGTGCTGCAGGCCATGGGTGCGGTGGAGCGCCACCGGTTTGTGGACAGTGCGTTGGTCAACCAGGCCTATGAGGACACCAGCCTGCCCATCGGGCTGGGCCAGACCATCTCCAAGCCCAGCGTGGTGGCACGCATGTGCGAATTGCTGCTGGGCGCCGAAGGGGCTCGTGCAGGGGGCTTGGGGCGGGTGCTGGAGATCGGCACGGGCTGTGGTTACCAGGCGGCGGTGTTGAGCCTGCTGGCCCGCGAGGTCTACACGCTGGAGCGCCTGCGTGGCCTGCACGACAGGGCCCGCGACAACCTGCGTCCGTTCCGGCTGGCCAATGTCCATCTGCTGTTTGGCGACGGCATGCTGGGTTATGCCAAAGGGGCGCCGTATGCGGCCATCATTGCGGCCGCTGGCGGCGACGCCGTGCCCCAGGCCTGGTGCGATCAGTTGGCGGTGGGGGGGCGGCTGGTGGCGCCCATGGCGCTGTCGGGCGGGCAGCAGATGTTGCTGGTGATCGACAAAACCCCGCACGGATTGAAACAAAACGTGCTCGAGCCGGTGCATTTTGTCCCCCTAAAATCGGGGATTGCGTAAAGGGAATTGCTTATGTTCGTATCGCGTGGTCTTGTGATGGGGTTTACCGTGGCAGTGGCGGGGCTGGTGCTCTCCGGCTGTGGCACCCGCCTGAACAAGGCTCCTGTGGAAGATCGGGGCACCTCCACCTCTTCTGCGCCTGCGCAGGCTGGCCAGCCTGGCGTGGTGGTCGGCGCTCCCATCAAGCCGTTGCCCGGGGCCGAGAACGCAGGCAAGCCGGGTTACTACACGGTCAAGCCAGGGGATACCCTGATTCGCATCGGGCTGGAGTCCGGCCAGAGCTGGAAAGACCTCGCCCGCTGGAACAACCTTGAAAACGCCAATCTCATCGAAGTGGGTCAGGTGCTGCGTGTGGCGCCTCCCACTGCCGCAGTGGCCGCCACGGCCGTGGCCTCCGACAATGGGGTGGTGACGCGGCCCGTGACCTCGTCCACCGTGGCACCTGCCAGTGCGCCTGCACCTGCAACATCGGCCGCCAGCACGCCCAAGGCCCCTGCGTCGGCGGCCCCCGCTACCGTGGTCGCGGTGGCGCCCGCCACACCGGCGCCTGCAGCGGCACCTGCGGGAGAGGACGACCTGGCCTTCATCTGGCCTGCCTCGGGTTCGCTGATTGCAGGCTTCGACGAGGCGCGTAACAAGGGTTTTGACATTGCAGGCAAGGCGGGCGAGCCTGTGCTGGCAGCTGCCGATGGCCGCGTGGTCTACGCGGGCGCAGGCCTGCGTGGCTATGGCAACCTGGTGATCCTGAAGCACAACAACACCTTCCTCACGGCCTACGCGCACAACCAGGCGCTGCTGGTCAAGGAAGACCAGGCCGTGCGCAAGGGCCAGAAGATCGCCGAGATGGGCAACACCGACGCAGACCGCGTCAAGCTGCACTTTGAAATCCGCCGACAAGGCAAGCCGGTGGACCCTTCGCGCTACCTGCCGGCGCGTTGATCCCGATGGTGGCTGAGCTGCCGCACAGCGGCGATGGCAGAGCGGCCGGGGCGCCCGCCGATGCGGGCGATGATCTGCTCGCCGAGGAGTCGGAAGCGCTGGCCGAGGCCAGCAGTGAAATGCGCCACATGCTCGTGGCGGCTCCGCAGCATGCCGCCCGGCTGGACAAGGCGCTGGCGGACTTGGTGCCCGAGTTCTCCCGCAGCTATCTGCAGCAGTTGCTGGCGCAGGGGCTGGTCAGCCTCAATGGCAAGCCGGTGCTCAAGGCCTCTGCCCGCGTCAAGGCCGGTGACCAGCTGGTGCTGGAGATGCGGCCCACCCTGCAGAGCCAGGCGTTCCGCCCAGAGCCCATGGCCATCGATGTGGTCTACGAGGACGAACATCTCCTGGTCGTGAACAAACCCGCAGGTCTGGTCGTGCACCCGGCGCCGGGCAACTGGAGCGGGACCTTGCTCAATGGCCTGCTGGCCCGGGACGAAAAAGCCCTGCTGGTCCCGCGTGCCGGGATCGTGCATCGGCTGGACAAGGACACCAGTGGCCTCATGGTGGTGGCCCGGAATCGCGCCACCATGGATTCGCTGGTCGCCCTGATTGCCGAGCGCAAGGTCAAGCGTCAGTACCTTGCCATCGCCCATGGCGCCTGGACGGGCCCTAAGAGCCGGTCGGTCGATGCACCCATCGGGCGCGACCCGCGCAACCGGCTGCGCATGGCGGTGGTGGACCTGGCCTTGCATGCGGGCAAGACGGCTCGCACCGACGTGCTCTGGCTGGACGGAACCGACCAAGGCTGCTGGGTGCAATGCACCTTGCACACGGGTCGGACCCACCAGATCCGGGTGCATATGGCATCGCTCAGGCATCCGCTGGTGGCAGACAGTCTGTACGGCGGGGCGCCGTCGGGGGGGCTGCAGCGCCAGGCATTGCACGCCTACCGCCTGGCCTTTGTGCACCCGGTGACGGGCAAGGCGCTGGAGCTCCATGCGCAGGTGCCCGAGGACATGCAGCAGGCACTGTCTTCCTGGGGGCTGGGCTACAATGCGCCCTGAAGGCCATATCGGCCCCCTGCCCGAAGACGGAATCCCGCCGGGCTCTTGCGTCGCGCCAACGTCCTCGCACTGCGCGCCAATTTGATTGCCCCCTGCTGTTGATGTGACACCCGTTGCAACGCGTGGCACTTTTTCCAGGAATCGCTGAACCATGAACACGGTGGATGCCAAAAGGGTCCTCGAAACTGCGCTGATCTGTGCGCAGCAGCCTGTGCCTGCGCGCGAGATGCGGGTGCTTTTCAATGATGCGCTGGGGTCTGACACGCTCAAGCTTCTGCTGCAGGAGCTGCAGCAGGACTGGGCGCAGCGCGGGGTGGAGCTGGTGCAGGTGGCCACGGGCTGGCGCTTTCAGAGCCGCCCGGAGATGCGGGAGTACCTCGACAGGCTGCACCCAGAAAAGCCTCCGCGCTACAC
Organism: Acidovorax sp. NB1; assembly: GCF_005405905.1. Classification (GTDB taxonomy): domain Bacteria; phylum Pseudomonadota; class Gammaproteobacteria; order Burkholderiales; family Burkholderiaceae_C; genus Acidovorax. Next base: position 97,348 of record NZ_BJHU01000058.1, read on the forward strand.
GCGGGCCACCATGGAAACGCTGGCCATCATTGCGTATCGCCAGCCGGTGACGCGGGGGGATATCGAAGATATCCGTGGTGTGACCGTCAACAGTCTGATCATCAAACAATTGGAGGATCGGGGCTGGGTGGAGGTCATCGGGCACCGGGAAACCGTGGGCCGTCCTGCATTGTTTGCCACCACCCGCCAGTTCCTGGATGACATGGGGCTGCAGTCGCTGGACCAACTGCCGGTGCTGGATGACCCCACCGGCAATGCGAACGTGCTGGAGGCCATGGCTGCAGCGGCCCAGGGCGTGATCGAGCCAGAGCTGGAACCGGTAATGGAGCCCGAGGTGGTGGTTGCGGAGCCTGCTATGGAGCAGCCGCCGGTATCCGTTTCTTCTGAGGCAGTGAGCGGAAATCTGCCGCTTATGGATGATTTTTTTAATGACACGGAGACGGACCTCCGTGACGACCAGATGGACACCCCGGGGGGTGTCCAGGGAAACACTTGATGAACGATTCGACTCCCGACAATCCGGGTGCAACGCCAGAAGCTGGCGCTGCCGATGTGGCTCCTGCAGCGAAAAAGCCTGCTGCCAAGCGCGCGCCACGCAAGAAGGCTGCGCCGGTTTCTGCTGAAGGCGTTGATGCGGTCGGGGCGGACTCCGATGTGTCGGCAGACGCGCCCGCCGTGGTGGCGCTCGCGGAGCCTTCGGCTCAGGTTGAAGCCCCTGTGGCTGTGGAGCCCGCAGCGGGCGTTGAGGTCGAGGGCTCCGCGCCACGCGCTGAGCCCAAGGGCCCGGCCCGGGTCGAATCCTCGGGGCGTGCTCCCCGCGCCGAAGGCATGGGCCGCGACAAGCGCAAGCCCGTGCCAGCGGTCGAGGGCTATCAATTTGAAGATGTGGTCTCGGGCCGTTTTGATCAGGACGACGCATCGGCCGATGTGGCTCCCGCCAAGCGGGTGTTGCTGCCCCAGGTGGAAACGCCCAAGCTCCACAAGGTGCTGGCCCAGGCGGGGCTGGGCTCGCGGCTGGAAATGGAGCAGCTCATCCTGGAGGGGCGCATCTCCGTGAACAATGAGCCGGCCCATATTGGCCAGCGCATCCAGTTCGGGGACCAGGTCAAGGTCAATGGCAAGCCCATCCGCTACCGCATTGATCCCCCGCCAGCCCGGGTGATCGCGTACCACAAGCCCGTGGGCGAGGTGGTCACGCATGACGATCCGCAAAACCGGCCGACTGTCTTTCGCAAGCTGCCCCGGCTGATGCAGGGCAAGTGGCAGTCCGTGGGGCGGCTGGACTTGAACACCGAAGGGCTGTTGCTGTTCACCAGCTCGGGCGAGCTGGCCAATAAGCTCATGCACCCCCGGTTTGGTCTGGAGCGCGAGTACGCTGTGCGTGTGTTGGGCGCGCTCAGCAACGAAGAAAAGCAGAAGCTGCTGGACGGTGTGCGCCTGGACGACGGCATGGCGTCGTTTGGCTCCATCGAAGACGGCGGCGGCGAAGGTTCCAACTGCTGGTACCGGGTCACCATTTCTGAGGGGCGTAACCGTGAAGTGCGCCGCATGATGGAGTCGGTGGGCCACGCGGTGAGCCGACTCATCCGCATCCGCTACGGCGCCATGGTGCTGCCTCGGGGCCTCAAGCGAGGCGCCTGGCTGGAGCTGGACGACAGCGATATCCGGGCCCTCGTTCAGGCAGCGGGTGCGGGTCGCCCGGAATCGGGCGAAGGCCGTGCAGAAGCCGGCCCCGGGGCGGGTGGGCGCGGCGGCAATGGCAATGCGCGCAACCGTGGTCGTGGCGGCCCCCGGGCGGGCGACGGTCCGCGCCGCGACATGTCCCAGGGCGGCGGCGGGGCGGGGCCCCGTGGGCAGAAGCCTCGGCGTGACGGCGGCGGGCAAGGGCAGGGGGGGCGTGGCAACAATGCTGCGGGGGGTGACCGCCAGCGCGGCGCTGCCCAGCCCGATCCCATGAAAACATCCGTGGGCTACATCGGTGTGGACAGTCTGTCGCGGCACCGCCAGGACAAACGCCGCCCTGGCGGCGGTGGCCCCCGCCGTGGCGGTGGCGGGCGTTGATCCAGCCTCAGGCTTCCACGGTTAGAATCGAGGGCTTTGTCCGGTGGACAAACGAATCACAGCAACATTATTCATTCAGGAAAATCAACATGGCTATCGAACGCACTCTCTCCATCATCAAGCCTGACGCAGTGGCCAAGAACGTGATCGGCCAGATCTACGCCCGCTTCGAAGCCGCTGGCCTGAAGGTTGTGGCTGCCCGCATGGTGCACCTGTCGCGCCTGGAAGCCGAGCAGTTCTACGGCGTGCACAAGGCACGTCCGTTCTTCAAGGACCTGGTGGACTTCATGATCTCCGGCCCGGTGATGATCCAGGCCCTGGAAGGCGAAAACGCGATCCTGAAGAACCGCGAACTGATGGGCGCCACCGACCCAAAGAAGGCAGAAGCCGGCACCATCCGCGCCGACTTCGCTGACAGCATCGATGCCAACGCTGTGCACGGTTCCGACGCCGCCGAAACGGCTGCTGTTGAAGTGGCCTTCTTCTTCCCCGGCCTGAACATCTACTCGCGTTGATATGGTGATCCCCATGCCTGTTCCCGCAACTGTGGGATGTCTGCGCCATGGGGACGGTTGCGCCCGGCCCTTCGGAAGGTCGGCGCAATGACTACCAACCTGCTGGAATTTGACCTCGACGGCCTTGCAGCCTTCTGCGAGCAGCTGGGCGAGAAACGTTTTCGTGCGACCCAGCTGTTCCGCTGGATTCACCAGCGTGGCGCGAGCAATTTCGACGCCATGAGCGACCTGGCCAAGGCCTTGCGCGACAAGCTCAAGGGATGTGCCAAGGTCGAGGCCCTGCCTGTCGTTTCCGAGCATGTCTCGGCAGACGGCACGGTGAAGTGGCTGTTTGATGTGGGGGATGGCAACGCGGTCGAGGCTGTGTTCATTCCCGAGGATGACCGCGGAACCCTCTGCGTTTCATCCCAGGCTGGATGTGCCGTGGGATGCCGTTTTTGCTCCACAGGGCATCAGGGTTTCAGCCGCAACCTGACCACGGGCGAGATCCTGGCCCAACTGTGGTTTGCCGAACATTCTTTGCGCCAGCGCTTTGGCACCGAAGACCGCGTGATCTCCAATGTGGTCATGATGGGCATGGGCGAGCCGCTGCAGAACTACGCGGCCTTGGTGCCGGCCCTGCGCGTGATGCTGGACGATCATGGCTACGGCCTGTCGCGGCGGCGGGTGACGGTGTCCACCTCGGGGGTTGTCCCCATGATGGACCGGCTCTCGCAGGATTGCCCGGTGGCTTTGGCCGTGTCGTTGCATGCGCCAAACGATCCTCTGCGCGACAACCTGGTGCCGCTCAACCGCAAGTACCCGATTCAAGAGTTGCTGGAAGCCTGTGGCCGCTACCTCGCCCATGCGCCGCGTGACTTCATTACGTTCGAATACTGCATGCTGGATGGCGTCAACGATCAGCTGGAGCATGCGCAGCAGCTCATCGAGCTGGTCAAGCGTTCCGGGGTGCGTTGCAAATTCAACCTGATTCCCTTCAATCCGTTTCCCGCATCGGGTCTCTTGCGGTCAGCGCAGAATCAGGTCCTCGCTTTTTCCAAGGTCTTGAGCGATGCCGGTATTGTCACAACGGTGCGCAAGACCCGGGGCGATGATATTGATGCGGCCTGTGGGCAATTGGCGGGCGATGTCAAGGACCGCACCCGTGCGGCGGAACGCATGGCAAAGCAGCGCACAATCGTGCTCAAACCGGTGACTTGATCAGCAGGCGATCGGCAAACTTCAAGGAGGCTCTACATGGCGGGATTGGTTGGACGCTGGCAGCATTTTGGCCGCTGGACACTCGCGGCATGCAGTGCACTGGTTTGCATCGCGGCACTGCAAGGATGTGCGGCCAACAACGCGGCCACCCGGGTTGACGCAGAGGCTGATGTGGTGACGCCTTCGGACGAGCCTGAATCCCGCCGCCGTGCCCGTATCCGGCTGGAGCTGGCGGCCAACTATTTTGAAATGGGCCAGACTGCCGTGGCGCTGGATGAAGTCAAGCAGGCCCTTGCTGCCGACCCCTCCTACGCAGATGCATTCAACCTGCGCGGCCTGATCTTCATGCGCCTGAATGACCTGGCGCAGGCCGACGACAGTTTTCGGCGTGCTTTGGCGTTGCGGAGCAATGATGCCAATGTGCTGCACAACTACGGCTGGCTGTTGTGCCAGCAGCAGAAATATGCAGACGCAGACCAGTATTTTGGCCGTGCGATTGCCAATCCGACCTACATGGCGCGTGGCAAGACCCTGATGGCGCGTGGCCTGTGCCAGTCCCGGGCGGGCCAGCTTGTCGAGGCGGAGCAGTCGTTTCTGAAGGCCTACGAAATGGATGCTGCCAACCCGGTGGTGGCGTACCAGCTGGCCTCGCTGCTGCTGCGGCGCAACGAGCTGACCCGGTCGCAGTTTTACATCCGGCGCCTCAACAACAGCGAGTTTGCCAACTCCGAATCGTTGTGGCTGGGCATAAAGGTGGAGCGCGCCTTGGGCGACTCTGTGGCAATGCGGCAGCTGGCGGTCCAGTTGCGCAAGCGGTTCCCGGATTCGCGGGAGTTGGGTGCTTACGAACGCGGGGCTTTCAATGAGTGAGGTTGTGGAGAGTGGTTTGACAGCGGGTGGTTTGCTCAGGGAGGCCCGTCTCGCATCTGGAATGCATATTGCGGCCCTGGCTGTGGCGCTGAAGGTGCCAGTCAGCAAGCTGGAGGCGCTGGAAGCCGATAACTTCACGGTGCTGCCCGACACCGTGTTCGTGCGGGCCCTGGCCTCCAGTGTGTGCCGGGCACTCAAGGTGGATGCGGCCCCCGTTCTGGCCCTGTTGCCCCAAAGCCCGAGTCCGAGCCTGGCGGCGGACAGCGCCGGCATCAATGCCCCGGTCAAGGGCAGTGCGGCCAAATCCCCTGTGTCCTCTTCCTCGTTCGCCGGGGGCGGGTCTGCGTCGCGGTCCGTGGGGTTTGTGGTGCTGGCCCTGCTGGTGGGAGCTCTGGCCTTGTACTTTCTCCCTCGGGGCGAAGACCGCGCGGCCTCCAGCACTGCGTCTGCGCCTGTTGCAACACCGCCGGACGCTGTGCCGTCTGGTGTTGCGGATGCACCAGTGGCCGCAGCAGCGCCCATGGTGGCGGGGCGGCTTCCCGAGCCCACTTCTGCGCCAGCCGCTGCACCTTCTGTAGTCGTTCCGGTCGTGACGGCGGCCCCAGCAGCGCCACTGATTGCTCCTGCACCCGCGCCCGTGGCTGCCCCGGCATCAGTGCCTGCGCTGGTTGCCAGTGCGCCCGCTTCGGCAGCCGACACGCCGACGGGTACTCTGGTGTTGCGTGCCCGCAGCGAATCCTGGGTCCAAGTGAAAGACGCCACCGGCGCTTTGGCCTTGCAGCGCAACCTGGCTGCAGGGGAGTCCGTGTCAGTGTCGGCCCAACCTCCGCTCGCGGTGGTGGTGGGGCGTGCCGATGCGACGGAGGTGACGGTGCGTGGCAAGCCATTTGACCTGGCCGCCGTGTCGCGCGAGAACGTCGCTCGTTTCGAGGTGAAGTAACGTGCAAAACCCTTTGCGTGATTTTGGCCCTGTTGCGGTCGCTGCCCCTTTGCCCCGCCGTTCGCGCCAGGCCAAAATTACCTGGGGCTCGCGGATCGTCACTGTAGGCGGCGATGCGCCGGTGCGTGTGCAGTCCATGACCAACACGGACACCGTGGATGCCATCGGCACCGCAATCCAGGTCAAGGAACTGGCCCAGGCGGGTTCGGAGTTTGTCCGGATCACCGTCAACACCCCTGAGGCTGCCGCCGCAGTGCCCTACATCCGTGAGCAGTTGGACCGGATGGGCGAGAGCGTGCCCCTGGTGGGCGATTTCCACTACAACGGTCACCGTCTGCTGACGGAGTTTCCCGACTGCGCGCAGGCGCTCTCCAAGTACCGGATCAACCCGGGCAACGTGGGCAAGGGCGACAAGAAGGACAAGCAGTTCGGCCAGATGATCGAGGCGGCCATGCGCTGGAACAAGGCGGTGCGCATCGGTGTGAACTGGGGCAGCCTGGACCAGGATCTGCTTGCTAGCCTGATGGATGCCAACAGCCAGCGCGCGCAGCCCTGGGAGGCGCGCCAGGTGATGTACGAGGCGCTGATCACGTCGGCCATCGAATCGGCCCGGCTGGCTGAATCCATGGGCCTGAGCGGGGACCAGATCATCCTGTCGTGCAAGGTCAGTGGTGTGCAGGACCTGATCGCTGTGTACCGCGAGCTTGCGCGCCGCTGCGACTATGCGCTGCACCTGGGGCTTACTGAGGCGGGCATGGGCACCAAAGGCACCGTGGCTTCCAGCACGGCGTTGGGCATCCTGCTGCAGGAGGGCATTGGCGACACCATTCGCGTATCGCTCACGCCCCAGCCGGGCGAGGCGCGCACACAAGAGGTGGTGGTCGCGTCCGAGATCCTGCAGTCGCTGGGCCTGCGTGTGTTTGTGCCCAGCGTGACGGCCTGCCCGGGGTGTGGCCGCACCACCAGCACCACTTTCCAGGAACTGGCCAAGCAGATCGACGACTACCTGCGTGCGCAAATGCCCGTGTGGCGTGTGCGCTATCCGGGGGTGGAGGGCATGAAGGTGGCCGTGATGGGCTGCATCGTCAACGGCCCTGGCGAGAGCAAACATGCCGACATCGGCATCAGCCTGCCCGGCACAGGCGAAGCCCCGGCGGCGCCTGTGTTCATTGATGGCGAAAAGGCCCTGACGCTGCGCGGCGAGCGCATTGCAGAAGAGTTCCATGCCCTCGTCGAGCAGTATGTCGAGCGTCGCTACGGGCGTCATTGATTGCTATAAAATTAATAGCTATCAGCGTATATCTATCAGGCGGTAGGGCCTGATTTAGTTCAAAAAAAGTACCAGGAAAATACCGCAGTGAGCAAAGTGCAGAAGCTGAGCGCCGTCAAAGGCATGAACGACATCCTGCCCGCCTCGGTGCCGCGCACCGAGAAGCTGCCGACGTCAGCGCGCTGGCAGTGGTTCGAGGCAGCGGTGCGCAAGGTGCTTGCCAGCTATGGCTACCAATATCTGCTGACACCCATCGTCGAGCCCACGGCGCTGTTCGTGCGCGGGTTGGGTGAAGTGACGGACATCGTGGAGAAGGAGATGTATTCCTTCACCGATTCGATGAATGGCGACAAGCTCACCTTGCGCCCCGAGGCCACGGCCGGCATCGTGCGCGCCATGGTCGAGCACAACGCGCTCTACAACGGTCCGCTGCGCGTGTGGACCCAGGGTCCGATGTTCCGCCACGAGCGCCCGCAAAAGGGGCGCTACCGCCAGTTCAATCAGCTGGACGTGGAGGCGCTGGGTTTTGCCGGGCCGGATGTGGATGCGGAAATCATCCTTGTCGCCCGCGCGCTGTGGCGCGAGCTGGGCCTGGTGGAAGGCGAGCACGTGCGGCTGGAAATCAACAGCCTGGGCCAACCCGCCGAGCGCCGCGAGCACCGTGAGGCGTTGATCCGCTATTTCGAGCAGCACCAGGACCAGCTGGACGAAGAAGCCCGTCGCCGCCTGCACAGCAACCCGCTGCGCATCCTGGACAGCAAGAACCCGGCGATGCAGACATTGATCGAGGCGGCGCCAAAGCTCATGGACTTCCTGGGCGACGCCTCGCGCGCCCACTTCGACGCCGTGCGCGCCGTGCTGGAGGCTGTGGGGCTGGAGTACCGCGTGAACCCTCGCCTGGTGCGCGGCATGGACTACTACAACCTCACGGTGTTCGAGTGGGTGACCGACCAGCTCGGCTCTCAGGGCACCGTGTGTGGCGGTGGTCGTTATGACGGCCTGATCGAGCAACTGGGCGGCAAGAGCGCGCCAGCCGTGGGCTTTGGCCTCGGCATCGAACGCTTGCTGCTGCTGGCCGATGAACTGGACCTGCCCATGCCTTCCGCTGCAGCAGATGTCTACGCCATCGTGCCCCCCGGCACGCCGCTGGCCCCCGTTATCACCACGCTGGAGGCGCTGCGCACCGCCGGGCTGAACGTGGTGCAGCATGCGGGCGGTGCCGAGGGTGCGGGCAGCATGAAGTCGCAGTTCAAGAAGGCCGACGCCAGCGGCGCGCGCCATGCGCTCATCTTCGGTGAGGACGAGCTCGCACGCGGCCAGGTTACCGTCAAGGCCTTGCGCGATGGCGGCGGCGCCCAGGCCGAGCACGCCCTGGCCGATGTGGCGCAATGGGCCGCCACCCTACAATCCAACGCTTAATCCGAATACAGAACCGCTGATTTCTATGGCCAATCATCTCGATCTAGAAGAACAAGAGCAGCTTGACCAGCTCAAGCATTTTTGGAACACCTGGGGCACCCTCATCAGCGCCGTGGTGCTGGTGGTGGCTGGCGGCGCTGCCGCCTGGAATGGCTACCAGTATTGGCAGAACCGGCAGGCCACCCAGGCCGCGGCACTCTATGACGCGGTGGATGTGGCAGCCCGTTCGGGTGACAAGACGCGCCTGGAACAAGCTTTTGGCGACCTGAAGTCCAAGTACGCCGGCACCACGCAGGCGGGCCAGGCTGGGTTGACTTTTGCCAAGGCCATGCAGGACACCGGCAATGCCGATGCCGCCAAGGACGCGCTGGGTTGGGTGGCTGAGAAGTCGTCGGATGATGGCCTCAAGGCGCTGGCGAAGCTGCGTCTGGCCAGCGTGCTGATGGACCAGAAAAACTATGACGAGGCACTCAAGCAAGTGTCCGACAGCTTCCCGCCCGAATTTGCATCGATTGCTGCGGACCGCAAGGGCGACGTCCTGCTTTTGCAGGAGAAGCGCCAGGAAGCGATCACCGAATACACCAAGGCCTACAAGGGCCTTGAAGAGGGCGTCGAGTACCGTCGCCTGGTCGAGATCAAGCTGAATGCGCTGGGTGTTTCGCCCCAAGCGGCAACCGTGGCTGCGGCTGCTTCCTCCGTAGAAACCAAGTAAACATGACATTGACTCCACATGCGGTGTCTGGCCGCTCTTCTTTCCTGCGTGGCACTGCGTTGGTGGTGTTGGCTGCGTCTTTGGCGGGCTGCTCGCTGTGGAGCGGCGGTGGCAGCGCGAAGCCTGTGCCCGCCGATCTGGGTGCCAATGTGGCGGTCCTGGGGGTGCGGCAGGCCTGGACGGCCCGCGTGGGCAACGTTGCCGGCCTGCCCCTGGAGGTGCACGCTGCGGGCAATGTGGTGACCGTAGCGTCCTCGGATGGCGTGGTGGCTGCGATCGATGCGCGCACGGGGGGGGATGTCTGGCGCACTGCGTTGGGCGAGCCGCTGTCGGCGGCTGTCGGCAGCGATGGCAAGTCGGCAGCCGTGGTCTCGCGCAGCAATGCCCTGATCGTGCTGGATTCTGGCCGCGAGCGCTGGCGTGAAACCTTGGCCGCCCAGGTGTTTACGCCGCCGCTGGTGGCTGGTGGGCGCGTTTTTGTTTTGTCGGCAGACCGTTCGGTCTCCGCGTATGACGCCACCACAGGGCGGCGCCTGTGGGCGCAACAGCGCCCCGGCGAACCCCTGGTGCTGCGGCAGGCGGGCGTGCTGCTGGCCGTGGGGGACACCCTGGTGGTCGGTCTGTCAGGTCGCCTGGTGGGCCTGAACCCTGACAACGGCAGCGTGCGTTGGGAGGCCCCTCTGGCCAGTGCGCGGGGAACCAATGATGTGGAACGCCTTGTTGAGCTGGTGGGGCGCACCAGCCGGGTGGGTGACAGCGTGTGCGCGCGCTCGTTCCAGGCGGCCGTGGGCTGTGTGAACACGGCCCGGGGCTCCGTCGTATGGACGCAGCCTGCCAGCGGCGCCGAAGGCGTCCATGGCGATGCGGATGCACTTTTTGGCGTCGAAAGCAATGGCACGGTGGCCGCATGGCGCCGAAGCGATGGTTCGCGCCTGTGGGGCAGTGACCGGCTCAAGCATCGCAAGCTGACGGCGCCGCTGTTGCTGGGGCGCTCGGTGGTGATTGGCGACAGCACGGGTGTGGTCCATCTGTTGTCCCGAACCGATGGCGCTCCCCTCAACCGCATTGCCACAGATGGGTCTGGCATTGCGGCGGCACCCGCAGTGGCTGCCGACACCTTGGTGGTCGTGACCCGCAACGGCAGTATTTACGGATTCCGTCCAGATTGATCGGTTGTATTCAATGAAGCCAGTTATCGCCCTCGTGGGGCGTCCGAATGTCGGCAAATCCACGCTTTTCAACCGTCTGACCAAGTCCCGCGACGCGATCGTGGCCGACTTTGCCGGGCTCACGCGTGACCGGCATTACGGCAATGGCAAGCAGGGCAAGCACGAGTACATCGTCATCGACACGGGGGGCTTCGAGCCCGACGCTTCGAGCGGTATTTACCGCGAGATGGCCAAGCAAACCCAGCAGGCGGTGGCCGAGGCCGACGTAGTCGTTTTTGTGGTCGATGCCCGTGCGGGCCTGTCCGCGCAAGACCACGACATTGCCAACTACCTGCGCCGCCTGGGCAAACCCTGCGTGCTGGTGGCCAACAAGGCCGAAGGCATGGTGCAGGGCGTTCAACTGGCTGAGTTCTATGAGCTGGGGCTGGGCGAGGTCTATCCCGTGTCCGCAGCGCATGGCCAGGGGATCCGCGGTCTTGTGGATCTGGCGCTGGAGCCGCTGCATCTGCCCGACCCCGAAGAGTCGGATGCCGCAGCCGACAAGAGCGTCATCAAACTCGCAGTGGCGGGCCGCCCCAACGTAGGCAAATCCACCCTGATCAACACCTGGCTGGGCGAAGAGCGGCTGGTTGCGTTCGACATGCCGGGAACCACCCGTGATGCGATCACGGTACCGTTTGAGCGCAATGGCCAGCGGTTTGAGCTGGTGGACACCGCCGGCTTGCGGCGCAAGGGCAAGGTGTTCGAGGCGATCGAGAAGTTCTCGGTGGTCAAAACGCTTCAGGCGATTGAGTCGGCGAACGTGGTGCTGCTCCTGCTGGATGCCACCCAGGGGGTCACAGACCAGGACGCGCACATCGCGGGGTACATCCTGGAGAGTGGCCGTGCTGTGGTGGTGGCGGTGAATAAATGGGATGCGGTGGATGACTACCAGCGCCAGCAACTGGAGCGCTCCATTGAGACGCGGCTGGCGTTCCTGAAATTCGCCTCCATGCATTTCATCTCGGCCAAGAAGCGCCAGGGCCTGGGGCCGCTCTGGACCTCCATCGCCCAAGCCCACCGGGCGGCGACTTGCAAGATGTCCACGCCAGTGCTCACACGCTTGCTTCTGGAGGCTGTTCAGTTCCAGAGCCCGAAGCGGGCGGGCATGTTCCGCCCCAAGATGCGGTATGCGCACCAGGGGGGCATGAATCCGCCGGTGATCGTGATCCACGGAAACTCGCTGGAGCATGTGACGGACGCCTACAAGCGCTTTCTGGAAGGGCGTTTCCGGAAAGAGTTTGATCTGGTGGGCACGCCGCTCAGGATCGAGATGAAGACATCCCACAACCCATTTGCCGACAAGGACGAGGGTTAGGACAAAGTCGCGAGTGGAGAAGGGCCATGCCCGAACCTGTCCGGGTGGGGCCCTGGCTGTGGTAAGGTGCTGGTTTACAACAACATTTTTGAACACGGAGAATATCGTGAGCAATAAAGGCCAGCTTTTGCAAGATCCCTTCCTCAACGCCCTGCGTCGGGAGCATGTGCCAGTCTCCATTTATTTGGTGAACGGCATCAAGCTGCAGGGGCAGATCGAATCGTTTGACCAATACGTGGTGTTGCTGCGCAACACGGTGACCCAGATGGTCTACAAGCATGCGATCTCGACCATCGTCCCGGGTCGTGCGGTCAATTTCTCCACAGCAGATACCCCTGATGCCGACAGCAGCAACCCTTGAATGGTTGCCGTTTGCTAGCCGGTTTTCGTTTCTGAGTCAGGTGGTACACAAGGGCGGCCTACTTTGAGTTCGGCTACGCCCCTTCAGGCAGGCGCCGCTCCGGTATTGCTGGTCGGGGTGGACTTCGGTCTGCCCCACTTCGATGGCGAGCTGGAAGAGTTGGGCCTGTTGGCCCAAACTGCGGGCATGCAGCCTGTGGCTCGCATCACCTGCAAGCGCAAGGCGCCAGACGCAGCCCTGTTCATAGGCAGCGGGAAGGCCGATGAAATTCGTGCCCTTGCCCAGATGCATGGCGCCGTGGAAGTGCTGTTTGACCAGTCCCTGAGCCCGGCCCAGCAACGCAATCTCGAACGCCACATTGAGCTGCCGGTCAATGACCGCACGCTGCTCATCCTCGAAATTTTTGCCCAGCGTGCGCGCAGCCACGAAGGAAAGTTGCAGGTTGAACTTGCCAAACTGCAATATGTGAGCACCCGCCTGGTGCGGCGCTGGTCGCATCTGGAGCGCCAGACTGGCGGGATTGGTGCCCGTGGCGGTCCTGGTGAAAAGCAGATTGAGCTGGACCGGCGCATGATTGGCGATGCCATCAAGCGCACGCGCGAGCGCCTCGTCAAGGTCAAGCGCCAGCGGTCCACGCAGCGCAGGCAGCGTGAGCGGCGAGACACCTTCAATATCTCGCTGGTTGGCTATACCAACGCGGGCAAGTCCACGTTGTTCAACGCTCTGGTCAAGGCACGCGCCTATGCGGCCGATCAGTTGTTTGCAACACTCGACACCACAACCCGCCAGCTGTATCTGGCTGACGCGGGCAGGTCGGTCTCCTTGTCCGACACGGTGGGTTTTATCCGCGATCTCCCGCACGGGCTGGTGGATGCCTTTCAGGCCACCTTGCAGGAGGCGATTGATGCAGACCTGCTGCTGCACGTGGTGGATGCCTCCAATGCGGACTTCCCCGAGCAGATGGCGCAGGTCGAGCGTGTTCTGCAGGAAATTGGCGCTGCCGACATCCCGCAGATTCTGGTGTTCAACAAGCTGGATGCGTTGACCGAGGAGCGACGCCCGTCCGATCTGCAGGATCAATACGAGGTGGCTGGGCATCTCTTGTCCCGGTTGTTCGTGAGTGCGCGTTCGGGCGAAGGGCTTGACAACTTGCGCCATGCGCTTTCTAGCCGCTTGCTGGACACACATTTGGACATGACCCCAGGTGATGCCGTTGAATTGCCAGATGCAATGCCTTGATTGGGCACAATGACGGATTGACTGACCCCATCCGAGAACCAGAGACTTTGCGCATGAATTTCCAAAATCGCACCCTACGCTGGGCTTCGTTGCCAGAACGTATTCGGGGCATGTTCAATCTGAATGATCCCCGCTGGGGTCGTGGTGAGGACAAATCGGAAGAGGGGGGGCGTCCTGACGACCGGCCGGGTTCGTCCCAGAATGGGCCTCGGGGAGGCGACCAGCGACCTGGCAACGGCCAGCAGCCGCCGGATCTGGATGAGCTCTGGCGCGACCTGAATCGCAAGTTGGGTGGCCTGTTTGGTGGCAAGAACGGCGGATCGCGCGGTCCCGGCAATGGCGGTGGAACGGGCGGCGGGTTTCAGCCCGACATGAAGAGCGCCGGGGTTGGTGTTGGTCTGATCGCAGGCATTGTTTTTGTGATCTGGATGGGGACGGGCTTCTTCATCGTCCAGGAAGGTCAGCAGGCTGTTATCACCCAGTTTGGCAAGTACAAGAGCACTGTCGGGGCTGGTTTCAACTGGCGCCTGCCTTACCCGATCGAGCGCCACGAGCTGGTTTTTGTGACCCAGATCCGTTCTGCGGATGTGGGTCGCGATACCGTCATCAAGAGCACGGGCCTGCGGGAATCCGCCATGCTCACGGAAGACGAGAACATCGTCGAAATCAAGTTCGCCGTGCAATACCGTTTGAGCGATGCGCGGGCCTGGTTGTTTGAGAGCAAGAATCCATCGGATGCAGTAGTTCAGGCTGCCGAGACGGCGGTGCGGGAAGTGGTGGGCAAGATGCGCATGGATACGGCCTTGGCCGAAGAGCGCGACCAGATTGCTCCCAGGGTTCGCGCGTTGATGCAGACCATTCTCGATCGCTACAAGGTGGGTGTCGAGGTAGTAGGTATCAATCTGCAGCAGGGCGGAGTGCGCCCGCCCGAACAGGTGCAGGCATCGTTTGATGATGTTCTGAAAGCGGGGCAGGAGCGTGAGCGTGCCAAGAACGAAGCGCAGGCTTACGCCAACGACGTCGTGCCGCGCGCGGTGGGTTCAGCCTCGCGCCTGAACGAAGAGGCTGCAGCTTACAAGGCGCGCATCGTGGCCCAGGCCCAAGGTGACGCACAGCGGTTTTCCTCGGTGCTGGCCGAGTACCAGAAGGCTCCTCAGGTCACGCGGGACCGCATGTACCTGGACACCATGCAACAGATCTATGGCAATGTGACCAAGGTCCTGGTGGAGTCTCGCCAAGGCTCCAATCTGCTGTATCTGCCGCTCGACAAGATCATGCAAAACGTGGCCAGTGGTGGGGTTGCGCTGGATGCTCCTGTCGCTAATGCTGCACCTGCTGCGGTGCCAGCGGCACCTGCGGCCAATTTCTCCAATGACCCCCGGGCGCGAGACTCCAACCGCACCCGTGACCGTGAATCTCGCTAGGAGCCGTTCGTGAACAGAGTCGGATTTATTGCGTCCACTATTCTGGTGGTGCTTGCTCTCATGAGCTCGATGCTTTTTGTGGTGGACCAGCGGCAGTTTGGTGTTCTCTATGCGCTGGGCCAGATCAAAGAGGTGATTACCGAGCCTGGCCTGAATTTCAAGCTGCCCCCGCCGTTCCAGAACGTGACATACATCGACAAGCGTCTGCTGACGCTGGACAGCACGGATACCGAGCCCATGCTGACCGCCGAGAAGCAGCGTGTGGTGATCGACTGGTATGTGCGCTGGCGCATTTCGGAGCCCACCGAGTACATCCGCAATGTGGGTCTGGATGAGAGCGCAGGCGCTATGCAACTCAACCGCGTGGTGCGCAACGCCTTCCAGGAGGAGATCAACAAGCGCACCGTCAAGGAGCTGCTGTCCGTAAAACGCGAGGCCTTGATGGCGGATGTAAAGCGTGAAGTGCTCGACACGGTGCGCGGAGCCAAGCCTTGGGGTGTGGACGTGGTGGACGTTCGGATTACCCGGGTGGACTACGTGGAAGCCATTACGGAGTCGGTGTATCGGCGCATGGAGGCTGAGCGCAAGCGAGTGGCCAACGAGTTGCGTTCTACCGGAGCTGCCGAAGGGGAAAAAATCCGGGCTGATGCGGACCGTCAGCGCGAGATCGCTATTGCCAATGCCTACCGAGATGCACAGAAGGTAAAGGGCGAGGGCGATGCCGAGGCTGCGCGCATTTATGCAGAGGCTTTTGGGCGTGATCCGCAGTTCGCGCAGTTCTATCGCAGTCTGGATGCCTACAAATCCAGCTTCAGTAAGAAAAGCGATGTCATGGTGCTGGATCCATCTTCGTCTGATTTTTTCAAGGTTTTCCGTGGCGGTACGCCTGCCGCAGCCCAGGCGGCTCCACGCAAGTAGTCTGCGCGGGCACCGGGTTGCTGCATGACGTGGGAAAGTCTCTGGACGGCGTTGGCGCTGGTCCTGGTGATTGAAGGTTTGTTGCCCTTCTTCTCGCCACAAACCTGGCGACGCACAGTCCAGCAGATTGCGCACCTGCAAGATGGTCAGATTCGTTTTTTCGCGTTTTTGGCCATCATTGCAGGCCTGCTGATGCTCTGGCTCTAACGCTTGTCATCTGGCGCCGCTAGAGATTCCTTGGGTGCCTTCGACAGGTGCCGGTAGAATCACGGTTTTAACAGCCTCCCCTTTTCTCCATGTCTGCTTGGGTCCTTCCGGATCACATTGCCGATGTCTTGCCGTCCGAAGCCCGGCACATCGAAGAATTGCGTCGCGGGCTGCTTGATACAGCCCGCTGTTATGGCTATGAGCTGGTCATGCCGCCGTTGATGGAGCACCTTGAGTCGCTCTTGACCGGCACAGGCGAAGCACTGGACCTCCAGACTTTCAAGCTGGTCGATCAGTTGTCAGGCCGCTCCATGGGGCTGCGGGCGGATACAACCCCCCAGGTCGCCCGCATTGATGCCCACCTGCTCAATCGCAAAGGGGTCACGCGTCTGTGCTATTGCGGCCCCGTGCTGCATACGCGCCCCGACCGCCCCCATGCGACCCGTGAGCCTCTGCAATTTGGTGCCGAGATTTACGGCCACCCGGGGGCTGAGGCTGATCTGGAAGCGTTGCAGCTGGCCCGTGAATGCCTGCGTGTTGCGGAGGTTCGTGACACCACCGTTGACCTGGCGGATGTTCGCATCGTCCGCAGCCTTCTCGCTGGCCTTACTGTGGGTCCGCAATTGCTCAGTGCGATCCATGCAGCACTGGCTGCCAAGGATGCTCAGGAACTGAGGGCTCTGACCCGTGACTTCCCCGCAGCATCGCGGGAGGGTTTCCTGGCACTGCTTCAGCTGTATGGCGATTCTGGTGTGTTGGTTGAGGCTGAAAAAGCCCTTCACCGCGTGCCTGGTGTGCCTGAGGTGCTATCAAACTTGAAGTGGCTTGGCGCTCGCTTGGAAGGTGCCACAGTCACGTTTGATTTGGCAGATCTGCGTGGTTACGCCTACTACAGCGGCGCCCGGTTTGCGATCTATGCCCGTGGTGCCAGTGATGCACTGGTCCGTGGCGGCCGCTACGACGAGGTCGGTGCGGTGTTTGGGCGCAATCGGCCTGCTGCCGGATTCAGCCTGGACATCAAACAGGTCGTCGGTGTCGTGCCGCCACGTCCCCTGAAAGCAGCCATTCGAGCCCCTTGGGGCGAAGGTGCAGACGTGCATGCCGCTATTTCCGAGCTGCGCTCTGCAGGGGAAACCGTCGTTTGTGTTTTGCCGGGTCACGGCAGTGAAGTGGATGAGTTCCACTGCGACCGTGAGCTGGTCCAGGTTGCGGGCCGCTGGGTCGTGCAGGCTGTTTGAGCAATTGTCATTTGAATTGGGTTTGAGATGAAAGCAACCAAAGGTCGCAACGTAGTGGTGGTCGGTACCCAGTGGGGCGACGAAGGCAAAGGCAAGTTGGTCGATTGGCTGACGGAAAGCGCGCAAGGCGTTGTGCGTTTCCAGGGGGGGCATAACGCGGGGCATACGCTGGTGATCAATGGCGTGAAGACAGCGCTGCATCTGATCCCGAGCGGCATCATGCGCCCCGGGGTCAAGTGCTACATCGGCAACGGGGTGGTGCTGTCTGCGGCGAAGTTGTTCGAAGAAATCGAAGGGTTGGAAAAGGCGGGTGTCGAAGTCCGTTCGCGCCTGCGAATCAGTGAGGCCTGCCCACTGATCCTGCCTTTCCACGCCGCGATTGACGTGGCCCGTGAGGCTGCGCGGGAGCAAGGTGGCACCGAGAAGATCGGGACCACCGGCCGTGGCATTGGCCCCGCCTATGAAGACAAGATCGCGCGCCGCGCGCTGCGCGTGCAGGATCTGAAGTACCCCGAACGTTTTGCATCCAAGCTGCGCGAGCTGCTGGATCTGCACAACCATGTGCTCACCAGCTATCTGGGGTCTGCCAAATTCGTCTTTGGCGATGCGCTCCGGCCTTACATCCAGGATGGCAAGGTGCAGTTTGATGTGGTGTATGCCGAAGCCATGCGCCATGCTGAACTGCTCAAGCCCATGATGGCGGATGTCTCTCGCGAGTTGAATGACGCTCATCAGGCGGGTGCCAATCTGCTGTTCGAAGGGGCGCAAGGAACGCTGCTTGATGTGGACCACGGTACCTATCCCTATGTCACATCGAGCAACTGCGTGGCGGGGAATGCGGCCGCAGGCTCGGGCGTGGGGCCGGGCATGCTGCACTACATCCTTGGCATTACCAAGGCATACTGCACGCGGGTGGGTGGTGGACCTTTCCCAACGGAGCTGGATTGGGAAGTGCCAGGAACCCCTGGCTATCACATGAGCACGGTGGGTGCTGAAAAGGGCGTGACCACGGGCCGCAGCCGCCGTTGTGGTTGGTTCGATGCAGCGCTGCTCAAGCGCAGTGCCCAGGTCAATGGTCTTTCGGGTCTGTGCATTACCAAGCTGGATGTGCTTGATGGATTGACCGAGCTGTTGTTGTGCACCGGCTACGAGCTGGATGGCGAACGCATTGACTTGCTGCCCATGGGCGCGGAAGACATTGCTCGTTGCACTCCCATCTACGAGACGCTGCCAGGTTGGAGCGAATCCACTGTGGGTGTGACCGACTACGCAAAGCTGCCAGAAAGCGCTCGCCGCTACCTGGAGCGTATTGAGCAGGTGACGGGTGTTCCCATCGACATGATTTCGACCAGCCCAGATCGCGACCACACGATCATGATGCGTCACCCCTATGTCGCCAGCTGACCCGCTGGGTTACCTTGCCTCTGTTGTCTTAACCGCCACCACCTATTCAGGAGCCATTCCATGTTGACCGAAGACGGAAAACACCTCTATGTCAGCTACGACGAGTACCACAGCCTCATCGAGAAACTGGCTCTCAAGGTGCACCAGTCGGGGTGGGCATTCGACACGATTTTGTGTCTTGCCCGTGGTGGTCTGCGTCCTGGTGACATCCTGAGTCGCATCTTTGATAAGCCTTTGGCCATCATGTCTACCAGCTCCTACCGCGCCGAGGCGGGTACGGTTCAAGGGCACCTCGACATCGCACGTTTCATTACGACGCCGAAGGGTGAGATTGCCGGAAAAGTGCTGTTGGTGGACGATCTGGCTGACTCTGGGCACACACTGCATGCAGTGATCAACATGCTCAAGACCAACTATGCTCCGATCACTGAACTGCGCAGTGCCGTGATCTGGACCAAGGGGTTGTCAACATTCACGCCGGACTACTCTGTGGAGTTTTTGCCGACAAACCCCTGGATCCATCAGCCGTTTGAGGGCTACGATAGCTTGGGGCCTGAAAAGCTGTTGGAGAAGTGGCGGGTTTGATGAGTGTGATGTGAAGTGCGAGATTTTTTCAAAGCCTCTCACTTCTTCCCTTCAACCCATGCTATAGTCGAGGGCTTCGCTTCTGAAGCACTTGTTTTGGCAATCTGATTGTCTGGTGCGGTGCTCGGTAGCTGGTGGTGATGCTCTTTGGGGTTGTGCTGCTGGTGATCGAAGAGGTTGAAGAAAAGTTTTGTCTTTGTGTCTGGGTGCTTAAAAACTCGGTATA
>NZ_BJHU01000059.1:0-425 GCF_005405905.1 Acidovorax sp. NB1
CGAACTGCCCAACGGTCTGTGGCAGATGGATTTCAAGGGCTACTTCGAGACTGCCGGTGGGCGCTGCACGCCGCTGACCATGCTGGACGATCACTCGCGCTTTGCACTGGCCACGACCGCCTGCAGCAAGACCGACATCTGCACGGTCCAGGCGTTGCTGCAAGGCATTCTGGAGCGCTACGGGTTGCCGGCGCGCATCAATTCAGACAACGGGGCGCCGTGGGGCTCGCCCAGTGCTCCCGGTCACTTGAGCACGCTGGATGTCTGGCTGATTCGCCTGGGCGTGCGCAGCAGCCACAGCAGTCCGTACCACCCGCAAACCAACGGCAAGATCGAGCGCTTTCACCGCTCCCTGAAGGCCGAGGTGCTGCGAGGGCGAACCTTCGACAGCCTGGCCCATGCGCAAGAGGCGATGCTGTGCTGGC
>NZ_BJHU01000059.1:432-144393 GCF_005405905.1 Acidovorax sp. NB1
CGCGAGATCTATAACAACCAGCGGCCTCACGAAGCCCTCGCGATGCAGACACCGGCGCAGCGCTACCGCATGAGCCTCAGGCCCATGCCAACGAGCCTGGCGCCCATCGAGTACTCCGAGCGTGACCATGTGATCACAGTGGGCTGGAATGGCTTTGTGAAGTTTCAGGGGCACAAGTTGCGGCTATCCAGCGCCCTGCACAGGCTGCCAGTGGCCTTGCGCCCGGATGACCTGCACGACGGGTGCTTTGACCTGTACTTCTGTCACCAGCGATTCATGCGCCTGGACATGAACGCTTTGACGGCTTCCAATTGACGAGGTGTTCCCTATGTCCCCGCACACCTGTTACCCATGTGTCCGGTCTGAACAGCTTAGCCAAAAGAAAGTCACCAAAGAAAAGGCGACCCTACAGGCTGCGTCCCTTCGCTTCGCTGCGGGCAACCTGCGGTGCTCGCGTCCAGCGGGGTCTCGCTCGAACTCGCTTCGTTTCACTGCGCTCAGACAATCGCGAGCCCTGATCCGCTGGCCGCTGCGCTCCTCGGCGCATCCTGAAGGGAACCCGGGGTGCGGACATCCACACGGGCCATTGCTTCGCTGCGCTCGGCCCCGCCTGCGCAGCGCGAGGCGATGGCCCGTAGGGCTGTTCGGCTGTTTGGATGTTCGGCTGCCCAACCCCCTGCTGGCTGCGCCTGCGGCGGGGCGGTTGTGGGGTGGCACGCGCGTCGGAGCGCGCGTGCTTCGTGAACTGACTCGCCGTGGCTGTCCGAGCGGCGCGCGCAGCGCAGAGCGAGTTCCACGGCGCACCCCGCAAGCGACCCGACGCAGGTTTGCCCCGTAGCGAAGCGCAGGGGTCGCAGGCTGGGGGTCGCCTTTCTTTTGGGTACTTTTCTTTGGCGAAGCAAAGAACAAGTACCTCGGCCGCCGGGCCGAGACCCGGCCTCCGCACTCAACACAAGCACGCGGCCAGCCAACCCCCCACTCCACAAACCAATCGGGTAAGGTACCCCCCGCCAACAAACACCCAGAAAAAGGACACCCATGAAAGCAACTTGGAACGGCGTTGTCATCGCCGAAAGCGACGACACCGTAGTGGTCGAAGGCAACCACTACTTCCCCGAAAGCGCCCTCAAGCGCGAATACTTCACCTTCAGCAACCACAAGACCATGTGCGCCTGGAAGGGCCAGGCCAGCTACCTGTCGCTGCTGATCAACGGCGAAATGCACGCCGATGCCGCCTGGTTCTACGCCGACCCCAAGCCCGAGGCCGAAGAAATCCGGGGCCGCGTGGCGTTCTGGAAAGGCGTCAAGGTCACGGCCTGAACCACGGCCTGTGGGTTATCCCTGCGGGCGCTGGACAATCATGTGGATAAGTTTTGGCAAGTCCTGTATGACAACTCCAAGTGCTTGATTTGTAAGGGCAAGCCCTGCATTGCATCTTTTTTAGGCAACACTTCAAAACGCAGCCGCGGTTATCCCGATCCTCACTGGACAATCTTGTGGATAACCATGGACAAGCCTTGTATGAAGAACCTAAGTGATTGATTAACAAGGAATATCCTTGCATTGATTAAATAACAGGCAACCAGCAAGCAGCTTGCAAACCCTGGCAAACCACCCACCACCAGGGCCCGGCCAGCCCCGGTTATCCCGCCCGCCACTGGACAATCTTGTGGATAACTGTGGACAAGCCTTGTATGACAGGCTTAAGTGCTTGATTTGCAAGGAATAAGCTTGCAGCGCCTAAAAAACAGGCAATCCAGCGGGGCATCCCATCTGCGGTACATTGCACACCGGCGCACCCCTTGACGCTCCTTATTTCATAGCTGCTAGCGCTTGACAGATGCGCGCAAACGGCCAAAAAAGCCCATGTCCAACGCCCTCCTCCAGCACAGTCCTGCCGCAGAACGCAACCAGGGCCCCATCTTGGCGCAGCTGCTGGCCTTGCTGGCGCCCACAGGGGCGGCGCTGGAGATTGCCAGCGGCACCGGACAACACGCCGCGCACTTTGCCGCAGCCCTGCCCGGCTGGAGCTGGCAGCCCACCGACCAGCAGGCCACCCACTTTGGATCCATCACTGGCTGGGCCGCACAGGCGCAGGCACACAACGTGCGCGCGCCGCTGCGGCTCGATGTGTTGCACAACCCCTGGCCTGCCGACGACCCGGCCTTTGGCACTCCGTTCGACCTGATCTACTGCGCCAACATGCTGCACATCGCCCCCTGGGCCTGCTGCACCGGGCTCATGCAGGGCGCGGCCCGCCACCTGGCGCCGGGCGGCCACCTGGTCACCTATGGCCCCTACCTGGAAGACGGCGTGCCCACGGCCCCCGGCAACCTGGCTTTTGACGCCAGCCTGCGCGCACAAGACGCCGCCTGGGGCATTCGCCGCATCGAAGACGTGGCGGCGAATGCCGCCCAGGCCAGCCTGCAACTGGCAGCACGCCATGCAATGCCCGCCAACAACCTGCTGCTGGTGTGGACCCACGCCGCCCGCAACCTCTGAATTCACACGCCCATGAACACACCCGCCGCCCCTTTCTTCATCGCCAAGGTCGAGCCCGAAGGCACCCAGTGCGACGCTTGGCCCGAACAGCCCTTGCTGCTGTCCATGGAGCAAGGCGGCATCGACTGGCCCAGCTCCTGCCGCAACGGCACCTGCCGCACCTGCCTTGGCCAGCTGATGGAAGGCACGGTGCGCTACGCCATCGAATGGCCGGGCCTCACGGCCGAAGAAAAGGAAGAAGGCTGCGTGTTGCCCTGCGTGGCCTACCCCACATCAGACGTGGTGCTGCAGGGCAGCGCCATCTGATCTGCCTCAAGCGCAACCCCGTTCAGAGACGGAACGGGCCCCGGTGCACTAAAATCCACGCCTTTGGGGGCACGGGAGCCTCTGCATGAATGACGCGGCGTGTGCGCTGCGGATCGGGATGGGTTGCAAGGCGCAAAGCACAGCAATAGCGGGGCTATTGCGAGCATTTGCAACGCAGCAGACAGCCCGAGACCGCAGATGCACGCGGTGCGATGATTCATATAGAGGCTCCCCAGCTCCTTTGACGTGCGGCAGCGCCGCATCGCATGTTCTTTGGGGCGGTTTCTTGGGGGCACAGCAGTTGCCTTCGGCCACGGGAACCTGTGCTGCAGCACACCGCCAGCTGGCAAGCCGCCAGAGGCTCCCACAGAAAGCCCCAACCTTCCATGAACACCCCCCTCACCCCCGTGCCGATCTCGCCCGTCGAGGACATCGTGGCCGAGATGCGCGCCGGGCGCATCGTCATCCTGGTGGATGAAGAAGACCGCGAAAACGAAGGCGACCTCGTCCTGGCTGCCGACCATGTCACGCCCGAGGCCATCAACTTCATGGCCCGCTTTGGCAGGGGCCTGATCTGCCTGACCTTGAGCCGCGAGCGCTGCGAGTTTCTCAAGCTGCCTCCCATGGCCGCGCGCAACGGCACCGTGTACAGCACGGCCTTCACCGTCTCCATCGAAGCGGCAGAGGGCGTGACCACCGGCATTTCGGCCGCCGACCGCGCCCGCACCGTGCAGGTGGCCGTGGACCGCAACAGCCAGCCCAGCGACCTGGTGCAGCCCGGTCACATCTTCCCGCTGCAAGCGGTGGACGGCGGCGTGCTGATGCGCGCCGGCCACACCGAAGCCGGTTGCGACCTGGCCGCCATGGCGGGCTGCAGCCCCGCATCGGTGATCTGCGAGATCATGAAGGACGACGGCACCATGGCCCGCCTGCCCGATCTGCAGCTGTTTGCGGCCGAGCACGGCCTCAAGATCGGCACCATTGCCGACCTGATCGAATACCGCAGCCGCAACGAATCGCTGGTCGAAAAGGTGGGCACGCGCACGCTGCAGACGGCCTACGGCGAGTTCACCGCCCACGCCTTCCGCGACAAGCCCAGCCAGGCCGTGCACCTGGCGCTGGTCAAGGGCCAGTGGAGCGCTGACGACGTGGTGCCCGTGCGCGTGCACGAGCCACTGTCGGTGTTCGACGCGCTCGAAGTCAACCGCTCCATGCACTCGTGGGGCCTGGACACCAGCCTGCAATACCTCGCCAAGCAAGGCAAGGGCGTGGCGGTGCTGCTCAACTGCGGCGAAAGCGCTGCCCAGCTGCTGGCCCAGTTTGAAGGCACGGCCCGTGCGGCCCAGGCCCCCGAGCGCGGCCGCATGGACCTGCGCACCTACGGCGTGGGCGCGCAGATCCTGCGCGAATGCGGCGTGCACAAGATGGCCCTGATGGGCCAGCCGCGCCGCATGCCCAGCATGGCGGGCTACGGCCTCGAAATCACCGGCTTCATCCCCAAGGAATAAAAAATATGTTTGGCGCAGAAAAAGGCACCGCAGACAAACTGGACGGCAAGAAGCTGCACATCGGCATCGTGCAGGCCCGTTTCAACGAAAGCATCACCAACACCCTGGCTGCCGCCTGCCGCGCAGAGCTGCTGGCCCTGGGCGTGCAAGAAAAGCACATCAAGCATGTGCTGGTGCCCGGAGCGCTCGAAGTGCCCGTGGCCCTGCAGGCCATGGCCGAAAGCGATGAATACGACGCGCTGATTGCGCTGGGCTGCATCATCCGAGGCGAGACCTACCACTTCGAGCTGGTGGCCAACGAATCCGGCGCGGGCGTCACGCGCCTGTCGCTGGACTACCAGATCCCGATTGCCAACGCCATCATCACCACCGAGAACATGGAACAGGCCATCGCCCGCCAGACCGAAAAGGGTACCGATGCGGCCCGCGTGGCGGTGGAAATGGCCAACCTGCTGGACGAACTGTCATGAGCGAAAACACCCCCACGCCATCGTCGGCACGCCCGCCCAAGCAGAGCCGCACGGGCCTCAAGAGCACCGGCACACGCAAGGCAGCCTCCAAGTCCAACCGCAGCCGCGCGCGCGAGTTTGCGCTGCAGGCGCTGTACCAGCACCTGGTGGGCGGCAACGACGCCCATGCCATCGACGCTTTCACGCGCGACCTGGCGGGCTTTCACAAGGCGGACTCGGTGCACTACGACGCGCTGCTGCACGGCTGCATCGCCAACGCGGCCGAGATGGACGCACTCATTACCCCGCTGCTGGACCGCAAGATGGCCGAGATCTCGCCCATCGAGCACGCCACCATGTGGATCGGCGTGTACGAGTTCCAGAACTGCCTGGATGTGCCCTGGCGCGTGGTGCTGAACGAGTGCATCGAACTCGCCAAGGAGTTCGGCGGCACGGACGGCCACAAATACGTGAACGCCGTGCTCAACGGCCTGGCCCCGAAGCTGCGCGCAGTGGAAGTGGCGGCCGACAAGGCCCCAGGCACAGGCGCCGCCTGACCCAGCCCGCCGCCGTCCTGCCTTTTGAACCGGGGCGGCTTCGTTTTTTCCCTCTTAGCCCCCACGCCCGAAAGGCCCACAAGGCTCGGTCTGGGCAGGATGCCATTCCATGAAGTTTTCCACGCGCGCCGAGCGCATTGAACCGTTTTATGTGATGGAGGTCGCCAAGGCCGCGCAGGCCCTGGCCCGCGAGGTGGCGGGCACGCGTGAGCCGATGATCTTCTTGAACATCGGCGAGCCCGACTTCACCGCCCCACCCCTGGTGCAGGAAGCCGCAGCCCGCGCTGTGCACAACGGCGCCACGCAGTACACCAACGCGCTGGGGCTGGATGCCCTGCGCGAGCGCATTAGCGGCTGGTACCAGAGCCGCTTTGGCGTCGATGTGCCTGCGCGCCGCATCGTGGTCACAGCGGGTGCATCGGCTGCGCTGCAGCTGGCCTGCCTGGCGCTCATCGAGTCGGGCGACGAAATTTTGATGCCCGACCCGAGCTACCCCTGCAACCGCCACTTCGTGAGCGCCGCAGAAGGCAAGGCCGTGCTGCTGCCCACCACGGCGGCCGAGCGCTACCAGCTGAGCGCCGACAAGGTGCGTGCGGCGTGGAATGAAAAAACGCGCGGCGTGCTGCTGGCCTCGCCGTCCAACCCCACAGGCACCTCGATTGCGCCCGATGAGCTGCGCCGCATCCATGACGTGGTGCGATCGCACGACGGCATCACGATGATCGACGAGATCTACCTGGGCCTGTCGTACGAGGAAGAGTTTGGCCACACTGCACTCGCCATCGACGACAAAATCGTCAGCATCAACAGCTTCAGCAAATACTTCAACATGACAGGCTGGCGCCTGGGCTGGATGGTGGTGCCTGAGGCCATGGTGCCCGTGGTAGAACGCCTTGCGCAGAACCTGTTCATCTGCGCCAGCACCGTGTCACAGCATGCGGCGCTGGCCTGCTTTGAAGCCGAGAGCATTGCCGAATACGAACGCCGCCGCGCCGAATTCAAGGCGCGGCGCGACTTCTTCATCCCCGCGCTGCAATCTTTGGGCCTGAATGTGCCCGTGATGCCCGATGGCGCCTTCTACGCGTGGGCCGACTGCACGCAGGCTGCGCAGCGCCTGGGTGTGACTGGCAGCTGGGACTTTGCGTTTGAGCTGATGCGCCGCGCGCACATTGCCGTGACACCGGGTCGCGACTTTGGCACGGCCGAGCCCGAGCGCTTCATCCGCTTCTCCACCGCCAATTCGATGGCGCAGCTGGAAGAGTCTGTGGCGCGGTTGCGCACGCTGCTCGGCTGAACCCATGGCGTTCGAGTTCCCCGTCCGCATCTACTGGGAAGACACCGATGCCGGTGGCATCGTGTTCTATGCCAACTACCTCAAGTTCTTCGAGCGCGCGCGCACCGAGTGGCTGCGCTCGCTGGGCGTGGGTCAACAGCTTCTTCGGGAACATACCGGCGGCATGTTTGTCGTAACCGACGCGCAGCTGCGCTACCACCGCCCCGCGCGGCTGGACGATGAACTGATTGTTACTGCCGCCCTGCAGGACGCAGGCCGGGCATCGTTGACAATAGTGCAGCAGGCGCTCCTGAAACCAGAGCAAATGACCGACCAGCCCCCCACCTTGCTGACCGAAGGCACCATCCGCATCGGATGGGTCGATGCCGCCACGATGCGCCCCGCAAGAATCCCGAGCCCCCTTCTGGAACAACTCACACCATGAACTCCCAAAACATGTCCATCATCTCCCTGGTGCTGCACGCCAGCTGGGTGGTGCAACTCGTGATGCTGCTGCTGCTGGGCGTGTCGGTGGCGAGCTGGGCGGCCATCTTCCGCAAGCTGTTTGCACTCAAGCGCGTGAAGACCCTGAACGAGGACTTCGAGCGCGAATTCTGGTCGGGCACCAGCCTGAACGATCTGTATGCCGCTGCCGCCCAGAACGCCAAGCAGGCAGGCCCCATGGAACGCATTTTTGCCAGCGGCATGCGCGAGTACCAGAAGCTGCGTGAGCGCCGAATCGCGGACCCCGGCACGCTGCTCGATGGCGCCCGCCGTGCGATGCGCGCGAGCTTCCAGCGCGAGATGGATGTGGTGGAGTCCAGCCTGTCCTTCCTGGCCTCGGTCGGCTCGGTATCCCCATATGTGGGCCTCTTCGGCACGGTGTGGGGCATCATGCATGCCTTCACCGGCTTTGCCGGCATGGAACAGGTCACGCTGGCCACTGTGGCACCTGGCATTGCCGAAGCCCTGGTGGCCACGGCGATTGGCCTGTTTGCCGCCATCCCTGCCGTGATCGCCTACAACCGCTTTGCGCGTGACATCGACCGCGTGGCCACGCACCAGGAGACCTTCATCGAGGAGTTCTCCAACATCCTGCAGCGCAACCTGGGGGCGCAGCCCGCGTCCACAGGCCACACGGCCTCGGGCCACTGATCTGGGAGGCGCCCCATGCCCGCCATGGCATCCCGCGGCCGAGGCCGCCGCACCATCAACGAGATCAACATGGTCCCGTTCATCGACGTCATGCTGGTGCTGCTCATCATCTTCATGGTGACGGCGCCCATGCTCACGCCCGGCGTGGTCGATGTGCCCAGCGTCGGCAAGGGCAAGAACATGCCCAAGGTGGTGGCCCAGGTCATCGTCAACAAAGACGGCACGCTGCAGTTCAAGACGCCTGAAGCCACCCGCAGCCTGAACCAGCGCGAGATCGGCGATGCCGCCAGCCGCTGGCAAAAGGCCCAGGGCGCCGACAGCGCGAGCGCGGTGGTCATCAGCGCTGACAAGGGCGTGCAATACGAAACCGTGGTGAAAGCCATGGATGCCTTGCAAAAGGCGGGCGTGCAGCGTGTGGGCCTCTCCGTCAAACAAGGCGGTTGAACCGAATTCCCCCGCGCCGCTCTCACGCCCATGCAAGCCCACACCGACCGCGACCAGTTTGCCCCGCCCCGCCCCCCGGCTCGCCTGCGCGCCATCACGCTGGCGGTGCTGGTGCATGCGGTGCTGATTGGCGCACTCACCTGGGGCGTGAACTGGAAGAGCACGGCCGACCAGCCCGCCGTAGAGGCCGAGCTGTGGGCTGCCGTGCCCACCCAGGCAGCGCCGCGCGCCGTGGAGCCGCCACCGCCTCCACCACCGCCGCCGGTGCAGCAGGTCACCCCGCCCCCTCCGCCCCCCGTGCGGGCCGCAGAGCCGCCTGACACCCGCGAGGCGGACATCGCCATCGAGCGCGAGAAAAAGCGCCTGGAGCAGGAGAAGAAAGCCCGCGAGCAACAGGATCTGCGCGAGAAGCGAGAACGCGAACGCAAGGAAGAAGAACGCCGCGACCGCCTGGAGCAGGAGAAAAAAGAGCGCCTGCAAAAGGAAAAAGACAAGGAACAGCGCGAAAAGCAACTGGCCGAGCAGAAGAAGGCCGAGCAGGACAAGCAGAAGAAGCTGGCTGAAGACAAACGCAAGGCCGATGAGGCCGCCAAGCGCAAGGCAGACGCCGAGGCCAAGCAACTGGCCGAACAGCGCGAGGCCAACATGCGCCGCATCCAGGGCATGGCGGGGGCCACGGGGGGCGAGAACGCCACCGGCACCGCACAGCGCAGCGCCGGCCCGTCAGGCAGCTACGGCGGCAAGGTGGCAGCCAAGGTCAAGCCCAACATCGTGTACCCCGATGCAATCTCGGGCAACCCGCGTGCGGAGGTCGAAGTGCGCCTGTCGCCCGACGGCACCATTGTGGGCAAGCGCCTGGTGCAGCCCAGCGGCAACAAGGCCTGGGACGACGCCGTGCTGCGTGCGCTGGACAAGACAGAGACTCTGCCGCGCGATGTGGACGGGCGGGTGCCGTCTTCGCTGACCATTGGCTTCAGGCCCCAGGACTGACACGGGATCGCACTCTATCCCGGCCGTTCAGACGGCGGTTCTGGCGAAGCCCGGTACAGCGCTCTGACTTGCCCAGAAAACAAAAACGCCCGGCGTCTACCGGGCGTTTTTTCTATGCCTTTTTTGGCCTCTACCGCCTGCTGGTCATGCCCAAGCAGCTATCAATACAGTAGCAAATCACCTGGGCACCCGCTATCAGGCAGTTACCGATCCCGCCGCTCCATGCGGCGGTTCAGGTTCAGCGCGCCCAGCGTGCAGGCCACGCCCGACAGCAGGTACACCGTCACCGCCAGCAGGCCAAACTGGGCCGAGAGGTACAGGGCCACCAGGGGGGCAAACGCCGCGCCGATGATCCAGGCCAGGTCGGCCGACAGGGCGGCGCCGGTGTAGCGGTACTGGGGCGAGAAGTTGGCCGTCACAGTGCCCGATGCCTGGCCATACGACAGGCCCAGCAGCACAAAGCCCAGCAGCAGGAACATGGTGCTGCCCACCTCGCCGGAGTTGAGCAGCACGGGTGCCATGAAGCTGAACACACCAATCAGCACCGCCATGCCGCCCAGCAGCTTGCGGCGGCCCAGGTGGTCTGACAGCCAGCCGGACACCATGATGGCACCAGCGGCCAGGAAGGCGCCCACGATCTGCACGCCCAGGATCTGGGTGACGGGCTGCTCGGAATACAGCGTGATCCACGACAGCGGGAACACGGTGACCAGGTGGAACAGCGCAAAGCTGGCCAGTGCCGCAAACGCGCCCAGCAGCACGTTGCTGCCTTCGTCGCGCATCACGCGGCTCACGGGCACGGGTTGGAGTTCCCGGTCCTTGAGCAGCTCAGAGTACGACTGCCCCACCACCAGGCGCAGGCGCGCAAACAGGGCCACCACGTTCACGGCAAAGGCCACAAAGAAGGGATAACGCCATCCCCAGGCCAGGAACTCCTGCACGGAGAGGCTGCTGTACAGGTAGGCAAACAGGCCCGCCGCCAGCACAAACCCCAGCGGGGCGCCCAGCTGGCCGATCATGGCGTACCAGCCCCGGCGCTCCTTGGGGGCCGACATGGCCAGCAGCGATGGCAGGCCGTCCCACGATCCGCCCAGCGCCAGCCCCTGGCCAACGCGCAGGATCAGCAGCGCCACCACGGCCGTCAGACCCACATCCTTGTAACCGGGCAAAAACGCCATGCCCACCGTGCACACGCCCAGCAGGAAGAGCGCAACGGTCAGCTTGGTGCCCCGACCCCAGCGCCGCTGAATGGCCATGGAGATGGCCGTGCCCACCGGACGCACGACAAAAGCGACCGCCAGCAGCGCAAAGCCCATCAGCGTGCCGTCCAGACGCGACAGGAAGGGAAACAGGAAGGATGGGAAGACGAGAACGCAGGCGATCCCGAAAACGAAGAAGTCGAAATACTCGGACGAGCGTCCGATGATCACGCCCACAGCGATTTCGCTGGGGGTGACGTCTTCATGCGTATCAGCCCGCGAGAGAGAGGCGGGGCTTTCTTGAAAACCGGCCGCAGGGTAGGTGGCAGAGGCGGGGCTGCTCATGAACAAGACTCCTTGTCGTTGTGTGAATAAGACAACACCGTTCTACACGCAAGTCGAACCGCCCACAAGTGCGGTTTTACTGATCTGACTGCAGGACAACGCACCTCCATGCACCAAAACGGGGCGAGCCTCGTTGACCTTGGACAAAATGTCCAATGTACAAATTCGCTAGGGCTATTACATTCGGCGGCACTACGTTATCCGCGTTTACCCGTAATTGAACGCCCCGATTGCGCTTCCACATGCCCAAACTATCACTCCCCCGCGTGCCCGCCTGGCTGGCCGCCATGGCTGCCCTCGGCAGCCTGGCAGGCTGCAGCAAGGCGGTCGTCCTCAACCCCGCTGGCGACATCGCTGCGCAGCAAGGCCACATGGTCATCCAGGCCACGCTGCTGATGCTGATCATCATCGTGCCGGTGATCGCCCTGACCCTGTGGTTTGCCTGGAAGTACCGCCAGAACAACGCCGCCAACACCGAAGACGACTACGACCCTGACTGGCACCACTCGACCTCGCTGGAGCTGGTGATCTGGACGGTACCCCTCTTGATCATCATTGCCCTGGGCGCGCTGACCTGGATCGGCACCCACAAGCTCGACCCCTACCGCCCGCTGGACCGCATCTCGGCCACCAAGCCGCTGGATGCGCAATCCACCCCCCTGGAAGTGCAGGTGGTGGCCATGGACTGGAAGTGGCTGTTCTTCTACCCCGAACTGGGCATTGCCACGGTGAACGAGCTGGCCGCGCCAGTGGACCGCCCCATTTTGTTCAAGCTCACCGCCACGTCCACGATGAACGCGTTCTACGTGCCCGACCTGGCCGGCATGATCTACGCCATGCCCGGCATGCAGACCGAGCTGAACGCCGTGATCAACCAACCCGGCGTGTACAAGGGCATGTCCTCGCACTACAGCGGCTCGGGCTTCTCGGGCATGACTTTCAAGTTCCATGGCCTGAGCCAGGGTGACTTCGACCAGTGGGTTGCCAAGAACAAGTCCGAAGGCAAGCCCCTCACGCGCCAGGTCTACATGGATCTGGTCAAGCCCAGCGAGCGCGACCCCGTGCAGCGCTTTGCCAGCGTGGAAGACGGCCTGTACGACAAGGTGCTCAACCGCTGCGTCGAAGACGGCAAGATGTGCATGCACCACATGATGTCCATCGACGAGCGCGGTGGCGAGGCCTTCATGAAGGCCCAGGGCCTGAACCTGCCCCAGGACGTGTGCACCGTGGACAACGCCGCCCAGGTGGTGGCCGCCCTCGAAGCGCGCCACGCCACGGTCTACGACCGCACCCTCTCCCGCCAATGATCCGCGCATAAGAGACTGACGAACATGTCCACCTCACCCGTTGTAACCGAACCGCATTGGGCCCTGGGCCGAATCACCTGGGACTCCATACCGATGGCGCACGAGCCCATCGTGCTGTGGACCTTCATCGCCACCCTGCTGGGTGGCCTGGCCGTGATGGCCGCCATCACCAAATTCCGGCTCTGGGGCCCGCTGTGGCGCGACTGGATCTGCAGCATCGACCACAAGCGCATCGGCATCATGTACATGATCCTGGGCCTGGTGATGCTGCTGCGCGGCTTTGCCGACGCCGTGATGATGCGCCTGCAACAGGCCATGGCCTTTGGCGACAACATGGGCTACCTGCCGCCGCACCACTATGACCAGATCTTCACCGCCCACGGCGTGATCATGATCTTCTTCGTGGCGATGCCGCTGGTCACGGGCCTGATGAACTACCTCGTGCCGCTGCAGATTGGTGCGCGCGACGTGTCCTTCCCCTTCCTGAACAACTTCAGCTTCTGGATGACCACGGCGGGTGCCGTGCTGGTGATGGTGTCGCTGTTCCTGGGCGAGTTCTCCACCGCGGGCTGGCTGGCATTGTCCAACCTGGGGGCGCAGAACCCGGGGGTGGGGCTGGACTACTACATCTGGGCACTGCAGATTGCCGGGGTGGGCACCACACTCTCGGGCATCAACCTGATCGTCACCATCATCAAGATGCGTGCGCCCGGCATGAACCTGATGCGCATGCCCGTATTCACCTGGACGGCCCTGTGCACCAACGCGCTGATCGTGGCGTCCTTCCCCGTGCTCACGGCAGCCCTGGTGCTGATGTCGCTGGACCGCTACGCAGGCACCAACTTCTTCACGAACGACCTGGGCGGCAACCCCATGCTCTACGTGAACCTGATCTGGATCTGGGGCCACCCCGAGGTCTACATCCTGATCCTGCCTTGCTTCGGCATCTTCTCCGAAGTGGTGGCCACGTTCTGCCGCAAGCGCCTGTTCGGCTACACCTCCATGGTCTACGCCACGGTGGTGATCACCATCCTGTCGTACCTGGTGTGGCTGCACCACTTCTTCACCATGGGCTCCGGCGCCAGCGTGAACACCTTCTTCGGCATCACGACGATGATCATCTCGATCCCCACGGGCGCGAAGATCTTCAACTGGCTGTTCACCATGTACAAGGGCCGCATCCGCTTCGAGCTGCCCATGATGTGGACCGTGGCCTTCATGGTGACCTTCGCCATCGGCGGCATGACCGGCGTGCTGCTGGCCGTGCCCCCGGCCGACTTCGTGCTGCACAACAGCCTGTTCCTGATCGCCCACTTCCACAACGTGATCATTGGCGGCGTGCTGTTCGGCCTGTTTGCCGGCATCAACTACTGGTATCCCAAGGCCTTTGGCTACAAGCTCGACCGCACCTGGGGCCTGCGCTCCTTCTGGCTGTGGGTGGTGGGCTTCTGGGTGGCGTTTGGCCCGCTGTATGTGCTGGGCCTGATGGGCGTCACGCGCCGTGCCAACCACTTTGAAGACCCGTCGCTGCAGATCTGGTTCGTGATCGCCGCCATCGGCGCCGCGATGATTGCGGCAGGCATTGGCTGCTTCCTGATCCAGATCGTGGTGAGCTACCTCAAGCGCGACCAGCTGCGCGACCACACGGGCGACCCGTGGGATGCACGCACGCTGGAATGGGCCACCTCGTCGCCCCCGCCCAACTACAACTTCGCCTTCACCCCCGTGGTGCATGAGATCGATGCCTGGTGGGACATGAAGAAACATGGCTACCAGCGTCCTTTGAGTGGCTATGCGCCCATCCACATGCCCGCCAACACCGGCTCGGGTGCGGTGATCTCGGCGCTGTCGCTGGTGCTGGGCTTTGCGCTGATCTGGCACATGTGGCTGCTGGCCGGTGTGTCGTTCGCTGGCGTGATCCTGGCGGCCATCATCCACACCTTCAACTACAAGCGCGACTTCTACATTCCCGCCTCTGAAGTGACAGAGACGGAAAACCTCCGCACCCAACAACTGCGTGCCAGCCATGTCTGATATCCGTTACACCCCTGGCGCGGCAGGCGCCGCGAGCGCAGCCCTGCCGCTGCGCCAATACCATCCCGCGCACGAGCCGCACCCCGAGAACGGCACGGCCCTGGGCTTCTGGCTCTACCTGATGAGCGACTGCCTCATCTTTGCCGCCCTGTTTGCCACCTATGGCGTGCTGGGCCGCAGCTATGCGGCGGGCCCCACGGGCGCGCAGCTGTTCGACCTGACGCTGGTGGCCATCAACACGGCCTTCCTGCTGCTGTCGTCCATCACCTTCGGCTTTGCCATGCTGCGCAAGCAGCAGAACGACGTGAAGGGCACGCTGGTGTGGCTGGCTGTGACGGGCTTCTTCGGCCTGTGCTTCCTGGGCCTCGAACTCTATGAATTTGCCCACCTGATCCACCAGGGCGCCACGCCCCAGCGCAGCGCCTTCCTGTCGGCCTTCTTCACGCTGGTGGGCACGCACGGCCTGCACGTGACCTTCGGCCTGATCTGGCTGGTGGTGCTGGTGGTGCAGATCGGCAAACACGGCTTGATCCACGAGAACAAGCGCCGCCTGATGTGCCTGTCGATGTTCTGGCACTTTCTGGACGTGGTCTGGATCGGCGTCTTCACCTTTGTGTACCTGATGGGGGTGCTGTAACTATGAGCGCACAACACACAACACACGCACACGATGCCCACGGCCATGGCGGCCACGATGACCACCACGGCGACCACCATGGCGATGTGGGCCCGCACAGCAGCCTGCGCGACTACACCATCGGCTTCGTGCTGTCGGTCATCCTCACGGCCATCCCGTTCTGGCTGGTCATGGCCAAGGTGATCGCCGACCGCAACACCGCCGTGCTGGTGCTGGGGGCTTTTGCCGTGGTGCAGATCCTGGTGCACATGGTGTATTTCCTGCACATGAACGGCAAGGTGGAAGGCGGTTGGACCATGCTGTCCACCATCTTCACCGTGGTGTTCGTGGCCATCGCCATTGCCGGCACGCTGTGGGTGATGTTCCACATGAACGCGAACATGATGCCCGAGCACCCCACCCCCACACCACCGACGCACGAGGCGCCGGGCCACTCGACGCCTTGATGCCGCCCCACCCCACAGCCCCGGGCTCCCAGGCCCGGCGGCTCCGTCAGGCGGTGCTCGCGGTAGTGGGCATCGCCTTGTTTTTGGGCTTTATCGCGCTGGGCACCTGGCAGGTGCAGCGCCGTGCCTGGAAGCTCGCGCTGATCGAGCGCGTGGAGCAGCGCGTGCATGCGGCCCCCGTGGCCCTGCCCCTGCGCCCGGAGTGGCCCCAGGTCAGCGCTGCCAGCCACGAATACCTGCCCGTCACCGTGCAAGGCCAGTGGCTGGCCGATAAAACCGTGCTCGCCCAGGCGCTGACCGAGCTGGGCTCGGGTTTCTGGGTGATGACGCCCCTGCAGCTGGCCGATGGCTCCCAGGTGCTGGTGAATCGGGGTTTTGTGCCGCAGGAGCAGCGCGCCCAGTGGCTGGCTACGCCCCTGCCCGCCCCGGCCCCCACCACCGCAACGGTGCAAGGCCTGCTGCGCATGAGCGAGCCGGACGGCGGATTCCTGCGCACCAATGCGCCAGCGGAGCAGCGCTGGTACTCGCGCGACATCGCTGCCATGGGCCGCGCGCTGCAGCTGCCCCAGACCGCCCCTTTCTTCATCGATGCGGGGTTGCCACCAGCCCCGGGTAGCTCAGCTACCTCGGCCACCGATACCCGCTGGCCACGCGCGGGCATGACAGTGGTCCGCTTCTCCAACAGCCACCTGGTCTACGCACTGACCTGGTATGGCCTGGCCCTCATGGTTGCGGGTGCAGGCTGGTATGTGGCACGCTACGAGCGCCACCTGCGCGATGCGCGCAGCGCCCAACCGGCCGCCAGCCCCCACCCATGACCTCCACCCCGCGCGCAGAACCCACCGCCACGCCTCAGCAGCAACAACAGCAACAGCGCAGCCCGCGTGCGGCCGATGCGGCGGCGGGCATCAAGAACCTGCAGCAGCTGATCGAGCTGCGCTGGATCGCCGTGGTGGGCCAGGTGTTCACCATCGAGATGGCGCACTACAGCCTGAACCTGAGCTTGCCGCTGCGCGAGATGCTGCTGGTGGTGGGCTGCCTGGCCGTGTTCAACGTGGTGAGCCTGCTGCGGCTGCGCACGGGGGTCATGGTGCGCACCATCGAGCTGTTCCTGGCCCTGCTGATTGACGTGGCCGTGCTCACCGTGCAGCTGTATTTGAGCGGCGGCACAACCAACCCGTTTGTCTTCCTGTACCTGCTGCAGATCACGATCGGCGCCGTGCTGCTGCGTGGTGCCTACATCTGGTCCATCGTCGTCATCACGCTGCTGTGCTTTGGCGTGCTGGCCACGCACCACCTGCCGCTGGAGCTGCCGCAGGACCTGCACCAGGGGCTCTCCAGCCTGTATGTGCTGGGCCTGCTGGTGTGTTTTGTGCTCAACGCCACGCTGGTGGTGGTGTTCATCACCCGCATCAACCTGAACCTGCGCGAGCGCGACGCGCGCCTGGCCGCAGCCCGCCGCCGCAGGGTGGAAGAAGAACACATCGTGCGCATGGGTCTGCTGGCCTCGGGCGCGGCGCACGAGCTGGGCACGCCGCTGTCCACCCTGGCCGTGATCCTGGGCGACTGGCAGCACGACAAGCGCCTGGCAGACAACACCCCGCTGCAAGAAGACATCCGCGAGATGCAGGCCCAGGTGCAGCGCTGCAAAAGCATCGTGAGCGGCATCCTGCTGTCGGCGGGCGAGGCACGTGGCGAGGAGTCAGTGCAGACCACCGTGTGTACCTTTGTCGATGCCCTGGCCCACGAATGGCGCGGCACGCGGTCGATGCCCACGTTCGAATACGACAACCAGTTCGGCACCGACACGCCCATGGTGTCGGACACCACACTGCAGCAGATGGTTTTCAACGTGCTGGACAATGCCCGTGACGCCTCGCCCGACTGGGTGCGCCTGGCCGTCACGCGCAATGCCGACGTGCTGAACATCACCGTGACGGACCGGGGCCCCGGTTTTGCCCCCGACATGCTGTCCAAACTGGGAACCCCGTACCAGTCCACCAAGAACCGCCCCGGCCACGGGCTGGGCCTGTACCTGGTGCTCAATGTGGCCCGCACCCTGGGTGGCAGCGTGGCGGCACGCAACCTGCCCGAGGGCGGGGCACAAGTGACCATCGAGCTGCCCCTGGCCGCCATCGCCCTGCCCGGCACCAAGACCTGAGAGGCTGAGAATCTTTTGTCCCAACCCGCCATGCACGCCAAAACACTCCAGCTCGTCGTTGCAAATGCTCGCCATAGCCCGAGCTATGGCTGTGCTTTACGCCTAGATCCGAAGCATTTTCGCGCGCCTTTCGGGCTCGGCCAAAAAACTCTCAGCCTCTGAGCCATGCACACCGAAGACAACGCACACGATGACGACGACGGGCAGCGCCTGCTGCTGATCGTGGAAGACGACGAGGCCTTTGCGCGCACGCTCACGCGCTCGTTCGAGCGGCGCGGCTACCGCGTGCTGCAGGCCGCCAGCCTGCCCGAGGTGGAAGCCCTGCTGGCCGACCACACGCCGGGCTATGCCGTGGTGGACCTGAAACTCAAGGGCGATGCCTCAGGCCTGGCCTGCGTGCAGCGCCTGCATGCGGCCGATGCCGACATGCTCATTGTGGTGCTCACGGGGTTTGCCAGCATCGCCACGGCGGTAGAGGCCGTGAAGCTGGGTGCCTGCCACTACCTGGCCAAACCCTCCAACACCGACGACATCGAGGTGGCCTTCGGGCTCAAGGAAGGCAACACCGAGGTGGAGCTGACCAACCGCTCCAGCTCCATCAAGACGCTGGAGTGGGAACGCATCAACGAGGTGCTGGCCGAGACCGGATTCAACCTCTCGGAAGCCGCCCGGCGCCTGGGCATGCACAGGCGCACGCTCATGCGCAAGCTCGAAAAGAAGCAGGTGCGCTAAGCACCTGTTCCAAGCGACGCCCGCTGCCGACTCAGGCAGAGGCCGGCGCGACCTCCAGCATCTGCCGCTCAAACGCCCGCAGGCGCTTGTAGATCGAAATCTGCTCCACCACCGTGCTCCAGTTGAGCACCAGGAACTGGAACGACTCCAGCACCTTGTCGAACGCCCGCGCAATCTGCTGCATCACGCCCAGCGTGATGGCACCAGCAATCAGCGTGGGGCCGAGTGCGATCAATGGCACCAGCACACTCACCTGCAGGTAGGACCACTTCACCACGTCGAAATACAGGTAGTGGAAGAACAGCCGAAAGTAGTTGCGCCGCACGGCAGCAAACAGCTCTGCCGCCGTGGGGGGCGCGGCGCGGGCGGGATCGTCCTCGCCCAGCACCAGTTCCTTGCGGTAGGCCGCTTCCACGCGCTGGTTGTGAAACTCCAGCCCCGGCAGCTTCACCCCCACGCATGCCAGCAGCAAGGTGCCGCCTAGCGACCAGGCCAGCGCCACCCACACCAGCGCGTGGGGCACGGCGCCGATCAGCGGCAGCTCGGTGATCTTGTCCGACAGCGTCCAGAGTACGGGCAAAAAGGCCGCCAGCGTCATGAGGCTGCGCATGAAGCTCAGGCCCAGGTCTTCCATGGTGCGGGCAAAGCGCATGGTGTCTTCCTGCACGCGCTGGGCGGCGCCTTCGATGTGCCGCAAACGCGGCCAGGCGGCCATGTAGTGCTCGTTCATCGCCTGCCGCCATCTGAAGATGTAATGCTTGCTGAAAAAATCCACCAGCACTGCCGTCGTCACATAGATCATGGCGATGCGCGCAAAGGTGGAAAGCTGGCCCCAGAACTGATCGGCGGTGATGCTGCCGGGCTTGCCCAGCGCCTCCTGGATCAGGTCGTAGAAGCTGCCAAACCATTCGTTGATCTGCACATCGAGCTGCACCCGGTAGGCCGTGGCCAGCAGGATCACGGCAGAACCCAGAACAGACCAGGCCCACCAGCGGCGGGCAAAAAAGAAGGACTTGAACATCGTGGACGGGGTGTTGTTGTGATGAAGGGACTCGCCCGGCTCTGACAGCGGCCGGGCCTGAACGTTCCGCTGCGGCTGCTGGCTCCGCAAGTTGGCCCCGCGACACGGGGCGCTCGCGTGGTGAGCAGATTCTGCACGGTATACCCCATCAAAAATAGGGCAAAAATGGCCGTTACCGCGCGATGGGTCTCAAATATTGCTTCAAAAATGATAGCAATACTATCGGCAAACGCCTGTGGCCGCCCTCGGACCTTCCCGCAGCAACCCGCAGGCGCCCTGTGGCCGGTATGACCGGGTGCGACTCAGCACGACCCGGGGCAGGTGCGGCGGCACACACCTGCCCACCTGCCCATGCACCGGGAGCGCCCCATCAGGGCCCCTACTGCCGGGGCCCCAGGTGCTCTGCCAGCCAGCGCTCGGCATCTGCCTGCCCGCGCCACCGCGCCCAGTCCTGCGCACTCTTGCCGTGCTGGTCCTGCCGGGCCAGGTCCAGGCCACGCGCCTGCATCCACTGCAGGACCTCTATCTGGCCCTTGGCCGCCGCCAGCATGGCCGGGGTTTCGCCCCGGCTCGCGGGCGCGGGCTCGTCCAGGGCCTGCCCCTGTTCGACCAGCCACTGCAGGCAGGGCACACAGCCGCTTTGCGCTGCCATGTGCACAGGCCCCCAGTCCCAGCGGTTGCGGGCCTGCAGGCTGGCCCCGGCCTGCACCAGCCGCTGCGCCACGGCCAGGTGGCCGCCGTACATCGCCCGCAGCAGCGCGGTGTCGCCCCGCTCGCTGTCCTTCTGGGTCTGGCGCAGGTCGGGCGCAGCGCCCGCTTGCAGCAGCAGTTCCACATGCGCCATCTGCCCCCGGTGCGCCGCCAGCATGAGCACGGACGATCCGTTGTCGGCCAGCAGGTTGGGATCGGCTCCTGCACGCAGCGCCTGCTCCAGCGCGGTGGCGTCGCCCGCATTCTGTGCATCCATCAGCTGTGCATCCGCTGGCGACCAGACCCGCGCGGGTGCTGCAGCGGTTCGGGCCCCTCCGGGTGGCAGCCTCTCCGGCAGACCCCAAAATGTGGCCGCCAGCACCACGCCCGTAGCCAGCCACCCGCCCCAGGCGGGGCGTGAGTGGTCTGGCTCTGAAGAGCGCTGCCCTCCGGCTGCGAAACGCCCACGCCGATCCCGCCAGGCCTGCGCCACGGCTTGCCCCACGGCGCTGGCCACATCGGCGCCTGCCAGACCGGGCGTCAGCCGCACCAGCGCCCCGCGCACATTGCGCCCGTACACCGCGTGGTAGGGGCGCGTGTGGGCCCCGCTGCCCGTTGCCGCCAGCAGCTTGTGCACCAGCGACTGGCTGGCCTCGCCCGGCACGGACTGCACCGACGACCACAGCCACGACCTGCGCTGCACCACCACGCCGTCGTCCTGCACCCGCAGCGTCCAGCGCCGGGTGGCGGCGTGCAATGCAAAGGCCAGCAGCACGGCCATCACCGCCATCCCGCCCAGGGAGCGAGGCAGCACCAGGCCCTGCCCGCTCCAGCGGCCATTCACCACCCACTCCACAGCCAGCAGAACCAGCGCCGCCCCTGCGGCCCAGCGCCACCCTGGTTGGGAAAAGTGCAGCACCCAGGCATGCGGCAATTCCTGCACCACCACTCCATGCGGCCACGGCACCGGCCCGCGCTCGGCTTCGGGCCCCGGCAGCGGCGCAATCGGTGCTTCACGCGCCCAGGCAGCGCGCCCGTCAAACCGGTCCGGGCCGTCTGCACCACCATTGGGGGGCCCGGCCTGGACATGCAGTTCGTACGACAGCTCCAGGGAGCCATCGGGCCGCAGCAGTTCCACCCGCCAGTCCACGCGCTCCCCAGACCGCTGTGCGCCATGGGTGGGCGCATCCTCTGGCAAGTCAAAGCTGGCGACCAAGCGCACGCCCCCTTGCGGAGTGGGCTGCACCGTGGTTCTGGCCTCCACCACCTCCACCCGCCGCTCCGGCGAGCCAGAGCTGGACTCATCCACCCGGTATTGCGCTAGGTGCAGGCGCAGGGCCGGGGCATCCTGCTGCGCCGCCGCCCGGGGGGGCAGCCACAAAGTGACCTCTGCCAAGCACCCCGCCTGGGGCCGGGACGGCAGGGCCGTGAACGCCGTGCCCCGGTAGCGCCAAACCTTGCGCGTCTGGCCTGCGGCAAAGCAGAGCAGCATCAGCCCCACCACCACAAACACCCCCATGAAGGCCTTGGCCCACCCCGATGCACCCCGGTCGGACCAAAGCACGCCCGCCATGGGGAACGCAATGCCACACCAGAACAAGGCAAAAAACCAGGCTCCGGCAGCCGTGCCCTGCAAGGAGCTGCGCGCACCGTCATCCAGGCTCGGCCCCTGCTCGGCGCCGCCCTCTGGCGGCTGCTGGGCCGCAGGCGCCCCACCGCGCCCCAGCAGCAGCCACACAAAGACCCAGGCTGCCACCAGCCCCACCCCGGTGAAGACAAATGCAAACGGTAGCCGGGCCATCAGCAGCGGCCAGCGAATGTGTGGGTCAATCAAGGAGCGGGAAGGCTGGGCAGGGTCCACCCAGACGGTGACGGTCTGGTTGCGCGATTGCGCCTCCTGCAAACGGCGGTGCCACTGCTGCTGCCAGTCGCCCAGGTTGTCGGCCCCGCCAGGCGCGTCGAGCCCCACCTGCACGCCCTCGTACCGGGCACCGCCGAATTCATAGCGGTAACGTGCCTGCAGCGCGTAGGTGATGCCCCCTTCACTGCCCCGCCGCTGCCGCAGGTCCGCCTGGAGCACCTGCGCTGGCACAGCCACCCAGCTTCGCACCTGCCATGCCGCCTGCAGGGTCTGGGCCAAAGGCCGCAAGCCCGCCCAGTAACCGCCAAGGCCAAAACCGACCGCAAATATGGCCGTGAAAAGCAGCGCCCCTGCCCGACCCACTATGGATGCCATGCATGCCTCTCTTTCTTTTTATTGTTGTTGTGGCCGGAGCATAGGAACGGTTTCATGACAAAACCGTGACTGTCACATTTTTGCGATCAGGGCCAAGAAGCAAAAAAGAGGTTCCAAAAGCAAAAAAACGGCCCCGAAGGGCCGTTGTGTCGGGTCCGGAGGCGGTCTACACCGCCGTCCGGGCATCCGCAGCGCGTCAGCAGGACGCGACTGCCGCACCCTTGGCGGCTTCCGCGTACTCTTCGATCTGGTCGAAGTTCATGTAGCGGTAGACGCTTGCCTTGTCGGCGTCGATCACGCCCATTTCCTTGAGGTACTCCTCCTTGGTGGGCAGATGGCCCAGGCGCGAGGCGATGGCAGCCAGCTCGGCCGAGCCCAGGAACACGTTGGTGTTCTTGCCCAGGCGGTTGGGGAAGTTGCGGGTGGAGGTGGAGATCACCGTCGCGCCTTCGCGCACCTGCGCCTGATTGCCCATGCACAGCGAGCAGCCGGGCATTTCGGTGCGCGCACCGGCCGTGCCGAACGCGGCGTAATGGCCTTCCTTGATCAGCTCGCTCTCGTCCATCTTGGTGGGCGGTGCCACCCACAGCTTGACGGGGATGTCACGCTGGCCGCCCAGCAGCTTGGCAGCTGCGCGGAAGTGGCCGATGTTGGTCATGCACGAGCCGATGAAGGCTTCGTCGATCTTGGTGCCCGCCACTTCGGACAGGAACTTGGCGTCGTCCGGATCGTTGGGGCAGCAGACGATGGGTTCCTTGATGTCGGCCAGGTCGATCTCGATCACGGCGGCGTATTCGGCATCCTTGTCGGCTTCGAGCAGGTCGGGCTTGGCCAGCCAGGCTTCGACCTTCTCGATGCGGCGCTGCAGCGTCTTGGCGTCGGCATAACCGTCGGCGATCATGTTCTTCATCAGAACGATGTTCGACGTCAGGTATTCCTTGATCGGCGCGGGGTTCAGCTTGATCGTGCAACCGGCGGCAGAGCGCTCGGCCGAGGCGTCGGACAGTTCAAAGGCTTGCTCGACCTTCAGGTCTGGCAGGCCTTCGATTTCGAGGATGCGGCCGGAGAAGGCGTTGATCTTGCCAGCCTTGGCCACCGTCAGCAGGCCCTGCTTGATAGCGTACAGCGGAATCGCGTGCACCAGGTCGCGCAAGGTCACGCCGGGCTGCATTTCGCCCTTGAAGCGCACCAGGATGGACTCAGGCATGTCCAGGGGCATCACACCCGTGGCGGCACCGAAGGCCACGAGGCCGGAACCTGCGGGGAAGGAGATGCCGATGGGGAAACGCGTGTGCGAATCGCCGCCGGTGCCCACGGTGTCGGGCAGCAGCAGGCGGTTGAGCCAGCTGTGGATCACGCCGTCGCCAGGACGCAGGGCCACGCCGCCGCGGTTGGAGATGAAGGCTGGCAGCTCGCGGTGGGTCTTCACGTCCACGGGCTTGGGGTAGGCGGCCGTGTGGCAGAACGACTGCATCACCAGGTCGGCCGAGAAACCAAGGCAAGCCAAGTCCTTCAGCTCGTCGCGGGTCATCGGGCCGGTGGTGTCTTGCGAGCCCACGGTGGTCATCTTGGGTTCGCAGTAGGTACCGGGGCGCACGCCCTGGCCTTCGGGCAGGCCGACAGCGCGGCCGACCATCTTCTGCGCCAGCGTGAAGCCGGCATTCGTCGCAACGGGGGCGGTGGGCAGGCGGAACACGTTGGACGCAGGCAGGCCCAGGAATTCGCGGGCTTTGCTGGTCAGCGAGCGGCCGATAATGAGGTTGATACGGCCGCCGGCACGCACTTCGTCGAACAGCACGTCGCTCTTGAGCTGGAACTCCGCCACGGTGGCGCCGTCCTTCACGATCTTGCCGTCGTAGGGCATCACGTCGATGACGTCACCCATCTCCAGCTTGGAGACGTCCACTTCGATCGGCAGCGAGCCCGAGTCTTCCTGCGTGTTGAAGAAGATGGGAGCGATCTTGCCGCCCAGCGTGACACCACCGAAGCGCTTGTTGGGCACGAACGGGATGTCCTGGCCGGTGGCCCAGACGATGGAGTTGGTGGCCGACTTGCGCGAAGAACCGGTGCCGACCACGTCACCCACGTAGGCAACCAGGTGGCCCTTCTTCTTCAGGTCATCGATGAACTGCATGGGGCCGCGCTTGCCGTCTTCTTCAGGCTTGAACGCCGCGTCAGGACGGGTGTTCTTGAGCATGGCCAGGTAATGCAGCGGGATGTCGGGACGGCTCCAGGCATCGGGCGCGGGCGACAGGTCGTCGGTGTTGGTCTCGCCGGGCACCTTGAACACGGTGACGGTGATCTTCTTTTCGACTTCGGGGCGCGAGGTGAACCACTCGGCGTTGGCCCAGCTTTGCATCACTTCCTGCGCCTTGGCGTTACCCGCCTTGGCCTTGGTCGCTACGTCATTGAAGAAGTCGAACATCAGGAGCGTCTTCTTGAGCGCCTCTGCGGCCACACCCGCCACTTCGGCGTCGTCCAGCAGTTCGATCAGGGGGTGCACGTTGTAGCCGCCGACCATGGTGCCCAACAGCTCGGTGGCCTTGGACTTGGAGATCAGGCCGACCTTGATGTCACCGTGCGCCACGGCAGCCAGGAA
The DNA here is from genome assembly GCF_005405905.1 of Acidovorax sp. NB1. Taxonomy (GTDB): domain Bacteria; phylum Pseudomonadota; class Gammaproteobacteria; order Burkholderiales; family Burkholderiaceae_C; genus Acidovorax. Next base: position 25,024 of record NZ_BJHU01000059.1, read on the forward strand.
GCTGGCCTTGACCTTGGCAGCGTCGTCCACACCTGGGGGCACGCGGTGCGTGAGCAGGTCCAGCAGGAATGCGTCTTCGCCAGCGGGCGGGTTCTTGATCAGTTCGATCAGTTCAGCCACTTGCTTGGCATCCAGCGGCAGCGGTGGGATGCCCAGGGCGGCACGCTCGGCCACATGGTCACGGTAGGCTTTCAACATCATTTTTCTCCGGTTGCGTTCTAAAGTGGGGCGGCGCGCCTGGCTGCAAGGGCCTCAAGGGCCATCACGCCGGCACACACAAGGGGGTTCGTGGATTTCTCGGACTCTGTGGGTTGGATGCCTGGCGGTTTACTTGGCTGCAGGCAGGGGTTCCAGAACACTCACGGGTGGGTTCTTCTTGATGGCTTCGGCCACCACCACCTGCTCGGCGCTCATGCACTCGTCGGCCAGGCGCTGGCCCAGCTTCTGGTTCATCAGCATGGACTTGTTGGCGATCTGCAGCCAGACGGCGCCGCCCTTCTGGTCTTCCAGGCGCACCGTGCCAGTGGTCGTGGCCACGGGAGCCATGTAGTACTTGAAGCCCTTGCCTTCCACATGGAAGTGGCCGGGCGTGGCGGGGTCGGCGGTCACCGTGACAAATGCCCCCAGCTCGCAGGGCATGCGGCCGGTGTGCACGCGCTCGGCAATGGCCAGCTCGGCGGGCGACAGGGCAGCTTCTGCAGCGATGATGCCAGCTGCCACCTGGTTGGTCGCACTCTTGAGCTGCGTGCGGCTGCTGGTGGGCTCGGCCTTGGCCACGGCGGCCTTCTTGGCGACAGGTTCCTTGGCGGCGGTCTTGGTGGACTTGGCGTCGGGCTTGGCCGCCGTCTTGGGTGCGGGTTTGGCAGCAGGCTTGGCTGCGGCAGCCTTGGTCTCGGACTTGGCAGCAGGCTGGGCAGGCGTTGTTTGCGCCAGGGCAAGGGCCGGAGCCAGCAGCAAGAGAGCGGAGGCGAAGATGGATTTCATGGAAAGTCCTGCGTAGGGGTGTTCAGGAAGAAGGTTCACGATGGAACCACCGCCGATGCGCCAAACCAGTGGCGCACAGACGAGGGAAGTGCACGCCCGGTGTGGTGGGCGCGCTCAAGGATCTGCCAGTAAAAGCGGTAACTGGCACGGTCATGCAGCACGCCTTCAAAACTGATCGGAGCCCAATCAGCCTGAGCGGCAGCCGCTATTATTTTTGAGGCATTCTCGATATCGTCCTGCTGCGGCGCAAAGGCCTGCAGGATGGGGCGGATCTGCGCAGGGTGGATGCTCCACATGCGGGTGTAACCCAGCTCCTGGGCCGCACGGCGGGCCGCGCCCTGCATGGCCACGGTGTCAGTGAACTCGGTCACCACACAATGCGAGGGCACCTTGCCGTGGGCATGGCAGGCGGCGGCGATCTCCAACTTGGTGCGCACCACCAGCGGGTGGGCAAACTGCCCGGCCGACGTCATCCCCTGGGCCGGGATCGCCCCGCCATGGGCCGACACAAAGTCCATGAGACCAAAGCTCAGGCTCTGCACCCGGGGATGGGCGGCGATCTCGAAGGCCCGGTGCACGGCAGCGGGGGATTCGATCAGCACATGGATGGGAAGCTGGGGGGCGGAGGCGCGCTCCAGCGCACGCTCCACCTGCAGCACGTCGTCCACAGACTCGACCTTGGGCACCATGATGTGGCAGAGCCGGTGGCCTGCCTCGCCCACGATCGTGGCGACATCATTGGCAAAGGCCGGGTGGTCTACCGCGTGCACGCGGGCAGCGACCCGGGCCGTGGGCTCGGCGCCCAGTGCCAGGCTGGCGACCAGCCGCGCGTGGTCGGACTCGAAGCCGACCGGAGCGCCGTCTTCGCAATCCAGAGTGACATCAAAGACGCAGGTGCCCAGCTCCTGCGCCATCTCGGCCTGCAACTGCAGGCTTTTGCGCATGCGTGCTTCCACGCCACTGTAGTGGTCGCACACAGGCAGGAATCCTGACTGCGCCTGCGCACCCAGCAGCACATCCCGTGGATGCACGCTGCCAGCAGGCAGGGCAGAAGAAAGCGCAGCGCCCTGCCCCTGCGCGGGGACCGGGGCGGCCCGAAGGCCCGATGCCAGGGGCGTCGGCTGCATTGCGTTCACCGGGCTTGTTTACAGCAGGTGCTTGACGCCGTCTTGCTCGCCTTGCAGTTCGGCCAGCGTCTTGTTGATGCACTCTTGCGAGAAGGCATCGATCTCCAGGCCTTCGACGATCTTGTATTCGCCGTTTTCCGTGGTGACTGGGAAGCCGAACACGATGCCGGCGGGGATGCCGTATTCGCCGTTCGATGGCACGCCCATCGTGACCCATTCGCCGTTAGAGCCCAGGGCCCAGTCACGGATGTGGTCGATGGCCGCGTTGGCGGCGGAAGCTGCCGACGACAGGCCACGGGCGGCGATGATGGCCGCACCACGCTTGCCCACGGTGGGCAGGAAGGTTTCAGCGTTCCAGACCTGGTCGTTGATCATGGTCTTGATGGACTGGCCGTTTGTGGTGGCGAAACGGTAGTCGGCGTACATCGTGGGTGAGTGGTTGCCCCACACCGTCAGCTTGCGGATATCACCCACCTTGGTGCCGGTCTTGGCAGCCAGCTGCGAGGCAGCGCGGTTGTGGTCCAGGCGCAGCATGGCGGTGAAGTTCTTGGCCGGCAGGTCAGGCGCCGACTTCATGGCGATGTAGGCGTTGGTGTTGGCAGGGTTGCCGACCACCAGCACCTTCACATTGCGCGAAGCCACGGCGTTCAGGGCCTTGCCCTGGGCGGTGAAGATCTGGGCGTTGGCGGCCAGCAGGTCGGCACGCTCCATGCCAGGGCCGCGAGGACGTGCACCCACCAGCAGGGCGTAGTCGGTGTCCTTGAAGGCTTGCAGCGGGTCGCTGTGGGCTTCAATACCGGCCAGCAGCGGGAAGGCGCAGTCTTCCAGCTCCATGATCACGCCCTTGAGCGCGTTCTGGGCCTTTTCGTCGGGGATTTCGAGCAGCTGAAGAATGACCGGCTGGTCCTTGCCCAGCATTTCGCCGGAGGCGATACGGAACAGCAGGGCGTAACCGATTTGACCAGCGGCACCGGTGACGGCTACGCGAACAGGCTTCTTGCTCATGATGAAAACTCCAGGGAAGTAAGGAAAACAGGTGTGTGTGCAACGCAAGCACCAGCGCCTGTTACCAGCAGCCCGTGCCCCGCAAAACAGCCTTGGAGTTTACCCCCGATTGGGCACCCCGGTCAATTTGTCTTATGTCTTATATAAGATATGATTGCAACCCGTTTGTCGTTCGGTTGTCATGGGGCAACCGCTGCGCCACACACCAAACCCAGCGCCCACCCGCCATGTCCTCCCTGCCGTTCGCCGCCGACAACACCGCCACGCCCTCCGGCGCAGCGGGTGCCACCACGCCGGCGTTCAGCCCGCTGTACCAGCAGATCAAGGGGCTGATCCTGCAGAGCCTGCAGCAGGGCGAGTGGAAACCCGGCGAGGCCATCCCCAGTGAGATGGAACTGGCCGCACGTTTTCGGGTGAGCCAGGGCACAGTACGCAAGGCCATCGACGAGCTGGCGGCGGAGAACCTGGTCATGCGCCGCCAGGGCAAAGGCACGTTTGTTGCCACCCACGCCGAGCAGCATGTGCAGTACCGCTTTCTGAAGCTGCTGCCCGACACCGGCGACGCCCGGGTCGAAGGCCCCGCCCAGCGCCGCGTGATCGAGTGCCGCCGCGTGCGCGCCAGCGCCGACGTGGCACGCGCCCTGGCCCTGCGCAGCGGCGACGCCGTCATGCAGGCCAAGCGCATCCTGTCGTTTGGCGGGGTGCCCACGATTCTGGAAGACATCTGGCTGCCCGGCCAGGCCTTCAAAGGACTCACGGCCGAGCAGCTGGCCAACTACCAGGGCCCCACCTACGCCATGTTCGAGCTGGATTTCGGTGTGCGCATGGTGCGCGCCGAAGAAAAGATTCGCGCCGTGCTGCCCGACGAGGAGCAGGCCCAGTTGCTGCAGATCACCCCCGCCACGCCGCTTTTGAGCGTGGAGCGAATTGCCTACACCTACAACGATGTTCCCATGGAGTTACGCCGGGGTCTCTACCTCACAGATACCCACCATTACCGTAATGAATTGAGCTGACAGCAGGCTGGCACCCGAGCAAAGACGTCGAAAATTCCGACGTTGCCAGATGCCCCATTGTTGCGTTGCAATAGAATTTTGCGTTCTTTGCATCTCCGAATTACAAAGAAGTTACATCCACGAAAGCACTCAACATGACCGAGCTTGCCAAAAAACGGCCTGAATTCCGCAACATCAATGCCTTCAAGGACCTCACCACCTACCGCATGACCCCTGCGGCGTGGGTCTCGATCCTGCACCGCGCCAGCGGGCTGATCATGTTCCTGCTGTTGCCTTTCATCATCTGGATGTTCGACACCTCGGTGTCGTCCGAAATTTCGTTCGCCCGCTTCACGGCGGCGTTCGGCATCGGCATCGGCTTCGTGCCCGGCTGGTTCGTAAAGCTGGCGACCCTGGCCCTGATCTGGTCGTACCTGCACCACTTCACTGCCGGCCTGCGCCACCTGTGGATGGATGTGAGCCACAGCGCCGTGAACAAGCAATTCGGCAAGACCTCGTCCCTGGCGGTGCTGGCCATCAGCATCCCGCTGACGCTGGTGCTGGGTGCCAAGCTGTTCGGCCTGTACTGACCCACCGACTGTCCCCACAGAAAACGGCAGCGGCCGCTGCCCCAAGTGCCCCCCCCCGCAGAACAAGACAAAAGGAAAACATCCATGTCCGTCAATTACGGTTCCAAGCGCGTCGTCGTCGGCGCCCACTATGGCCTGCGCGACTGGCTCAGCCAGCGCGTCACGGCCATCCTGATGGCCCTGTTCACGCTGGCCCTGCTGGCCCAGGTGATCTTCAACAAGGGCCCCATGGGCTACGACAAATGGGCGGGCATCTTCTCGGCCCAGTGGATGAAGGTGCTGACCTTCACCGTGATCATCTCGCTCGCCTGGCACGCCTGGGTCGGCGTGCGCGAAGTCCTGATGGACTACATCAAGCCCGTGGTCCTGCGCCTGGCGCTGCAGGTTTTCACCATCGTCTGGCTGGTCGGCTGTGCCGGCTGGGGCATCCAGGTTCTGTGGCGTCTCTGATTGATCACCCCGCGACTGAAGGCAAACAACAATGAGCTACACAAAAGCTAACATCACCAAGCGCAAGTTCGACGTTGTCATCGTCGGCGCCGGCGGCTCCGGCATGCGTGCCTCGCTGGAACTCTCCCGTGCAGGCCTGAACGTGGCCTGCCTGTCCAAGGTGTTCCCCACCCGCTCGCACACGGTGGCGGCGCAGGGCGGCGTGTCCGCCTCGCTGGGCAACATGAGCGAGGACAACTGGCACTACCACTTCTACGACACCATCAAGGGCTCGGACTGGCTGGGCGACCAGGACGCCATCGAGTTCATGTGCCGCGAAGCACCCAACGTGGTGATCGAGCTGGAACACTTCGGCATGCCGTTCGACCGCAACCCTGACGGCACCATCTACCAGCGCCCCTTCGGCGGCCACACCGCCAACTACGGCGAAAAGCCCGTGCAGCGCGCCTGCGCTGCGGCCGACCGCACCGGCCACGCCATGCTGCACACGCTGTACCAGCAGAACGTGAAGTCCAAGACCAACTTCTTCGTGGAGTGGATGGCGCTGGACTTGATCCGCAACGAACAAGGCGACGTGGTCGGCGTGACAGCCCTGGAGCTGGAAACCGGCGACCTGTACGAGCTGCACGCCAAGGCCGTGCTGCTGGCCACCGGCGGCGCTGGCCGCATCTTTGCGGCATCGACCAACGCCTTCATCAACACCGGCGACGGCCTGGGCATGGCGGCGCGTGCCGGCATCCCGCTGCAGGACATGGAGTTCTGGCAGTTCCACCCCACCGGCGTGGCTGGCGCGGGCGTGCTGCTGACCGAAGGCTGCCGCGGTGAAGGCGCCATCCTGCTCAACAGCAATGGCGAACGCTTCATGGAGCGCTATGCGCCCACGCTGAAGGACCTGGCTCCGCGCGACTTCGTGTCGCGTTCGATGGACCAGGAAATCAAGGAAGGCCGTGGCTGCGGTCCGAACAAGGACTATATCCTGATGAAACTGGACCACCTGGGCGCGGACACCATCCGCAAGCGCCTGCCATCGGTGGAAGAGATCGGCCACAACTTCGCCAACGTGGACATCACCAAGGAACCGATCCCTGTGGTGCCCACCATCCACTACCAGATGGGTGGCATCCCCACCAACATCAACGGCCAGGTGGTCGTGCACGACGGCCAGCAGAACAACATCGTCAACGGCCTCTATGCCGTGGGCGAATGCTCCTGCGTGTCGGTGCACGGCGCCAACCGCCTGGGCACGAACTCGCTGCTGGACCTGCTGGTCTTCGGCAAGTCGGCCGGCAAGCACATCGTCAACTTCGTCAAGGAATCGGGCGAACACAAGCCTGTGCCCGCCGACGGCGCTGACCGCACCCTGGCCCGCCTGAACCAGCTGCAGGACTCGAAGGAAGGCATCTACGCGCAAGACATCGCCAACGACATCCGCTCCAGCATGCAGCAACACGCCGGCGTGTTCCGTACGCAGGCCAGCATGGACGAAGGCGTGGTCAAGATCAACGCCATCCGCGACCGCGTGAGCGGCGTGACGCTGAAGGACAAGTCCAAGGTCTGGAACACGGCCCGCATGGAAGCGCTGGAAGTGGACAACCTGATCGAAGTGGCCCAGGCCACGATGACCTCGGCCGCTGCCCGCAAGGAATGCCGTGGCGCACACACCGTGTACGACTACGAACACCCTGCCGACCACGCCGAGTTCCCGCTGGGCCGCAACGACAAGGAGTGGATGAAGCACACCCTGTGGCACAGCGCAAACAACAGCCTGACCTACAAGCCCGTCAACCTCAAGCCCCTGACGGTGGACAGCGTGCCTCCCAAGGTCCGTACGTTCTGAAGATCCAGCAGCCTCACGAAAGAACAACATGAAGCGCACCTTTCAAATCTACCGCTACGACCCGGACAAGGACGCCAAGCCCTACATGCAGACCATCGAGATCGAACTCGATGGCCACGAGCGCATGCTGCTGGACGCCCTGGTCAAGCTCAAGGAGCAAGACCCCAGCCTGTCGTTCCGCCGTTCGTGCCGCGAAGGCGTATGCGGCTCGGACGCCATGAACATCAACGGCAAGAACGGCCTGGCCTGCCTCACGAACATGAACACCCTCAAGGGCACCATCGTTCTGAAGCCCCTGCCCGGCCTGCCGGTGATCCGCGACCTGATCGTGGACATGACGCAGTTTTTCAAGCAGTACAACTCGATCAAGCCCTACCTCATCACCGAGGACCTGGCCCCCGAGAAGGAACGCCTGCAAAGCCCCGAAGAGCGCGAAGAGCTCAACGGCCTGTACGAGTGCATTCTGTGCGCCAGCTGCTCCACGAGCTGCCCCAGCTTCTGGTGGAACCCCGACAAGTTCGTGGGCCCTGCCGGCCTGCTGCAGGCCTACCGCTTCATCGCCGACAGCCGCGACGAAGCCACGGGTGCGCGCCTGGATAACCTGGAAGACCCGTACCGCCTGTTCCGCTGCCACACCATCATGAACTGCGTGGACGTGTGCCCCAAGGGCCTGAACCCCACGATGGCGATTGGCAAGATCAAGGAACTGATGGTGCGCCGCGCCGTTTGACCTTTTTCGCAAGCACCACCGCCATGTCCGAAGCCCTCACCCCTGCCCTGCCATCGGCCAGCGACCTGCTGGACGACCGCGAACGCGCAAAGCTGCACTGGCGCTGCCGGCGCGGCCTGCTGGAGAACGATCTCTACATCGAGAACTTCTTCGCCAAGCATGGGGCGGGCCTGACCTGGCGCCAGGCCCACGGCATGAACCAGCTGATGGACCTGGCGGACAACGACCTCCTGGATCTGGTGCTTGCGCGCCGCGAACCCGAAGGCGAACTGGATACAGAAGAAGTGCGTGAGGTGCTCGGCATGTTGCGGCTCAGCGGTGGCGCAGCACGACCAAGGCCCTGAACGAGACCCGAGACAAACAAGGCCCGACCCCCGGAATCCCGGCAACCTACCCAAGGAAAGTAACAATGAAGCTAGCTGACAACAAAGCCACCCTGTCATTCAGCAATGGCAGCCCCAGCGTGGACCTGCCGGTCTACCAGGGCAGCATTGGCCCGGATGTCATCGACATCCGCAAGCTGTATGCACAAACGGGCATGTTCACCTATGACCCCGGCTTCCTGTCCACGGCAGCCACCCAGTCCGCCATCACCTACATCGATGGCGACAAGGGCGAGCTGCTGTACCGTGGCTACCCCATTGAGCAGTTGGCTGAAAACTGCGACTTCCTGGAAACCTGCCACCTGCTGCTGTACGGCGATCTGCCGAACGTGGCGCAAAAGACCGACTTCACCAGCCGCGTGACCAACCACACCATGGTCAACGAGCAGATGCAGTTCTTCCTGCGCGGCTTCCGCCGTGACGCACACCCCATGGCTGTGCTGACCGGCCTGGTGGGCGCCCTGTCGGCCTTCTACCACGACAGCACGGACATCAACAATCCGCAGCACCGTGAGATCGCCGCGATCCGCCTGATCGCCAAGATGCCTACGCTGGTCGCCATGGCCTACAAGTACGGCATGGGCCAGCCCTACATGTACCCGCAGAACAACCTGTCCTACGCAGGCAACTTCCTGCGCATGATGTTCGGCACCCCCTGCGAAGAGTACAAGGTCAACCCCGTGCTGGAACGCGCGCTGGACCGCATCTTCATCCTGCACGCTGACCACGAGCAGAACGCTTCGACCTCCACCGTGCGCCTGTGCGGTTCGTCGGGCACCAACCCGTTCGCAGCCATCGCCGCTGGCGTGGCCTGCCTCTGGGGCCCTGCCCACGGTGGCGCCAACGAAGCAGCTCTCAACATGCTGTACGACATCCAGGCCCAAGGCGGCGTGGAAAAGATCGGCGACTTCATCAAGCAGGTCAAGGACAAGAACTCCGGCGTCAAGCTCATGGGCTTTGGCCACCGCGTGTACAAGAACTACGACCCCCGCGCCAAGCTCATGCAAGAGACTTGCAATGAAGTGCTGGCCGAGCTGGGCCTGGAAAACGACCCGCTGTTCAAGCTGGCCAAGGAACTGGAAAAGATCGCCCTGGAAGACGACTACTTCGTGCAGCGCAAGCTCTACCCGAACGTGGACTTCTACTCCGGCATCGTGCAGCGCGCCATCGGCATCCCGGTGAACCTGTTCACCGGCATCTTCAGCCTGGCCCGCACCGTGGGCTGGATCGCCCAGCTGAACGAAATGATCGGCGACCCCGAGTACAAGATCGGCCGCCCCCGCCAGCTGTTCACCGGCTCCGTGCGCCGCGACGTGCCCCCGCTGGCCAGCCGCTGACGCTGGCACGGCGCCCAGCGCGCCGTCAGCCCCTCCCAAAGCCCGCAGGCCTTGTGCCTGCGGGCTTTTTTCATGGGCGCGACACAATGCCAAACCCCGAAGGATGCACATACTCCCCCCTAGTTAAAAGGTTTTTTATACGGCTACCGCGCGACCAGCAATGGCTCATCTTTTATACTACCACCCAGTACACAGACCACACCCACAGCACGCAGCCCTACGGCCCCAGCCCGCCACTGCCCCACCATGCCCCACACCCCCGAAGACAAGCAACGCGCCATCACCCGCCTGCGCCGCATCAAAGGCCAGGCCGAGGCGCTGGAGCGCGCGGTGGAGGCGGGCAGCGACTGCGCCCCCATCCTGCAGCAGCTGGCCGCCATGCGCGGCGCAGTGCACGGGCTGATGGCCGACCTGCTCGACAGCCATGTGCGCGAGACGCTGGCAGAGAAGCCCGCCCCCTCGCAGCAGGCGATCGACGAAACCCTGGCCTTGCTGCGGTCGTACCTCAAATAGATAGACCGCTCCCACTCCATTCACCCCAATTCCAGCCATTCACCGAAAGGACCACCCCATGAAATCCCGCGCCGCCGTTGCCTTCAAAGCCGGAGAACCCCTGCAGATCGTCGAAATCGACGTGGCCCCGCCGAAGAAGGGCGAAGTGCTGATCCGCATCACCGACACCGGCGTCTGCCACACCGACGCCTTCACCCTGAGCGGTGACGACCCCGAGGGCCTGTTCCCCGTGGTACTGGGCCATGAAGGCGCGGGCATCGTGGTGGAAGTGGGCGAAGGCGTGACCAGCGTGAAGCCCGGCGACCATGTGATCCCGCTCTACACCGCCGAATGCGGCGAATGCCTGTTCTGCAAGAGCGGCAAAACCAACCTGTGCGTGAGCGTGCGCGCCACACAGGGCAAGGGTGTGATGCCCGACGGCACCACGCGCTTCAGCTACAACGGCCAGCCCATTTACCACTACATGGGCTGCAGCACCTTCAGCGAATACACCGTGGTGGCCGAGGTGTCGCTCGCCAAGGTCAACCCCAACGCCAACCCCGAGCAGGTCTGCCTGCTGGGCTGCGGCGTGACCACGGGCCTGGGCGCCGTGAAGAACACCGCCAAGGTGCAAGAAGGCGACACCGTGGCCGTGTTCGGCCTGGGCGGCATTGGTCTGGCCGTGATCCAGGGCGCCAAGTTGGCCAAGGCCGGGCGAATCATCGCCATCGACACCAACCCCTCCAAGTTCGACCTGGCCCGCACCTTTGGCGCCACCGACTGCGTGAATCCCAAGGACTTCGACAAGCCGATCCAGCAGGTCATCGTGGAGATGACGACCTGGGGCGTGGACCACAGCTTTGAGTGCATCGGCAACGTGAACGTGATGCGCGCTGCGCTCGAATGCGCGCACCGCGGCTGGGGCCAGAGCGTGATCATCGGCGTGGCGGGCGCAGGCCAGGAGATCAGCACCCGCCCCTTCCAGCTCGTCACCGGCCGCAAGTGGCTGGGCACGGCATTTGGCGGCGTCAAGGGCCGCAGCGAGCTGCCCGGCATGGTCGAAGACGCAATGGCAGGCAAGATCCAGCTCGAACCCTTCGTGACCCACACCATGGGCCTCAAGGACATCAACGAAGCGTTTGACCTGATGCACGAGGGCAAGTCGATCCGCTCGGTCGTCAAGTACGCCGTGTAAGGCCCGGAGCGCCATGTCCACGCCATTTGAACTGCTCAGCGCCCACGCCTGCTTTGGCGGCGAACAGCGCTTCTACCAGCACGCCTCCACCACCATCGGCCTGCCGATGAAGTTTGCGGTGTACCTGCCGCCCCAGGCGCAGCAGGGCCCCGTGCCCGCCGTGGTCTATCTGGCGGGCCTCACCTGCACAGAAGAAACCTTCATGGTCAAGGCGGGCGCCCAGCGCCTGGCTGCCGAGCTGGGCCTGGCCCTCATCGCGCCCGACACCAGCCCGCGCGGCGCCAATGTGCCGGGCGAGGCCGAGAGCTGGGACTTTGGCGTGGGTGCAGGCTTCTACCTCGACGCCACCCAGGCGCCCTGGCGCACCCACTGGCGCATGGAAAGCTATCTGCTGGACGAGCTGCTGCCCCTGGTGACCGCCCAGCTGCCCATTGACGGCGGCCGCCTGGGCATCACTGGCCACTCGATGGGCGGGCACGGCGCACTCACGCTGGCGCTGCGCCACCCGGGCCGGTTCCAGTCGCTGTCGGCTTTTGCGCCCATCTGCGCCCCCACCCAGTGCCCCTGGGGCGACAAGGCCTTCACCGGCTACCTGGGCCCAGACCGCAGCACCTGGATCGAACACGACGCCACGGTGCTCATGCAGCACCAGCCCGTCGCCCCCTACCCAGCAGGCATCCTCATCGACCAGGGCCTGGCCGACAAATTCCTGGCCGAGCAGCTGCACCCGCACCTGTTCGAAGCCGCCTGCACCGCCATCGGCCAGCCACTCGCGCTGCGCCGCCATGCGGGCTACGACCACGGCTACTACTTTGTGCAGAGCTTCATGGCCGACCACCTGCAGCACCACGCGCGGCAGCTCGTGGCGGCACCTTCCGCAGGGGCTTCCGCACGTTAATGCGCCCTTAAGTCTGGGGCGCCACAGTGCACCCCATGCCTCTGATCCTGCAGCGCCTGCTGCACCCCCACCTGGCTGCAGGCGTCGCGCCGCACGCCCCGCCCACCGCCACCCAACCCGCGCCACCCGTGCCCCTGCACCCCGCCTGGGTGGTGGTGCTGGTCAGCACCTGGCTGGCCACGGCCTGCAACGTGCCGCTGTGGCGCGAGGTGGCCCAACTGCCCGGCCAGGGCAGCCTGCGTGGCTGGGGTTTTGCGCTGGCGTTTGCGCTCATCGTGGCAGCGGGCAATGCGGCGCTGCTGAGCCTGCTGGCCTGGCGCTGGACGCTCAAACCCGCCGTGCTGGTGCTGGTGCTGATGGCCGCATTTGGCGCGTACTTCATGCTGGCCTACGGCATCGCCATCGACGCCAGCATGCTGGTCAATGTGATGCAGACCGACGTGAAGGAAGCTGGCGACCTGCTCAACCTGCGCATGCTGGGCACAGTGCTCATCCTGGCTGCGCCGCCGTTGCTGTGGCTGTACCGCCGCCCCGTGCAGCGCCTCACGGCCCTGCGCCATGTGGCGCACAACGGGCTGCTGCTGGCGGGCGCCATTGCCGTCATCGTGGTGTGCCTGCTGCTGGTGTTTCAGGACTTTGCATCGACCATGCGCAACCACACCAAGCTGCGCTACCTGATCAACCCGCTCAACAGCGTGTACGCGCTGGGCAATATCGCCTCCAAGCCCCTGCGCATGGACACCAGCAAAATCCTGCCCCTGGGGCGCGACGCCCAGCTGGGCGTGAGCTACGCCAGCCAGGCCAAGCCTCCTCTGCTGGTGCTGGTGCTGGGCGAGACAGGCCGCAGCGGCAACTTTGGCCTGAACGGCTATGAGCGCGACACCACGCCCCGCCTGTCGGCCCGCAAGGACCTGGTGAGCGCACGCAATGCCTGGTCCTGCGGCACCAGCACCGCCGCGTCGGTACCCTGCATGTATTCGCACCTGGGCCGCACAGGCTACGAGGTCCGCTCGGCCAACTACGAAAGCCTGATCGACGTGCTGCACCACGCCGGCCTGGCCGTGCTGTGGGTGGACAACCAGGCAGGCTGCAAGGGCGTGTGCGACCGCGTTGGCGAGACCATCACCAGCACCCTGAAGGACCCCGCGCTGTGCGCTGGCGGCGAGTGCCTGGACCGCGTGATGCTCAAGGACCTGGACGCCCAGATTGCCGCCCTGCCCGCAGAGCAACGCCAGCGCGGCACCGTGGTGGTCATGCACCAGATGGGCAGCCACGGCCCCGCGTACTACAAGCGCTCCGCCCCCGAGAACAAGAAGTTCGGCCCCGAGTGCACCTCTACCGCGCTGCAGGAATGCCAGCGCGAGCAGGTGGTCAACGCTTACGACAACAGCATCGTCGAGACCGACCATTTCCTCGATTCAGTGCTCCAATGGCTGGGAGCGCAGGAACAACATGCCCAGACAGCTATGATTTACGTAGCAGACCATGGCGAGTCGCTGGGGGAGAACAACATCTACCTGCACGGCCTGCCCTACTCCATTGCGCCCGACGTGCAAAAACACGTGCCCTGGATCACCTGGCTGTCACCCGCCATGCAAGCCCGCACCCACCTCACCACGGGCTGCCTGCAGCAAGACCTGGGCGAGCGTCGCATCACGCACGACCACTACTTCCACTCGGTGCTGGGCCTGATGGATGTGAAGACCGAGGCGTACAACACCGAGCTGGACATGTTTGCCGCGTGCCGCAAGCCGGCCGCAGCAGACTGAGGTGGGCCTAAAGCTGGGTACTGGGCGATGGGCGCTACGCACTGCCCGCTCAGCGCGCCTCGGGCAGCAACAGGATCTTGCCGATGCTGGCGCCAGACTCCATGCGCCGATGGGCCTGTGCGGCATCGGCCAGTGCAAACGTGCTGTCGATCACCGGCCGGATCACTCCGGCGGCCAAGGCCGGCAGCCACTGCCGCGCAAACCGCTGCACCATGGCCTGCTTGACCTCGGGCGGGCGGGACTTCATCACGGTGCCAAAAATCTGCAGGTGGCGATACAGCACCACATCCATGGGTAGCTCCGCACCCTGCGCACCGCCCAGCAGCCCCACCGACACCAGGCGCCCGCCGTCGGCCAGCGACCGCACGTTGCGCTGCAGGTACGGAGCCCCGATGAAGTCGATCACCACATCCACGCCCCGGCCCTGCGTGGCCTGCGCCACCACCGCCTGAAAGTCTTCGCTGCGGTAGTCGATGAACACATCAGCCCCGCAGCCCAGCACGGCGCCACGCTTGTCGCCCCCGGCCGTGGCGAACACGCGCGCTCCCGCCGCATGGGCCAGTTGCACGGCGGCTGACCCCACGCCGCCCGCTGCGGCATGGATCAGCACCGACTCGCCCGCGTGCAGGCGCGCCAGGTGGAACATCGCCTCGTGCGCCGTCACAAACACCTCGGCCACGGCGCCAGCGGCCACCAAGTCCATGCCCGCAGGCACCGGCATGGCCATGCGGTGGTCGATGCGCGACAGCTCGGCGTACGCCCCGCCGCCCACGATGCCCATCACACGGTCGCCCACGGCAAAGCCCTGCACCTCGCGCCCCATGGCGACGACGGTGCCCGCAATCTCCAGCCCCATGGTGTCGGCATCGCCAAAGTAGGCACGGCCGTAGGCCCCCTTGCGATGCAACAGGTCGGCCCGGTTGACGCCGATGGAGGCGTTGCGCACCAGCAGGTCGTGCGGGCGCACCGCGGGGACGGGGATCTCGCGCGCCACCAGCACCTCGGGGCCGCCGAAGTCATCGAACACGACAGCTTGCATGGTGCGTGGGGTGGTTGCGGGCTGTTCGGTAATGGGCGGTGCGGTCATAGGTATCGACATAGGGTTTGCTCCTCAGGCATTGACTTGAATGCCTTCAAGGATAGGGCTCCGTATGGTGCTTTAAACGCAGCAATTTCGCTCTACGGCGATGCAAATCTGCATCACACTCAGCCTTCGTCTACGACCTCCATACGACCATGAACTGGGACGACACACGCATTTTTCTCGCCCTGACCCGCGCGCCCTCCTTGCGCGCCGCTGCGCGCAGCCTGGGGGTGGACCAGGCCACCGTCGGGCGGCGGCTGAATGCGCTGGAGGCCGAGCTGGGCACCAAGCTCTTCCTGCGCGCCAAGGACGGCTACCTACTCACCGCTGCGGGCGAGACAGCGCTGGCCGCCGCACGCCGCATGGAAGGCGCGGCCCTGGACCTGCGCACCCGCATCGAGGGCCAGGACACCAGCCCGGGCGGCCTGGTGCGCGTTACCAGCACTGACTCCATCGCCATCGACCTGCTGATGCCCGCCATCGAGCGCCTGCAGCAGAATTGGCCCCACATCCGAGTGGACCTGGAGGTGTCTACCCAGTTACTCAGCCTCAGCCGCCGCCAGGTGGACATCGCATTCCGCAACGTGCGGCCAGAGGCCGCCGACCTGGTGGTGCGCCGCGTGGCATCGTGGCCCGTGGGCCTGTTCGCCAGCGCGGACTATGTCGAGCGTTTTGGCGTACCCGAGCCCGATGACGAACTGCGCGGCCACCACCTGGTGGCCTACGCGCCCTACCTGGAGCACAAAGCGTTTCTCACCATGGCGGGCTTGCCTGCGCGCCAGGCCCGGATCGCGCTGGCCGTGCGCTCCAGCCTTCTGGTGCGCAAGGGCGTGGCGGCGGGCATTGGCCTGGGTGAAATGCCGGTGTGGATGGGGGAGCGCGAAGGCCTGGTGCGCATCTGGCCCGAGCGCCGCCGGGCGACCGACTACGAGGTCTGGCAAGTCATGCACCCCGACCTGCAACGCACGGCACGGGTGCGCGCCACGGCAGAGTTTCTGTCGGAGGCATTCCAAGTCCAGTAGGCGCCCCAGGCCGATGGAGCACGCCCCGCCAGGCAAGGCCGGGCCGCCGCTGATGCACCTGATGCACCATACTCTGACGCAGACCCCTTTGCGCCCCACCATGCCACACACCATTCACCACCAGGAACAGGACGCCAAAGGTGCGTTCTACATCGAGCACAACGGCCAACGCCTGGCCGAGATGACCTATAGCCGCACCAACGCCACGATGGTCATCGTGGACCACACCGAGGTGGATGCATCGTTCAGTGGCCAGGGTGTCGGACGCGCGCTGCTCGACGCACTGGTCCAATGGGCCAGGGCCACAAGCACCAAGGTGGTCCCGCTGTGCCCGTTTGCCAAGGCGCAGTTTGACAAGGACGTGGCTGTTCGGGATGTGCTGGTTTAGGCAGGCCCTATGAGGGGGATGCAGCAGCCTCAGCCCACCGATTGGATCCGCTCGCTGCGGCTTTTTGCTTCTTGGTATCAGAGGTCGATTGGGCAAAAATGGCAGCACCATGCGCCAGCACTCCAATCCGTCACGCGAGCCGACTCAGGTCGGTCAGCCGCCACCTGCTACTCAGATCAACGCTCAGCATCACAAGGAGTGTCGCACTTGATTCGTCTCACCATCGCCGTTGCATCCGTGGTTCTGCTCATCGGATGCGCGGGGCCCCGTTTTGATGCCGGACGGACAGAAACGGTACTTCCGCTGCACCGTGCCTGGGTTGACGGGCGACAGGTGGAGTACATCACGACAGACATCTCGGACGGCGCCATGGCAGAGGCCGCCGGTGTGAACCACGTCCCTCGCCTGCGCGACGCCATCGCCGCGCGCCCCTCAGTGCTGGAGCGGGTGTACAAATTTCCTCAGGGCGAACAGATCAGCATCTTTCAATCTGCGCCACGTCCCGTGGGCGCGGCGAACACGGACCGAAGCTACAGCCCGCTGTGGCGCCTCGTCCTGGTGACGAGAACGGCACCCCATCCCGGGCCCGAGCTGACATCGGAGGAGGAGCTATTGGCAGCCGAGGAAAAAGGCCTGGTCTCGCTCGAAGTCACCGATATCGTCATCAACTGCCCCATAACGCGGGCTGTCGGCGGCGGGGGCCTGGCAGGAGTGCGGTAAGACGGACCGCAGCTCAACCGGGTGTCAGTTCGCGGCGTTCCACGAGGGCTCATGTGAAAAGCCGCATTGCTGTGCCTCTAAACCGTCGGTACCGTGCCACCATCAATCACATGCTCCGAGCCCGATATCGCGCCCGCACGCGGTGACACCAAAAACGTGATCAGGTCGGCCACCTCTTGCGGTCTGGCAGGGCGGCCCAGCGGGATGCCGCCCAGCGACTGCATGATGATCTGCTTGCCGCCTTCGTAGTCCGTGCCCGCCTGCGTGGCCACACGCTCGGCCAGGGCGACGGAGGCTTCGGTTTCGACCCAGCCGGGCGAGACGCTCAGCACGCGAACGCCTTGTGGCGTGACCTCTTTCGACAACGCCTTGCTGTAAGTGGACAGGGCCGCCTTGGCCGCAGCGTAGGCGGTGGTGGACTCGGGCAGCGGCAGCACGCGCTGGATGGAGCTGACGTGGACGATGACGCCCGCGCCCTGGGCCAGCATGGCGGGCAACAAAGCGCGGTCCAGGCGCACGGCGGGCATGAGGTTCTGGTTCAGTTCGTTGAACCACTGCGCATCGTCCAGCGCTGCAAAGCCCCCGCCGGGCGCGCTGGAGCCGCCCACCACGTTGACCAGAATGTCCACCCCGCCCCAGTGTGCAAACACGGTCTGCGCGACCTGTGCAGCGCCCTCGGCGGTTGAGACGTCGGCGGGCACGTACAACACGCCGCCAATCGGGTGCGCTGGGGCGGAGCGCGCGGTGGCCATCACCTGCACACCAGCGTCCACCAAAGCCTGCACCACTGCAGCGCCCACGCCTTTGGTGCCGCCCGTGACGAGTGCGCGCTGGCCGCGCAGTTGAAGGTCGAAGCTCATACGGTGATCTCCAGCGACGCAATCAGGCCGCGTTCCAAGCGAAAGCGGTAGCGCAGATCGACTGGGCTGCCGGGGAAGTTGCCCTCAACCTGGCTGGTGACGACCTGGTGGCCGTCGTCCTGCTGCAGCGCAAAGGGTTCGGTGGTGTACGTGTACTTCGTCGATGCGGCGGCCTTCCACGCCTTGATGGCGTCGGTGCCGGAATGGGTGTGCCCCTCGTCCTTGACGACGGCGTGCGCCGTGAAGCACCGGGCAACGGCTTCGGCGTTCTTTTGTCGGTCCGCTGCAAAGTAGGCGGCAATGGGTTCGGGAAGGTTCAAAGGGGTCATGGTGACGATCTCCTTGGATGGGTCAATCTGTTGGTGGAGCCGTCAGGATGCGCCCGCATCACCAATAAGTGAATGGCCTAGAATTTGAATAGGCTATGTAGAAAGCAATACACAATGCGCGGATCGGACTTTGCGGAGCTGAAGGCGTTTGCCGCCGTGGTTGAACGTGCAAGCTTTGCGCGTGCGGCAGAGCACTTGGGGCTGTCGCCGTCGGCGCTGAGCCAGACGATCCGCCAGCTGGAGGCCCGCCTGGGCGCGCGGCTGCTCAACCGCACCACGCGCAGCGTGGCGCCCACGGCCACGGGCGCGCAGCTGTATGCACGCATCGCGCCGCTGTTCAGGGACATGGCCGATGCAGTGGCCGAGGCCAGTGCGGCGGCGGGCCAGATGGGGGGCACGCTGCGCATCAACACGCTGGGCATGGCGGCCACACAGGTCATTGCGCCACGGCTTGGGCGGTTCCACCAGGCCCACCCGGGTGTGGTGCTGGACATCGTGGTGGACGACGGGCTGAGCGACATCGTGGCGGGCCGCTTTGATGCGGGCATTCGCGTGGGCGGGCGGCTGGAAAAAGACATGATCGCCGTGCGCCTGACGCCGGACGTGAAGATGATTGCCGTGGCCTCGCCCGCCTACCTGGCGCAGCGCGGCACGCCCAAGGCGCCCGCCGACCTGCACGGCCACGCGTGCATCAACTGGCGGCTGCAGGTGGATGGCCGAACCTACCGCTGGGAGTTTGAGAAAAAAGGCAAGCGGGTGGAGATTGCCGCCGAAGGACCGCTGGTAACCAACCACTCAGACATCGGCGTGGCTGCGGCACTGCAAGGGCTGGGCATCGCCTATGCGTTTGACCGGGAGCATGTGGACGAGCACATCGGCCAGGGGCGGCTGGTGCCGGTGCTGGCCGACTGGACGGTGGCAAAGCCGGGGCTGTTTTTGTACTACTCCAACCGCCGCCATCCGTCACCGGCATTGACGGCTTTTATCAACTGCCTGCTGGACCGCGATCTGCCAGAACCCAAGCCTGGCTCGCAACGCCTTTCGGTGAAAGCGGCAGCAGCTCTGAGGGCACCACGTCGGTGATGCAGCCGCGCAGCCCCGTCACCGCCCTTCCATCCACCTCTCTACCTCCCCCATCAAATGCCCGCGAAACACCTCCGCAATCGGTGACAGCTGCTTGCCCTTGGGCCACACCAGGTGCCATTGCGACTGGATGGGGAAACCCACCACGTTGAGCACCGCCAGGCCTTCGTGGTGCGCGCCCAGCGCGTGGCGCGAGACGATGGACACGCCCAGCTGGCCTTCCACCGATTCCTTGATGGCCTCGTTGCTGCCCAGCTCCAGCACAGCGGCGGGGGCAAAACCGAGCTGGTGCAGGTGCGCGTCGGTGGCCATGCGGGTGCCAGAGCCTTTTTCGCGCAGGATGAAACGCTCGGCCTGCAATTGCGTGAGCTTGACGCGCTTTTTGGGGGCGAGTGGGTGGCCTGCGGCGGCGATGACGACCAGCGGGTTGGGCATGAGGATGTGGTCCTCCAGCGGCAAATCGGCGGGCGGCATGGACATGACGTAGAGGTCGTCCAGGTTGCTGCGCAGCCGGCTGATGACGTGGTCGCGGTTGAGCACCTCCAGCGAGATGTCGATCTGCGGGTGCAGCTTGCAAAAGCTGCCCAGCAGGCGCGGCACAAAGTACTTGGCGGTGCTGACCACAGCCACCTTGAGGCGCCCGCTGGTGAGTCCCTTGGCGCCCGACACGCGCTGCTCAAAGGCATCCCATTCGCCCGCAATGGCGCGCGCGGTGCGGGCCAGTGCATGCCCCGCCTCGGTGAGGTGCACGCGGCGCGAGATGACTTCGTACAGCGGCAGGCCCACGGCCTGGGTCACCTCGCGCAGCTGCATGGAGGCAGTGGGCTGGGTGACGTGCATGACGCGGGCGGCGGCGCTGACGCTGCCGGTTTCGGCCAGCGCCAGAAAAAGCCGCAGCTGGCGGAAGGTGATGTTCATAGAGTTTTATCTATAGATAGCCACATTCGAATCGATTTTACTTTGCACCCTGCGCTGCCTACCATCGCCGCAAAAGGAGTAAATGATGCAAAGCCTGTTGGACCCTGCGATCTTGTTTTTTGCCCTGGGGGTGTTTGCGGGCCTGGTCCGTTCCAACCTGGAGATGCCTGCGGCGATATCGAAGTTTTTGTCGATTTACCTGTTGATGGCGCTGGGCCTCAAGGGCGGGTTTGCGCTGGCGGCGTCGGGCTTCACGCCCAGCGTGGCCACCAGCCTGGGGCTGGCGGTGCTGCTGGCCATCGTGGTGCCGCTGGTGGGCTATGCGCTGCTGCGACGGGTGCTGTCGGGTTTCAATGCGGCGGCGGTGGCAGCCACCTATGGATCGGTGAGCGCGGTGACGTTCGTGACGGCCACGCAGTATCTGGAGTCGCAACACATCGCCTACGGCGGCCACATGGCGGCGGCGATGGCGCTGATGGAGTCGCCCGCCATCATCCTGGCGGTGCTGCTGGCCAATGCGCTGCGGCAAAAGCAGCAAGCCCTGGCCGCCACCAGCACCCCGCCCGTGGTGGGGATGACCAGCGCAGGCGCCGCCACCCTGGGTGGGCATGGGCTGAGCCCTGTGAGTGGCAAGGGCGGCCCGCACCTGTCGGTGGGCAAGATCCTGCACGAGTCGTTCACCGATGGCACGCAGTTGCTGCTGCTGGGCGCGATGCTGATCGGCCTGCTGACGGGCGATGCGGGCAAGGCGGCCATGCAGCCTTTTTCGGGCGACCTCTTCAAGGGCATGTTGTGCCTGTTCTTGCTGGACATGGGCCTCTCGACAGCACGCAACCTGCCTGCGGTGCGCCAGCAGTCGCCCTGGCTGCTGGCCTATGCGGTGCTGGGCCCCATCACCCACGCCGCGCTGGCGCTGGGGCTGGCCTGGCTGGCGGCAGTGCCTGCTGGCGATGCGGTGCTGCTGATGGTGCTGGCGGCCAGTGCCTCGTACATCGCCGTGCCCGCCGTGGTGCGCTATGCCATCCCCGAGGCCGACCCGTCGCTGTATGTGAGCCTGTCGCTGGGGCTGACGTTTCCGCTCAACATCGTGCTGGGCATTCCGCTGTACACGCAGGTGGTGCAAAGCCTGTGGGCGGTGTGAGGGCGCGCAGCACGCAGGCCGCGTGCCGCCCCCGGCATGCGCTTGCAGCGCCTTGCACCATTGCTACTATTTGAATAGCTAAAAAGGCATACTGGACGCGCGGAAGCGGCCATTTTTATTGATATTTTTGCCCCTCAACACCATACAACCGGATCAGAACAGGCTGCTTTGCCCTTGCAGCAGACCGGGGCGGAATTGGCCCAGGTCCAGCTCCACCCGTTCGCGGTTCAGGCCCAGCCTGCGGCAGGTGGTGGCAAAACGCTGGCGAACCAGGTCGGCCCACAGGCCGGTGCCTTTCATGCGGGTGGCGAAGTCGCTGTTGTAGGTTTTGCCTGCGCGGCGCTCGGCGTCGCTGAGGTGGTGCAGGTCTTGCACCCGGGCCATCACGCGCGCGGCGCGCTGGGGGTAGTGCACCTGCAGCCATTCGCGGAATAGCGCGTCCAGCTCCCACGGCAGACGCAGCACGGTGTAGAAGGCACTGCGCGCACCCGCGTCGCGTGCGGCCTCCAGCACCTGCTCCATGTCTTCGGTGATGAAGGGGATCTGCGGCGCCACGCTCACGCCCACGGGCACACCCGCCTCGGCCAGCGCGCGGATGGTGCGCAGGCGCCGGTGGGGCGCGGCGGCGCGGGGTTCCATGCGGCGGGCCAGCGCGGCATCGAGCGTGGTGATGGTGACGTACACAGCAGCCAGGCGCTGCGCGGCCAGCGGGGCGAGCAGGTCCAGGTCACGCTCTACGCCGCCGGACTTGGTGATGAGCGAAAACGGGTGGCGCGCGTCGCGCATCACCTCGATCACGCTGCGGGTGAGCTTGAGCTCGCGCTCCACGGGCTGGTAGCAGTCGGTGGCGGAGCCGATGTTCAAGAGGCGCGGCACATAGCGCGGCTGGGCCAGTTCGGCCCGCAACACGCTGGCGATGTTGTGTTTGGCGACGATCTGCGTTTCAAAGTCCAGCCCGGGCGAGAAGTTGAGGTAGCTGTGCGTGGGCCGGGCGTAGCAGTAGATGCAGCCGTGCTCGCAACCCCGGTAGGGGTTGACCGAGAGTTCGAAAAAGATGTCGGGTGAATCGTTGGCGCAGATGGCGCTGCGCGCGGTTTCGAGGTGCACGCGGGTGGCAGCATGGGTCGCGGCGGGGTTGGCTGGGGCATAGCCTGCCCCATCATCGTCTCCAGGCGGTGGGCCCCAGCCGTCGTCGGCCACCTCACGCGTGTCGCGCGCAAACCGGTGCGCCATGGCCGTGGCCGCACCCCGGCCGCGAATGGCCTGCAAGGGAATGCGGACCTCTTCGGGCGGCGCGGGGATGTCGGAGGAGTCCGTGAAGGTGCGCGGCATAACTGTATAAATATACAGTTTTTTGACGACGCGCGCATCGTTTGCTCAGCCCGCGCTCAGCGCACCCAGCGCACCCAGCGCACGCAAGCCAGCGGGTCATTTCACTCCTTGAACAACTGCTCGATCAGGCCGCGCATCCACTGGTTGCCGGGGTCGCTTTCAAACCGGCGGCTCCAGTGCAGCGACACAGTGAAGTCGCGCAGCGGCAGCGCGGGCTCGATCAGGGTGTAGCCGCCATCGGCGGCAAAGGTGCGCGCAATGTTGCGGGGCATGACCACGGCCAGGTCTGTGGCGCGCACGATGGCGGGCAGCACCATGAAGTGTTCGGTGGTCAGGCGGATGCGGTCCTGCAGCTGCTGCATCTCCAGGATGCGCAAGGTGTCGGAGTGGGCGCGCACGGCCACAAACTCCAGTTGCCGCAGGGCACCCAGCAGCACCGGGCCGCTGCGCCGGGTGGCGGCAAAGGGGTGGCCTGCGCGCAGCAGCACCACGTAGCGGTCGTGGAGGAGCTGCACGCGCTGCGTGTCCTTCACCGTGGGCAAAAAGCCGAAAGCGAAGTCGATGGCGCCGCTGTCCAGCCGCTGTGGGATCTCGTGGCGCGGCACGGGCAGCGTCTCCAGCCGCACGCCGGGCGCCTGGTGCTGCAGCGCCACCATCAGGTCGGGCAGAAAACGGCCCTCGCCAATGTCGCTCATGTGGATGCGAAAGACCTTGTGCGACTGCAGCGGCTCGAACTGGGCGGATTCGTTGAGTGCCTCTTCCAGCAGGCCCAGGGCGCTGCGCACGGCGTTGGCCAGCCGGTCGGCCTTGGGCGTGGGCTGCACGCCGCCGCCTGCGCGCACAAACAGCGGGTCTTTGATGAGCAGGCGCAGGCGCGTGAGTGCCTGGCTGGCGGCAGGCTGCGTCAGGTCCAGCAGGTCAGCGGCGCGGCTCACGCTGCGCGTGCGGTAGACGGCATCAAACAGGCGCAGCAGGTTGAGGTCAATGTCCTTGATATGCATTGGATGAATACCGCTTAGTCATTTCATTGTATTGATGGATGACTGGCGTGCCCCGAAGATGGCGCAATGCCTTCACAAGACCCCCATCTGCCCACCGTGCGCGAGGCCGTGCTCGACCTGCTGCGCGGCTTTCACATAGACACCATCTTCGGCAACCCCGGCTCCACCGAGCTGCCGCTGTTCCTCGACTTCCCCCCGGACTTCCGCTACATCCTCGGCCTGCAGGAATCGGTGGTGGTGGGCATGGCCGATGGCTATGCCCAGGCCACGCATAACGCGGCCTTTGTGAACCTGCACTCGGCTGCAGGCGTGGGCCATGCCATGGGCAACATCTTCACGGCGCACAAAAACCGCACGCCCATGGTCATCACCGCCGGGCAGCAGGCGCGGTCCATCCTGCCGTTCGACCCGTTCCTTTTCTCGGGCCAGGCCACCGAGCTGCCCAAGCCTTATGTGAAATGGAGCATCGAGCCCGCCCGCGCCGAAGACGTGCCCCTGGCCATCGCGCGCGCCTACTACATCGCCATGCAACAGCCGCGTGGGCCGGTGCTGGTCTCTATCCCCGCCGACGACTGGGACAAGCCCTGCGAGCCCGTGCAGGCCCGCACCGTGAGCACCGAGTCGCGGCCCGAGCCCCGCGTGCTTCAGGCCATTGGCGATGCGCTGGATGCCGCGCAGCGCCCCGCCTTCGTGGTGGGCGCCGCGGTGGACCGCGACCGCGCCTGGGACGATGTGCTGGCCCTGGCCGAGCGGCACAACGCCGCCGTGTGGATTGCACCCATGTCCGGCCGCTGTGGCTTTCCACAGGACCACCGCTTGTTTGCAGGCGTGCTGCCCGCCATGCGCGAGAAGATCGTGGCGCTGCTCGGCGGGCACGACCTGGTGTTTGCGCTGGGCGCCGCCGCCTTCACGTACCACGTGGAAGGCTTTGGCCCCCACGTGCCGCCGGGCGCGCAGCTGGCGCAGCTGATCGACGACCCGGGCACAGCAGCCTGGACGCCCGAGGGCACCTCGGCCGTGGGCAGCGTGCGCCTGGGCGTGCAGGACCTGCTGGCACGCCACGCGCCTGCGGCGCGCGCCCTGCCCCCACCCCGTGCCGCGCGGTCTCGCGTCGAACCCTCAGAGCCCGGCGCCCTGATGAGCGTGCCCTATGTGATGCAGACCTTGGCCGAGGTGCGCGATGCGGCCTCCATCGTGGTGGAAGAGGCGCCCAGCTCGCGCGCGGCCATGCATGCCTATCTGCCCATTCTGCAGAGCGAGACCTTCTACACCATGTGCAGCGGCGGCCTGGGCTACGGCCTGCCTGCTGCGGTGGGCGTGGCGCTGGCCAAGCCCGACCGCAAGGTCATCGGGCTGATTGGCGACGGCTCGGCGATGTACTCCATCCAGGCGCTGTGGAGTGCAGCGCAGCTGCAACTGCCCATCACCTTCATCATCCTCAAGAACCGCCGCTACGCAGCCCTGCAGGAGTTCGCGCCCACCTTCGGTTTTCATGAAGGCGACAAGCTGGAAGGCACCGACCTGCCCGATCTCGACTTTCTGGCCCTTGCGCGCGGCCAGGGCTGCGAGGCTGTGCGCGTGAGCGATGCCCGCCAGTTGGCGCCGGTGCTGCGCAACGCGCTGGCGCATCCGCGCGCCTTGCTGGTGGAGGTGGATGTGGCCTGAGAGGCGGAGCCTGCACACTGGCGCGGCACCTGTCGCCCGCCTGCTTTTTTGATTCATTGCACAAGACCCGGCACACCCGGGCCCTAACGGAGACACACATGCATTCTTCCTATCCCCTTCGCACCCAACGCCGCCTCCTGGGCGCGCTGGCCCTGGCGGGCGCGGCCTTCGGCCTGTTGCTGCACTTGCAACCCGCGCAGGCCCAGACCGAAGCCTGGCCCGGCAAGCCCATCAAGGTGATCGTGAACTTCCCCGCGGGCGGCGCGGCCGACCAGATCGCGCGGGCCGTGACAGTGCCGCTGCAGACGGCGCTGGGCCAGCCCGTGGTGGTCGAGAACCGGGGTGGCGCAGGCGGCAACATCGGCGGCGAGGCAGTGGCCAAGTCGCCCGCCGATGGCTACACGCTGCTCATGAGCTCGGGCGGCATGGTGTCGGTCAACCCGCACCTGTATCCCAAGATGCCGTTCGACCCCGCCAAGGACCTGGTGCCTGTGGCTGCGGCTGCGCGTGTGCTGGTGTTCCTGGAGGTCCGGCCCACGCTGCCGGTCAACACCATCCAGGAGTTCATGCAGTACCTCAAGGCCCATCCCGGCAAGCTGAGTTTTGGCACGCCAGGCAACGGCAGCTCGCCGCACCTGGCGGCCGAGATGCTCAAGGCCCAGGCCCATGTGTTCGCCGTGCACGTGCCCTACCGGGGCGCGGCCCCCGCCATGCAGGACCTGCTGGGCGGGCAGGTGGACTTCATGTTCGATCCCGGCATCGGCCTGCAGCACGTGAAGGCGGGCAAGCTGCGCCTGCTGGCCGTGGGCAGCGCCAAGCGCTCGCCCCTGTTCCCCGATGTGCCCACTCTCGACGAGGTGGGCCTCAAGGGGTTCGATGCCGACACGTGGTTTGGCTTTTACGCTCCTGCCGGCACGCCGCCCGAGGTGGTGGCGCGCCTGAACCGCGAGATCAACAAGGTGCTGGCCACCCCGGCCGTGAAGGAACGCATCACAGCGCTGGGCGGCGTGCCCGCGCCGATGTCACCGGCCGACTTCCATGCGCGCGCCTCTATCGACAGCACGCGGTTTGGTGCGCTGATCAAGGCGCGCAACATCACGGGGGATTAAGGGCGGCGCGGGGCGCTGTGAATGCCCGCGCACGGCAGTGCGAGATTCGCGATGGTCTACAGTCCCGCGCTTTGTCACAACCATCCCAGAGGTACTGCCATGGCGCGCAAGCCCCAGATCATCCTGTCGTCACTCGACGTTGACCGCATCGAAGCCCTGCTGGCCGCGATCCCGGCCAGCGTCTTTCCTGGCAAGGCGGATCTGCAGGCAGAGCTCGACCGGGCGGACGTGGTGCCGCCCGAAGAGATTCCACCCAACGTGGTGACCATGAACTCCACCGTGCAGTTCTCCATCCTGGAGACGGGCAAGGAGTTCTGCCTCACGCTGGTCTACCCCCGCGACGCCGATGGCACCGCCGACCGCATCTCGATCTTTGCGCCCGTGGGCAGCGCCCTGCTGGGCCTGGCGGTGGGCGACGAACTGGCCTGGCCCGGGCCGGGTGGCAAGTCGATGACGGTGCGGGTGAAGGACATCCTGTACCAGCCTGAAAGCGCGGGCGAGCTGCACCGCTGAATTCGGAACACCCCCCTGAGCGGCTGCGCCGCTTCCCCCCGCTCTCGCAGCGCTGCGCGCTGCGGGCAGGGGGACGCAGCCCTCGCTGCGGGGCGGCCCTTGCTTGGCTGCCCTGGCCTTTGGGCGCGTCAGTTTCTGAGGTTATGGGGTAGCAGGAGCCTCCTGGAGCGCTGAGCGCCGTCTGTTCCTATTGACCCCGTCTGGATGGCGTGGGGGCCATGGATCGGGGTGGTGCAAAGCGCCATGAGCCGCGACAATGGCAGCCGCCATGACCACACCGCCCCCGCCGCACGCGCAAGACCTGCCACCGTCCATCGACCAGTTCGACCCGGACTCCACCATCGCCTTCCAAAGCCGCATGGAGCGGGCCCCCGAGTGGTTCTGCTCGTTCCTCGCGGGCAACAGCCGCGAAAAAAGCCGCCTCAAGCGCGAGATGGCGACCATGAAGGGATCGGTGGTATGGCTCGTGCAGCAGCGCCGCCAGGGCAACTGGACGGCCGATGAGCGCACCCACCTGCGCGATGTGATGCGGTCCGCATCGTCCGTCAGCCCCTACCTGTTCATCTGGGTGATTCCGGGCTCGATGCTGATCCTGCCCTTCATGGCCTGGTTTCTGGACCGGCAGCGCAAGCGGCGCGAGCGCAAGCTGCAGCGCCCTTGAACCGCTCCACCGCCCGTGCCCCGCTCCAGCGACGGTGGTAATGCAGCGAGGGGTCAGCCCCAGTTGCTGGACACGGCCACCAGCATGCCCGCCCCCACCAGCCCCGCTTGCCAGCGCAGGGCGGTGGACCAGGTGGGCACATGCTGCTCCACCCGCAGGTACAGCAGGCGCCCGGCGGCGAGGGACAACCCAAACGCCAGCAGCATGCCCAGCGCATTGGGCAGCGGCGACGCAGGCCACAGGTGGCTGACCACGCCGTTGACCAGCAAACACACGGCAAAGTGCACAAGGAAGACCGAGTAGGACATCTGCCCCACCCGCACCAGGGGGTCAAAACCGCCCCAGGCACGCACACGCTCGGACCGCAGCGCCGCCACCAGGCACAGTGCCGTGACCAGCGCCACCAGGATGCGGCCCCGGAAGTCCAGCGCCAGGGCCACCCCGCCCAGCAGCACGATGGCACTCAGCCACCCCGCCGGGTCGGCCGAGCGCACAGCCCAGAAGGCCAGCATGCCCAGGCCATAAGCACCCAAGAAATAAATCGCCCACATATCGAGCCCGGCCATGCGGTTGAACACCCACAGCGACGCGGCCACACCAGCCACGATGGTCACCCGGGCCAGCACCACCCTGTGCCGCCGGGCCCACGCGCCTGGCAAGGCCCGAACGCCCGCCCAGACCAGCACGCTCAATGCAAACAGCTGGAAGTCGATGGCCACGTACCAGACCCCGGCCGACAGGGCGCCTTCACCCACGATGTCCTGCAGCAGCAGGGCGTTGGCCAGCAATTGCGACAGGGTGGGTTCATCAGGCACCGAAGGGTGTTGCATCCAGGGCCGCACCAGGGCGGCCACCACCACCGTCAGCAGCAGCGCCACCGCGTAGGGCACCACCAGCCGCACGAATCGCTTGGCCACCACATGGCCCGCATGGTCGAACCGTGCCACGCCCTGGGGCGCCAGACTGGCAGCGGCCAGGTAGCCACCCAGCACCAGAAACACCTGCACCGCCATGCGCCCGTAGTCATACAGCCAGGGCATCAGCGCCGGGGCCAGGGGCTGGGCGATGTCGGACATCGGGCCATAAAAGGCCAGGTGGTGCCAGACGATGGTGATGCACGCCATGCCCTTGACCATGTCGATCAGGGGCGTGCGGGATGGAGAAGACGACATGGCTGCGCGGGGTCGGTAGATGCGCTGGTGTGGGGGCAGAGCCTGGGCCAAGCCTGTGCCCCGGGGGCCGCACCAGCGGGCAAAAACCTCTATTGTCTCCTGTCGGCAGGGTTTGGGGGTGGCCGCCCTGCGCCGGTGGCGACACCCGCTTGTGCCTCACACGGCCACGCCCCTTCCGGGCTCAGTACCGCAGGCTGCCTTCCGCATCCACGATCGCCAGCTCCACATAGGTGGAGCCGTTGTGGCTCTTGGGCGAATACTTCACGCTGAAACGGCCAAAAGAAATTTCGCCCGCGTCTTCCATGGTCTTGGTGAACGATTCGGTGGTCAGGTTGCGCCCGGTGCGCCGCAGGCCCTCCACCAGCAGCCGCGCGTGCACAAAACCTTCGAACTGCGACGCAGAAGGCTGCGCATTGGGCGACTTGGCGCGCAGCAGGTTCAGGTACTCGGCCACCACCGGGATGGTGGCGTTGCGCAGGGACGGCATGATCTGCGCGAGGATGATGCCGCGCGCCTTGTCCTTGAGTTCGCGGTTGATCACATCGAGGCTGGCGACCGAGAACCCATAGTAGGCAGGCCGCGCGGCCGTGGCCTGCACGGCCTTGATGTAGTGGGTAAAGGTGGTGCCCGCTGTGGCCACGATCACGGCCTGCGGCTGCGCCTTTTCGGTGGCAGCTGCTGCGGCCGCAAAGTCAGGCTGCTTGGGGTCTACCTTGATCTCGGCCACAAAGGGCAGCTTTTCGTCGTCCGACGCTTTCTTCAGCTCGGCCGCCAGGGTCTTGCCTAGGCCGTCCTCCTGATAAAAAACTGCCACCCGGCTGATGCCCTGCTGCTGCATCTGCGAGACGATCCTGCTCGCCTCGCTGGCATAGCCTGCGCGCACATGGAATACGTGGGGATTGAAGGTCTCGCGGAACACCGAGGCGCCCGTGACCGGCCCGAAGAGCAGCGTGCGATGCTCCTTGATCAGCGGCAGGATGGCAGCCGTCTGCGCCGTGCCCGTGCTGTTGTAGACCATGAAGACCTTGTCGGCCTCCAGCAGCTGCCGGGTGTTCTCCACGGCTTTTTGCGGGTCAAAACCATCGTCCAGCGTGGTGTAGCGGATCATGCGGCCGTGCACGCCGCCCTGCGCGTTCACAGCGTCGAACATGAGCCGCGAGCCCTCGCCGTACTGCGCCGTCTGCGGGCCCAGCGGCCCCGACAGCACCGCCGACGCGCCCAGGCGGATCTCATCGGCCGTCACACCCTCGTTGCGGGCATGGGCCCACCCCGCAGCGCACAACGCCGCCACCAGCACCACAAAAGAACGAACCATTGCGCACCCACCTTGCAAAGAATGTGCTGAACCCGTCACCAAAGCAGGCTTGCTTTGGTTATTTTTCATCACCATTATCTGCAGCCACCCAGGCTGGCTTATGGGGGTTTGCCCTTGCGTGAGGGAGCCAGAAACGGTTTCGCCCACCGTGCGCGTCAGGCGCCTGGTGGGCGAAGCGGATGTCTTTCGGGCCGCCGTCGCGCCATGCAACTGGCATGGGTGGTGGCTGGAAAACAAGGAATCAGCGCAGCATCACAGCTTGAGGCGCGCGCGCGCTGCTTCGTACTCACGGCGCAGCTTGGCCACCATCTCGGCCGTGCTGGTCACTGCATTGATGGCGCCGATGCCCTGGCCGCAGCCCCAGATGTCCTTCCAGGCCTTCTTGGCGTCGCCGCCAAAGTTCATCTTGCTCGGGTCGGACTCGGGCAGGTTGTCCGGATCCATGCCCGCCGCACGGATCGATGGGGCCAGGTAGTTGCCGTGCACGCCGGTGAACAGGTTGCTGTAAACGATGTCGTCCGAGCTGCCTTCAACGATGGCCTGCTTGTACGCATCGCTGGCGCGCGCTTCGTGCGTGGCGATGAAGGCCGAGCCGATGTAGCCGAAGTCTGCGCCCATGGCCTGCGCCGCCAGCACGGCGTCGCCGCTGGCGATGGAGCCGCTCAGGGCCACGGGGCCGTCAAACCACTGGCGGATTTCCTGGATCAGCGCGAACGGGCTCTTCACGCCCGCATGGCCGCCCGCACCTGCGGCCACGGCGATCAGGCCGTCGGCGCCTTTTTCAATCGCCTTGCGCGCGAACTTGTTGTTGATGATGTCGTGCAGCACCACGCCGCCCCAGGCGTGCACGGCCTGATTCACATCTTCGCGCGCACCCAACGACGTGATGATGATCGGCACCTTGTACTTGGCGCAGACCTGCATGTCGTGCTCCAGCCGGTCGTTGCTCTTGTGCACGATTTGGTTGATGGCAAACGGCGCGGCGGGCTTGTCGGGGTTGGCCTTGTTGTAGGCCGCCAGGGTCTCGGTGATCTCGGCCAGCCATTCGTCGAGCAGCTCGGCAGGGCGGGCGTTGAGCGCGGGCATCGAGCCCACCACACCGGCCTTGCACTGCTCGATCACGAGCTTGGGGTTGCTGATGATGAACAGCGGCGAGCCGATGACGGGCAGCGACAGGTTGTGCAGCACGGGAGGCAGTTTGGACATGGCAACAACTTCCAGAACAAAAGATTAGGATGAAATTGGCTGCTACCGCCTGATGGTCATGCGCTAGCAGCTATGATTTTTATAGCACTCCTGCACTGCAGGAATGCGTCTCCTCACAGCTCGCTCACCGCGCCTCAGAAGGCGTCGAGTGCCAGCTCGGTCACACTGGCCGCGCCGTCCACAATGCTGTCGCGCAGGCCGGGGGCCTTCACCAGGATGTGGTCGGCGTAGAACTGCGCCGTGGTGATTTTTGCGCGCATGAAGGCTTGGTCCTGTCCCTTGTGCAACAGGTCCTGCGCCACCAGCAGGCTGCGCGCCAGCTGCCAGCCCGCCACCACGTTGCCCGCGAGCATCAGGTAGGGCACGCTGCCCGCGAACACGGCATTGGGCTGGGCCTTGGTGCCGCCGGCCACGAAGTCGATCACGTCGAGCAGCGCCTCGCGCGCCGCCGTCAGGCGCTTGGCCACGGCCAGGGCTGCGGGCGTGCCGCTGGCCAGCAGGTCTGCTTCGGTCTTCTCGATCTGCGCAGCGATGCCCTTGGCCACCTGGCCGCCGTCACGCGCCGTCTTGCGGCCCACGAGGTCGTTGGCCTGGATGGCGGTGGTGCCTTCGTAGATGGTCAGGATCTTGGCGTCGCGGTAGTACTGCGCGGCGCCCGTCTCTTCGATGAAGCCCATGCCGCCATGCACCTGCACGCCCAGGCTGGTGACTTCCTGGCTCATCTCGGTGCTGTAGCCCTTGACCAGCGGCACCATGAATTCGTAGAAGGCCTGGTTCTGCTTGCGCGTGTCGGCATCAGGGTGGTGGTGCGCGGCGTCGAACGCGGCGGCAGCCACGGTGGCCATGGCGCGGCAGCCTTCGGTGTAGCCGCGCATGGTCATGAGCATGCGCTTCACATCCGGGTGGTGAATGATGGGCGCGCTGGCCGCAATGCTGCCGTCCACGGGGCGGCTTTGCACGCGGTCTTTGGCGTACTGCACGGCCTTCTGGTAGGCGCGCTCGGCAATCGCGATGCCCTGCATGCCCACGGCGTAGCGCGCGGCGTTCATCATGATGAACATGTATTCAAGGCCACGGTTTTCCTCGCCCACCAGGTAGCCCACGGCACCGCCGTGGTCGCCAAACTGGAGCACGGCCGTGGGCGATGCCTTGATGCCCAGCTTGTGTTCGATGCTCACGCAGTGCGCGTCGTTGCGCGCGCCTAGCGTGCCATCCTTGTTGACCAGGAACTTGGGCACCACAAACAGGCTGATGCCCTTCACGCCTTCGGGTGCGCCCGCCACGCGGGCCAGCACCAGGTGCACGATGTTGGCGGCCATGTCGTGCTCGCCGTAGGTGATGAAAATCTTGGTGCCAAAGACCTTGTAGCTGCCGTCGGGCTGCGGTTCGGCGCGCGTGCGCACCAGGGCCAGGTCGGAGCCCGCCTGGGGTTCGGTCAGGTTCATGGTGCCGGTCCACTCGCCGGTCACCAGCTTTTCGAGGTAGGTGGCCTTGAGCTCGTCGCTGCCCGCCGTGAGCAGCGCCTCGATGGCACCGTCGGTGAGCAGCGGGCACAGCGCAAAGCTCATGTTGGCGCTGTTGGTCATCTCGATGCAGGCCGCACCGATTGTCTTGGGCAGGCCCTGGCCGCCGAAGTCGGCCGGGTGCTGCAGGCCTTGCCAGCCGCCTTCGCCGTACTGGCGGAACGCATCCTTGAAGCCGGGCGTGGTGGTGACCACGCCGTCTTTCCAGCTCGACGGGTTCTTGTCGCCTTCCCAGTTGAGCGGTGACAGCACCCCTTCATTGAACTTGGCACACTCTTCCAGCACGGCGGCGGCCGTGTCGAGGCCCGCGTCTTCAAAGCCGGGGATCTGCGCAATCTGTTCGATGTTGGCCAGGTGCTCGATGCCGAACAGCATGTCCTTGACGGGGGCGGTGTAGCTCATTGAAGTCTCCGAGAAAGCAAAAATCGTCAAAAAAAAGGCATCGCAAGCGATGCCTTTTGTGGCGGCTGGTGGGCCAGAGCGCCTTACAGCGCCTTCACCAGTTCCGGCACGGCCGTGAACAGGTCGGCTTCCAGGCCGTAGTCGGCCACGCTGAAGATCGGGGCTTCGGGGTCCTTGTTGATCGCCACGATCACCTTGGAGTCCTTCATGCCAGCCAGATGCTGGATGGCGCCCGAGATACCGGCCGCGATGTACAGCTGCGGTGCCACGATCTTGCCGGTCTGGCCCACTTGCAGGTCGTTCGGCGCGTAGCCCGCGTCCACTGCGGCACGCGATGCGCCGATGGCTGCGCCCAGCTTGTCGGCCAGGGGGGTGATGACTTCGTCGAACTTTTCCTTGCTGCCCAGCGCACGGCCACCGGAGACGATGATCTTGGCGGCGGTGAGTTCGGGGCGGTCGCTCTTGGCGATCTCGCTGCCCACGTAGCTGCTCTTGCCAGCATCGGCAGCGGCAGCAGCGGTTTCAACGGCGGCGCTGCCACCGGTGGCGGCTGCGGCGTCAAAGCCCGTGGTGCGCACGGTAATGACCTTCACAGCGTCAGCGCTTTGCACGGTGGCGATGGCGTTGCCCGCGTAGATGGGTCGCTCGAAGGTGTCGGCGCTCACCACCTTGGTGATGTCGCTGATCTGGGCCACGTCCAGTTTGGCGGCCACGCGGGGGGCAATGTTCTTGCCGCTGGCGGTGGCGGGGAACAGGATGTGGCTGTAGTTGCTGGCAATACTCAGCACTTGGGCAGCCACGTTTTCGGCCAGGCCGTGGGCCAGGCCCGCAGCGTCCGCGTGGATGACCTTGCTCACACCAGCGATCTGGCCAGCAGCGGCGGCGGCAGCGCCTGCGTTGTGGCCAGCCACCAGCACATGCACGTCGCCACCGCAGGCCACAGCGGCCGTGACGGTGTTCAGGGTCGCGCCCTTGATGGACGCGTTGTCGTGTTCAGCAATAACGAGTACCGACATTTAGATCACCTTCGCTTCGTTCTTGAGTTTCTCGACCAGGGCGGCCACGTCGGCCACCTTCACGCCCGCGCCGCGCTTGGCGGGTTCGTTCACGGACAAGGTCTTCAGACGGGGTGTCACATCGACGCCGAGGTCTTCAGGCTTGACGGTGTCCAGCTGCTTCTTCTTGGCCTTCATGATGTTGGGCAAGGTGACGTAGCGGGGCTCGTTCAGGCGCAGGTCGGTGGTGATGACGGCGGGCAGCGACAGGGCCAGGGTTTCCAGGCCGCCGTCGATTTCACGGGTCACGTTGACCTTGTCGGCAGCCAGGTCCACCTTGCTGGCGTTGGTGGCCTGGGGCAGGTCAGCCAGGGCGGCCAGCATCTGGCCGGTCTGGTTGGCGTCGTCGTCAATGGCCTGCTTGCCCAGGATCACGAGCTGGGGCTGTTCCTTGTCCACCAGGGCCTTCAAGAGCTTGGCCACGGCCAGGGGCTGCAGTTCGACGTCGGTCTCGACCAGGATGGCGCGGTCGGCGCCAATGGCCATGGCGGTGCGCAGGGTTTCCTGGCATTGGGCGACGCCGCAGGAGACTGCGATGACTTCGGTCACCAGGCCTTTTTCTTTCAGGCGCACGGCCTCTTCGACGGCGATTTCGTCAAAGGGGTTCATGCTCATCTTCACGTTGGCGATGTCCACACCCGTGTTGTCCGACTTTACGCGGACCTTCACGTTGTAGTCCACCACGCGCTTGACAGGGACCAAGACCTTCATTGCTGCGGCTCCTAGAGAGTTGGTTGAATTGACGTTTACGTAAACTGGAACATTCTATGCCGCACTGCAACGAAAGTGCTACAGGACAGGGACAGAGACTTCACGATCAGAAAAAAGAACGATCGTGCTTTTTGTCGATTATAGGCGAGTGCGCCGGGCGGCTGTCCAGTGTTTGTTGTCGCCTGCGGTACCTTGCACCGGGACCACAGGCAAACCTCACTTCGCAGGAGCCGATGCGGGAGGCGACATCGCCGCCGCCAACCCTCCATCGACCTGCACATGCATGACCCGCTGGGGGTACGGGATTTCGATCTGGTGGGCGCGCAAGGCGCTCAGGATGGCGCGGTTGATCTCCGAGCGCAGGCCCAGAGCGCCATTCTCGGGGTCCGCAATCCAGAAGCCCACGGTGAACTCCAGCCCGTCGGCGCCAAACGCCGACAAGGCCACACTGGGCGCGGGATCGCGCAGCACCCGGCTGCTGGCCAGGGCCGCCTCGCCCAGCAGGCGGGTGACCAGGTCCACATCGCTTTCATATGCCACGCTCACCACGGTGGAAAGCCACACGCGGGGGTCGGCCAGCGAGAGGTTCTCCACCCGCTGGGTGATCAGCATCTCGTTGGGTACGATGGATTCGCGGCCCGTGGACGAGCGCACCACGGTGTAGCGGGCATTGATGTTGGTGATGCGGCCTTCGAAGTTGTCCACGCGCACGTTGTCTCCAATGCGCATGCTGCGCTCGGCCAAGATGACAAAGCCGCTCACATAGTTGGAGGCAAGCTTCTGCAGGCCAAAACCAATGCCCACACCCACAGCACCGCCCAGCACGGACAGCGCCGTCAGGTCGATGCCCACGGCTGACAAGGCCATCATCAGCCCGACAAACACCAGCAGCGCCCGCAAGGCATTGCTCACAGCCTTGCGCAGCGACAACTCGGCCCCGGTGGCCGAACGCAGCAGGCGCGACTCGATGGCGGCGGAAATCCACAAGGCAATGAGCAGCACGGCGCCCGCCGTCACGGCCCCTTCGATCATGGTGCGCACCGACAGCGTGGCGCCCCCCACCTTCCAGTGGATCTGGTCCAGCTCCTCCAGCACCAGCGGCAGGAGCCCCGTGACCCAGAGCACCATGCCCAGCCACGCCAGCCAGGAAATCGACCGCTCGATGGGCCGCACCCAGGCGGCATCGGGATACGCCACCTGCAGCACCTTCACGCCGATCCGTATCACCACCAGCGCCACCAGCACCGGGATCGCCACCTTGAAGGCTGCCAGCGGCACCCAGTGGTGCAGCACGGTGCGCGCCACATAGGCCAGGCCCAGCAGCAGCAGCGGGAACAGCGCTCCATCCACGATCCGAACGCCAAACAGGATGGAGCGCGGGTCGCCCCGTTGCAGCCCCCGCTGCAGCAGCGCCACCAGCGCCCAGGCCAGCGCCACGCAGCCCGCCAGGGCCGCCAGCTCCACCAGCACCGTCGGGCTCAAAAAGGCCTGCGCCCACAGGCCCACATCGTCCAGCATCGGTTTGTCCATCGCCCCGGCCCTCAGCGCTTCCAGCCGGGCTGGCGTTTTTCGGCAAAGGCGCGTGCGCCTTCCTGCGCGGCCTCATCCATCATGTTGGTGGCCATGGCCTGGCCTGCCAGCTGGTAGGCGGCATCGATGCCCAGCTCGCGCTGCTGGTACACCAGCGCCTTGCCCATGGCCACGGCCACGCGCGGCTTTTGCAGGATGGACAGCACCAGCTTTTCAACCTCGGCATCCAGCGCATCGGCGGGCACCACCCGGTTCACCAGCCCCTGCGCCAGCGCCGTGGGGGCGTCGATGAAGTCACCCGTCAGCAGCATCTCCATCGCCCGCTTGGCAGGCACGTTGCGCACCAACGGCACGCTGGGCGTGGCGCAGAACAGGCCGTAGTGGATGCCGCTGGTGGCAAAGCTGGCCGCGTCGGCCGCCACGGCCAAGTCGCACTGCGCCACCAGCTGGCACCCTGCCGCCGTGGCCATGCCCTGCACACGCGCGATCACGGGCACGCTGAGCTTGTGGATGGTCAGCATCATGCGGCTGCACTGGGCAAACAGCTTTTGGTAGTACGCCAGATCGGGATGGGCCGCCATGTCCTTGAGGTTGTGGCCCGCACAAAACGCCTTGCCCGCAGCCGCCAGCACCACCACCCGCACCGATTCGTCACGCCCCGCCCCGTCCAGCGCCTGCTGCAGCGCCGCGAGCATCTCGCTGCCCAGCGCGTTGAAGCGGGTGGGGTCGTTCAGGGTCAGGGTGACCACGCCACGGGCGTCGCGGGTGGTCTGCAGCACATCATCAAAATTCGTTGTCGTCATATCTTGCTCCTGTCAGCCATTCACACGCCGGCTGAAACTGGCACTGTCCAGGCGGGGGCCACCGTGCAAGGGCCGCCCCGCCGCACGGGTGGCGTCCCCCTTCCGCATCGCGCAGTGATGCCAGAGAAGGGGGAAGCGGCGAAGCCGCTCAGGGGGATAGTCACAAATCCGCGAGGACGCGCAGGTGGCTCTCCACACTGCGCGCCAGCGGCCCCATCACGTAGCCGCCTTCCAGGCAGGACACGATACGGCCCTTGGCATAGCGGCGGGCCACATCCTTCACGCGCTGGGTGATCCAGGCGTAGTCCTGCTCGGTCAGGCCCAACTGGCCCATGTCGTCCTCGCGGTGGCCGTCAAAGCCTGCGCTCACAAAAATCATCTCGGGTTTGAAGGCCTCCAGCCGGGGCATCCACATCATTTCGATGATCTCCCGGATATCCATGCCGCGCGTGTAAGCAGGCACGGGCACGTTGACCATGTTGGGTGCCGGGTCCTGGTCGCCACTGTAGGGGTAGAACGGGTGCTGGAAGATGCTGACCATCAGCGCACGCGGGTCGCCCGCCAGGATGTCTTCGGTGCCGTTGCCGTGGTGCACATCAAAGTCCACGACGGCCACACGCTGCAGGTTGTAGCGCTGCAGCGCATATTTGGCGGCCACGGCCACGTTATTGAAAAAGCAGAACCCCATGGCCTTGTCGCGGCAGGCGTGGTGGCCCGGGGGCCGCACCGAGCAGAACGCGTTTTCGACCTCGCCCGCCATCACGGCGTCGGTGGCGGCCAGGGCTGCACCGGCAGCGCGCAGCGAGGCCTTCCAGGTGTGGGCGTTGATGGAGGTATCGGTGTCGATCTGCGCGTAGTTCGGGCCACCGGCCATCAGCTCTTCATTGAGCCGGTCGGACAGGCCCCGCAGCGCCGCAACGTGCATGCGGCCGTGGGCCAGCTCGATGTCGGCCAGCGAGGCTTCGGGCGCCTCGTAGCGCTCCAGTGCATCGGCCACGCCGGTGATCAGCAAACGGTCTTCGATGGCATCGAGCCGTTCAGGACATTCGGGGTGCCCCGGGCCCATCTCGTGCTTCCAACAATCCCGGTGGGTGAAATAGCCCGTCTTGCTCACAGTCAATCCCCGTGTCTCAATTTTTTAGGATAACGTCGCGCCATGAATGCACAGCACAAGATCAAATCGCTTCTGGACCAGCTTAACACGGTGATTGTGGGCAAACAGGCCCAGGTGCAGGACTGCGTGGCCTGCCTGCTGGCGGGGGGGCACTTGCTCATCGAAGACGTGCCTGGAGTGGGCAAGACCACGTTGGCACATGCCCTGTCGCACACCTTTGGCCTGCAGTTTTCGCGCGTGCAGTTCACCGCCGACCTGATGCCCAGCGACCTGACCGGCGTGTCGGTGTACGAGCGCGGCAAGGAGGCCTTTGTGTTCCACCCCGGCCCGGTCTTTGCCCAGGTGCTGCTGGCCGACGAAATCAACCGCGCCAGCCCCAAGACGCAAAGCGCACTGCTCGAAGCCATGGAGGAAAAGCAGGTGTCGGTGGAGGGCGAAACCCGCGCACTGCCCCACCCCTTCTTCGTGATCGCCACCCAGAACCCGCACGACCAGCTGGGCACCTTTGCGCTGCCCGAGTCGCAGCTGGACCGCTTCCTCATGCGCATCTCCATCGGCTACCCCGACCGCGCGGCCGAGCGCCTGCTGCTGTCGGGCTCCGACCGGCGCGACATGGTGAGCAGCCTGCTGCCCCTGCTGTCGGCAGACGAACTGACCGAGCTGCAGCGCCAGGTGCAGGCCGTGCACACGGCCGAGCCGCTGCTCAACTACGTGCAGGACCTGATCGCCGCCACCCGCTCGGGCCGCTGGTTTCTGCAAGGCCTGTCGCCCCGCGCGGGCATTGCCATGCTGCGCGCCGCCAAGGCCCAGGCTCTTATCAGCGGGCGCGACTATGTGGCGCCCGACGACGTGCAGGCCGTGTTGCCGCAAACCATCGCGCACCGCCTGGTGCCCGTGGGCGACGCCGGGCGCGGCGCGGTGGAACAGGTGCGCGCCATGGTGGACGCTGTCCCCCTGCCCTGAGAAAACCGTGGCGATTCCCATGGACCCGGCTGCCCCCGCCCCCTGGCGTACCGCCCTCGCCCGGCTGAGCCCGCTGGCGCCCTTTCGCAAGCGCTTCCAGCAGTGGTGGCAGGCGCGCCTGCCGCTGAACGACACCCTGCTGCTCACCCAGCGCAATGTCTACATCCTGCCCACCAGCTCGGGCTGGATGCTGGCGCTGACACTGGTCGTTTTGCTGGTGGCGTCCATCAACTACCAGCTCAACCTGGGCTACCTG
This sequence comes from Acidovorax sp. NB1, assembly GCF_005405905.1. Lineage (GTDB taxonomy): Bacteria > Pseudomonadota > Gammaproteobacteria > Burkholderiales > Burkholderiaceae_C > Acidovorax. The sequence goes on from NZ_BJHU01000059.1 coordinate 64,692, forward strand.
CTCACCTTTTTGCTAGCAGGCAGTGCGGCTGCGGGCATGCACATCTGCCACGCCAACCTGCGGGGCCTGACGCTGCACCTGAAGGCGCCCGAGCCCCAGTTCATGGGCACGAGCACGGCGTTTGAGTTGCAGCTGTCGAGCGAACGCAAGTCGCCGCGCTACGGCATTGCGCTGTCGGTGCATGGCACGGGCAAGGCCGAGCACCACTGGGCCTGGACCGACGTGCCCGCCCAGGGGCAGGCCAGTGTGCAGGTGGCCTTCCGCCCCACGCGCCGGGGCCTGCACCGCGTGCCCACGCTCACGGCAGAAACACGCTTCCCGCTCGGCACTTTCCGCGTCTGGACGTACTGGCGCCCGGCTTCCGAGGTGCTGGTCTACCCCGCGCCCGAGGTGCCCGCGCCCCCGCTGCCCCCCGGGGAGCCCCGTGCGGGTGGCACGGGCAGCGCGCCGTCGCAGGGCATTGGCGAGTTCGACGGCGTGCGGGCCTACCGGCGTGGCGACCCGCTCAAGCTGGTGGTGTGGAAAAAGGCCGCCAAGTCGCTGGCCACCGGCACCGACGACCTGGTGAGCCGCGACGCCCAGCAGGCCCAGCGCCATGAGCTGTGGCTGGACCTGGCCCGTGCCGCCCTGCCCGACCACGAAGCCCGCGTCTCACGCCTGACGGCCTGGGTGCTGCAGGCCGACCGGCTGGGCCTGGACTACGGCCTGCGCCTGCCCGGCGCCGAAATCGCCCCCGACACCGGGGCCGCCCACCGCAGACGTTGCCTGGAGGCACTGGCACTGTGTTGATAGGGAACACCCCCCTGAGCGGCTGCAAGTCTCGGGGCGTCCGCCAGAGTCGGCCGCTCTTCGCTGCCGTCCAAGCCTGCGCAGGCAGGCTTGGAGCCGCGGCGCTCAGCCCCCGCTCTCGCAGCGCTGCGCGCTGCGGGCAGGGGGACGCAGCCCTCGCTGCGGGGCGGCCCTTGCTTGGCTGCTCTGGCGCTGGGTCGCGCCAGTTTCGTAGGCTGCAGGTGAAGCGCAGCGCAGTGGGGAGCGGAAATGACAGACAGTGAAGCACTGATAAAAAACACAATCAAAACAGCCTCCTGCGCGCGACCACATTGCCTTTATAGCTACCAATTCAATAGCAAACAAATGGCATCGTGCCTGGGACCATCCCCACAACCATGACCCTGCGCCAAACCCTCCACGCCCTGCCCCGCGACGCCCGCGACACGCTGTTCCTGTTGTGTGTGATCGCCTGGGTGATCGCGCCGCAGGTCAACGTGTTGCCCGTCTGGGCCAGCCTGCTCGCGGGCAGCCTGCTGCTGTGGCGCGGCTGGCTGGCCTGGAAGGGGCGGCCCCTGCCCACACGCTGGGTGCTGGCCATTCCGCTGATCCTGGCCGTGGGTGGCACGCTGTACACACACCGCACCATCCTGGGCCGCGACGCGGGCGTGACGCTGATCGTGATGCTGCTGGCGCTCAAGATGCTGGAGCTGCGCGCGCGGCGCGATGCGATGGTGGTGTTCTTCCTGGGCTTCTTCACGATGCTCAGCAACTTCTTCTTCTCGCAGTCGCTGTTCACCGCCGCCGCCATGCTGGTGGCGCTGCTGGGGCTGCTGGCGGCTGTGGTCAACGCGCACATGCCCGTGGGCCGGCCGCCGCTGGCGCTCACACTGCGCACCGCAGGCACCATGGCGCTGCTGGGCGCGCCCATCATGGCCGCGCTGTTCATGCTGTTTCCGCGCATGGCGCCGCTGTGGGGCATGCCCAGCGACACCATGGCCGGGCGCAGCGGGCTGTCGGGTGTCATGAAGGTGGGCAACATCGCCGAACTGGCGCTGGACGACAGCGTGGCCATGCGGGTGCGCTTTGACACCCCCAACGGCGCCGCGCCGCCGCAAAACGAGCTGTACTTTCGCGGGCCGGTATTCGGTGCTTTCGACGGCGTCGAGTGGCACCCACTGGGCACACGCGGCGGCGACATCCTGCAGTCGAGCCCCGGCACCGCCGCCAACCTGCAGGTGCGCGGCGAGCCCGTGCGCTACGAAGTCACCCTGGAAGCCCACCAGCGCCCCTGGCTGCTGCTGATGGATGCAGCCGTGAACAAGCCCGCCGTCTCCGGCATGGACACGCTGATGACGCAGGACCTGCAGTGGCTCACCAACCGCCCCATCACCGCCGTGGTGCGCTACAAGGCCGAGAGCTACCCCCAGTTCAGCCATGGCACCAGCGCCCCCACCCGCAGCCTGCGCGCCTACACCGAGCTGCCCGCAGGCTTCAACCCCCGTACGCTGGCGCTGGCCCAGCAAATGCGCAATGACCCGCAGATCGCCCCCAACCCCAGCCAGGACAACGCCGAGGCCCTGGTCAATGCCGCGCTGGCCCGCCTGCGCACCGGCGGCTACACCTACACGCTGGAGCCCGGCGTGTACGGCCAGCACACGGCCGACGAATTCTGGTTCGACCGCAAAGAAGGGTTCTGCGAACACATCGCCTCGTCCTTTGTGGTGCTGATGCGCGCACTCGACATCCCGGCCCGCATCGTGACCGGCTACCAGGGCGGCGACCGCAACCCCGTGGACGGCCTCTGGACGGTGCGCCAGAGCGATGCCCATGCCTGGGCCGAAGTCTGGTTGGCCGGGCGCGGCTGGGTGCGGGTGGACCCCACGGGCGCCGTGGCCCCCGGGCGCACCGGCGCCTTCGAACGGCTGCGCGCCCCGCAAGGCGCGCTGGCAGCGGCCGTGGGCACCGTCCTCAGCCCCGGCCTGGCCCAGAGCGTGCGCGCCGTGTGGGAGGCCGTGAACAACAGCTGGAACCAGTGGGTGCTCAACTACACCCAAAGCCGCCAGCTCGACCTGCTCAAGGCACTGGGCTTTGAAGCCCCCAGCTGGCAGGACCTGACCATGGTGCTGGGCTTCCTGGTCATCTTCGCGGCCCTGGGCGGCATGGCCTGGAGCCTGTGGGAACGCAGCCAGCACGACCCCTGGCTGCGCCTGCTGGCCCGCGCGCGCCAACGCCTGGCCCGCGCCGGGCTGGTGCTGCCGCCCACCCTGCCCCCCCGCGCCATGGCCGAGCGGGTGCAGGCACAATTCGGCGCGCCCGCTGCGGCGGTGGCCGACTGGCTGCTGCGCCTGGAGCGCCTGCGCTACGCGCCCCAGCCCGACACCGCCCTGAACGATTTGCGGCGTGAGTTCCGCACCATGCCTTGGCCCCCAGCCCCCAAACCTTGACCCCGGACATGCCGAAGACCCACCGATCGATTGCCCTCATTGCTACGCTATTGATAGCTGCTTGCGCAATACCAGCAGGCGCGAAGCCCGAAAAACCCTCAAAAAACACCAGCGCCAGGCAGCCTGCGGTGTTCTACGCCTCGCGCCCCGAGGCCCTGCAGTTTGCCGACGACCTTGCCGCACGCCGCAACCTGGACCGCGAATGGGTGCGCCAGGCAATTGGCCAGGCACAGTTCCTGCCCCAGGTGCCCAAGCTCATGCTGCCGCCCGCCAAGGGCACGGCCAAGAACTGGCGCGTGTACCGCAGCCGCTTTGTCGAGCCGATCCGCATCCGTGCGGGCGTGCGCTTCTGGCAGCAGAACCAGGCGGCGCTGGAGCGCGCCGAGCGCGAATACGGCGTGCCCGCCGAAACCATCGTGGGCATCATCGGCGTGGAGACCATCTACGGCCAACAGATGGGCAACTTCCGCGTGATGGACGCGCTGGCCACGCTGGCGTTCGACTTCCCTGCAGCCCACCCGCGTGCCCAGGAGCGCGCCGACTTCTTCCGCCGCGAGCTGGAGCAGTTCTTGAGCTTCACCAACCGCAGCAACACCGACCCCTTCGAGCCGCGCGGCAGCTACGCCGGAGCCATGGGCCTGGGCCAGTTCATGCCATCGAGCTGGGTGCGCTATGCGATCGACTTCGACGGCGACGGCCGCGTGGACCTGTTCAACAGCCCGGCCGACGCGATCGGCTCGGTGGCCAACTATTTCCGGGGCCACGGCTGGACGCCCGGCATGCCCACGCACTTTGGCGTGCAATTCGACACCGCACGCCTGCAGCTGGACGAGCTGCTCGCCCCCGACATCCTGCCCACCTTCAGCGCAGCCAGCATGCTGGCCAAGGGCGCCGTGCTCGACGCCGCAGGCGCACAGCACACCGGCCCGCTGGCGCTGGTAGAACTGCAAAACGGCAGCGATGCGCCCAGCTACGTGGCAGGCACCGAAAACTTCTATGCCATCACGCGCTACAACTGGTCCAGCTACTACGCAATGGCGGTGATCGAGCTGGGGCGCGAGGTGGCCGCAGCGCGCAACCCGGCACAGTGAGGGGCAAGAGGACGGCTGCGCTACAGCACTGCCACCCCAATAGTGCCCGTCAGGGCCGTTGCATGGTGCAGCTGTGCGGCTGCTGCGCCTTGGCGGCGGGGATCTGCCGCACCACGCGGAAGCCGTAGCCCGAGCCTTCCACGTCGAACTTCACGCCGGGTGCGCCCTTCTTGTCCATCACGCCCACCACCAGCGCCTGCTGGAACTGGTGGTCCGCCGCACGCATGCTGCCGCCCTGGCCGGAGAGCTGCACGTTGGCGTTCTCCATCTGCCGCGCGATGGCCAGCGTGTCGGTGCTGCCCGCGCGCTCGATGGACTGGGCCAGCGCCTCGACCATGAGCTGCATGCGCATATGCACGTAGTCGTCCTGCGGCTTGGGGAAGCGCGCGCGGAAGGACTGATAGAACGCCTCGCTCTGCGCGCCTGGCACATTGGGCAGCCAGTCGGCCACAGCCACCACCTTGCCGATGCCGGCGTCACCCATTGCAGCCGGTGCCCCCAGCGCATTGCCGTAGAAGGTGTAGAAGCTGCCTTCGTAACCCACCTCGCGTGCGGCCTTGACCAGCAGGGTCAGGTCGTTGCCCCAGTTGCCAGTGACCACGGCCTGCGCGCCGCTGGTCTTGATCTTCACGGCATAGGGCGCGAAGTCCTTCACGCGACCGATGGGGTGCAGCTCTTCCCCCACCACGGCCACATCGGGGCGCTGCGCAGTCAACTGCTTCCTGGCCTCGCGCAGCACGGCCTGGCCAAAGCTGTAGTCCTGGCCGATGAGGTAGACGCTCTTGAGGTTTTTGTCCTCGCGCATCACGTCCATCAGCGCGGCCATGCGCATGTCGGCATGGGCATCGAAGCGGAAGTGCCAGAAGCTGCACTTCTCGTTGGTAAGGATGGGGTCCACCGCCGAGTAGTTGAGGAACAGCACACGCTTGTTCGGCTCGCGCTCGTTGTGCTTGTTGATGGCCTCGATCAGCACTGCCGCCGTAGCCGACGAATTGCCCTGCAGGATGACCTGCGCGCCATCGTCGATGGCAGCGCGCAGTGCCGACAACGCTTCTTCGTTCTGGCCCTTGCTGTCATAGCGCTCCAACACGAGTGGGCGGGGGCCGCCGCTGCTGGCGGGCAGCTGCACGCCGCCGCGCGCGTTCACGCGCTCCATCGCCCAGTACACGTTGCGGTAGACCGCCTCGCCCGTGTTGGAGAACGCACCCGACAGGCTTTCGATGAGGGCCACCTTGACGGGCCGGGCCTGGCTGGCTGCGGCGGCTGGCGCCGGGGCTTGCGCCCAGCTGGCGGACACGGGGGCCATGGCGCCCGCCACTGCCAAAGCAGCGGCCCAAGCGGTGTGACGTAATGCTGCTGCGCCCGATTTCAAGCCCACGGCTTGCAATTTATTCATGCCACTTTTTCCCTTGAAAAGCGACGCGGGCGTACACAAATTCTTGGCATGCGGCGACCACGTCGAGAGCCGCGCAGTTTATAGGAGTTACCCATGATCTTCGCCCCTGTGATCCGCCGCGCCGCCTACGCCCAGGCCCCCCGTTCTGCCGACCTCGCGCTGCAGCGTTTTCTGATGGGCGCGCTGGCAGAGCCCGCTGCAGCCGGTTCCGCAGGCTGCACCGTCACGCAGGACGACAAGGCCACCACCTTGCAGCTGGACGTGCCCGGCCTGGCCCGCGAGCAGCTCTCGATCAGCATCGAAGGCAATGTGGTGCGCCTGCAGAGTGTGGAAGGCGCCCCGCGCCAAGTGCAGCGCGCCTGGGAGCTGGCCGCCGACATCGATGCCGCCCACAGCAGCGCCAAGCTCGAAAACGGCGTGCTGACGCTGACCCTGGCCAAGGTGGAACCTGCCAGCAAGGCCACCACGCTCACGATCCAATAACTACCAGATTGATAGCAAAAAAGGCCCGTACCGCGCGCGGTAAGGGCCTTTTTCTTTGCTGAAATGACCGCCTGCCTCAGGCTCACTCATGCCGCAGCGCATCGATGGGGTCCATGCGCGCCGCGCGCCGCGCCGGAAAGTAGCCAAACACCACACCAATCCCGGCCGAAAACAGGAACGACAGCAGGCTACCCTAGGTTGAACAAGTACGGCACGCCCCTCAGTGCGCCAGCGCACCGCCCAGGCCAGCCCGCACCCGGTACTCGCTGGGGCTGCACCCCACATGCGCACGGAACGCCCGGCTGAAATGCGCGCTGTTGCTGAAGCCCCAGGACAGCGCAATGTCCGTGACCGAACGCTGCGCATGGGCCGGGTGCTGCAGGTCGCGCAGGCAGGCCTCCAGACGGCGGCGCTGGATCATGGCGGCCAGGGTTTCCTCATCATCAGCCACCGCGTTGTACAGGTGCCGCTTGCTGCAATTGAGCGCCTGGGCCATGCGATCGATGGTGAGGTCGGGGTCGCCCAGGTGGCGGTCGATGTACTGGACGATGCGGTCGCGCAGGGCCTCGCGCTGCGACAGCGCACTTTGCTGACCATTGCGCTCCAGCAGCGACAGCTGCACCAGGTGCGTGATCACATCGGCCACGCCATCGGCAGCGGCGTCGGACATGGTGGGAAGCTCAGAGAAGGCGGCACGCATGGTGTCCCATGCCAGACGCGACACACCACTGGTGCCCGAAAAGCGCTGCACCATGAGGTCGTCAAGCTTGAGCTTGCGCTCAGGCAGCTGTTCCTTGGGAATCATCAGCACCATCTGCCGCACGGCCTCGGGGTTGCTCACCGCGTAGGCGCGGGTGGTGTCGTACACGCTCCACTCCCCCGGCGACAGCCACACCTGGCGGCCGTTCTGCTCGAAGCAGGCACGCCCTTCCAGCTGCGCCACCACCTTGATGTAGGCCCGGTCGCTGCCCCGGATAAGGCTGGGGGTACGCACCACGCGGTGGCGGCTCACGTTCAGCTGGCACAGGTTCACATAGCCCGCCTGGCCTGAAGTGATGTGGCCCGCAAAAGCCTCGTCGCCAAAGGCGTCGGACTCCAGCCCGCCAATGAGGCGCCACACGGCATCGCCCCACAGGTGCAGGCGGTCGCGCGCGGGCACAGCGTCGGTGGATACCTCGGTCAAGGGATGGGCCATGGTGTCTCCAATGCGGGGTTGCGCAAACCTGATGGTTATGCGGCCGAATTATCGGACGCCCCGTTACCCCGTGCCACCGAGGGAAATCCGGGTAAACCCGCTGCCATCTGCACGCTGAGGCAAGCGTTTTGTGCACGCTCAGCGCAGCGCGCTGATGCCCGTCTCCCTACGATTCCTGGCACGGCGTGCACCACGCAGGCCCCATCCGAGGAGACACACAATGACAGCACACCAACCCTCCAAGCGCCGGTGGATCAAAGGCGCAGCCGCCACGGTCGGCACCCTAGCCGTGGCGCCCCAGTTGTGGGCACAGGGCAGCAGCGCGGCACCTGTTCGCATCGGCTACGCCATTGCCCGCACGGGCCCCTGGGCGGCCGGTGCCCAGGTGAGCCAGGAGCCCAACTACTTGCTGTGGGCCGAACAGGTGAACGCAGCGGGCGGCCTGAGCGTGAAGGGCACCAAGCGCCCTATCGAACTCATCGGCTACGACGACCGCAGCGAGACCGAAACCTGCGTGCGCACCTACGAAAAGCTCATGGGCAGCGACAAGGTGGACCTGATCCTGCCGCCCTGGGGTTCGGGCGCCAACTTTGCCATTGCGCCGCTGGCCAACCGCTTTGGCTACCCGCTGCTGGCACCCACGGCGCTGTCGCGCAAGCTGATCGACATGAACCTGCCCTACTTCTTCTCGCTGCTGCAGCAGCCCGACAAGATGATGGGCGCGCTGGTGGACATGCTGGTGGCCAACAACGTCAAGACCATTGCCATCGTCTACATGGACGACCTGTTTGGCCTCGAAAACTTTGCCGCGCTGAACAACGCGCTCAAGAAGACCAGCATCCAGGTGCTGGAGCGCAAGAGCTACCCGCTGGGCGTGAAGGACTTGGCCCCCGTGCTGCGCGGCATCAAGGACCAGAACCCCGACGCCTTCATCGGCATCACCTACCCGCCCGACACCATCCTGGCCAGCCGCCAGGCGCGCGAGGTGGGCCTGAACCCCAAGTTCTTCTACGCGTCGGTGGGCACAGCCTTCCAGCTCTACAAGAACGTGATGCAGGCCAACACCGAGGGCGTGATCGGCATGGGCTCGTGGAGCGTGAAGACCAGTCCCGAGGCCAAAGCCTACTTCGACGCCCATGTGAAGAAGTTCAACAAGGAGCCCGACCGCTGGGCCAGCGGCCACGCCTGGGCGGGCCTGCAAATCCTGCAGCAGGCCGTGGAAAAGGCGGGCCTGGACCGCAAGGCCCTGCGCGAGCACATCGCCAAGAACGAGTTCAAGACCATCCTGGGCGGCATCCGCTTCCAGGGCAGCGAGAACGCGTCCATCCCCGGCACCGTGAGCCAGTGGCAGGGCAGCGACTTCGAAGTCGTGTGGCCCAAGGACCGCGCCACGGCGCAGTTGAACACCGCGAAACCAGCCTGGAAATAACACTGTGTCTTTGACTTCCTGGGCCGAACTGGTCGCCAGTGGCCTCATTACCGGCGGCATCTACGCGCTGGTGGCCATGGGCCTGAACCTGCAGTACGGGCTGATGCGCATCATGAACATCTCGCATGGCGAGTTCCTGATGCTCGGCGCCTTCCTCACCTGGTCGGCGCACAGCCTGTGGGGCATCTCGCCGCTGCTGCTGATGCCGCTGGCTTTCATCGCGCTGTTTGTGCTGGGCGTGGTGGTGCATGCGCTGTGCTTCAAGCGCCTGGCCGCCCGCGCGCCCAACGTGGACGTGTTCGAGGCGCGCAGCCTGATGGTGGGCTTTGGCCTGATGTTCCTGGTGCAAAACACCGCCCTCTTGATCTGGGGCGGCGACCTGCGCGGGTATGAATACCTGGCCGATCCGGTGCAAATCGCGGGCATGCGCTTTACCGAGAACAAGCTGGTGCTGTTTGGCGTGGCACTGGCGCTGTCGGCCGGGCTGATCGCGCTGCTCAAGCTCACACTGCTGGGCAAGGCGGTGCGGGCGCTCATGCAGTCACCCACCGGCGCGCAGCTGGTGGGCATCAACACCCGGCGCCTGCACCCGATGATGTTCGGCATCGGCTTGGGCCTGTCGGGCGTGGCGGGCTCGCTGCTGTCCATGACGTATGAAATCTCCCCGTCGATGGGCGAGCCGTATACCGTCACTGCGCTCATCGTCATCACGCTGGGTGGCTTTGGCAGCTTGGCGGGCAGCCTGGCTGGCGGGCTACTGCTGGGCGTAGTGGAAGCCTTGGGCATGCATTTCAGCAGCCCGTCTCTCAAGATGCTGCTGAGCTACGCCGTGTTCATCGGCGTACTGATCTGGCGCCCCAACGGACTCTTCTCGAAAAAATGACTTCCCTACATTCCAACAAGCCCTGGCTGGCGCTGGCTGCGGGGGTGGCGGTGGTCGCCACCCTGCCCTGGCTGGTGTCCGAGTTCATGGCCTCCGTGCTGCTCAGCTGCCTGATGTACATCGCGCTGGCCACCAGCTGGTCGCTGTTCTGCGGCGCCACACGCTACCTGTCGCTGGCCACGTCAGCCTTCTTTGGGATCGGCGCCTACACCAGCGCCACGCTGCTGGCGGTACTGCCCTGGCCGCTGGTGATTTTGAGCGGCGCACTGATTGCCACAGCCGTTGCCGTGGTGATGGGTGCCGCCGTGCTACACCTGCGCGGCACCTACTTTGCCGTGCTCACATTCGGCATGACCGAGCTGATCCGCCATGCCGTGACCTTTGTCGAAAAGCAGGTGTCTGGCACGGTCGGCCGCGTGCTGACGGTGGTGCCCAGCAACGAAACCGTGTACCTCACCGTGCTGCTGATCGCGGCCACGGCCATCGCGGCATCCATTGCCATCCAGCGCAGCCGGTTTGGCCTGGCGCTGTCGGGCATCGGTGCGGATGAGCAACGCGCACAGACGCTCGGCGTGGACACACGGCTGGCGAAGATCTTGGGGTTTGGCATCACGGCCGCTTTTGCGGGCGCCGTGGGCGCGGCCATGGCGGTGCGCTGGACGTACATCGAGCCCGCGGCTGTGTTCAGCCCATTCATTGGCTTCCAGACGGTATTGATCGCATTGATTGGCGGCGCCACCAGCATCGGCGGCCCCATCCTGGCGGCCATCGTGTTCAGCCTGCTGGCCGAAACACTGCGCCTGCAGCTGCCCTACGGCTACATGATGGTGCTGGGCCTGCTGCTGATCTTGTGCGTGATGTACCTGCCCAATGGCCTGGCCACGCTGTGGCAGAGGCGCAAGCCTGCGGTGGAGGCACACCATGGCTGAAGCCCTGTTGACCATCGACGCCGTGACCGTGCGCTTTGGCGGCCTCACGGCCGTGGACGGCGTGAGCGCCACACTGCACAAGGGCGAGCTGATCGGCATCATCGGCCCCAACGGCGCGGGCAAGACCACGTTCTTCAACGCCATCTCGGGCGTGCAGCCGCCCACGTCAGGCACGCTGGTGAGCGGCACCGACAACCTGACCGGCAAGGGCCCGCACCACTATGCGGCCCACGGCATTTCGCGCACCTTCCAGACGCCGCGCGTGTTTCCTGACATGACAGTGCGCGACAACGTGCGCTTTGGCATGCAGTTCGCAGGCCGCCACCGCCAGGGGCCGGAGGGCCTGCGCAGCGAAGGCGAGATCCTGGCCATGCTGGGCCTGGCCCACCTGGCCGACCGCCCCGCCGCCGATGTGACGCCGTCGCAGCAGCGCCTGCTGGAGATCGGCATGGCCCTGGGCACTCGCCCGCGCCTGCTGCTGCTCGACGAGGTGGCCGCGGGCCTGACCGAATCCGAAGTGGACGCCATGGCCCAGCGCATACGCCGCCTGCGCGACGACTATGGCCTGACGGTGGTGTGGATCGAACATGCAGTGACGACCCTGCTCAAGTACGTGGAGCGCGTGCTGGTGCTGCACCAGGGCCGCAAGATTGCCGACGGCACGCCCGCCGAGGTGGTGCGCGACCCGCAGGTGATCGAAGCCTATTTGGGTGACGAAATGGCCAGCAGCAAAGAACAAGGAGCCACGGCATGAGCGGCGCACACCTGCAAGTGCAGAACCTGACGACCGGCTACCACGGCTTTCAGGTGCTGCAAGACCTGACACTGGAGGCCGCGCCCGGCATCACCGTGATCGTTGGCCCCAACGGCGCGGGCAAGACCACACTGCTCAAGGCGCTGGCCGGGCTGCTGCCGCGCACGGGCACCGTGCAGCTGGACGGTCAGTCCGTGCCTGCCGTGAACGCCACGGCGTGCGTGCAACGTGGCCTGGCGTTAGTGGCCGAGGGCCGCCAGCTCTTCCCGCAGATGACGGTGACCGAAAACCTGGAACTGGGTGGCTGGCTGGTGCCATCGCGGGTGCGGGGCGAGCGTCTGCAGCAGGCCTTTGAAGACTTTCCCCGCCTCAAGGAGCGTGCGCAGCAACTGGCGGGCACCATGAGCGGCGGCGAGCAGCAGATGGTGGCCGTGGCCCGCGCGATGATGAGCGGCCCGCGCCTGTTGATGCTGGACGAACCCTCGCTGGGCCTGGCACCGCGCATGGTCGATGAACTGCTCGCCATCGTGCAGCGCATTGCCGCGCAGGGCGTGACGGTGCTGATGGTCGAGCAGAACGTGCGCAAGGCACTGCAGATTGCGCAGCGCGGCTATGTGCTGGAGCGCGGGCGCATCGTGGCGTCCGGCAATGCGCTGGATCTGCTGCAATCCGATGTGGTGCGCCAGGCCTATCTCGGCGTCGCCTGAACCCCCTACCCCCCTTCTTTCATCTGTTCTTCTTCAGGAGCTTTCATCCATGACTGCCATTTCCATGCTGATCAACGGCGAGCGAGTGCAAGCCACCGGCGGCGCCACGTTCGAGCGCCGCAACCCGCTCGACGGATCGGTCGCCACCACCGCCCCTGCCGCCAGCGTGGCCGATGCCAAGGCCGCTGCCGACGCAGCCGCCAAGGCCTTCCCGGCATGGTCCGCCCTTGGGCCCAACGCACGCCGTGCGCTGCTGCTCAAGGCCGCGCACGCGCTGGAGGCCCGCACGGCCGACTTTGCGGTTGCCATGGCGGCGGAGACCGGTGCATCTGGCATGTGGGCGGGCTTCAACGTGCACCTGGCTGCTGGCCTGCTGCAGGAGGCCGCCGCGCTGACCACACAGATCGCCGGTGAAGTGATCCCCTCCGACGTGCCCGGCAGCCTGGCCATGGGCGTGCGCCAGGCAGCGGGCGTGGTGCTGGGCATTGCGCCGTGGAACGCCCCCGTCATTCTCGGCGTGCGCGCCATCGCCACACCCCTGGCCTGCGGCAACACGGTGATCCTGAAGGGGTCGGAGTTGTGCCCCGCCACCCATGGCCTCATAATCGAAGCCCTGCAGGAGGCCGGTTTGCCCGCTGGCGTGGTGAACTTTGTGACCAACGCACCCGCCGACGCTGGTGCTGTGGTCGAAGCCATCGTGGCCCACCCGGCAGTGCGCCGCATCAACTTCACCGGCTCCACCAAGGTAGGCCGCATCATTGCGCAGACCTGCGCCAAGTACCTCAAACCCGTGGTGCTGGAGCTGGGCGGCAAGGCGCCGCTTCTGGTGCTGGATGACGCCGACATCGACGCCGCCGTGGCGGGCACCGTGTTTGGCGCGTTTGCCAACTCGGGCCAGATCTGCATGTCCACCGAACGCATCATCGTGGACAACGCCGTAGCCGACGAATTCGTGGCCAAGTTGGGCGAGCGCGCCAAGGCCCTGCCCCTGGGCGACCCGCGCAAGGGCCCGGTGGTGCTGGGTTCGGTGGTGGACATGGCCACGGTGCACCGCTGCAACGCCCTCATCGACGACGCACTGGCCAAGGGCGCCAAGCTGGTCTGCGGCGGCAAGAGCGACAGCACACTCATGCAGGCCACGGTGCTGGACCACGTGACGGCCGCGATGGACATCTACCGCGAAGAATCGTTCGGCCCCGTCAAGCCCGTGGTGCGCGTGAACGGTGTGGAAGAAGCCATTGCCTGCGCTAACGACAACGAGTTCGGCCTGTCGTCTGCCGTGTTCAGCCGCGACGTGGCCAAGGCCTGGAACGTGGCGGCGCGCATCGAGTCGGGCATCTGCCACGTCAACGGCCCCACGGTGCATGACGAAGGCCAGATGCCGTTTGGGGGCGTGAAGAGCTCGGGCTATGGCCGCTTTGGCGGCATGGCCGGGGTGCGTGAATTCACCGAACTGCGCTGGATCACGGTGCAGACCACGCCGCGCCACTACCCCTTCTGACAATCAAAAAAGATAGCTGCTAACGCTTTCTGGACAGGCGGTAGCGGCTTTTTTTATTCAGAAAATCAAACCGTGATCGCATCCAGCGGCCAGCGCGGCTTCACGTCAAAGGCGTAGTCGGTGCTGGCTTGCTGCTGCCCCGCCTGCAGCCGCATTGCAGCAGCCATGGCGATCATGGCGCCGTTGTCGGTGCACAGGTGCAGCTCGGGATAGTGCACCCTCACTTTGTTTTGCGCGCAGGCCGTGTTGAGCTGTGCACGCAGGTGCCTGTTAGCCCCCACGCCACCGGCCACCACCACACGTTTCAGGCCCGTCTGCTTGAGCGCGGTCAGCGTCTTCTTCACCAGCACATCGACAATCGCCGCCTCGGTGCTGGCGGCCAGGTCAGCCTTGCGCGACTCCAGTTCGTCGCCCAGCTTCTTGGCTTGCGTGAGCACGGCAGTCTTGAGCCCGGCAAACGAAAAATCCAGATCACCGCTGTGCAGCAGAGGCCGTGGCAGCTTGAAGGCCGTGGCGCTGCCTTGCTCCGCCAGCCGGGACAGCGCCGGGCCACCGGGATAGCCCAGCCCCATGAGCTTGGCGGACTTGTCAAATGCCTCGCCCGCCGCATCGTCAATGGTCTCGCCCAGGATCTCGTAGCGGCCCACGCCATCCACGCGCATCAGCTGGGTGTGACCGCCCGAAACGAGCAGGGCCACAAAGGGAAACTCCGGCGGGTCGGCACTGAGGAAGGGCGACAGCAGATGCCCCTCCAGGTGGTGCACACCCAGCACCGGCCTGTTGAGCGCCGCACCCAGGGCGCAGGCTACGCCCGCCCCCACCAGCAGCGCCCCCGCCAGCCCCGGGCCACGTGTGTAGGCCACCACGTCCACATCGGCCAACGTCTGGCCGGACTCGGCCAGCACCTCTTTGGCCAGCGGTAGCACACGGCGGATATGGTCGCGGCTGGCCAGCTCGGGCACCACGCCGCCATAGGCCTGGTGCATCTCGATCTGGCTGTGCAGCGCGTGTGACAGCAGCGTAGGCACGGCATCGCCCGTAGAACGGACCAATGCCACGCCGGTTTCGTCGCACGAAGATTCAATACCCAGGATCAGCAAGCTCATGCCCGAAGTGTAAAACCCATGCGATCCGGGCCACCCAAAAGCAAAAAAACCCCTGCTGGCATCCACCAGCAAGGGTTGAAAGAGGCCATGGCCCCAGGGCTTACCAGCGGTCCGACCGCATGCGCAGCTCCCAGCTGCCCGCGCGCAGTTCGTACACGCCGACGGCGCCGTAGCGTTGCTCGCCCTTGTCATCCCAGGTCATGGTGCCGATCACGGGGGCGTAGCCATTGATGCTGTGCATGGCCTTGGTGATGTCCTTGGGGTCGGCGGACTTGGCCTTCTGGATGGCGGCTGAGAGCACGTAGGTGCTGTCGTAGCTGTAGTGGCCGCCGTAGGCCGGGGGCTTTTTGTAGGCGGCGATGTACTTCTCCAGGAAAGGCTTTCCGGTGGAGAACTCCTTGGCCTCCAGCACGGGCGAGGTGGCGTAGATGCCCTGCACGATGCCGCCGCCCTTGGTCATGTCGGTGGTCTTGATGGTGTCGCCGCCCAGCAGGCTGACCTTGGTGTGGTCCACCTTGCGCAGGGCTTCGAGCAGTGCCAGCGCCTGGAAGTCGTTGAGGGTGGAGACGATCACATCGACCTTGGCGGCCTTGAGTTCACCGGCCAGTTCGTCAAACGCCACGGTCTTGTCGTCGAACGACTTGCGGACCACCACTTCTTTTTTCTCGGCCTTGAGCTGCTCGGCGGCGCCGTCGGCCAGGCCCTTGCCGTAGGGGGTGCCGTCGTCCAGCGCGGCATAACGTGCGGCGCCCAGCTGGGTGGCGGCAAACGAGCCGATGGCGCGGGCCTGCAGGGTGTCGTTGCCCACCATGCGGAAGGTGGTGGAAAAACCCAGCTGCGTGAACTTGGGGTTGGTGGAGATGGCGATCTGGGCAATGTCCTTGGCGGCGTAGATGGGCGCGGTCTCGATGCTCACGCCCGAGTTCAGGTGCCCGATGACGGCCACCACGCCCGCATCCACGAGCTGCTGGGCCACGGCCTTGCCGGTGGCGGCGTCGGCCTTGTCGTCCACCGAAACCACCTCCAGCGTCACGCGCTTGCCGTCCACCGTGTAGCCGGATTTGTTGAGTTCATCCACCGCCAGGGTCACGCCGTTGAGCAGATCCTGCCCCAAGGCGCCCAGCGGGCCGCTCAGGGGTTGCGCCACACCAATTTTGATGGTGTCCGGCACCTTGCCGCATCCGGTCAGGAGTGCGGCAGTCGCCACTGCGGTCAGGGCCAGGCTGGCCGAGAAGCGGCGCCGGTTGAAGTGCTTGTTCATGCAAAAAACTCCATATCTGAATGTCGAAGTGACCGGATGTATATGCGAGGCCACCCGGAGGCGCTATCGGGTATGCCCTCCCGCAGCGTCCTTAATTAGCAACTTTCAGGCCCCGCAAGGCGGGCCGCCGCGGCCTATGGGCGTGTTGAAGGTCTTTTCAGCGCATTGCAGCGCTTCGTCGCTTTTAGAGGAGGCTACCCAACAGACCGCGCCCCCTCGGCGGCCCCTTGGTGGCCACCCCGCCCGCGCATTGGCCCTGTGTGCACCGCTTCGGCGCACCCAAATACGGCGTGAAAATTGCTTATGCTCAGCGCTATGAATGAGGCTTTGCGCATCGTGGTGGTCGCCCCGGATCTGGCGGTCACCGACCCACACGACGAACACGCCGTCCTGCAGGCGGAGCGGTCGCGTGCGCTGCGCATAGGTTTGCTGGAAAACAACTTCAACCTGGTGGCCACGCTGCCCGCCGACGTTTTTCTGAGCGAACGCATTGCCCAGCTCCAGCCCGACCTGATCATCGTGGACGCCGAGAGCGAAGCCCGCGATGCGCTCGAACATGTGGTGATGGCCACGCGCGACGAGCGCCGCCCCATCGTGATGTTCACCAACGACGAGGACACCTCGCACGTCAAGGACGCAGTGGCGGCGGGTGTGTCGGCCTACATCGTGGCGGGCCTGGCGCCGCAGCGCATCCGCCCCATTCTGGACGTGGCGATGGCGCGCTTTCAGCACGAACAGGCCCTGCGCGCTGAGCTGGCCGATGCCAAGACCGAACTCAAGGACCGCAAGACCATCGACCGCGCCAAGGGCCTGCTCATGCAGCGCCAGGGCCTGACCGAACAGGCGGCCTACGAAAAGCTGCGCAAGACCGCCATGGACAAGGGCCTCAAGCTCGTGGACGTGGCGCAACGCATGCTGGACGTGATGGATCTGCTCGGCTAGTGACATCCCCCTGAGGCGCTGCGCGCCTTCCCCCTTCTCCCGAATCGCTGGCGCGATGCGGGAAGAGGGACGCGGCCCTCGCTGCGGGGCGGACCTTGGCTTGCCGCCCTGGCTTGGGCTGCGTCCAGATCCACCGGTTTCTCCTACATGGTGCGCCGCACAACCGCAGTGCAGACCGCACACATGCACCAGCCGTGAACATTTCAAGCCCAAAAGGCTTTCTCCGCACGACCATATTGCCCAAGCAGCTATCAAAAACATAGTGATTGGAGAGCTGAATAGGCGCAACACAGGCTGGCACGCTGCTTGCATTAACCCTGGTAAGACCAAAGACGGTCCCACCCTGACAGCACCGGCCCAATGGCGGGCCAGTGCTGACACAAAGCCCCCCAATGGGCTTTGCCATGGACAAAGGCGTCCCTCTCCGAGCCCGTTTGCGCATGCAACCCGGCCAGGGGAGGACGCCTTTTTTGTTTTTTAACGCACCGAGGAACCGCCCCATGACCGATCTGTTGAAAACCAGCCTCAACCGCCGCACCGTGCTGCAGGCCGCTACCGTGGGCGCCGTGGGCGTGAGCCCTGCCCTGCGTGCCCTGGTGCATGCACAGGGCTCGGACGCCCCCGAGAAGAAGGAAGTGAAGATCGGCTTCATCCCGCTGACCGACTGCGCCAGCGTGGTGATGGCGTCGGTGCTTGGCTTCGACAAGAAGTACGGCGTCACCATCATCCCCACCAAGGAAGCATCGTGGGCCGGTGTGCGCGACAAGCTGGTGAACGGCGAGCTGGACTTTGCCCATGTGCTGTATGGCCTGGTCTACGGCGTGCACCTGGGCACGGCCGGCCCCAAGAAGGACATGGCCGTGCTGATGAGCCTGAACAACAACGGCCAGGCGATCACGCTGTCCAAAGCGCTGGCCGACAAGGGTGCGGTGGACGGCCCCTCGCTGGCCAAGCTGATGGCCAAGGAAAAGCGCGAGTACACCTTTGCAGGCACCTTCCCCACCGGCACCCACGCCATGTGGATGCACTACTGGCTGGCGGCGGCGGGCATCAATCCGCTGTCGGGCGCCAAGCTGATCACCGTGCCGCCGCCGCAGATGGTGGCCAACATGCGCGTGGGCAACATGGACGGCTTTTGCGTGGGTGAGCCCTGGAACCACCGCGCCATCATGGACGGCATCGGCATCACTGCCAACACCACCCAGGACATCTGGAAAGACCACCCCGAGAAGGTGTTGGGCACGTCGGCCGAGTTCGTCAAGAAGAACCCCAACACCACCCGCGCGGTGATGATGGCCGTGCTCGAAGCCAGCCAGTGGATCGACGCCAGCCTGTCCAACAAGATGAAGATGGCCGAGACGGTGGCGGGCAAGGCCTACGTCAACACCAGCGTGGACGCGATCAACCAGCGCATCCTGGGCCGCTACCAGAACGGCCTGGGCAAGACCTGGGACGACCCCAACCACATGAAGTTCTTCAACGACGGCGCGGTGAACTTCCCCTACCTCTCGGACGGCATGTGGTTCCTCACGCAGCACAAGCGCTGGGGTTTGCTGAAGGACCACCCCGACTACCTGGGTGTGGCCAAGCAGATCAACCAGATCGACCTCTACAAGTCGGTGGCCAGCGCCATGAAGATCAATGTGCCCAAGGACGTGATGCGCTCCAGCAAGCTGCTCGATGGCGTGGTGTGGGACGGCAAGGACCCCGCCAAGTACGCCGACAGCTTCAAGATCAAAGCCTGATCGGGCGCCCCACCCCGCCCCGACCTGCACACCCGGCCTCTTCAAAGGATTCACAGGAGAAACACCATGGTCAGTGCCGTTTTTCACTCCCCCCTGGATGCTGCCCCTGCCGGGGTTGCACAGAATGCTATGAATAATGTAGCTACAAACGCTTTACCAGCAGGCGCAAGAGCCCAAAAAACCTTGAATCCTGCACCCGCAGCCAAGGCAACGACCGCGCCCGGCGCCACAGCACCTGCCGCGCCTGCCGCACGCGACTGGGCGGCGCTCTCGCGCAGCTTCTGGCTGGCCGTGCTGCCGCCGCTGTGTGGCCTGGGCCTGCTGGTCGGCCTGTGGGCCGTGGTCTCCACCACCACGGGCGGCAGCATCCCCAGCCCGATGGAGACGTGGAAACAGGCGCTGGACATCTTCAGCAATCCGTTCTACCGCAACGGCCCCAACGACCAGGGCGTGGGCTGGAACGTGCTGATGTCGCTGGAGCGCGTGGCCATCGGCTTTGGCATGGCAGCGCTGGTGGGCATTCCGGCGGGCTTCGTGATCGGGCGCTTCAATTTTCTGTCGCGCATGTTCAACCCGCTCATCAGCCTGCTGCGGCCGGTGTCGCCCCTGGCGTGGCTGCCCATCGGCCTGCTGGTGTTCAAGGGCGCCAACCCGGCCGCCATCTGGACCATCTTCATCTGCTCCATCTGGCCGATGATCATCAACACCGCCGTGGGCGTGCAGCGCGTGCCGCAGGACTACATGAACGTGGCCCGGGTGCTGAACCTGAGCGAATGGAAGATCGCCATCAAGATCCTCTTCCCCGCCGTGCTGCCCTACATGCTCACCGGCGTGCGCCTGGCCGTGGGCACCGCGTGGCTCGTCATCGTGGCGGCCGAGATGCTGACCGGCGGCGTGGGCATCGGCTTCTGGGTGTGGGACGAGTGGAACAACCTCAACGTCAAGAACATCATCATCGCGATCTTCGTGATCGGCATCGTCGGGCTGCTGCTGGAGTTTGCGCTCATCAAGTTGGCCACCGCATTTACGTTCGAAGAGGTGAAAGCATGAACACGACCACCACAGCAGCATCTGCACACCCCTCCATGAGCACCAAGTTCATCGAAGTCCACGGCGTCGAGCAGACCTTCAAGACGGCCAAGGGCTTGTTCCCTGCGCTGCGCGACATCAACCTGACCATTGCCAAGGGCGAGTTCGTGGCACTGATCGGCCACTCGGGCTGCGGCAAGTCCACGCTGCTCAACCTGATCGCGGGCCTCACCACCCCCACCAACGGCGCGCTGCTGTGCGCCAACAAGGAGATCAAGGGCCCGGGGCCTGAGCGCGCGGTGGTGTTCCAGAACCACTCACTGCTGCCCTGGCTGACCTGCTTCGACAACATCTACCTGGCGGTGGAGCGCGTGTTTGGCGCCAAGGAGACCAAGGCCCAGCTCAAGGCCCGCACCGATGCTGCGCTGGCGCTGGTGGGCCTCACGCCCGCAGGCCAAAAACGCCCCGGCGAAATCTCGGGCGGCATGAAGCAGCGCGTGGGCATTGCCCGGGCTCTCTCCATGGAACCCCAGGTGCTGCTGATGGACGAGCCCTTCGGCGCACTCGACGCCCTGACCCGCGCCAAGCTGCAGGATGAGCTGCTGGAGATCGTCGCTCGCACACAAAGCACCGTGGTCATGGTGACCCACGACGTGGACGAGGCCGTGCTGCTGTCCGACAAGATCGTGATGATGACCAACGGCCCTGCAGCCACCATTGGCGAAGTGCTGACCGTAGACCTGCCCCGCCCCCGCAAACGCGTGGAGCTGGCAGAAGACCCGCAGTACGTGCACTACCGCAAGGCGGTGATCGACTTCCTCTACACCCGCCAGGGCCACGTCGAAAAAGCCGCCTGAGCGGCCGGGCCGGCACCGGCCCAAACAACCAAAACAAAAGGGCTCTGGCCAGATCGGTCAGAGCCCTTTTTCGTTACATCCCCATGGCAGGGCCATCGCACGCGCGCAGCTCCAGACCAGTGCCCTCGCGCAAGGGCCGCCCCGCCGCGTTGGGCGCGTCCCCCCTCCGGGGGAAAGGCACCGCAGGCGACTCAGGGGGTCGTCAATGGCTACCGGTGATGTACTGCTCCAGCTGTTCGATGATGAATTTTTGCTCGGAGATGATGTCCTTCACCAAGTCTCCAATCGAGATCATGCCGACCAGCTTGTCATTGGCGTCCACCACCGGGAGGTGGCGCATGCGGCCCGTGCTCATGATCTGCATGCACTGCTCGCTGGTCTGGTCGGGCCGCACAAAACGGACGGCAGAGGTCATCACATCCCGCACCTGCGTGACGGACGAGGTCCGCCCCATGAGGGCGATCTTGCGGGCGTAGTCCCGCTCCGTGAAGATGCCCACGATGGCCTCGCCCTCGGTCACCAGCAGGGCACCAATGCCCTTGTCGGCCATGAGCTTGAGCGCATCAAACACCAGGGCCGTGGGGGCGATGGTGTGCACGATGGCATCGGGTTTGGATTGAAGAATCTTTGCGACGCTGGTCATGGGAACCTCCCTCGTGAGAACTGAAACAGGCTGAAGGTTATTTCAGCCCATAAGCCCCGCGCGCGCAACCCGCGCAAGCCCGATTTGCCGAGGTTTTTGGCCCCTGTGTAGCGGCTGCGATGCATATGTTTCGCCACTGTTGCATTCGGCGGAACGCGAAACAAACTGAAAAGAACCGAAACGGTGACGAGACGACGCAAAGTCGGCCACTGGGCACGATACAGCCCATGTCCAACGCACTCCGAAAGGATCCACCGCCCACTTTCCTGGCCCCCGCGCCCACCGCTTGCGCCCCCACCGGCCTTGTCGCCGCACAGGAAACAAGCACCTGGATTGTTTCCAATACTGGAACAGTTAATTCGCGACCAGATGGTTTTTCCATGAACACCATCGGCGTACAGTTCAACCCATCGATGAGCCGATCCCGCAAGGCGACTCACCGAACCCAGGGTTGAGACAGTTTTTGTTTTGTTTTTCTCCTGGTTTTTTTGAGACGCTTTTTAAAGGACTTATCCATCATGAACAACACCGCACGTTTCCTCTCCATCGCCGCTGTCGCTGCTTTCGCCTCTTTCGGCGCCCACGCTGACGAAGCCGATGCTTCGCAATTCGCCACCAAGTTTGAAACCAACCGCACCCGCGCTGAAGTGGCTGCCGAAGCCGCCACTGTGGCCCAGACCCGCGGCATTGAGCCTGCTGGTTCCCGCGTCGTGACCTACAAGAGCACCGCTGACCGCGCTGCTGTGCGTGCCCAGGCTGCTGAAGCTGTGCGCACCGGCCAGATCCCCTCGGGTGAACAAGGCTGAGCTGGATCCGCTGGATTCATCGCCCCTCACTGACCTGATTGCTTGAACCCTATTTTTTTGAATTTCACCGGAGTTTCACCATGAACAACACCGCCCGTTTCCTGTCCATCGCCGCTGTCGCTGCTTTCGCTTCTTTTGGCGCCCAGGCTGACGAAGCCGATGCTTCGCAGTACGCCACCAAGTTCGAAACCAACCGCACCCGCGCTGAAGTGCAAGTCGAAGCCTCGGCTGTGCCCCAGACCAGCGGTGCCATCCCCGTCGGTTCCCGCGCTCTGGTTTACACCTCCACGGCCGACCGCAATGCGGTGAACGCCCAGGCTGCTGAAGCCCTGCGCACCGGCAAGATCTCTTCGGGCGAAATCGGCTCGCTGTAAAGAGCCCGGCCCGCGCTGCCAGGCAGTGCGGGCACAGAAGAGTTGCCAATGCAAAAAAGGCTGGGGACCCGCAAGGGTTCCCAGCCTTTTGTCTTGTATCGGAGGAAACAAGGGCGCTGCTGCAGCGCCCCTCCTTGCCCCGGATTACTTGCCAGCGCGTGCCTGCGCCACAGCGCCCTGCACATCCTTCCACAGGCTTTCGCCCACGTTGGCGGCGATGCTGGCGTTCACGGCAGCCAGCTTTTCGCGCATGCGGTTGGCTTCGGCGGCGGGCAGTTCATTGACCTGCATGCCCTTGCCCTTGAGGTCGGCCAGCGCCTTGTCGGCCTCGGCGCGGGTGTCCTGGCGCTCGAAGTCACGGCTCTTCTTGGCGGCATCGAGCAGCACCTTCTGCTCGGCCTTCGACAGGCCGTCCCAGTACTTCTTGCTCACCAGCACGATCCAGGGGCTGTAGACGTGGTTGGTCACGGTGAGGTACTTCTGCACCTCGTAGAACTTGCTCGACAGGATGGTGTTGTAGGGGTTCTCCTGGCCGTCCACCGTCTTGGTTTCCAGCGCGGTGAAGAGTTCGGAGAACGGCAGCGGCACAGCGTTGGCACCCAGGGTCTTGAAGCTGTCGAGGAACACGTTGTTCTGCATCACGCGCAGCTTGATGCCGTCCATGTCTTCGAGCTTGTTGACGGGGCGCTTGCTGTTGGTGAGGTTGCGGAAACCGTTCTCCCAGTACACCAGGCCGACCAGGCCCTTTTCCTGCAGCTTGTCCATCACCTTCTGGCCCACGGGGCCGTCCAGCACCACGTCGGCTTCCTTGGCGTTGTTGAACAGGAACGGCGTGTCCCAGATGGCCATTTCCTTGGTGATGCCCACCAGCGTGGCCGTGGAGCCCACCATCATCTCTTGCGCGCCGCCGATCAGGGCCTGCTGCATCTGCACGTCCGAGCCCAGCGCGGCGGCGCCAATGGCACGCACCTTCATCTTGCCGCCCGAGGCTTTTTCGACCTCTTCGGCAAACAGCTTGGTGGCACGGCCCTGGTTGGACACCTCGTTCAGGCCATAGCCAAAACGGATGATGCGCGGCTTGAAGTCTTGCGCTGCGGCCTGGAACGAGCAAGTGATGGCAGCGACCGACAGGGCGGCCAGCAGGGTACGACGGAAAGTTTTCATGGTTGTCTCCATTGTGGTGAGGGAGTGAGGAACAGAGGAAAAGGGATCAAAGGGGATAGATGACCGATACCGGCGCGGCCTAGGTCAGTGCCCCCGCGCAAGGGACGCCCCGCCGCGCTGGGGGCGTCCCCCTCCCGCATTGCGCAGCAATGCGAGAGAGGGGTGAAGGCGCGAAGCGACACAGGGGGTGCTTCATCTCAACCAGACGACAGGCGCAGTCACGATCTGCGGGAACACGACCAGCAGCGCCAGGATCAGCACGTAGGTGATGAGAAAAGGATTCACGCCCTTGATGACGCTGTGCATCGAGATGCGCCCCACCCCGGCCACCACGTTGAGCACCGTGCCCACCGGCGGGGTGATGAGGCCGATGGCGCCGTTGAGCACGAACATCAGGCCGAAGTACACCGGGTCGATCCCCGCCTTGACGGCGATGGGCAGCATCACGGGCGCAAAGATCAGGATGGTGGGCGTGAGGTCCAGCGCCGTGCCGATGAGCACCAGCACGATCATCATCACGGCCATCAGGAGGCGCGGGTTTTCCACCAGCGGGCCCAGCCAGCTGGTCAGTACATTGGGCAGGTCGGCCAGCGTGATCATGTAGCTGGCCACCTGGGCGCCAGCGCACAAGAACATCACGATGGAGGTCGTCCTGGCTGCACGCACCAGCACGCCATAGATGTCGGCCAGCTTCATTTCGCGGTGGATGAACAGCGCCACCACCAGTGCGTAGAACGCGGCCACCACGGCGGCCTCGGTGGGGGTGAACACACCGGTCTTCATGCCGCCGATGATGATGAGCGGCATCAGCATGGCCCAGAAGGCGCGCACCGTGGAGCGCAGGCGGTCCTTGATGGGCAGGGGCTGGCCCTGGGGCAGGTCCATGCCGCGCAGCACCCAGCGCCAGGCAAAGATGAGGCCCACCCCCATCATCAGCCCCGGCACGATGCCCGACACAAACAGCGCCGAGATCGAGGTGTTGGTGGTCACGCCGTAGATCACGAAGGGCATGGACGGCGGGATGATGGGCGCAATGATGCCGCCCGAGGCAATCAACCCGGCGGATGTGTTCATGGGGTAGCCCTGCTGCCGCATCATGGGCAAGAGGATGGTGGCCAAGGCTGCAGTGTCGGCCAGGGCCGAGCCGCTCATGCTCGCCATGAGCACCGCAGCGCCAATGGCCACGTAACCCAGCCCGCCCCGGATGTGCCCCACCCAGGCCTGCGCCATGTCGATGATGCGGCGGCTGATGCCACCCGAGTTCATCAGCTCACCGGCCAGGATGAAGAAAGGCACGGCCAGCAGCGGAAAGCTGTCCACCCCCGCCACCAGGTTCTGGGCGAGCAACTGCGCATCCCAGAAGTCGAGCACCCAGGCCATGCCTGCGCCCGTAAGCACCAGGGCGAGGCCCATGTTCATGCCGGTGCCCATCAGCACCAGCATGCCCAGCGAAAAGACCACAAAGGCCAAGGCTTCAGGCGTCAGTCCGAACATCACTCCACCTCCGCGCCGTGGCCCAGGTCCAAGGGCTTGCGTTGAATCAGTTCAATGGTTGCCATCACCCCGATGGCAACCGCACACAAAAAGGCCGGCAGTGGCAGCAAGGCCGCCGGGTAGGCCATGACCACCGAGCGGCTGCCCATGCCCACCACCACCTGCTGCCAGGCACCCCAGGCCAGCATGGCGCAGGCCGCCATCACCAGCAGGCGAATGGCAGCGGTGAGCACGCCAAACGCCACTGGGCGCTTGGCCAGCAGGCCCGCCAGGCTGGTGAAGGCCATGTGCTCGCCTGCCGGGTAGGCGGCGGCAGCGCCGATGAACACCATCCAGACGAACAGCAGGCGAGACAGCTCTTCGCTGGCCGCCACGCCGCTGCCAAAGCCGTAGCGCAGCACCACGTTGATGAACACGGCCACGGCCATCACGCCCAGGCAGCTGGCCATGAGCACCTGGGAGACCCGGGCAAAGCGGCTTTGCGGCGCGGCATCTTGTGCGGGGGAACTCATGCGGTCTCCTTTGTGGCCAGCCAGGCCGAGGCCTGCTGCTGCAGGGTGGGCAGGTCCCGCAGGGCATCCAGGCGCAGCACGCCGGTTTCGCCCACGGGGGATTCCAGCGTGGCGAACTGGCTGTCCACCAGCGCGCTGGAGAAAAAATGTGTGCCCGCACGCGCTGCAACGCGCTGGCCTGCATGGGTGCGGTCGATCTCCAGAAAAACAAAGCGCAGGCCCGGGCAGGCGCTGCGCAGCCTGTCGCGGTACGCCTTCTTGAGCGCTGAGCAGGTCAGCACCACACCCTGCGGCTGCGCCTGCAGCAGTTGCCCCAGCGTGCTCAGCCAGCCCTCGCGATCGGCGTCGGTCAGCGCAATACCCTGGCGCATTTTTTCGCGGCTGGCGGGGCTGTGGTGGTCGTCCCCTTCGATGAGGGGAAGACCTTCGGCCTGGGCCAGGGCAGCGCCCAGGCTGGACTTGCCACAACCGGCCACCCCCATGACGACCAGATAAACCGATAACGGCGTAAAACTCATATTGGTAGCGCTATCCAATGAATCCAAAAAAATGCATCTCTGCAGATGCCTCCAAAATGCGAGCAATGACTCGGCCAACATGCCAAAAAACACGCCAACTGTCTTGCCCAGGCCTTTGGACAGCGCTATCCTAACCAGATCAACACCCATCCCAATGAGGGTTAACCCTTGAATAAATCCGAGACCCGGCGCCGATCCAGCGGGCGCATCACGCTGAGCGACGTGGCCAAGGCGGCGGGCGTCAGCCCCATCACGGCATCCCGCGCACTGCGCGGCGAGCGCGGCGTGGCCCAAGAGCTGGTGCAGCGGGTCAAGGACGCGGCCCAGCAGCTGGGTTATGTGCCCGACCCGGCCGCGCGCGCGCTGGCCTCGCAACGCAGCGTGCAGGTGCCGGTGCTGGTGCCACTGCTGTCCAACGCGCTGTTTGTGGACGTGCTCGAATCCGTGCACCGCACCCTGTTCCCCGAGGGCTACCAGGCCCTGATCGGCGTGACGCACTATGACCCGCAGGAAGAAGAACAACTGCTGCGCACCTACCTCGCCCACCGCCCGGCGGGCCTGCTGGTCACCGGCTTTGACCGCACCGAGGCCGCGCGCCAACTGATTGCGGCCAGCGGTGTGCCCTGCGTGCACCTGATGGAGATGACCCCGGCCCCCGGCGTGTTCTGCGTGGGGTTTTCGCAGCAGGACGCGGGCCACAGCATGACGGCCCACCTGCTGGAGCGCGGCTATAAAAACGTGGCCTTTGTGGCCGCCCAGCTCGACCCGCGCACCATGCAGCGCGCCGAGGGCTATCGCCGCTGCCTGCGTGAAGCAGGCCGGTACGACCCCAAGCTGGAACTGCTAAGCCCGCAGCCCTCATCGATGCGCCTGGGCGGTGAACTGCTGGAGGAGCTGCTGCGCACCCGCCCCGGCGTGGATGCCATCTTCTTCTGCAACGACGACCTGGCCCAGGGCGGCCTGCTGGCTGCGCAGCGCCTGGGCCTGTCGGTACCCGGCCAGGTGGCGATTGCGGGCTTCAACGACCTGGCGGGCAGCGACCAGATGCTGCCGCCCCTGACCACCGTGCGCACGCCACGCTCTGCCGTGGGCGAGGCCAGCGCACGCATGCTGCTGGCGCTGATGCGCGGCGAGGTACCGGAGCACAACTCGGTGAATCTGGGGTTTGAGCTGACCATTAGAAGCAGCACCTGAGATCGCGAATCTGCAGTGCCGCCCTCGGACTTGCTATCCGCGGGCTCCAGTCCCCGCGCGGCCACTTCACACCGCCGCCAGCGCCCTGCTGGATGACGAACCACCCTGACCCTTCATCTCCTTGCGAAGCGCCACCGCATCGCGCGCCTGCGACGGCGCCGAGGCGTCGATGCGGAACACCTGCACCGTCTCGGTCATGGTCTGCGCCTGGCCATTGAGCTGCATGGCCGAGGCGGCGTTTTCCTCCACCAGCGCTGCGTTCTGCTGCGTGATGGTGTCCAGTTGCGCCACGGCCGAGTTGACCTGCGAGATGCCGCTGAGCTGCTCATTCGATGCACTGTGGATCTCGCCGATCAGCGTGTTCACGCGGCGCACCAAGTCCAGCGACTCGGTCATGGTCTTTTGCGCGGCATCGGTCTTCTCGTGGCCTTCGCTTACCTTGTTGGCCGAGTCGTCGATGAGCTGGCGGATTTCCTTGGCGGCGGACTGCGTGCGGTGCGACAGGCTGCGCACCTCCGAGGCCACCACGGCAAACCCGCGCCCCTGCTCGCCCGCACGCGCTGCTTCCACGGCAGCGTTCAGAGCGAGGATGTTGGTCTGGAACGCGATGGAGTCGATGAGCTGCGTGATCTCGCTGATGCGGCCGGATGCGGCCTGGATCTGCTTCATGGTGTCAGCAACACCGTCTACGGCGCTGCTGCTGCGCTCGGTGACCTGGGTGGCCTGTGTGGCCAGCACCGTAGCCTGGCGGGCGGATTCGGCGGTCTGCTTGACGGTGCCGGTGATCTCTTCCATTGACGCTGCGGTCTGCTGCAGGTTACTGGCCTGCGCCTCGGTGCGGGACGACAGGTCCTGGTTGCCCTGCGCGATCTCGCGGGTGGAGACCTGCATGTGTTCGCTCTCCTGCCGCGCATCGCGCACGATGGACAGCAGGTTCACATTGAGCTGCGCCAGCGCCTTCTGCAGCTGCCCAACCGTATCGGTGCGCGAGGCTGAAAACTTTTGCGTGAGGTCGCCCGCCGCCATGCGGTTGGCCCAGCGCAGCATTTCCACCAGGGGCAGCACCGTGACCCGGTGCAGGTACACCGCCATGGCGATGGCGGCCACCACCACACCCACCCAGGCCACGCCCGAGCCCAGCGTCATCGCATACCCGCCCAGCGCGGCAGCCCCCCACGACAGCAGGACCAGCAGCAGGGTGCACAGCGCGATCTTGCCCAGGGGCCCCGGCTGCAACGCCATCATCAGGCGGCCCATGAAGGTGTCGGTGATCAGCTGCCCACCGCGCAGCACATGCACCAGCCTGCCTGCCTGTTTTTCGGCCTGCATGGTGCGGTAGAGCTGGTCGGCCCCCTGGATCTGTTCGCGCGTAGCCTCGGTGCGCACCGACATGTAGCCCGTGGGCTGGTCGCCCTGCATGAGCGGCGTGACGTTGGCCATGACCCAGTAGAACGAGCCGTCCTTGCGCCGGTTCTTGACCGGTGCCGACCAGGGGATGCCTTTGGCGATGGTCTCCCACATGTCGCGGAAGGCCTCCTCGGGCATGTCCGGGTGCCGGATCATGTTGTGGGGCTGGCCCAGGAGTTCTTCTTTTTCGTAGCCGCTGACCTCGATGAACATCGGGTTGCAGTACAGGATGCGGCCCTTGAGATCGGTGGTGGACACCAGAGTCTGGCCTTTGGGAAACGCATATTCGTGCGTGCTGACGGGCAGATTGACGCGCATGAAACCCCTCCTTGTGGAAAACCTTGTCACCCCAGAAAAACTGAACTGAAAAAAGCCTTGGAAAAGTCGGTTTCATCCTATGGCGAAAATTTTCTTTCGCAAACAACTAAATCGCCGCGCGCCGCACGCTCACCAAAAGAGTGCATTCCTCCAGCGCCGCGCCCCAAAGCGCAGCAGCCCGGCGGCCAAATACTCACCATTTGATAGCAATGAATTGAATATGGGCGCGCGGTAACGGCAATTTTTTATTCAAACACCCAAAACAACCCGGCTGGCACAGGCATTGCTTGCTGTTTGGTGCGGCCAACGCTGGCCGTGTATCAGCCCGGTGCAACGGCGGATTGGGCGAACTGGACGATGGCGTCTTCATGGAATGCAAATTGGCTGCAAGGCCTGCGCGATCCATGCAGGCGCCTTTTTGTTTTTGCCCCGGCTGGGGGAGTCCTTCAGCCCTTTTGCGCACGATCGCCATGCTTCAATTCCGCGAGTTCCTCAAGTCCGGCCACGCCCCCACGCTGTGGTCGTCCTTCCTCTACTTCGGTTTCTCGTGCGCTGTCTGGGTGATCAACGGTGCCATGGCGCCGTTCATCCGAGACAGCTTCCAGCTCACGCCCACACAGATGGGCATGATGCTGTCCATCCCCATCTTTGCCGGTGCGCTGATGCGCTTTCCGCTGGGCATCCTGGCGCAGTACATCGGGCGCAAGAACGCCACGCTGGTCGAGATGGCGGGCATCTTCGTGGCCATGGGCTACGGCTACCTGTTTGTGCACGACTACGGCGACCTGCTGGCCATGGGCATCCTGCTGGGCGTGGCCGGGGCCAGCTTTGGCGTGGCGCTGTCGCTGGGCTCGGGCTCCTTCCCGCCACGGTACAAGGGCCTGGCCATGGGCATCGTGGGCGCGGGCAACGTGGGCACGGCCGTGGCCGCCCTGCTGGCCCCCGCGCTGGCGCAGAAGTTCGGATGGCAGGCCGTGTACGGCTTTGCCGCCGTGAGCGTGGCCGTGCCCGCGATCGTGATGGCGGTCTTTGCCAAGGAGCCCACCGACCTGGCAGCCCACTCGACCTTCCGCGAACACATTGCCTGCCTGTTTGAAAAAGACGGCTGGGCGTTCAGCCTGATCTATGCCGTGACCTTTGGCGGCTTCATCGGCCTGACCACCTTTTTGCCCAGCTATTTTTATGACCAGTTCCACGTGAGCAAGGTGCAGGCAGGCCAGCTCACCATGCTGGCGGCCTTTCTGGGTGCAGCGCTGCGCATCTTTGGCGGCTGGCTGTCGGACCACTGGGGCGGCGTGAACACGCTCACCGCTGTGCTGGCCATCACGGCTGTGAGCATGGTGCTGTGTGGCCTGGCCGAGAACTCGCTGCCCGTCACCATGCTGCTCTTCCTGGTGTGTTTTGCAGCGCTGGGCGCGGGCAATGGCGCCCTTTTCCAGCTGGTGCCCTTGCGCTGGCCGCTGACCACGGCCGTGGCCGGCTCGATGATTGGCGAGATCGGCGCCCTGGGCGGCGGCCTGATCCCCAGCGGTATGGGCATCTCGCGCCAGTACACCGGCACCTACCTGTGGGGCTTTGTGGGCATTGCGGTGTGCGCGCTGGCCATGCTGGTGCTGCTGCGGGTGATGCAGATCCGCTGGACGCGGACATGGGCAGAGAAGGGTGGACGCGCGCGCAGCGCATGACCGGCGTAGCCGGTGAGCACGCAAGCGCTCGCCACACTTCCAGCAAAAGGGCGGTCGGGCACGCAGTGCCTGAGCTGGCGCAGCCAGCCAACGCGCAGCGTTGCCCGCACTTTCGCTAGAAGGGCGGCCGTACGCGCAGCGCATGACTTGCGTTAAGCAAGTAAGCGCGATAGCGCTTGCCGAACCTTCGCTAAAAGAGGGATGCGCGCGCGGCGCATGACCGGCGCCAGCGTTGCCCCCTGAAACTCCCTCTCCCCTCGCGGGAGAGGGTTGGGGAGAGGGGGTATCAGCGCCCCAAGGAAAGCACCCTCTCCCCCCGCCCTCTCCCGCGAGGGGAGAGGGAGCCCAAAGGCAGTGCCCTGTGAAAGAGACTGCTACCCACCGTGGCGCACACCCAAACAAGACGGCGTGTTGCTGAAGATTCAAGCAAAAAATGGCTCTTCCGCCTTCTGCATAAGCACTTACAGCTACATTTTCAGGAGCAAATCCAGCTCCCCAGTACTACCTCGGCAAGAACAGCACCCAGTAGATCAACAGCAGGTTCACCAGCACGCTCACCGCCAGCGCGATCTTCCACAAGGCCGTGGCGTCGCGCTGCATCAGCGGCTGCGGGCCGGGGGCTGACAAGGGGCGGGATGCGCCGCGCTCCAGCGCCAGCAGCAGCTCCTCGGCCGTTTCAAAGCGTTGTGTGCGCTGGCGCGCCACGGCCTTCAGGGCGATCTGGTCGAGCCAGATGGGCACGCCGGGGTTGTGGCGGCTGGGGGCCACCGGGTCGCGGTGGTAGCGGCCCAGCTGGTACTGCACCACCTCGCCATAAGGCAGGCGGCCGTGGCTCAGCAGCTGGTAGAGCGTGACGCCCAGCGCAAACAGGTCGCTGCGCGCGTCGGGCAGTTGCCCCTCGGTATCGCCGCTTTTTTCATAGCCGGGCCACTGTTCGGGGTTCATGTAGCTGGGCGTGCCCGCGTGCAGTTGGCGCGTGGCCTCGGGCTCGCGGCCCGACAGGGCCACGCCCAGGTCCAGCACGCGCAGCACACCGTCGTCGCCCAGGTGCAGGTTGTGGGGCTTGATGTCGCGGTGCACCACGCCCTGGCGGTGCAGCCAGCCCAGCACGCGCGCGGCCTGCACCACCACCGACACGGCCTGCGGTACGGGCAGGTGCTGGCGGCTGCGCAGGCGTTGGCCCAGGGTTTCGCCCGCGTGCCAGTCGTACAGCAGGTAGAAGGCGCTGGCACCCTCGCCTCCCCTTCCATCGCCGTCCTGCCCGTCGCCCGCAGGCCAAGTGTTGAGCCGCGCCAGATGGGCCGCAGCCTGGCCCGACTGCATGCGCCGCGCCACCCAGGCCTCGTGCGCGAGCGTGGCGCGCTCTTCGGCATCGTGGGCGCGCGTGGGCAGCAGGGTTTTGAGGGCATACAGGCGCTGCGTGGCGCCGTCGCGCACCTGGTACAGCCGGTGGATGCCGTTGTCGGCCACGATGGCCGTGACCGTGAGGCCGTCCACCATGTCGCCCACCTTGAGCAGGGGCAGCACGGGCAGGTCCTGCGCGCGGCGGGACTCGTCCTGCAGCGTGGCCTCCAGCGCGCCCTGCACCCGCACCACCAGGGCCGTAACGTTGTCGCTGCTGCCCCGGCGCAGCGCGGCCTGCACCAGCTCGTCGCTGAGCGCCTGGGCCGCCACGCCCTCCTGGCGCAGCAGTTGCCGCAGCTCGCGCTCGGGCAGGCTGCCATGCACGCCGTCGGACAGCAGCACGAACAGGTCGCCGCTGTGCAGCTCGCCCTGGCTGTAGTCCACCACCACATGGTCATCGAGCCCCATGGCACGGGTGAGCTGGTGCGCAAAGTCGCGTTGCGCCATCACATGGTCGGCCGTGAGCAGCTGCAGGCGCCCGCCGCGCAGCAGGTAGGCGCGGGTGTCGCCCACATGGGCCAGGGTGTACGACTGACCGCGCAGCACCAGCGCGGTGAGCGTGGTCAGGCCCACGGCAGGCTGGCGGCGCCGGTTCATGGAGACGAGCCAGCCGTTGTGCGCGTTCAGGATGCGGTCCAGCGCCACGGTGGTGTCCCAGGTCTCGGGGGTGGCGAAGTAGTCGCCCACCAGGGTGCTCACCGTGGTCTGGGCGGCCTCGCGGCCCTTGCCGCCCGTGCTCACGCCATCGGCAATGGCGGCAATGGCGCCGCGCTCGCGGTCACGCCCCTGCCCCACCACCAGGGCGGCGAAGTCCTCATTCACCTCATTGCGGCCCGCCAGTGAGGCCTGGCCCACATCCAGTTCAAAACTCATGCACCAGCTCCATGCAGGTTTTGTGCCCAAGGTGGTGCATGCCGGGGCCTGCCCGTCCACACACCTCCGCGCCCTCGGCAGCCCCCGCCCGGGCCCGCAGCCTGCGCCCACCCCAGATCAGTGCAAAGAGTCTGGCACGGCCATTGCTTAACAAGGGCAAGGGCCGGGCAGGCCCACGCAATTCAGCAGTGCAAAGGCGCACGGAGGAGTTGTACGGACGAAGGCGTCCCCACATGCGGTTTCGAGACCTCGGAGCAGCATCGTGTGGACGCCTTTTTTGTTTTGCGCATCGCCCCGGCGATGGAACCGATGGAGTCATGATGAAGAAGCTCAAACTGGTGATGGTGGGAAACGGCATGGCCGGTGTGCGCACGCTGGAAGAGCTGCTCAAGATCGCCCCCGATCTGTATGACATCACGGTGTTCGGTGCCGAGCCCCACCCCAACTACAACCGCATTCTGCTGTCCCCTGTGCTGGCGGGCGAGCAGACGATTGACGAGATCATCCTCAACGACTGGTCGTGGTACGCCGACAACCACATCACGCTGCACACCGGCTTCACGGTGACCGATGTGGACCGCGTGCGCCGCGTGGTCAGTGCCACCAGCAAGGATGGCACCGTGGTCACCGCCGAATACGACCGCCTGATCCTTGCCACGGGCTCCAACCCCTTCATCCTGCCCATCCCCGGCAAGGACCTCCAAGGCGTGCTGGCCTACCGCGACATTGCCGACACGCAGGCCATGATCGACGCCGCCGCCACCTACAAACACGCTGTTGTCATCGGCGGCGGCCTGCTCGGGCTGGAGGCCGCCAACGGCCTCATGAAGCGCGGCATGCAGGTCACCGTGGTGCATGTGGGCGACTGGCTCATGGAACGCCAGCTCGACGACGTGGCCGGCAAGATGCTGGAGAAGTCACTGCAGGAGCGCGGCATGCAGTTCCTGATGGGCGCGCAGACGCAGGAGCTGGTGGGCAACGCCGAGGGCCGCGTGGCGGGTGTGAAGTTCAAGGATGGCACCGAGGTGCCCGCCGACCTGGTGGTGATGGCCGTGGGCATCCGCCCCAACACCGCGCTGGCAGAGAAGATGCGCCTGCACGTGAACCGCGGCATTGTGGTGAGCGACACGCTGCAGACCACCACCGACGCTCGCATCTACGCCGTGGGCGAATGCGCCGCGCACCGGGGCATTGCCTATGGCCTGGTGGCCCCGCTGTTCGAGCAGGGCAAGGTGCTGGCCAACCATTTGGCAGAGTTCGGCATTGGCCGCTACCAGGGCTCGCTCACATCCACCAAGCTCAAGGTCACGGGCATTGACCTGTTCAGCGCGGGTGACTTCCAGGGCGGCGAAGGCACCGAAGAAATCGTGATGAGCGACCCCTTTGGCGGCGTGTACAAGAAGCTGGTGCTCAAGGACGACAAGCTGGTGGGCGCCTGCCTGTATGGCGACACCGTGGACGGCAGCTGGTACTTCAAGCTGCTGCGCGACGGCCGCAGCGTGAGCGACCTGCGCGACAAGCTCATGTTTGGCGAATCGCACCTGGGCGACACCGGCCACCAGGGCCAGAGCAAGGCCGCGGCGATGGAAGACAGCGACGAGGTCTGCGGCTGCAACGGCGTGACCAAGGGCGCGATCTGCAAGGCCATCAAGGACAAGGGCCTGTTCACCCTCGACGAAGTTCGCAAGCACACCAAGGCCAGCGCCAGCTGCGGCTCGTGCACCGGGCTGGTGGAGCAGATCATCATGTTCACGGCAGGCGGCGACTACAGCGCCACGCCCAAGACCAAGGCGATGTGCGGCTGCACCGACCACGGCCACCAGGCCGTGCGCGACGCGATCCGGCACAGCAAGCTGGTCAGCATTGCCGAGGTGTTCAAGTTCATGGAATGGAAAACGCCGAGCGGCTGCGCCACCTGCCGCCCGGCCGTCAATTACTACCTCATCAGCACCTGGCCCAAGGAGGCCAAGGACGACCCACAAAGCCGCTTCATCAACGAACGCAGCCACGCCAACATCCAGAAGGATGGCACCTACAGCGTGATCCCGCGCATGTGGGGTGGCGAGACCACGGCCGACGAGCTGCGCCGCATTGCCGACGTGGTGGACAAGTACAAGATCCCCACCGTCAAGGTCACGGGCGGCCAGCGCATCGACCTGCTGGGTGTGAAGAAGGAAGACCTGCAGAACGTCTGGAAGGACATCGGCATGCCCAGCGGCCATGCTTACGCCAAGGCGCTGCGCACGGTGAAGACCTGCGTGGGCAGCGAGTGGTGCCGCATGGGCACCCAAGACAGCACCCAGATGGGCAAGGACCTGGAGCGCGCCATGTGGCGCATGTACGCCCCGCACAAGGTGAAGTTTGCGGTGAGCGGCTGCCCGCGCAACTGCGCCGAGGCGGGCATCAAGGACGTGGGCATCATCGGCGTGGACTCGGGCTGGGAGATGTACGTGGCGGGCAACGGCGGCATCAAGACCGAGGTGGCGCATTTCTTCACCAAGCTGAAAACCGCCGAGGAAGTGCTGGAGTACACCGGCGCGTTCTGCGAGCTGTACCGCCAGGAGGGCTGGTACCTGGAGCGCACCGTGCACTACGTGGACCGCGTGGGCCTCGACTACGTGAAGAAGCGCATCCTCGACGACCACGCAGGCCGCAAGGCGCTGTGGGAGCAGCTGCAGTTTGCACTCGATGGCGAACCCGACCCCTGGTTCGAATTTGACAAGGCGGCCGTGGACACGCGCCAGTTCGTGCCCCTGGGCGCCTGATCGGAAAGAAGGAACCCACCATGCAACGCCGTACCCTTCTGACCTCTGCAGGCTACACCACGGCCTGGGGCGCTCTGGGCCTTCTGGTGCCTGTGGGC
Source organism: Acidovorax sp. NB1 (assembly GCF_005405905.1). Taxonomy (GTDB): domain Bacteria; phylum Pseudomonadota; class Gammaproteobacteria; order Burkholderiales; family Burkholderiaceae_C; genus Acidovorax. The sequence continues at coordinate 100,470 of NZ_BJHU01000059.1, forward strand.
AAGGCCCAGGCCGAGGTGGCCGACCTGAATGACGCCATCAACAAGGCCGGGCGCCAGCGCATGCTGAGCCAGCGCATGGGCAAGGCCTGGCTGGCCCTGGCCCACAAGTCCGACACCCCGGCGGCGCGTGCCGTGCTGGAGCAGTCCCTGGCGCTGTTCGAGCGCCAACTGGGCGAGTTGAAGGCCTTTGCGCCCTCACCCGCCATCCGCGACACCTACGTGAAGCTCGAAGGCGCCTGGGCCGACCACAAGGCCACGCTGATGGGCACCACGCCCTCGCGCGATGGCGTGGCCGCGCTGCTGCAGGCCGACGCCAAGGTGCTGGCCCTGGCCCACCAGGGCACCTCGCAGTACGAGGCCGCGCTGGGCAAGCCCGTGGGCCACCTGGTGAACGTGGCCGGGCGCCAGCGCATGCTGAGCCAGCGCATGGCCAAGTTCTGCCTGTCGGCCATGCTGGGGGTGGACACGGCCGCCGCCACCACCGAGATCGCCAAGGCGCGCGACGAATTCCTCAAGGCCACCGAGCTGCTGCGCAACGCGCCCCAGGCCAATGCCCGCATCCGCCAGGAGCTGCTGCTGGCGGACGGCCAGTGGGTGTTCTTCGACGCCGCGCTGCAGCGCCTGGGCAACGCCAGCAACACCTTCCGCCAGGTGTCCGAAGTGTTTGTGAGCAGCGAAAACCTGCTCGCCAGCATGGACCGCGTGACCGGCATGTACGCCGCACTCGGCACCTGAGCATTGGCTACCGAGTCCGCCCCACACCACCACAACAAAATCCCCAAGGACCACCCCATGACCACGAACCACCCCACCCCCGACTGGAAGCTGATCTGCAGCGTGGACGACATCCCCGTGCTGGGCGCGCGCCGCGTGGCCCGGCCCGCAGGGCTGGACGTGGCGGTGTTCCGAAACGACGCGAACGGCGTGTTTGCGCTGCTGGACCGCTGCCCCCACAAGGGCGGCCCGCTGTCGCAAGGCATTGTGTTTGGCACGCAGGTGGCCTGCCCCCTGCACAACTGGACCATCGGCCTGTGCGACGGCCAGGCGTCGGCCCCCGACGAGGGCTGCACGCCGAAGTTCGCGGTGAAGGTGGAGGACGGTGCGGTGTACCTGGACAGCCATGAACTGGCCACGCTCGCCACCGACCTGGCCCGCCCCATTGCAGGGCCTGCGCGGCGCACAGCCACGGCATGAACCGGCATGGCCACACCCCAGGCGCAAAGCACCCTTGATGCTATAGAAAATATAGCCAAATGCGCTTGATGGACGCGCGCAAGACCCCAAAAAAAGATCACAACTCCAGGCCCCTAGCCATGCAAGAAACCCAATCCACCTGCCCCTACTGCGGCGTAGGCTGCGGCGTGATCATCGAAAGCAACGGTCCCCAGATCACCGGCGTGCGGGGCGACCCGAACCACCCCGCCAACTTCGGCCGCCTGTGCACCAAGGGCTCGACCCTGCACCTCACGGCCAGCAGCCCCATCACGCTGCAGACGCGGCTGCTGCAACCCCAGCGCCGCGCGCACCGCGCGGATGCGCCCCAGTCGCTGTCGTGGGACGCCGCCCTGGGTCTGGCCACCGAGAAGTTCGCCCACATCATCCAGCAGCATGGCCCCGACGCCGTGGGCTTTTACGTCAGCGGCCAGTTGCTCACCGAGGACTACTACGTCTTCAACAAACTCGCCAAGGGCCTGATCGGCACCAACAACATCGACACCAATTCGCGCCTGTGCATGAGCAGCGCGGTGGCGGGCTACAAGCAGACTCTGGGCGCCGACGCGCCGCCGGCCTGCTATGACGATGTGAAACACGCGCAGTGCCTGTTCATCGTGGGCAGCAATGCGGCCTGGGCGCACCCCATCCTGTTCCGTCGCATCGAAGACGCACGCGCCGCCAACCCGGGCATGAAGGTCATCGTGGCCGACCCGCGCCGCACCGACACCGCTGGCATGGCCGATCTGTTCCTGCCCATCCAGCCCGGCAGCGACGTGATGCTGTTCAACGGCATGCTGCACCTGATGCTGTGGGAGGGCTGGACGGACGCCGAATACATCGCCGCGCACACCACCGGCTTTGACGAACTCAAGGCCCTGGTGCGCGACTACACGCCCGAGCGCGTGGCGCAGACCTGCGGCATCAGTGTGGCCGACCTGACCACGGCAGCCAAGTGGTTTGCCACGTCGAAAGCGACCCTGAGCCTGTACTGCCAAGGCCTGAACCAGAGCAGCAGCGGCACCGCCAAGAACGCCGCGCTCATCAACCTGCACCTGGCCACGACGCAGATCGGCAAACCCGGCGCGGGCCCCTTCAGCCTGACGGGCCAGCCCAACGCCATGGGCGGACGCGAGGTGGGCGGCTTGGCCAACCTGCTCAGCGCCCACCGCGACCTGGCCAACCCCCAGCACCGTGCCGAGGTCGCCGCACTGTGGGGCGTGGCCGATGTGCCCAGCAAGCCAGGCAAGACGGCCGTGGAGATGTTCCAGGCCGCCGCCGATGGCGAGATCAAGGCCCTGTGGATCGCCTGCACCAACCCCGCGCAGAGCATGCCCGACCAGGCCACCGTGCGTCGCGCGCTGCAACGCGCCGAGTTTGTGGTGGTGCAAGAGGCCTTTGCCACCGCCGCCACCTGCGCGTATGCCGACCTGCTGCTGCCCGCCACCACCTGGGGCGAGAAAACCGGCACCGTGACCAACAGCGAGCGTCGCATCTCCCGCGTGCGCCCCGCCGTGCCAGCCCCCGGCGAGGCCCGCCACGACTGGGCCATTGCGGTGCAGTTTGCGCACCAACTGGAGGCACGCCTGCGCCCCGGCCAGCCCACGCTGTTCCCCTACACCACGGAGGCCGCCGATGCGGGCGCCGAAACCGTGTGGAAGGAACACCGCGAAAGCACCCGTGGGCGCGACCTGGACATCACCGGCCTGTCGTGGGAGATGCTCGAATCCCAAGGCCCCCAACAGTGGCCGCTGCCTGAAGGCACCACCACCGGCAAGGCCCGCCTGTACGAAGACGGCATCTTCCCTACCGCTGATGGCCGCGCGCGTTTTGCGGCCCACGCCTGGCAGCCGGTGGCCGAGCAGCGCGAATCGCGCTACCCCTTCAGCCTGACCACCGGCCGCCTGCGCGACCAGTGGCATGGCATGACACGCACCGGCACCCTGGGCCGCCTGTTCGGCCATGTGGCCGAACCCAGCGTGCAACTGCACCCACAGGACATGGAGCGGCGCGGCCTGAAGAGCGGCGACCTGGTCTATGTGACGAGCAAGCGCGGCACCATCGTCGTGCCCGCGCAGGCTGACGCCACGGTGGGCCTGTCGCAGGCCTTCATGGCCATGCACTGGGGCAGCGAATTTTTGAGCGGCTGCTCGTCCACCGGCGAAAGGCTGGCGGGCGTAAATGCACTCACCACCTCGGCGTATTGCCCCACGTCCAAGCAGCCCGAGCTCAAGCACGCGGCCGTCAAGGTCCTCAAGGCCGAGCTGCCGTGGACGCTGCTGGCCATGGCCTGGCTGCCCGCCGACAGCGCCCAGGCCACGCGCGAGGCGCTGTCTGCACTGATGGCGCAGTTCCCGTTTGCCAGTTGTGTGCCCTTCAGCAACAACACGCCGTTGGGCGAGCCGGGCCGCGAGCGGGTGGGCGTGCTGCTGCGCGCCGCCGCGCATGAGGCCCCGCCCGACGTCACCGTGGAGCGCATCGAATCCCTGATGGGCCTGGCAGGCACCGACACGCTGCGTTATGCCGACAAAAAACGCGGCCAGCGCCGCGCCGCCCGGCTGGCGCGGCATGGGGACAGCACCACGCTCGAAGGCATCGTGCTGGCCGGCGACACCAGCGCCGAAGGCTGGCTCAAGACTCTGCTGCAAGAAGAATTGCCTGCCCAGACCTACGGTCGCCTGCTGCTGGTGCCCGGCGCCAAGGCGCCCGTGGCCGTGCAGTCGCGTGGCAAGTCGGTGTGCACCTGCTTCAACGTGACGGACGCAGCCATCACCGTTGAGCTGGCGCACTGCCACGGCACCGACGACGACCGGTTGGCACAACTGCAAGGCAAGCTGCGCTGCGGCACGAACTGCGGCTCGTGCATCCCCGAACTCAAGCGCATGGTGCGGGCCACGGGGCCGCTGGCGTCCAAGCCCATGGCGCAGGCCACCATATAACCAAAAGTTCTCTTGCTTGCAGGAAAATAGCCCTCAGACCAACAAACCCCACCAGGACTTGTGCAACAGGGCTGCAGCTAGGCGCTTTCGGCGCAGACAGTACGCCTGTACGGCAAGCCGAAACAACGACGCTGAAGCCCTGTTTCACAAGTCCCGCCACCAAGAACCATGGCCATCGCCCAGTACATCAAGGAAATCGGCCGCGGCGCGCGCGGCGCCAAGCCACTGTCGCGCGAGCAGGCCACCGACCTGTTCGGCCAGGTGCTGGACGGGCAGGTGAGCGACCTGGAGATCGGCGCCTTCTGCCTGGCCATGCGCATCAAGGGCGAGACCTCGGAGGAGATGTGCGGTTTTCTGGACGCCACGCACAGCCGCCTGGCGCTGCTGCCCGCCACCGACCGCCCCCTCATCGTGCTGCCCAGCTACAACGGTGCGCGCAAGCTGCCGGTGCTGACGCCACTGCTGGCGCTGCTGCTGGCGCGTGAAGGGTTGCCCGTGCTGCTGCATGGTATGCGCACCGAGGCACGGCGGATTCTGGCATCGGATGTGCTTCTGGCGCTGGATGTACCTGCGCTGACAGCTCCTGAAAAAATAGCTAACGGCTCTGTGCGCCACATCCACACCCAGCACCTGCACGCAGGCCTGGCGCGCCTGCTGGCCGTGCGCGAGGTGGTGGGCCTGCGCAACCCGGGGCACAGCGTGGTCAAGCTGATGAGCCCCTGCGCGGGGCCGTCGGTGGTGGTCACGGCCTATACGCACCCTGAATACTTCGAGATGCTGCAAACCACCTTCCGCACGCTGGGCATGAGTGCGCTGCTCTCACGCGGGCTGGAGGGCGAGGTTGCCACCGACCCGCGCCGCACGCCGCGCTACGACGGTTTTGTGCACGGCGAACACACGGTGCTGGACACGCAGCAGCCCGGCACCGCCAGCGAAGTGCCCGGCCTGCCCGCCGAGATCGACGTGGCCACCACAGCCACCTATACGCGCCGCGTGCTGGCGGGCGAGTTGCCCATTCCACCGGCCATCGAGCGGCAGGTGGAACATATCTTGCAGCTGGCTGATCAAACTGCTTCGGAGACATCCCCATGAGCCGCCCCACGCCCCCCACCACCCAGCCCGCATTCACATCCCCGCTGGCCACCGGCGGCAGCTGTACCCTGGTGGGCGCAGGCCCCGGGGACCCGGAGCTGCTGACGATCAAGGCCCTCAAGGCCATCCAGGCCGCCACCGTGTTGCTGGTGGACGACCTGGTGAGCGATGCCATCGTGGCCCACGCATCCCCCACAGCACGCATCGTCTATGTGGGCAAACGCGGGGGCTGCAAAAGCACCCCCCAGGCCTTCATCGAGAAACTCATGCTCATGGCCGTGCGCGAGGGCGAGAACGTGGTGCGCCTCAAGGGAGGCGATCCGTTCATCTTCGGGCGTGGCGGTGAGGAGGTGGAGCACCTGCGTGCCGCCGGCGTGCAGGTCAGCGTGATCAACGGCATCACGGCGGGCCTGGCCGGGCTCACTTCTCTGGGCGCCCCGCTCACACACCGCGAACATGCGCATGGCGTGGTCTTCATCACCGGCCATGCCAAACCGGGCGATGCGGGCACCGACTGGCAGGCCCTGGCCCGCACCGCCCGCGATGCCAAGCTCACCCTCGTGATCTACATGGGCGTGAGCGGCGCTGCCACCATCGAGCAGGAACTGCTCACCGGCCTGCCCGCCGACACCCCCGTGGCCGTGATCCAGCACGCCAGCCTGCCCCACCAGCGCCATGCTGTCACCACGCTGGGCAGCCTGCACGCCACCATCACGCGCGAGGGGCTCGCCAGCCCCTCGGTGATTGTGGTGGGCGATGTGGTGCGTGGCCTGGCATTGGCCGTGCATGACGCCAGCGTAGAGCCGTTGCAGGCCCTGCGCGCGGGCTGAGCACACACCGCCATCCTCATCTTTCTATCGGCCCGCCTGCATTCTGCGCAGGACAGTACCGGGTTGCGCGCGCCATTGCTATGCAGAGTGCGCCGTTGCACACCCAGGCACCTTGCGCATGCATGTTTGCGCAGACATCGCGCCTTCCCACACAGAGCCACATTGGCAGCACTGCATTGGGTCATTCCACCCGCACATCTTGGCCCGGGTATTGCTTGAAGACATGCATCTGAATGCAACCCGCACAAGGAACACCATGGCAGCATTTCCACTCTCCGCACGCACTTCCAGCATGCCCACGCTGTCGTCTTCCACACAGACTCCCTCGCGCGACGCGGGCATGTCACTAGTCAACCTTGCGGCGCGCCAGCGCATGCTGTCTCAGCGCATGGTGCTGCAAAGCGTGCTGGCCGCACGCGGCAGCGACCTGCACCTGAAGGCTGCACGCAGCTCGCTCACCCTGTTCACCGACAGCCAGGCGCGGCTGATGGACACGCCGCGCCACCTTGATGCCGCCAGCGCCGAGATCATCCGCAGGGCATACCACGGCCCCCAGGGCGTGGGTGCCACCATCGATGCGTTTGCGCAGCAGGTGAGCACAGCGCTGGACCTGGCCGAGCGCCAGAGCCCGCGCGTAGAAGACGCGCTGGCCCGCTTGGTGGAGTCCACCGACAGCGTGCTCGAAGCACTCAACACCGCCACCACCGCGTTTGACCAAGTGAACAAGGCCCAGTCCGAAACCCTGATGAAGGAACTCGCGGGCATCGTGGCCTCCATCCAGACCGTGGCGCGCGAGGCCAAGGTGGTCAGCTTCAACGCCCAGGTGATGGCCGCCCGCGCAGGCCAGCACGGCCGCGAGTTTGCGGTGGTGGCCAATGTGCTATCCGGCATCACCAACGAGATCGATGGCCTGTCGCTGCAGGCGGTGTCGCTGGCCGGGCGCAGCCGCACAGGGGCCTGATGCCCCGGCCGCTAGGCGGCGCAAGGCCAGGCGGTTGCCCGCCTTTGACATGCGCTTACAAGCAGGGAGCAAACCACTGCAGTTTCCCGGCAAGCACCACCTATCATTCCTGAAAACATCGGCGTCCACGAGACGCCCCCTTGGCCACAAACCTTGTGCGCGGCCTATTCAGGAAGAGAGGATTTCATGAAGCTCCCCAACTTTTGCAAAAACTTGGCTCTCGCAGGTTGCCTAATCCTTGGCAGCAGCGCCGCCTGGAGCTACGACATCCAGGCGGGCAAAGTGGTCAACGATGCAGGGCAGCCTGTTCAGCTGCGCGGCGTGAACTGGTTTGGTTTTGAAACCAACACGCATGTGGTGCATGGCCTGTGGGCCCGCCACTGGAAGGACATGATCACGCAGATGCAGGCCCAGGGGTTCAACGCCGTGCGCCTGCCGTTCTGCCCCGCCACGCTGCACGGCTCGGCCCCGCCCAGCAGCATCGACTACGGCCGCAATACGGATCTGCAGGGCCTCTCAGCCATCCAGGTCATGGACAAGGTGGTCAACGAACTGAGCGCGCGCGGCATGTATGTGCTGCTCGACCACCACACCCCCGATTGCCAGACCATCAGCGAGCTTTGGTACACCCCCAGCTACAGCGAGCAGCAATGGATCAGCGACCTGACCTTTGTGGCCCAGCGCTATGCATCGGTGCCCGGCGTCATCGGCATTGACATCAAGAACGAGCCCCATGGTGCGGCCACCTGGGGCACGGGCAACCACGCCACCGACTGGAACCGGGCGGCCGAGCGCGCCGCCGCCGCCGTGCTGCCACTGGCCCCCCACTGGCTGATTGCGGTGGAGGGTGTTGGCGAAAACCCCAGCTGCTCCAGCAACAGCGCCCATTTCTGGGGGGGCAACCTGGAGCCCCTGGCATGCACGCCCCTGAACATCCCAGCCAACCGGCTGCTGCTGGCCCCGCACACCTACGGGCCGGACGTGTATGTGCAGTCGTACTTCAACGCGTCCGACTTCCCTGGCAACATGCCCGCGATCTGGGACCAGCATTTCGGCCAGTTTGTGCAGGCGGGTCATGCCGTGGTGCTGGGTGAATTCGGCGGCAAATATGGCCGGGGCGACACACGCGATGTGCTGTGGCAGAACACGCTGGTGGACTACCTCGTTGCCAAAGGCATGCGCAGCGGCTTCTACTGGTCGTGGAACCCGAACAGCGGCGACACCGGCGGCATCCTGGACGATGACTGGACCACCGTGCGCACGGACAAGGTGCAATTGCTGCAGCGCCTCTGGGGCGATGGCACCACGCCCACCCCAACACCTACTCCCACACCTACCCCCACGCCGACTCCAACGCCCACCCCCACGCCGGTTGCCAATTTCTCCGTGATGCAGACGGTGAACAGCGACTGGGGCTCGGGCTACTGCCAGCAGGTCAAGGTCATCAACATGGGCAATGCCACCGGCAACTGGGCCATCAGCGTCCCGGTGAGTGGCACCATCAACAACCTGTGGAATGCCACCTGGTCCCAGGCTGGCAGCAATCTGAACGCATCGGGCGTAAGCTGGAACCAGACCCTGTCCCCTGGGGCTGCTGCAGAGTTCGGTTTCTGCGCCGCGCGCTGAGCGGCGCCCGCACGGATCAAACCCCACCCAAGGCCTCTGCCATGCAGAGGCCCTTTTTTATTGCCGGTTCTTTTCCTTATCCACCAGCGGTTTCACGCACCTGCCTGAAGCGCTCCGCCAGCTCCTTGCGCAAGGATTTGCGCAGCAGGGCCGCATCCCAGCGGCGGCGCTCGTCGGGGGTGGAAGGCGACAGCGGCGGCACCTGCACGGGCTTGCGCGACTCGTCCACAGCCACCATGGTGAAAAAGCAGCTGTTCACATGCCGCACCACCTGCGAACGGATCTCCTCGGCCACCACCTTGATGCCGACTTCCATCGACGAACTGCCTGTGTAGTTCACGCTGGCCAGAAAAGTCACCAGCTCGCCCACATGGATGGGCTGCAAAAACATCACCTGGTCCACACTCAACGTCACCGTGTAGCAGCCCGAATAGCGGCTGGCGCATGAATACGCCACCTGGTCGAGCAGCTTGAGGATGGCGCCGCCGTGCACGTTGCCCGAAAAGTTGGCCATGTCGGGCGACATGAGCACGGTCATGCTCAGTTGGTGTGAAGGGATGTTCATGCAGCGATTTTAGAAAGCCGTGTGCGCTGCGTCGCGCGCAAATGGGCCCCCACGCACTGCGGGTGGCAGCTTCGCTACACTCGCGCAGCACCTGCTGACCGGGTGCGAGGAGGAACCGATGATCGAACTAGAAAAACTCAACGAATTCACCGAAAGCCATGGCGCATTGCGCACCGGAAAGGGACTGGTGTCGGGCGTGATTGCGCTCACGCTGGCCATTCTGTGTTTTCTGGGCGTGCTGGCCTTTCACTTCCCCGAGTACCTGACCACGCCCCAGCTGCGCAAGAGCTATGACGTGACGGTGATCCGCACCATCATGCTGGTGGCCATGGCGATTGCGGGCGGCATCTCGCTGGTCAACATTGTGTTCAACCGCGCGCGCTGGCTGGCCACCTTTGCGTTTGCCATAGTGGCCATCACCGCGCTGCTGGGCGGCCACAAGGTGGAGGTGAACCCGAACTTCCCCGACAACACGCCCTACATCGGTCTGGACTGGTTCATCCTGGACCTGCTGGGCAGCTCGCTGATCTTCATCTTCATCGAGAAGCTGTTCGCGCTGCGCAAGGACCAGCCCATCTTCCGCGCCGAGTGGCAGACGGACTTTCACCACTTCATCGTCAACCACATGGTGGTGGGCTTTGTGCTGCTGGCCACCAACCTCATCGTGCACAAGTTCTTTGGCTGGGCGGCCAGCGACGGCATCCGGGGTTGGGTGCAGGGCCTGAACTTCTGGGTGGCGCTGTTCCTCATCGTGCTGGTGGCTGACCTCGTGCAGTACTGGACCCACCGCGCGTACCACGAGGTGCCCACGCTATGGCGCCTGCACGCGGTGCACCACAGCGTCAAAAGCATGGACTGGATGGCGGGCTCGCGCCAGCACATCCTGGAGCTGCTCATCACCCGCACGCTGGTGCTGGCCCCTATCTACGTGCTGGGTTTCAGCAAGGAAGTGATCGATGCGTACATCGTCATCGTAGGCTTCCAGGCCGTGTTCAACCATGCCAATGTGAGTGTGCGCCTGGGGCCGCTGCGCTACGTGCTGGTCACGCCCAATTTCCACCACTGGCACCACAGCCAGGACCAGGAGGCGCTGGACAAGAACTACGCCGCCCACTTTGCGTTTCTGGACTACCTGTTTGGCACCGCCGTCAAAAGCACCAAGCTCTGGCCCGAACACTACGGCGTACTGGGTGACTATGTGCCCAACGGCTTTGTGAAGCAGTTCAAGTTTCCGTTCACCTGGAAGGGCTGAAAACGGCGACTGGCTCCCCGCACCCGCAGGCAACCCAGCGGCCTAGAGAGCGTTGAGCTCCTCTTCGAGCTGCCTCAGCTGCTCACGCAACTCTTCACTGCGGACGTCACACGCGGCCTTGTCCTTGGCGGCGACCGCTGCACGGTCCTGAGGAAACTGGTTGCCCGACGGCAAAGTGCCGCGCCGCAGCGGGCCCGCCTGGGCCGTGGCCTCGGCAGGCTGGGCCGTGCATTCCTGCTGGTTGCGCACGAGGGCGGCACGCGCCTGGGGCACGCCCTGCGTCTGCAGGTACTGCTTGCGCTGCCACGATGCGCCGAATGCGCCCTCCTTCCCCGCAGAGGGCGCAGGCCGGATGGGCGTAGCCCCCTGGATGGCGGGCCGCACGTCGATCTTCTCGCCCTCGCCCACACAGGGCGCATCCTGAAACGACACCTTGCCATTGGCATCCGTGCATTTGTTGACTGCCCAGGCCGGGGCCACAAGGCCCAGCACCAGGAGGCAGGCGGCGTAACGGATCGGATTCATAAAAGCAGTCCTCTTCAGGTCAATGGCACATGCTACCGCGCAGCACTGCGCGACTGCGGGCGCATGCGTCGGACCTGTCGTTACGTGCTGTATCCGGGCCAAAGCGAAAGGGCGCGCAGCTGTCCCACATTTGACGCCTTCCCGGTAAAAACCCGGTGAATGCACCACCGGCAGCCCTCCTAACATCGCCGCACCCTGGGGCCACCGTGGCCCCGCACCCGGAGACGCCGTTTGATGATGAAGCCCCCCTTTGCCTTGCACACCGACCAGCGCCCGCCCGTGGCGCTCCGCCGCCACCTTGTGCTGGCACTGGCCGGGGGCGCGGCCCTGGCCAGCCTGCCTGTCCATGCGCAGACCGCCCAGGGCAAAGGCGACATCCTGATTGGCCGCTCCACGGCCCTGTCGGGCGGTATGGCGCCCTTTCTGTCCCCCATCCACGAAGGGCAGGACGCGGCCATCGAAGATGCCAACGCCAAGGGCGGGATAGGCGGCCGCAAGATCCGGCTGGTGACGCTGGACGATGGCTTTGACCCGCGCCGCGCACTCGACAACGCCAAGCAGCTGAGCGAAAAGGACGGCGTGCTGGCGCTGTTTGGCGTGGCCGGTACCTCCCAGGTCATGACGCTGCTGCCTTACTTGGCGCAGGCCAAGCTGCCACTGATCTCCGTGTACACGGGCAGCCCCGCCATCCGTGCGCAGCAGCACCCCTACCTGTTCACGACCCGCGCCAGCTATGCCGACGAGCTGGTGAAGATCGTGCGCAACCTCGTGGCAGTGCAAACCTCGCGCATCGCCGTGGCCTATGAGAACAACGACTTCGGCAAGCTGCTGCTGCCCCTGGTCGAAAAAACCATCGCGGCCGAGGGCGCGGCCCTGGCCGGGTCGCACGCACTGGCATCGTCGGGCGACGACGCCAACGACGCAGCCAAGGCACTGGCAATGCAGAAGCCCCAGGCCGTGCTGCTGGTGGCGGCAGGCCCGTCGGTGGTGGCCTATGTGCGGGCCAACCGCGCGCACTTGGGCGTGCCCATCTACACACTGTCGCTGGGCGCAGGCACCGCCGTGCTCAAGGCGCTGGGCGACGATGCGCGCGGCCTGGCCGTGGCGCGCACGGGCCCCTCGCCCACCAAGCCCACCATTGCGCTCACGCGCGACTTCCAGGCATCCATGAAGCGCCACGACAAGCCCGTGGACTACGACCGCTACACCGGCTACATGGACGCGCGCGTGCTCATCGAAGGCCTGCGTGCAGCGGGCTCCGGCGTCACGCGCGCCAGCCTCGCCCAGGCCATGGAAAACCTGGGCAATCTGGACCTGGGCGGCTTTGGCTACCAGTTCAGTGCGCAAAACCACCATGGCTCCAACTATGTGGACATCGCGGTGGTGGGATCTGGCGGGGTATACCGGCAATAGGGACCAGCTCCCGCACGGGCGGCCTGGTGCTGCGCCCCTCCCCCATGCCCAGCCACGCGCCGGGCACGTTGCGCCATTGCGACAAAACAGCTGGGATTGAGCGGCCTAGAAAAATTGCAATCAACAATCATTCCCATTCGCGTTTACAATTTTTACGAATATTTCCAGCCAGCCGTGCTCTCGTAGAAAAGCGCTGCAAGCCAGCCCGTCATCGCTTTTCTCTCTGGAGCCCGTCCATGTCCGCACCCCGCAGGCGCATTGTCTGTGCCGTTCATCCCCTCGCGGTCGCCGCCGCCCTTGCCGCCTCTGGGGCCGGCACCGCCTGGGCCCAGCAGCCCGCAGCCACGACTGACACTTCCCCGACCACGGCCGACCAGATCGTGCAGCCCAAGGCACTCGACAGCGTCACCGTGTCGGGTGCGCGCGAGAGCGCATCCACCCGCCTCCAGCTCACGGCGCGTGAAACGCCGCAGTCGGTCAGCACCGTGAACCGTGCGCAGATCGAGCGCCAGTCGCTCACCAGCATCGACACCGTGCTGCGCAACGTGAACGGCATTGCCGTGAGCTTCTACGACACGCAGCGCCCGCTGTACTACGCGCGCGGCTTCCAGATCACCGATTTCCAGATCGACGGCCTGCCCAGCTACAGCAGCAGCACCAACCAGGAGTTCGACACCGCGCTGTACGAGCGCATCGACATCGTGCGCGGCGCCAACGGCATCCAGACCGGTGTGGGCGTTCCGTCGGCCACCATCAACATGATCCGCAAGCGCCCGCAGCGTGAGTTCGCCGCCTCTGTGGCGCTCACGGCGGGTTCGTGGAACCTGTACCGCGGCGAGCTGGACATCAACGCACCACTCAATAGCGACGGCAGCGTGCGCAGCCGCCTGGTGGTAGCTCCGCAGAAAAAGGACAGCTTCCGCGACCGCTACTCCGAGGACAAGACCGCCCTGCTCGCGGCGGTGGAGGCCGACATCGGCACCGCCACCGTGGTGTCGGTGGGCTACCAGCGCCAGTCCAACGACCCCAAGGCCCCCATCTGGGGCACCATCCCCCGTTTTGCCACCACGGGTACGCCCATCGATTTGCCGATCTCCACCAGCTTCTCGCCATCGTGGACACGCTGGGAGCGCACATCGGGCACGCTCTACGCCACGCTCGACCACCAGCTCAATGACGACTGGAGCCTGAAGGCCGCTCTGAACCACACCGAGGGCGACACCTTCCGCCTGAGCACCTACGGCTATGGCGCCACCACCGCCAAGGCGCCCTTCATCAACCCGGTGACAGGCGCAGGCACCACGCTGTATGCCGCCGTCAGCGGCGGCAGCGAAAAGCAGGACACGGTGGACGCCTACCTGTCGGGCAAGTTCGAGCTGGGCGGGCGCAAGCACGACCTGGTGGTGGGCATGAGCTCCACCCGCACCGCCACACGCACTGACGGCTACACCTCCGTCGCGGGCTGGAGCTACGTGATCCCCAACATCTACACCTGGGACGGCAGCGCGCCTGCGCCCACGTACTCCAAGACCGGCGCCTGGCGCACGCAGATCACGCAGCAGACGGGCCTGTTCGCCTCGGCACGCTGGCGCGTGACCGACCCGCTGTCGGTGCTCACCGGCCTGCGCCTGACCGACTGGCACCGCCACTCCGACACCTATGGCACCACCGGCACCTATGCGGGCCGCTCCGCCATCCAGGACGAGAACCGCAAGGCCACGCCCTATGTGGGCGCGGTGTATGACATCACGCCCACGCTGTCGGCCTACGCCAGCTACGCACGCATCTTCAACCCGCAGAACTACAAGGACCGCAGCAACACACCGCTGTCGCCCGTCATCGGCAGCAATGCAGAAGCCGGCCTCAAGGCCGAGCTGTTCGAGCGCCGCATCCAGGCGCACTTTGCGGTGTTCCAGACGAAGCAGGACAACTACGGCGTGCGCGACAGTGCCATCACCACCCCGCTGCCCGACGGCACCCTGCCCTACGTGGCCGTGAACGGCACCAAATCCACCGGCTTCGAGCTGGAGTTCGCAGGCATGGCCACCCGGCAGTGGCGCGTGAGCGCGGGCCTCACCCGCGCCAAGGTCACGCGCGCACCCACCGACCTGATCTACGCCAACATGCCCGACTACCTGCTGCAGCTGGGCACGGACTACCAGCTCTCGGGCGCCCTCGCGCCCTTGTCGGTAGGCGGCAACCTGACCTGGCAAAGCGCCATCGAGGGCTTCAACATCCCGCACCCCAGCGGCACTGTGACGGTGAAGCAATCACCCAAGGCCATCCTCAACCTGCGCGCGTCCTGGCAGTTCAACCCCAAGCTCAGCGCCACGCTGGCCGTGAACAACGTCACCAACCAGAAGTACTGGGCCAACCTGGACTACGGCAACTACGCCGACCCGCGCAACCTGAGCGTGACATTGCGCGCAGCGTTCTGATCGGCGTACCGACAAGACAAGAGGGAGAGAGGGGCGACTGGGGCCTGCGCTGCATCGGCATAGCGCCGTGCGGAGCAGGCCCCAGGGCAGCCGGGGGACAATCACGCCTTTGTCCCTTTTTGATGACTCTCCGTGTCCCTTCCATTTTTTGACGCCATCATCATCGGCGCCGGCGCTGCCGGCCTGTTCTGCGCGGGCCAGGCGGGCCAGCGGGGGCTGAAGGTCTTGCTCATCGACCATGCCGACAAGGTGGCGGAGAAGATCCGCATCTCGGGCGGCGGGCGCTGCAACTTCACCAACCGCGACCTGGACCCGGCCGCGCCGCACAAGCATTTTGTGGGGCAGAACCCGCAGTTCTGCCGCTCTGCGCTGTCCCGCTACACGCCGCAGGATTTCATTGCGCTGGTGGACAAACACGGCATCCCCCACCACGAAAAACACAAGGGCCAGCTGTTTGCCGACCGCTCAGCCGAGGACATCATTGCCATGCTGCTGGCCGAGTGCACGGCAGGTGGGGTGACCCATTGGCAGCCTTGTGCCGTGAAAAACATAGCATTTTTGGCCGCCACCGCGCATCCATCAAGCGTCGATAGCTATCAAATTGATACTGACCGGGGCCCGGTGCAAGCGCGCTCGCTGGTGATTGCCACGGGCGGGCTGTCCATCCCCAAGATCGGTGCCACGGATTTCGGCTACCGGCTCGCGCAGCAGTTCCAGATCCCGCTGGTCGAGCGCCGCCCAGGCCTGGTGCCGCTGACCTTTGATGGAACAGGTTGGGCGCCTTATGCACAACTCGCGGGTCTGGCGCTGCCGGTGCAGATCAGCACCGGAGCCAAAAAGTCCCGCATGGCCTTTGACGAAGACCTGCTCTTCACCCATCGGGGCCTGTCGGGCCCGGCGGTGCTGCAGATCTCCAGCTACTGGCAGGAGGGCACGCCGCTGGCCATCAACCTCGCGCCCACGGTGGACCTGCCCGCTGCGCTGGCGCAGGGCAAGGCCCGCTCGCGCAAGCTGATTGCCAACGAGCTGGCCACCCTGGTCCCGAGCCGCCTGGCCGATGCCTGGGCCGGCCGCGAGGCAGACTGGCAGCGCCCCATCAACGAGGCCAGCGACAAGGCCCTGGCGCGCCTGGCGGAGCAATTGGCGCGCTGGGAGCTGACGCCCACGGGCACCGAGGGCTACAAGAAGGCCGAGGTAACGCTGGGTGGCGTGGACACCAAGGCGCTGTCGCAGCAGACCATGGAGTGCAAGGCCCAGCCGGGCCTGTACTTCATTGGCGAAGTGGTGGATGTGACGGGCTGGCTGGGCGGCTACAACTTCCAGTGGGCCTGGGCCAGCGCCCATGCCTGTGCGCAGGCGCTGCCACTGACTGGTGATGCGTGACGCGTTGACGCATTGAGGAGGAAGACGCCGCCAGGACAACGCCCCTACACTTCGGCCAGCCCACCGGGCTTTCACCCTCAACGTCTTTTTTCGGGAGACCGGCATGGACGCCATGGAGCGCACAGAAAAACTGCAGGCGGCCGCCACGGCGGTCGGTGCCCTTGTGGCCCTGGTGCCTGCGGCCAGCATCGGCGGCAACATCTTTGTCGCCATCCTCGCAGCGCTGGGCGTGGGCTCCCTGGCCGGGGGCGCGGTGATGCTGCGCTGGCTGCTCACCGACGAGGGCGACGCCTACCTGCGGGCCGACTCGCGCATCTCGGGCCGTTCCACATCGCGCACCTCCGTGTGGCTGGGCAATCTGGCGCCAGGCGTGATCCTGACCGGCCTGGCGGTTTTGCTCCACCTGCGGCTGACCTGACCACGGCACGCACTGAATCGCTGCGCCGCATCACCCCATTAGCGGTGCGGATTGTGTGATCGTGGCATCCAGCCCACGCAACGAGGCACCTTGCAGCAAGCGGTGCTGCAGCGCCCAGGCTTCCAGGTGGTCCAGCGGCAAGGGGCGGCTGAAGTAATAGCCCTGCAGCTCCTCGCAGTCCAGCGCACCCAGCACCTGGGCCGTGGCCAGGTCTTCCACGCCTTCGGCCACGATGCGCAGCCCCAGCGTGTGGCCCAGCGCGATGATGGCGCGCGTGATGGCCATGTCGGCGGGGTTGGTCAGCATGTCGCGCACAAAGGACTTGTCCACCTTGAGGCGGTCAATGTCAAAACGCTTGAGGTAGGCCAGGCTCGAATACCCGGTGCCGAAGTCATCAATGGACAACTGCACGCCCAGCGCCTTGAGGGCCGCCAGCTGCTGCGCCGCCGCGTGGGCGTTGTCCATAAGCTGTGATTCGGTGATCTCCAGCTCCAGCCGGTGGGCAGGCATGCGGGTGCGGGCCAGCAGCGCCTCGATGTCAGGCACCAGCGCCGGGTCGGCCAGCTGAGCAGCCGAGAGGTTGACCGACACGGACACATCCGCCAGCGGGTGCAGGTGCGCGGGTGAATGCGCGTGCACGTGCTGGTGCGGTTGTGGGTGCTCGTCGCCGTCCTCGGGCAACACCTGCCAACGCGCCCACTGCTCGCAGGCCTGCTGCAGCACCCACCCGCCGATGGCGCGGATCATGCCGCTCTCTTCGGCAATGGGGATGAACTCGCTGGGCGGGATGGCGCCCAGCACCGGGCTGTTCCAGCGCAGCAGCGCCTCCACGCCCAGCAGGTGCGCGCCCTTGGCAGACAGGCGCGGCTGGTAGTGCAGGCTCAGCTCGTTGCGCTCCAGCGCGCGGCGCAGCTGCTGCTCCATGGTCTGGCGGGCCACGGCGCGCAGGTCGGTCTCCATCGAATAGAACAGCGCCATGTCGCGCCCTGTGGTCTTGGCCTCGTACATGGCGGCGTCGGCGCGGCGCATGAGTTCGTCAATGTCGCTGCCATCTTCCGGGTAGACGGCGATGCCCACGCTGCAGGAGACATTCAACTCATGCCCCTCCACCGGATGGCTCTGGCGGATGAGCGGGATCAGCCGCCGCTCCACCAGCTGCTGCACATCCTCGCGCCCGGCCACGTCGCGCATCACCACCACAAACTCGTCGCCGCCCAGGCGGCTCACCGTGTCGCGGCTGCGCACGGCCTGCGTGAGACGCGCTGCCACCGAGCGCAGCAGGCCATCGCCAATGTGGTGGCCCAGCGTGTCGTTGATGGACTTGAAGCGGTCCAGGTCGATGAACAGCACCGCCACCTTCTCGCCCGTGATGGGCGCCTGCGCCAGCGCGGCCTGCAGCCGCTGCACGCACAGCGAGCGGTTGGGCAGCTCGGTGAGCACGTCGTGGTGGGCCAGGAACTGGATGCGCTCCTCGTTGTGCTTGCGGTCGGTGATGTCGATGGCAATGCCGATGTGGTTGGCCACAGCGCCACCCTTGCCCTCGCGCACGGCCGACACCATGAGCCAGGCCGGGTAGGTCTCGCCCGAGCGGCGGCGAAACCGCACCTCGCCCTGCCAGGATTCCTTGTCGGCCATGGTGCGGCGGATCTGCGCAGACAGCGGCTCGCCCCCCGCCTCTTCCAGCAACGAGCCCAGACCCTCGCCAATGAGTTCGTAGAAGTCGTAGTGCGTGCTGCGGCAGAACGCCTTGTTCACGCTGATGATCTGCTGATCGGCGTTCATGATGATGATGCCCTCGGACGAGGCCTCGAACACCTTGGCCCACAGCTCCAGGCGCTGCTCCATCACCTTGAGCACGTTGATGGGCGTGAACGCCGTGAGCACCGAGTCGCGCCCCTGGAACTGCAGGCGCCGCGCCGACAGCACGGCCCACGAGGGCTCGGGGCTGCCCTTCCAGCGCACTTCAAATTCATCGACCGAGCCCTGGTCCGCCAACCGCTGGAAGAAGCGCGCGCGCACCCCGGGCTCCAGTCCCACGGCCCAGGGGTCGGTCTTGCGGCCGCCCAGCCAATGGGCGGCGGGCGCGTTGGAGTGCAGCACCTCGTGTTCGGGGATGGAGGTGACCACCATGGGGATGGGGAAGGCCTCCACCAGCTCGCGCTGTGCCTCGGCCGCGCGGGCGCTGGCGGCCAGTTCCTGCTGCAGCAGGCGATCGCGGTCGAGCTGCGAGAGCATCTCGTTGAACGCAGTGACCAGACGGCCGATTTCGTCGCGGCTGTTCCACTCTGCGCGCAGCGTGTGGTCGCCGCTTTTACGCACTTCGTCGGCCACGCGGGCCAGTTGCTGCAGCGGCTTGGCAATCTGGCGCGCGACCAGGGTCACCAGGCTCAGGATGCAGCCCAGCAGCACCAGCGCCGTGCCCAGGTGCAGCCACATGCGTGCAAACAGGCTGTCCACCCGCTGGTTCAACAGGCGTTCCAGGTCCACGATGCCCACCGACCAGGCATCGCGCAGCGCACCCAGCACCTGGGCCTGCTGCGCGCCCACCTGGGCCAGCGTCAGGCGCGACTCGCCAGCGGCAATGCCCTGCAGCAGGGCCTGCAGGCTCTCCAGCGAGGCCTTGAGCGCCTCGCGCTGCCGTCCCAGCGCCGCACGCATCTCGGGCGAACCCGCAATGAACGCCTGGTTGTAGTCCGACTCAATGCCCTGCGCCACCGCGTCCAGCCGCCCCACCAGCGTGAGCAGCTCCGAGGTCCACTGCGGCCCCCGCGCCGAAGGCGCTGCGCTCAAAAAACTCACCGTGTCATGCACCGCCTGCAGCAGCTCCGGGAATCGCAGCACCACCAGCGACATGACGTAGTAGCTGTCCAGGTCCGGGTCCAGGATCAGGTTGGACTGGTTGCCCACCGTGGTGAGCAGCTCGCGCCCCTCGCGCAGCAACTGGCTGCGCCGCAGGGTGAGCGAGGGCGCATCGGCCGATGCCGCTCCTGCCACTTCTGCCGGCGCCTGCCGTGCGTTGCCGGGCAACTGCTCCAGCACGGTGCTGAAGCGCTGGCCTGCATCGCCGGTGCGCAGCAGCTCGTCATGGGCCGCACGCACCACCGCCAGCCGGGCCAGCACCTCGGCCACCTGCGGCGGCTGCTGGGAGGCATCCAGAAACTGCCCCAGCAAGCCATCGCGTACCACCGCCGCATAGGTGGTGCCCACGATCTCCTTGCGCGTGAAGTCGATGGCCAGGTACTTCTCGTGGATCAGGATGCTGGAGACGTAGATCACCGCCGTCAGGTCCAGCAGATAGATGAGCATGAGCTTGCGGCCCACACTGAGGCGGCCCAGCCAACCCGATACGCGGCGCATGAATGCCATGGTGTTGCGGCAAGGGCCCGCCCAGGCGGATGGCCTGGGCTACCCACCGGAGAGTGAATAGGAGTGTTACAACATGAAGCAATTTCCGCGCCATTGCAGTGCAGCCAGCCCGTGAGCCGCCAACCGGGCGCCTCGTGGGGCGGCAGACGGGCGGGACCTTGCGCTACCGGCGCGAATAAGGGCTATAATCTCCGGCTTTGCTGGCAATGCCCCGTCGGCCAAATACTAGTTACAGACGGGGAAACCGCTTTGTACGGACTTGAGGCCCGATCTCCCCAAGCCCCTCTGCAGGCACCATTTGGAAAACATTAGCTAATGACTACGATCCGCGTAAAAGAAAACGAACCCTTTGACGTTGCCCTGCGCCGCTTCAAGCGCACCATTGAAAAGCTCGGCCTGCTGACCGACCTGCGCGCCCGTGAGTTCTACGAAAAGCCCACCGCCGAGCGCAAGCGCAAGAAGGCTGCTGCCGTGAAGCGTCACTACAAGCGCGTTCGCAGCATGCAACTGCCCAAGAAGCTGTACTAAGTACCGCTTTGGCACCGTCCTGATACGGAGTGCCGACAAACCCGCGCTAGGGACGCCAAGCGCGGGTTTTTGTTTTTTCGGGTTTGCAAAAAGCCCCTCTGGCGTCGTTGTAGCGCCTTGCCGTAGCGAGACTACTGTCTGCGGCACTACGCCTAGCCAGAGGGGCTTTTTGCAAACCCTAAGTCCCTGCCTGACCCACACAAAGACAAAGGAAAAGCCTCATGAGCCTCAAGGACCAGATCACCGAAGACATGAAAACCGCCATGCGCGCCAAGGACAGTGAGCGCCTGGGCACCATCCGCCTGCTGCAGGCCGCGATGAAGCAGAAGGAAGTGGACGAGCGCATCACCCTGGACGACGCGGCCGTGGTGGCCATCGTGGACAAGCTCATCAAGCAGCGCAAGGACTCGATCACCGCCTTTGAGGGCGCAGGCCGCCAGGACCTGGCCGACAAGGAAAAGGCCGAGATGGCTGTGCTGCAGGCCTACCTGCCCGAGCGCATGTCGGCAGAAGAAACGCTGGCTGCCGTGAAGGCCATCGTGGCCGAAATCGGCGCATCGGGCCCTGGCGAAATGGGCAAGGTCATGGGCGTGGTCAAGACCCGCCTCGCGGGCAAGGCCGATATGGGCCAGGTGTCGGCTGCCGTGAAAGCGGCACTGGCGGGCTGATCGCCCCTGCGGTCGTGCCCACGCGGTACGACCGGTATCTTTTTGATAGCTGCCAGCGCATGTGAGACGTGCGCTGGCAGCTATTTTTGCGTCAAACCGAGGCGTTTGCGCCCACACCGATCTTTGCGCTGCGCGACGCCCACCCGTCGCGAAAGAGCGCCTGCAAAAACTCCACACACACCCGCACTTTGGCCGAGCGCTCCAGCCGCGTGGGGTAGACGGCCCACACATTGGCTTCTTGCTGCCACTGCGGCAACACCTGCACCAGGCGCCCGGTCTGCAGGTGCGCGCCCACATCCCACAACGAGCGCAGCACCACGCCACGTCCGTCCACCGCCCACTGCACGGCCATCTCGCCGTTGTTGGCCGACAGCGGGCCACGCACCTTCACCGACTCTTCCTGCGCACCGCTGCGCAGGCGCCACACGCCAAATGGATGGTCACGCTCCTTAATCACCAGGCAGTCGTGCGCGGCCAGATCAGCCACCGTGCGCGGCGAGCCCTTGCGCTGCAGGTAGGCAGGCGCTGCACACAACACGCGGTGGTTGTCGGCCAGGCGGCGGGCGATCAGGTGCGGCGCAATTTCGTCGCCCACGCGCACGTCCAGGTCAAACCCTTCGCCCGCCACATCCACCAGCCGGTCGAACACTTCCAGGCGCACCTGCAGCCCCGGGTGCTGCGCCACCAACCGCGACAGCGCAGGCGCCACGATCTGCCGGCCAAAACCAAAGCTGCTGCTCACCCGCAACAGCCCGCGCGGCTCGCTGCGCGTCACGGCCACCTCCTGCATCAGCTGCTCCATGTCGTCCAGGATGCGCTGCGCCCAATGGAAGACGCGCTCGCCCTCTTCCGTCACCGCCACGCGGCGGGTGGTGCGGTGCAGCAGCTTGACCTGCAGGTCCTGCTCCAGCAGGCGAATGCGCTTGCTGACATAGGCGGGTGAGGTGCCCAGCTCGGTGGCGGCGCCGCCAAAGCTCGCCTTGCGCACCACGGCCGTGAACACGCGCAGGTCTTCCGCTGCAGGATTTTTATGCACGAAGTGTGAAAGATGAAGCCACAGTTGGCGGATTGTAGTTATCGGAAGCGCTGGGAACAATGCACACCATGCCGCTGGCTGCGCCCTGCAGCCGCATTCCCGACGCCATTGCAAGGACCGCTTGATGACCTCTTCCCCCCCTGCCAAAACCTACCGCATCGCCCTCATCGCCGGAGATGGCATTGGCAAGGAGGTGATGCCCGAAGGCCTGCGCGTGGTGTTGGCCGCCGCAGAACGCTTTGGCATCACCCTCGAAACCACCACCATCGACTGGGCCAGCTGCGACTATTACGCCGCCCACGGAAAAATGATGCCCGACGACTGGAAGGCGCAACTGTCGGGCATGGACGCCATCTTCTTCGGCGCCGTCGGCTGGCCCGCCACCGTGCCCGACCATGTGTCCCTCTGGGGTTCGCTGCTCAAGTTCCGCCGCGAGTTCGACCAGTACATCAACCTGCGCCCTGTGCGCTTGTTTGAGGGCGTGCCCTGCCCCCTGGCCGGTCGCAAGCCCGGCGACATCGACTACTACGTGGTGCGCGAGAACACCGAGGGCGAATACACCTCGCTGGGTGGCGTGATGTACGAGGGCACCGACCGCGAGATCGTGATCCAGGAGTCGGTCTACTCCCGCCACGGCGCCAACCGCCTCTTGAAGTTCGCCTTCGACCTGGCCCAAAGCCGCACCAAAAAGCACGTCACCCTGGCCACCAAGAGCAACGGCATCGCCATCAGCATGCCCTGGTGGGACAAGCGGGCCGACGAAGTCGCCAAGGACTACCCCGGCATCACGCTGGACAAGCAGCACATCGACATCCTCACCGCCCGCTTCGTACTGCAGCCCGGGCGCTTTGACGTGGTGGCCGCCACCAACCTGTTTGGCGACATCCTGAGCGACCTGGGCCCGGCCACCACCGGCACCATCGGCCTGGCCCCCTCGGCCAACCTCAACCCCGAGCGCAACTTCCCCAGCCTGTTCGAGCCGGTGCACGGCTCGGCGCCCGACATCTACGGCAAGAACATCGCCAACCCGATAGCGATGATCTGGTCGGGTGCGCTGATGCTGGACTTCCTTACGCAGGGCCAGGGCGCAGGACGGCAGGCGCATGACGCCATCGTCACGGCCATCGAAGAGGTCATCAAAAGCGGTCCGCGCACGCCCGATCTGGGCGGCACGGCCAACACCACGCAGGTGGGCGAGGCGATTGCGGCACGGGTGGCGGGGCACTGAGCCACGGCCCCGGCCCAACGCTCCTATTTCAATAGCTTAAAAGGCATACCTATCGCGCGGCAAAGGCCTTTTTTGCTTGAAACCACAGGCTAAGTGGCAATGTCCTCGTGCAGGCAGAGGTAGTTGCCCTCGGTGTCCTTGAACCATGCGGCCTTCTCGGCGCCCAGCACACACACATGGTTCACGGTCTTGAGGCCGGGGAAGTCGTAGTCCTCGAACACCACCTGGGCGCGTTTCAGCGCCTCGATGGTGGCGGCGATGTCGGCCACCTGAAAGCTGATGGCCGTGTGGTCGGCCTTGGTGCCTTCCGGCTTGGGGAACAGCGCCAGCGTGCTGCCCCCTACGGCATAGACAAACTTGCCATCAGGCCGGAAGCCACCGGGCCTCAGGCCCAGGCAGCCCTCGTAGAAGGCACGGGCGCGGTCCATGTCCATCACGGGCAGCATGGTGGTTACAGAGGAATCGGACAACATACCAGGTCCTTTCGCTCAATCCGGCCCGACATGCAGCAGGGGTGACATGCAGCCTTCCTGGCGGTGCGCCAGGGCCCGGTCCAGGCCGTCCGACCGGTCTGGCAGTGTAGGCCGATCCCCGGCGCCACGCCACTGCGCACTGCCTCCTCCACGCTCCCAAACTGCCTCAGCCCCCCTGGGGCGGCACCCTGAAGTTGTCGGTGATGCGCTGCTCGGCCCGGGCCAGGGCAGCGCCCAGCCTCCGCAGCCAACGCCAGCCCAGGCGTTGCACCCGGCGCGGCCAGCGGCCGGCACGGGCCGGGCGCCGTGGCAGTGCACCCGGGGGCTGGCGGGCAAGGGCGTGGCGGGCGGTGTCTTCGGGGTCCAGACGGGTGGGATGCAACATGGCCCCGATGCTCGCGGCGGGGCTAACATCTGTAAAGTTGAATTCATTGAAGCCTGAAGTCAGGAAATCTGATGCGTAACCTCAACCTCGACCAGCTGCAGACCCTGATCGCCATTGCCGACCTGGGCACCTTTGCGGCCGCCGCGCAGGCGCTGCACCTGGCGCCGCCCACCGTGAGCATGCACATCAAGGAACTGGAATCGCGCCTGGGCGCCGAGCTGGTGGTGCGGGGGCGGCGGCAGGCCGACCTCACCCCCGCAGGCGAAGTGCTGGTGCGCGAAGGCCGCCAGCTGCTGTTGGCCAGTGATGACCTGGTGGAGCGCGTGCGGCGCCACGCATCCGGCCGCGAAGGCATGGTGCGGGTGGGCGTGTCGGCGGGCGTCAGCACCCGGCTGCTGCCGCGCATGCTGGAGGCGCTGGCGGCGCGCAGCCCGGGGGTGGAAATCCGCCTGGAGGCCGTGGGCTCGGCCGAGTCGATGCAGCGGCTCAAGGCGGGTACGCTGGACATCGCGATCGTCGCCAGCCCCCAGCCGCCACTGGCCGAGGTGCGGCAGACCCCGTGGCGCAACGACCCCATGGTGGCCCTGCTGCCCGTCGCGTGGGATGCCCCCGACCGCATCAGCCCCGACTGGCTGGCCAGCCGCCGCTGGGCGTCGTTCGCGCCCGCCACGCAGATGCACGGGTTGATAGCCAACTGGTTTGGCCAGGCGGGCCACCACCCGCGCCCGTTTCTGGCGCTGAGCTACCCCGGCGCCCTCAAAAGCCTGGCCGTGGCCAGCCAGTGCGCGGCCTTGCTGCCCATGGAAGAAGTGGAAGACCTGCAGGGCACGCCCGGCGTGCAGATCCGCCCCCTGCAGCCGCCGCTGATGCGCCCTATGGCCGTGGCGCACCGGCACCAGCCAGCACCGTCACCTGCAGTGGCGGGCGTGCTGGAGTTGCTGGTGGACTTTGCGGATGAAAGCGCAGGAACCCACAGCGCGGGGGCCGAATAGCGCTCCAAAACTCCTGCAGTCACCCCGGCCCAGACACCAGCGCGCGGGCCACCTCCCGCAGGCACTCGGCCAGATGCTCCGTCACCGGCGTCAAGCGCTGGCCCCGCAGCGTGATGAGCCCCACCGGGGGCAAGTCCACCGCCACGGGCAGCCGCAGCACGGACACCATGCCCTGCTGCGCAAAATGCCGTGCCACCGTGCGCGCCATGAAGGCCACGGCGCCGCGCTGCTGCAAGAAGGTGACCTGCGCCAAAAAAGAGGCCGACTCGATGATGTCGGCCGGTGGAAGCAGCCCATGGGCAAAAAACTGCTGCTCCAGCTTGACCCGCAGCGAGGCCCAGGGCGGCGGCAGCACACAAGGCTGCACTGCCACATCGGCCCAGCGCACGGCACGCCGGCGGGCCAGGGCATGGGCGGGGTGCACCACGGCCACCATGGGGTCTTCGTAGAGCGCCTCGGTTTCCAGGTCTGGCGAGGCATAGCCGGGCTCCAGACGGCCCACAAACAGGTCCAGCTCGCCCAGGCGCAGCTTGGGCAGCAGGCGGGTCAGGTCGCCCTCGTCAATCAGCACGGTGGTGCGTGCAGACCGGGCCTTGAGCCGCTCCACCGCCTTCGCCAGCAACACGGGGGTCGCCACCACCATGGCACCCACGCTGGTGCGGCCCATGGCGCCACTGGCCTCGGCTGCAATCTCGTCGCGCGTACGGTCAAAACCCGCCAGCACCGAGCGCGCAAACCGCACCACGCTGGCGCCTGCCGCCGTGGGCTCGGTGCCCCGGGTGGAGCGCTCGAACAGCGGCAGGCCGAACATGTTTTCGATCTCGGCCAAGGTTTTGGACACCGCAGGCTGCGTGACCGACAAAAACTCGGCCGCGCGCCCCAGGTGGCGAAACTGGTCCAGCGCCACCAGCATCTGCAGGTGGCGCAGTTTGAGGTTGCTGCGCAGCACGCGGTCGATTTGGGCCATGGTGAATCGGCGAATCGGTGAAAGGGAAGGCTGTGGTCGGGACACCCTGCTCGGGGGGGCTGATTCATAACCTCCAGGCAATGAAGAGAGTCTATATTTTCATTGGATTGTTATGCAATGAGTTCGAACAATGGCGGCTGGTCCGATTTCAACAACAGGAGACAAGCATGCAGACCCCACGCAATGGACGGCGCCAGTTCGTCCTCGGCGCGCTCGGCGCAGCCGCCATCACCGCCACCCCCGCCCGCCTGCTGGCACAGAACTGGCCCGACAAGCCCATCACCTTCATCTGCCCCTGGCCTGCAGGCGGCACGGCCGACCAGTCGATGCGTGCGCTGTGCACCGTGGCCGGGCGCGTGCTGGGCCAGAGCATTGCGGTGGAGAACAAGGTGGGCGCCTCCGGCATGATCGGCGCCAAGGCACTGGCATCGGCCAAGTCTGACGGCTACACCGTGGGGCAAATCCCCATCTCCGTCACCCGCTTTTCGCAGCTGGGCACGCTGCAGGCCGACCCGCGCAAGGACTTCACGTACATCGCCCGCACCTCGGGCCAGACCTTTGGCATTGCGGTGCCTGCCGCGTCCCCGTTCAAGACGCTCAAGGACTTTGTGGACTTTGCCAAGGCCAACCCCGGCAAAGTGACCTATGCCCACGCAGGCGTGGGCGGCGCCACCCACGTGGGCATGGAGGAGTTTGCGATGGCCGCAGGCATCCAGCTCAACCATGTGCCCTACAAGGGCGGTGCCGAGGCGCTGCAGGGTGTGCTGGGCGGGCATGTGGATGCGCTGGCCGACAGCAGCTCGTGGGCGCCCCATGTCGAGGCGGGCAAGCTGCGCCTGCTGGCCACCTGGGGTGAGCAGCGCACCACGCGCTTCAAGGACACACCGACCCTCAAGGAGCTGGGCTACAACGTGGTGGTCGATGCGCCCAACGGCATCGGCGCGCCCAAGGGCCTGGACCCGGCGGTGTTGGCCAAGCTGCGCGATGCCTTCCGCCAGGCCGTGGCGAGCCCCGAGTTCAAGGCCGTGGCCGACAAGCTCGATGCACCCGTGCTGTACCTGGACGGGCCGGACTACGAAAAATACGTGAACACGGTCTACCAGAAGGAAACCGTGCTGATCGACAAGCTCAAGCTGCGCGAGCTGATGAAGAGCTGAGCGACCGAAGGCAGAGCATCCCGCAGGCTCTGCCGTAGCCGGGCAGGCCCCTTCAAAATCACCCCAAAAACCCCGAGAACCCCATGTCCCGCACCGATACCCCCCTGCTGCACCTGCACCCCAACGACAACGTGCTGGTCGCCAAGACCGTCCTGGCCTTGGGGCAAGAGATTGCGGAACTGGGCGTGCGCACCCGCGCCCAGGTGCCCGCCGGGCACAAGATTGCCGCGCGCCGCATTGCAGCGGGCGAGCAGGTCAAAAAATACGACACCGTGATCGGCGTGGCCACGCGCGACCTGGAGCCCGGCGACTATGTGCACAGCCACAACCTGCAACTGGTGGACTACTACCGCGACCCGGCCTTTGGCACCGATGTGCGGCCCGTGGATTACGTGCCCGAGGCCGAACGCGCCACCTTTGAAGGCTATGTGCGTGCCGATGGGCAGGTGGGCACGCGCAACTTCATCGGCATCCTGTCGTCGGTGAACTGCTCGGCCACCGTGATCAAGAACATTGCCGCGCACTTCACCCCCGAGCGGCTGGCCGCCTACCCCAACGTGGACGGCGTGGTCGCGTTTGCGCAGACCAGCGGCTGCGGCATGTCGTCGCCCAGCGAGCACTTTGATGTGCTGCGCCGCACGCTGGCAGGCTATGCGCGCCACCCCAACCTGGCGGGCGTGCTCATCGTGGGCCTGGGCTGCGAGCGCAACCAGGTCGATGGGCTGGTCGAATCCCAGGGCCTGCAAACCGGCCCGCAACTGCACACCATGGTGATGCAGGACGTGGGCGGCACCCGCGCCACGATTGCCGCGGGCATTGCCGCCATTGAATCCATGCTGCCCGCCGCCAACGCGGCACGCCGCAGCACCGTGCCCGCCAGCCACCTCAAGATCGGGCTGGAGTGCGGTGGCTCGGACGGCTTCTCGGGCATCACGGCCAACCCCGCGCTGGGCGCGGCCATGGACATTCTGGTGCGCCACGGCGGCACCGCCATCCTGAGCGAGACGCCCGAAATCCACGGCGTGGAATTCATGCTCACCCGCCGCGCCATCAGCCCCGAAGTCGGCCAGAAGCTGCTGGACCGCCTGGCCTGGTGGGAGCGCTACACCGCAGGCCAGAACGCCCAGTTCAACGGCGTGGTGGGCCACGGCAACCAGGCGGGCGGGCTGGCCAACATCTTTGAAAAATCGCTGGGCAGCGCCATGAAAGGCGGCACCACGCCCCTGCGTGCGGTGTACGAATACGCCGAGCCCATCACCGAGCACGGCTTTGTGTTCATGGACTCTCCCGGCTACGACCCTGTGGCCTCTACCGGCCAGATCGCCAGCGGCGCGCAGCTCATCTGCTTCACCACCGGGCGCGGCTCCATGTTTGGCAGCAAGCCCGCGCCCACCATCAAGCTGGCCAGCAACACACCCATGTTCACCCGGCTGGAGGAAGACATGGACATCAACTGCGGCGTGGTGATTGACGGCGAATGCACCGTGCCGGAGCTGGGGCAGCGCATCTTTGACCAGATCCTGCGCCATGCCAGCGGCGATCAAACCAAGAGCGAATTGCTGGGCCTGGGCGACCATGAGTTTGTGCCGTGGCACATGGGGATTGTGAGTTGACGCCACACCCGTGCACTATCAAAAACATAGCTGCATGCGCTTGATCAACAGGCGCTAGGACCCTCTTTTTATTCAAACCCATGCCAACCCCACTTTCCCTCACCCGCACCGACCTCATCCGCAACGCCAACTTCATCGGCGGCCAGTGGGCAGCGTTCTCTGGTCCTCGTCTGGGTGTGACCGACCCCGCCACTGGCGCCGTCATCACTGCGGTGCCCGACTCCGGCGCGGCAGAGGCCGTAGCCGCCCTGGACGCAGCCCACGCTGCTTTCGCCACCTGGCGCAAAGTCCCCGCCAAGCAGCGCGCCGCCATCATCAAGCGCTGGAACGACCTGGTGCTGGCACACCAGGACGACCTGGGCACCTTGATCTCGCTGGAGCAAGGCAAGCCCCTGGCCGAAGGCAGGGGCGAGGTGGCCTATGCCGCCAGCTACATCGAGTGGTTTGGCGAAGAGGCCACACGCATAAATGGCGAGATCATTCCCGCCCCGGTGCCCGGTCGGCGTATGTTTGCGCTCAAGGAGCCCATGGGCGTGGTCGCTGCCATCACGCCCTGGAACTTCCCCGCCGCGATGATCGCCCGCAAGATCGCCCCGGCCCTGGCCGCAGGCTGCACCGTGGTGTGCAAACCTGCGGAAGATACGCCGCTGACGTCTTTGGCTTTGGTGCAACTGGCCCATGAAGCGGGTGTGCCTGCGGGTGTTTTGAACATCGTCACCGCCTCGCGCCAGAACACCCCCGCCGTGGTGGACGTGTGGCTGGATGACAGCCGGGTGCGCAAGATCACCTTCACCGGCTCCACCCCCGTGGGCAAGCACTTGGCGCGGCGCAGTGCCGACACGCTCAAGAAGCTGTCTTTGGAGCTGGGCGGCAATGCACCCTTCATTGTGTTTGACGATGCCGATCTGGATGCCGCCGTGGACGGCCTGATGGCCGCCAAGTTCCGTAACGGTGGCCAGACCTGTGTCTGCCCCAACCGGGTGTTTGTGCACCGCAGCGTGTTTGACAGCTTTGCGGCCAAGCTGGCAGCCAGGGTGGCCGCGCTCCAAGTCGGCCCGGCCAGTGACCCCACTTCGCAGATCGGTCCCATGATCAATGACCGGGCGGTCGAGAAGATCGAACGCCACGTCAACGATGCCGTGGCCAAAGGGGCCAAGGTGCTCACCGGCGGCCAGCGCCTGCCCCACCTGGGGCCCAACTACTACGCGCCCACAGTGCTCAGCGGGGCCGACGCCAGCATGGCCTGTGCCTGCGAAGAAACCTTTGGCCCCGTGGCGCCGCTGACGGTGTTTGACGACGAGGCCGAGGTGATTGCAGCGGCCAACGACACGCCCTTCGGGCTGGCGGGGTACTTCTACAGCCAGAACGTTAAGCGCATCTGGCGCGTGGCCGATCTGCTCGAAACCGGCATCGTCGGCATCAATGAAGGCGCTATTGCGGCTGAAGCTGCGCCGTTTGGGGGGGTCAAGGAGTCGGGCTATGGGCGCGAGGGATCGACCCATGGGCTGGACGACTACCTGCACACCAAGTACGTGTGCCAGGGGCAGCTGGATTGAGGGGGCGCCCGCTGCACCCCAGTGACAGAACACCCCGCCCGAACACTCCTCTGAAACCCCTTCACACCGGAAACACCATGCCAGCCCACAACCCCTTCAAAACCGCCCTGGCCGAGCGCCGCCCGCAAATTGGCCTGTGGCTGTCGATGGCCGACCCCTACCTGGCCGAAGCCGCTGCCACCACGGGCTACGACTGGCTGCTGATTGACGGCGAGCATGCCCCCAACGACCTGCGCAGCACCCTGGGCGCACTGCAGGCCGTGGCTTCGCACCCCGCGCACCCCATCGTGCGGCTGGTGGAGGGCAGCACTGCACTCATCAAGCAGATGCTGGACATTGGCGCCAAGACCCTGCTGGTGCCCATGGTGGACACCGCCGAGCAAGCGTGCGGCATCGTGGCCGCCACGCAGTACCCGCCGCTGGGCATTCGCGGCGTGGGCAGCGCGGTGGGGCGCTCGTCGCTGTGGAGCAGCCGCAGCGACTACCTGTCCATCGCCGACGACGAGGTCTGCCTGCTGGTGCAGGCCGAAACCGTGACCGCTTTGGGGAACCTGGAAACCATCTGCGCGGTGGACGGCGTGCACGGCGTGTTCATCGGCCCGGCCGACCTGGCTGCATCGATGGGCCACCGGGGCAACCCCGGCCACCCCGAGGTGCAAGCCGCCATCGAAGGTGCCATGAAAACCATCATCGCCAGCGGCAAGGCGGCCGGCACCCTCACGTCTGACCCCGTGCTGGCCCAGCGCTACCTCGACCTGGGCTGCACCTTTGTGGCGGTGGGTGTGGATGTGTTGATGTTTGCCAACGCAGCGCGCAAGCTGCGCGGGCAGTTTGCCGGGGCCGCCCCAGCGGCAGCACCGGCCAAGTCCAGCGCGGCGTATTGAAGAGCCGGGTGGGTTGCACAGCCTCTCAATTCGAGGAAAAACAGGCCCTGCCGCCCTTACAGCAAGCGCAACCAGCTATCAAAATAGGAGCGATCAACGGCCAGTGCTGCACCCTTGGCTCCGCATCAGTGGCTTGCCCTCACAAAAAAAGGCTCCTGGAACCCAGGAGCCTTTTTTTGCGCGGGGCAGGAGCACCCGTATCAGCTGCCCGCCACCTTCATGCGGTTGACCAGGATGGAGCCCACCGTCTTGGCACCGTAGTTGTAGGCATCGGCGCCCACGGCCTCAATGCCTTTGAGCATGTCTTTCAGGTTGCCCGCGATGGTGATCTCGTGCACGGGGAAGGCGATCTTGCCGTTCTCCACCCAGAACCCGCTCGCGCCGCGCGAGTAGTCGCCTGTCACGTAGTTCACGCCCTGACCCATCAGCTCCACCACAAACAGGCCCGTGCCCAGCTTTTGCAGCATGGCATCCAGGTTGTCGCTGGCTTGCGTGAGGCGCGAAGTCATCACCAGGTTGTGCGAGCCCCCGGCGTTGCCCGTGGTCTTCATGCCCAGCTTGCGGGCCGAGTAGCTCGACAAGAAATAGCCTTCCACCCGGCCGCCCTTGACCACCTTGCGCGGCGCCACGCGCACGCCTTCTTCGTCAAACGGCGAGCTGCCCTTGCCGCCCAGAATGAACGGGTCTTCGAGGATGTCGATGTGCTTGGGGAAGACCATCTTGCCGAGCGAGTCGAGCAAGAAGCTGCTCTTGCGGTAGAGCGAGCCGCCGCTCACCGCCTGCACAAACCCGCCCAGCAGGCCTGCGGCCAGGGTCGATTCGAACAGCACAGGGCACTGCGTGGTGGGAATCTTGCGGCTGCCCAGGCGGCTCAGGGCGCGCTGCGCGGCGTAGCGGCCCACGGCCTCGGGCGAGGCCAGGTCGGCCGCGTTGCGCATGGAGCTGTACCAGGCGTCGCGCTGCATCTCGCCGTTTTTGCCGGGCAGCGATGCGATGGGTGCCACCGAGAAGCTGTGGCGCGAGCTGGCGTAGCCACCGCGAAAACCGCGCGTGTGGGCGCTGAAGAAATGGCTTTGCTGGGCCGACACGCCCGCGCCTTCGCTGTTGGTGATGCGGCGGTGGGTCTTGAGCGCGGCGGCCTCGCAGGCCTTGGCCATCTCGGCGGCTTCTTCGCTGGTGACGGCCCAGGGGTGGAAGAGTTGCAGGTCGCGGTGCGTGTCTGCGGGCGCGATGTCATCGGCGTCCGGCAGGCCGGCCACCGGGTCTTCGGCCGTGAAGCGGGCGATATCGTAGGCCGCTTGCACGGTCTGCTCAATGGCCTTGGTAGAAAAGTCCGACGTGCTGGCATTGCCCCGGCGGTGGCCGAGGTAGACCGTCACGCCCAGCGACTTGTCGCGGTTGCGCTCCACGTTCTCCAGCTCGCCCTTGCGCACGCTGACCGACAGGCCGCAGCCTTCGGACGCCTCGGCGCCCGCGTCGGTGGCGCCCAGCTTCTTGGCATGCGCCAGGGCGCGGTCCACCAGCTCTTCAAAAAACGGGCGGCTGTAGCTGAAGCCGCTGTCAGGGGTGCGGGAGGTGGCAGCTGCGGGCGCAGCAGCCAGCGCGCCAGGGGTGCGCGGGGCGCGTTTGGAGGGTTTATTCATAGCGGCAGCTATGATACTTGCCGCTGTGGCGCGCTCTGCGCCACTTGTTTTTTGCCCCCACCCCATGTCACGCAAACCCAAAAAAGGCTACTTTGTGAAGGGCCATTTTGTTGCCGAAGGCAGCGAACTGGACATTCAGCTCAAGGCCGAACTCAAAGGCACGCCCGATGCCAGCCGCACCGATCTCAAGCGCGAGAGCGATGAACTGCAAGACCTGGGCAAGGAGTTGCTGACCCTGCGCGCCGACCTGTTCGACGCCGTGGGCCTGCCCGACAAGCTGGCAGACGCCCTGGCCGAAGCCCGGCGCATCACCAACTTTGAAGGCAAGCGCCGCCAGATGCAGTACGTGGGCAAGCTCATGCGCAAGCTGGATCCCGAACTGGTGGACGCTGCCCGCCAGGCGCTGGAAGAGCAGCGCAAGGGCTCGGCCACCGAAAAGCTGCAACTGCACCTGGCCGAACAATGGCGCGACCGCCTGATTGCCGACGACGACACGCTGGCCGCCTGGATGGCCGAGCACCCCACCACCGACACCCAGCAGCTGCGCGCGCTGATCCGCCAGGCGCGCAAGGATGCGCAGCCCGCAGGTAAAGAGGCCAATGTCCAGGTCTCGCAAGGCCTGGCACCCCGCAAGGGCCGCGCCTACCGCGAGCTGTTCCAGCTGGTGCGCGAGCACCTGGGCGGCACCGGCACGGCAGAGTCCAGCGACGTGAACGAAGACGAGGACGGCAGCGATGAGTGAGCCCCTACACGACCCGGTGAAGATCGGCATCGTCTCCATCAGCGACCGTGCGAGCACCGGCGTCTATGAAGACAAGGGCCTGCCTGCGCTGCAGGACTGGCTCACACGCGCTCTGCACAACCCCATCACCTTCGAGCCGCGCCTGATCCCTGACGAACAGGCGGGCATCAGCGCCGCGCTCGTCGAGCTGGTGGACGCTGGTTGTGCCTTGGTACTGACCACCGGCGGCACCGGCCCCGCGCTGCGCGACGTGACGCCCGAGGCCACGCTGGCCGTGGCGCACAAGGAGATGCCGGGCTTTGGCGAGCAGATGCGCCAGATCAGCCTGAAGTTCGTACCCACCGCCATCCTCTCGCGGCAGGTGGCGGTGATCCGGGGGAACAGCCTCATCATCAACCTGCCCGGCCAGCCCAAGGCAATTGCCGAAACGCTGGAGGGGCTCAAAGATGCCGACGGACAACAGATCGTGCCGGGCATCTTTGCCGCCGTGCCGTACTGCATCGACCTGATCGGCGGGCCGTACCTGGAGACACGAGACACGGTCTGCAAGGCGTTCCGGCCCAAGTCGGCCATTCGCGCGCCGCGCACCGCCTGATCAGCACTTCCTCAAAGCAAAAATAGCTGCCACCGCCTGTCCATCAAGCGCTAGCAGCTATCTTTTTTGGAGCAACACTGCGCCAGGCAGGGCCGGGCGGCCTACTTGCCCACCAGCTCGTTGAGCTTGCCCGCCTCGAACTGCTCCTTGATCGCGGCATCACAAGGCACACAGTCCTTGTTCTGGGCATTGGCCGATAGCTTCTCGATCGCCTGCCACAAGAGCGCAATCTGGTGCTCTTGCGACGATGCGTTGTCGATCAGGCCGCGCATGGCCTGCGAGAGCGGGTCGTCTTCCTGTGTGATGCCATAGGCCGTGAACTTGCGCGCCTGCTGGGGTTCGGTCACGTCGGCGCTCTGGCCCGCCTTGGACGGGATGATGCGCGCGGGGATGCCCACGGCCGTGGCGCCTGCGGGCACGGGTTTGATGACCACGGCGTTGGAGCCGATCTTGGCGCCGTCGCCCACCTCAAACCCGCCCAGCACCTTGGCGCCCGCGCTCACCACCACGTCCTTGCCCAGCGTGGGGTGGCGCTTGGCGCCCTTGTAAAGCGAGGTGCCACCCAGGGTCACACCCTGGTAGATGGTGCAGCCATCGCCAATCTCGGCGGTCTCGCCCACCACCACGCCCATGGCGTGGTCGAAGAACACGCGCTCGCCAATCTTGGCGCCGGGGTGGATCTCGATGCCGGTGAACCAGCGCGCGAAGTGCGAGATGAAACGCCCCAGCCATTTCAGGCCGTGGTGCCAGCACCAGTGCGCGGGGCGATGCAGCCAGATCGCGTGCAGGCCCGGATAACAGGTGATCACCTCCCACGTACTGCGCGCGGCAGGATCGCGGTCGAGGATGCACTGGATATCGGAACGCAGGCGAGCGAGCATCGGTTGTTATGGTTATTTGTAAATGGACTGCACAGTCTATCGTTTCGCCTGCGCCGTCTCGATCATGGCTTTGGCGACACCTCTCAAGATGTGGATTTCCTCAGGGCTCAACTGCGCGCGGTTGAAAAGCTGGTTAAGGCGGGGCATGAGCTTCTTGGGCGCGGCGGGGTCCAGAAAACCGATGGATGTGAGCGCCTGCTCCCAGTGGCCCAGCATGCCCGCGACCTGCGCCGCATCGGCCAGCGCGCGGGGCGGCGTCGCGTCCTGCACCGCAAAGCCGCCCAGCGCCTGGCGCCATTCGTAGGCAATCACCTGGATGGCCGCGCCCAGGTTGAGCGAGCCAAAGCCGGGGTTGGTGGGAATGGAAAGCGCCACATGGCAGCGGTAGACATCCTCGTTGGTCATGCCAAACCGCTCGGAGCCAAACAGGAAAGCCACGCCCGCCTGGCGGGCTGGTTCGGGCTCGGGCGCCTCTGGATTGGAAGCTTTTTCGGCCTCTTGCGCGCATCCATATTGCCTTGATAGCTCCTGATTCAATAGCATTTCAAAGTGGGCACGCGGCGCGGCCGTGGGCGGGCCAAAGTCACGCGGCGTCATGGCCGTGGCGCACAGGTGGCTGATGCCGTCCAGGGCCTCATCCAGCGTGTCCACGATGCGCGCGTTGTTCAGCACATCCAGGGCGCCGCTGGCGCGCTGGATGGTTTCCTCGCGCCGCAGCACGTTGGCCCAGCGCGGGGCGACCAGCACCAGGTCGTCAAACCCCATGGTTTTCATGGCGCGGGCAGCGGCGCCCACATTGCCGGCGTGGCTGGTGTTGATCAGGACAAAACGGGTCTTCATGGACGGGCGTGGCGAGAGGGGAAAAGCGGCCGGTTAGGCAAAAAAGGGCTCTGCGGGTAAAATCCCGCCCTCTATTGTCGCCGCCCGCATCGCCGGGACGGGCCTGACCTCCCCGCTCATCCTGTACGCAGACGCCCGCGCCACCCCGGCCGCGCGCTGCCAACCACCACAATTTATGTCGTCTACTCTGCACCCCATGCTCAACGTGGCCATCAAGGCTGCACGCGCCGCCGGCGCCATCATCAACCGCGCGGCCCTGGACGTGGAATCGGTGCGGATCTCGCAAAAGCAGATCAACGACTTTGTGACCGAGGTGGACCACGCCTCCGAAAAGATCATCATCGAGACGCTGCTGACGGCCTACCCCGGCCACGGCATCCTGGCTGAAGAGTCGGGCAAGGAATACGGCGCCAGGGATTCGGAATTTGTCTGGATCATCGACCCGCTGGACGGCACCACCAACTTCATCCACGGCTTCCCCGTGTACTGCATCAGCATCGCGCTGGCCGTCAAGGGCAAGGTCGAGCAGGCCGTGGTGTACGACCCCACCCGCAACGACCTGTTCACCGCCACCAAGGGCCGCGGCGCCTACCTGAACGAGCGCCGCATCCGCGTGAGCAAGCGCACCCAGCTCAAGGACTGCCTGATCTCCACGGGCTTCCCCTTCCGCCCAGGCGACAACTTCAAGAGCTACCTGAACATGATGGCCGACGTGATGCAGCGCACCGCCGGCCTGCGCCGCCCCGGCGCCGCCGCGCTGGACCTGGCCTATGTGGCTGCGGGCTTCACCGATGGTTTCTTTGAAACCGGCCTGTCGATCTGGGACGTGGCCGCAGGTTCGCTGCTGGTGACCGAGGCCGGTGGCCTGGTGGGCAACTTCACGGGCGAGGCCGACTTCCTGGAGCAGCGCGAGTGCCTGGCGGGCAACCCCCGCGTGTACGGCCAGCTGGTGCCCATCCTTGGCAAGTACAGCAAGTTTGCAAGCGCTGGCGACAAGGCGGCTGTGCGCCAGGCGGCTGCGGCCGATGCACCTGAAACCGACAGCACCCCGGAGGCAGAAAGCGCTGCGGACGCAGCCGAATCGGCGGCTCCCCAGGCCGACACCGCCAAGGGCGAAGACGCGCCGTTCTAAATCCATCCACCGCGCACAGCGGTGAAGCCGACGCACGATGACCCCTGGTGAGGTCTGGTAGCTGGACCGTGCAGCGGGCGAGACGCACACCAGTGCAGCCGTGCAAGGGCCGCCCCGCCGCACTGGCTGCGTCCCCCTTCCCGAATTGCGCAGCCATTCGAGAGAAGGGGGAAGCGACGAAGTCGCTCAGGGGGTTGTCTGCTACACCGGGTCAGGGTACTTCTGCGCAATGCTGCGGAAGTCTTCCGCAATGTCCACAAACGCATCGACCATGTCGGGGTCAAAGTGGGTGCCCTTGCCCCGCACGATGGTGCTGCAGGCCTGATCGTGTGAAAACGCGGGTTTGTACACGCGCTTGCTGATGAGTGCGTCGTACACGTCGGCCACGGCCATCAGGCGGGCCGACACCGGGATCGCATCGCCCGCCAGCCCCTGCGGGTAGCCCGTGCCATCCCACTTTTCCTGGTGGCTGTAGGCGATCTCCTTGGACACGCTCAAAAACGCCACGCGCATGCCCAGGCGCCGCTCGGCCTCCTCAATCGCGTTGCGACCCAGCGTGGTGTGGGTCTTCATCACCTCGAATTCTTCCACCGTGAGCTTGCCCGGCTTGAGCAGGATGCTGTCGGGGATGCCGATCTTGCCGATGTCGTGCAGCGGGGCCGACTTGTAGAGCAGCTCGATCATGCGATCGTTGAGCACATGCTCGAAACGCGGGTGGTGGCGCAGGCGCTCGGCCAGCGTTTTCATGTAGAGCTGGGTGCGGCGGATGTGGTTGCCGGTCTCGTTGTCGCGCGTTTCGGCCAGGGATGTCATGGCCATGATGGTCACGTCCTGGATGGCCTGCACCTCCAGCGTGCGCATGGCGACCTCGCGCTCCAGATAGGAGCTTTTGTCGCGCAGAAAATCGGCCGTGGCCTTGAGGGCCAGGTGCGTGTTGACGCGGGCCAGCAGGATGGGCGGGCTGATAGGCTTGGTGATGTAGTCCACCGCGCCCAGTGCCAAGCCCATACGTTCGTCGTCGGGGTCGGAGCGGGCGGTGAGAAAGATCACCGGAATGTCGCGTGTCGATGGCGAAGCCTTCAGGCGCCGGCAGACTTCGTAGCCATCCACCTCGGGCATCATGATGTCCAGCAGGATCAGGTCGGGTGGCGTGCCCGACTGGGCGATCTTGATGGCCTTCTCACCATGGTTGGCCACCTTCACCAGGTAATGCTCGCGCAGCAAGCTGCCCATCAGGGTGAGGTTCTCGGGCGTGTCATCCACCACCAGCACCGTGGCGTTCGGCTTGTCAACGAATGTCGCCTGGGTGGCGGCAAAGGGCGCATTGTCCATGGGTGTCCTGCGTGTAGTGCCGTGGGGTCGTGCCGTTCAGTTCAGGAGAGCGGGGCCGCCAGGGATTCAGGCCCCGGCACAGCCGCCATGGCCTCCAGGGCCTGCTCGAAATCAAAGTTCAGGGTGTGCATCTCGACGGTCTTGAAGACATTCCCCAAGGCCGCGCCGAGTATCTTGCCATTGTGTTGGAAAAATTCTGTGGCTGCAGGGTCATCCTGCTCCAGCAGGTGGCGCAGGCGCTGCAAAGCCTCCGCCGCGATCTCGCCACCCGACCCCGGCACGGACGGTGCGGGCTCCACAGCCACCACCGACTCCGCCAGCCACGCCTGCAATCCCGCGAGCAGCGGCACCAGGGCCGCGCGCAACTCGGCCAGCACGTGGACGATGGCCTCGTTGCCATGGCGAAACCGCAGCGCATGCTCAAGGGCCTGGGCGCACTCGGACACCTGGGGGGCGCCAATGTTGGCCGCCACGGACCGCAGCGTGTGGGCCAGGCGCTCGGCCACGCTCAGGTTGTTGGCGGCCAGGGCCTGCTGCAGCTCGGCCATCACCGGCGCCTGACCTTCGGCAAACCGGCGCAGCAGCTCGGTATAGAGCCCGGGCTTGCCCAGGGCGCGCTGCAGGCCCAGGCCCGTGTCCAGACCCGCCACGGTCGGCAGCGGTACGGCAGGGGCGGGGGCCTCGGGCTTGCGCGCCAGCGGCTGCGGGGCGACGTCTTCACCCGTGCGCCCGGGCAGCACGCCAGCCCTGGAAGCGACTGCCCCCAACCCTGCGCGGGGCCGTATCCAGCGGCCCAGGGCGGCCCACAGGGCCGCAGGCTCTATAGGCTTGGCGACATGGTCGTTCATGCCCGCCGCAAAGCAGCGCTGGCGGTCGGCCTCCATCGCGTTCGCTGTCATGGCAATGATGGGCAACTGCGCGTACCGGGGGTTGCCGCGCAAAGCCCGGGTGGCAGTTTCGCCGTCCATGACGGGCATCTGCATGTCCATCAGCACGGCGTCGTAGTGTTTGCGCTCGATGCGGTCGATGGCAATCTGGCCGTTTTCGGCCACGTCCACCGCAAACCCGGCATCCAGCAGCAGCTCCATCGCCACCATCTGGTTGAGTTCGTTGTCTTCCACCAGCAGCACCTGGGCGCCCCGGATCTCCAGCGGGAGCTCGTCAGCCGCCGGTGCGGCAGACACCGTGCGGCGCGCGGTGGCCGTGGAATGCTCCATGGGCTGCATGAGGGTATCGAACAGCACCGAGGCGTTGACGGGCTTGATGAGCACGGTCTCGATGCCCTGGGCCCGAGCGGCACGCATCACGTCTTCGCGGCCATAGGCGGTGACCATCAGCATCTGGGGCACCTTGGCCATGCCCAGGCTGCGGATGTGGCCCGCCAGTTCCACGCCATCCATGCCCGGCATGTGCCAATCCAGCAGCAGCAGGCCAAACGGCCGGTGCTGGGCCATGGATTCGCGCAGCCGGTCCAGAGCCTCCAGGCCGGAATGCGCCTGCTCCACCTCAAACCCCATGGCCTGCAGCATGTCGGACAGCACCGTGGCCGCCGTGTGGTTATCGTCCACCACCAGCACCCGGCTGCCGCGCAGGTCGGGAGGCGGCAGCAGCACCCGGGCCGGTGCGCCACGTTCCAGCGGCACCGCCACCCAGAAGGTGGACCCTTTGCCAAACCGGCTCTCGACCCCGACCTCGCCGCCCATGAGTTCGGCCAGGCTCTTGCAGATCGCCAGGCCCAGCCCCGTGCCGCCATAACGGCGCGTGGTGGAGGTGTCGGCCTGCTGGAAGCTCTGGAACAGGCGCCCCATCTGCTCTTCGGTCAGGCCGATGCCGGTGTCGCGTACTTCAAAACGCAGGCGCACCTGCTGGCCCGCCGACGCCAGCAGCCGCACGGCGATGCTGATCTCGCCCGATTCGGTGAACTTGATGGCGTTGTTGGCGAAGTTGATGAGGATCTGCCCCAGGCGCAGCGCATCGCCCACCAGGTTGGGGGGCACGTCGCCGGCCACATCGCAGACCAGCTCCAGCCCTTTGGCACCGGCCTTGTAGCCCACCACGTCGGACACACTCTCCAGCATGCGGTCGAGCAAGAACGGCTGGCGCTCCACCACCAGCTTGCCTGCCTCGATCTTCGAAAAATCCAGGATGTCGTTGATGACCCCCAGCAGGTGCTGGCCCGCCTGCTGGATCTTGCTCACGTAGTCGTGCTGGCGCGGGCTCAGGCCCGACTTGAGCGCCAGGTGCGACATGCCGATGATCGCGTTCATCGGCGTGCGGATCTCGTGGCTCATGTTGGCCAGGAAGTTGGACTTGAGTGCGGTGGACTCCTCGGCCAGTTCCTTGGCGCGGCGCAGCTCCTGCTCGGCACGCTGGCGGTCGGTGATGTCCACAAACGTGCCGATAGTGCCCCCTGGCGTTCCATCGGCGCGCCGGAACCCGTGCAGCCAGAAGAGCGTGTGGTGCATCTCGCCATCGGCATACGGCAGGTCCACCTCGCGGTGCACCGATTGCTCGCCCGCCAGGACCAGCGCGTTGTCGCGCTCGAACAGCACGCGGGAGGCGTGGGGCAGAAACTCCAGGTCCATCACCGTCTTGCCCACCAGGGACTCGCGGGTGACGCCAAAAGCCTGCTCGTACGCGCGGTTGACGCCCACATAGCGCCCATCGGCCCCCTTGTAGAAAAGGGGCACGGGGATGGCATCGATCAGGGCCTGCTGGAAATCCAGCTGCCCCGCCACCTGTTCTTCCAGCAGCTTCTGGTCGTGGATGTCCACATTGACGCCCACCACCCGCACCGGCCGCCCCTGGGCATCGCGGAAGATGCGCGCCGCCTCCAGGAACCAGCGCACGTCGCCATCGGGGCGCACAACGCGCCAGGAATCGCGCAGGTGGTCTTCAGCACCAGCCAGGCAGCTGTCGAAGTAGGCGCGGGCCTGTGCCCGGTCATCGGGGTGCAGGCAGCTGAGCCAGAAATCGCGGCCATCGGGCTGTGTGCCGGGGGGCAGGCCCATCATCTGCGCCAGCTTGTCGGACCACAGGATCTCGCCGGTGAGCAGGTTCAGGTCGAAGACACCGATCTTGCCCGCCTCCTGGGCCAGCTCCAGGCGCTCCTTGGCCTGCTGAATGGCCAGCTCGGCCCGCCGCTGGTCGCTCACGTCCTCGATCACCCAGATGGAGGCTGTGCCGTACTCATCCATCTTGAGGCTGCGCCCCGCCAGCCGCGCTTCGAAGCGGCTGCCGTCCAGACGGAACAGGGTGGCCGTCTCGCGCAGCGCCTGGCCCGAAGCCAGGCTGGGCGCCACGCGGGCAGTGAACAGGTCCGAGTGGCCCGGGCCACCAAACAGCACCGACACACCGAGCCCCAGCAGTTGCGAGGCCGTGCCGCCCATGAGTTCGACAAACGCCGGGTTGAACTGGCGGAAATGCCCATCACACACCAGCACGATGGGCGGGGCGTTGTCAAAAATGGCCGTCTGCTGCTCCAGCAGCTCG
Source organism: Acidovorax sp. NB1 (assembly GCF_005405905.1). Classification (GTDB taxonomy): domain Bacteria; phylum Pseudomonadota; class Gammaproteobacteria; order Burkholderiales; family Burkholderiaceae_C; genus Acidovorax. Next base: position 142,634 of record NZ_BJHU01000059.1, read on the forward strand.
TTGAGCAGACGCTCGCGCCGCTCCAGTTCCTTCTGGGCCTCGATGCGCTCGGACACATCCTCGTGCAGGCCCACGATGCCGATGCGCCGCCCCCGCCCGTCAAACACGGGCGACAGCGTGGCCTCGTCGTGGTAGGTGCTGCCGTCCTTGCGCCGGTTCACAAAATGGCCCTGCCACGACTGCCCCGACAGCAGCGTGGACCACATGACCTGGTAGGTCTGCGCCGGGGTCTGCCCGCTGGACACCAGCGATGGTTTTTTGCCACGCACTTCCTCCAGCGTGTAGCCGGTGTTGCGCTCGAACTGCGGGTTGACCCAGTCGATGAGGCCCTCGCCGTCGGTGATGACCACCGACACCGGGCTACTCTCCAGTGCCGCGCCCAGCACGCGGAAGCGCTCCAGGGCCGTGGCCACGCGCGCACGGCTGCGCCGCAGGTCGAGCAGCAACAGGCCCAGCAGGCTCAGCACCACAAACGCAGCAGCGCCCACCTGCACCCGCTGGGTGGCCGTCATCAGGGCGCTGACGTCGTCGAGCATCACCAGCTGCCATTGCCCCCCCGGGTCATTCCAGCTGATGGCGCGGTGGGCCACGGCATAGGCCACGCCGTTGAGCACCACCTCGCCCGCATCGGCGGCAAACGGGAGCGCCGACGCCACGCCGTTTTCAAAAAACTGCCCGAACTGGCCCGAGGCGCGCAGCGCGTCAATGCGCGCCTGGGTTAGCGGCGGAGCCACGGCAAACTGCCACTCGGGGCGTGTGGAGGAAAATGCCGCCCCCTGTGGCGAGAGCAGCACCATGGGTACCCCCGTCCGCTTGAGCAGCAGGTCCACCGGCTCAAAACCCTGCTTGAACATCACCACCCCGATGATGGAGCCCGTTGGTGTATCGCCGTCGTACAGCGGCGCCGCGTAGTACAGGCCACGCTCCTGGGTATTGGACCCCACGGCGGCGTACACACTGACCGCACCCTGGATGGCTTGCTGGAAATACGGCCGGAACGCCAGGTTGAGCCCCGTGGAGCGGGTCCCCGGCGTCTCGTGTGCCACCACCGTCCCATCCGCCGAGATCACATACACGCCGTTGACCAGAAACCGCCCGCGCGCCACGGCCAGCCGCGCCAGCGCATCGGGGTTGTCCGGGGGCAGGTTGCCCAGGGCCATCTCCTTGAGCAGGGGTTCGCTCAGCCCCAGCAACGACACAGCGCCCAGCATGGACCCACCCGTGGTCTGGCTCACCAGGGCATCGGCCGTCTGCTGCAGCAGGCGCGAGCGCTCGGCCGCACGCTCGGTGCCGCGCCAATGCAGCGCCCCCTGCACCACCAGCACGGCCCCCAACAAGGCGGCCACCAGCACCAGAACAAGTCCGCGTATTCCCGGGGCCTCGCGGTCCAGCACTTTGTCAAAGAACATGCCTACGCCTTCTCCCACACCGCGCCGCAGCGCCCTGCGGTGCCAAGGCCAGCCACCGCCCGGGCGCCGTCAACTGGCGGGGTGCAGGTACGCATCGATTTCCCCCACCGGCCCCGGCCGTCCAAACAGATACCCCTGGAACCCCTCACACCCGTGCAGCCTCAGAAAGCCCAACTGCCCCGTCGTCTCCACCCCCTCTGCCACCACCTCCAGGTCCAGGCTCTTGGCCAGCGCCAGGATGGTCCGCACAATCGCCGCGTCGTTCGGGTCCGCCAGCACGTCCCGCACGAAGCTCTGGTCGATCTTCACCTGGTCCAGTGGCAAACGCTTGAGGTAGCTCAGGCTGGAGTA
>NZ_BJHU01000060.1 GCF_005405905.1 Acidovorax sp. NB1
TAGTACATCCCTCTTTTTTGAATTTCATCGGAGTTTCACCATGAACAAGACCGCTCGCATCATCTCCATCGCCGCTGTGGCTGCTTTCTCTGCCTTCGGCGCCCACGCTGACGAAGCCGATGGCTCGCAGTTCGCACTGAAGTTCGACACGAACCGCACCCGTGCTGAAGTGGCTGCCGAAGCCGCCACGGTGGCCCAGACCCGCTCCATCGAACCCGCAGGTTCGCGTGTGGTGACCTACAAGAGCACCGCTGACCGCGCTGCTGTGCGTGCCCAGGCTGCTGAAGCCCTGCGCACGGGCCAGATCCCTTCAGGCGAATTCAGCGCCATGTAATTCCAACCGGCCTGTGCAGGCCGGTCGTGAAGTGCAAATGCCATACAAAAGGCCGGAGTCCCTTGCGGGGCTCCGGCCTTTTGTTTTTCTTCGCTCGTGTACCTTGCCCAAGCCTGTTTAAGGAGAACAGAGGCACAAGTCACCACAAGGGCGATGCGCCGACGGCGCCCCCAGGGGCAATCCTCACCTCTATCTGGTCGCTCCCTCTCTAAACAGCCTTTCACTCGGGCATAAAAAAACCCGGCCAGGCCGGGTTTTGGTCAGTCCGGGAAGGATTCCGGGCTTATTTCTTCTGGCGAAACTTGCGCAGCGCCGCAATCTGGGCAGCCATCACGGCGAGTTCGGACTGGGCCTTGGCCAGGTCCAGCTCGCTCTTGGCGTTCTTGAGCGCTTCTTCGGCCGATGCCTTGGCCGCATTGGCCTTCTCATCGTCCAGGTCCTTGCCGCGGATGGCGGTGTCAGACAGCACAGTCACGCAGTTGGGCTGCACTTCCAGAATGCCACCGGCCACGAAAACAAACTCTTCGTCACCGTTGGCCATCTCGATGCGCACCGAGCCGGGCTTGATGCGCGTGATCAGCGGGGTGTGGCGGGGATAGATGCCCAGCTCACCAGCCTCGCCAGGCAGCGCGACGAAACGTGCTTCACCGGAGAAGATGGACTCTTCGGCACTGACCACATCAACGTGGATGGTGTTCATCATTGCTCCTAGGAAAAGGTGGGTTGCTTGATTGCAGAAGGCTGAGCTACCGTGGGCCGCTCAGCCACCGGGCAATCAGGCCACCTTCTTGGCCTTTTCGAAGGCTTCGTCGATGGTACCGACCATGTAGAACGCTTGTTCTGGCAGGTGGTCGCACTCGCCGTTCACGATCATCTTGAAACCACGGATGGTTTCAGACAGAGGAACGTACTTGCCTGGCGAGCCCGTGAACACTTCGGCCACGTGGAATGGCTGCGACAGGAAACGCTGGATCTTGCGCGCGCGGGCCACGGCCAGCTTGTCTTCAGGAGCCAGTTCGTCCATGCCCAGAATGGCGATGATGTCGCGCAGTTCCTTGTAGCGCTGCAGCGTACCTTGCACGGCGCGGGCCGTGGCGTAGTGGTCTTCGCCCACGACGTTCGGATCCAGCTGGCGGCTGGTGGAGTCCAGAGGATCCACGGCAGGGTAGATACCCAGCGAAGCGATGTCACGCGACAGCACCACAGTGGAGTCCAAGTGGGCGAAGGTCGTGGCAGGCGATGGGTCGGTCAAGTCATCCGCTGGCACGTACACGGCCTGGATGGAGGTGATCGAGCCGACCTTGGTCGAGGTGATACGCTCTTGCAGACGGCCCATTTCTTCGGCCAGCGTAGGCTGGTAGCCCACGGCGGAAGGCATACGACCCAGCAGAGCGGACACTTCGGTACCGGCCAGCGTGTAGCGGTAGATGTTGTCCACGAAGAACAGCACGTCACGGCCTTCGTCACGGAAGGACTCGGCGATGGTCAGGCCGGTCAGCGCCACGCGCAGACGGTTGCCTGGTGGCTCGTTCATCTGGCCGTACACCATGGCGACCTTCGAGTCTTCCAGCTTCTCGAGGTTCACCACGCCGGAGTCGGCCATTTCGTGATAGAAGTCGTTCCCTTCGCGGGTACGCTCGCCCACACCAGCGAACACCGACAGACCCGAGTGTGCCTTGGCGATGTTGTTGATGAGTTCCATCATGTTCACGGTCTTGCCCACACCGGCACCACCGAACAGACCCACCTTGCCGCCCTTGGCGAACGGGCACACCAGGTCGATCACCTTGATGCCGGTTTCCAGCAGCTCTTGCGAAGGCGACAGTTCGTCGTACGCAGGGGCCTTGCGGTGGATGGATGCCGTCAGTTCCTGGCTCACAGGACCGCGTTCATCGATGGGGTTGCCCAGAACGTCCATGATGCGGCCCAGCGTGGCCTTGCCCACAGGGACGGTGATGGCGTTGGCCGTGTTGGTGACCATCAGGCCACGACGCAGGCCGTCAGACGAGCCGAGGGCAATGGTACGCACCACGCCGTCACCCAGTTGCTGCTGCACTTCCAGCGTCAGGGCAGAACCCTCCAGCTTGAGCGCGTCATACACCTTGGGCATCTGGTCGCGCGGGAACTCAACGTCCACCACAGCGCCGATACATTGAACAATCTTGCCTTGCACTTGAGCCATTTTTCGCTCCAATTTAGATGTTGGTTGAGCTGCTTACACAGCAGCGGCGCCAGCCACGATTTCCGAAAGTTCTTTCGTGATCGCTGCCTGGCGCGTCTTGTTGTAGACCAGCTTCAACTCGCCAATGACGCTGCCGGCGTTGTCGGTGGCGGCCTTCATGGCCACCATGCGCGCCGACTGCTCGGACGCCATGTTTTCCGCAACGGCCTGGTAGATCAGGGATTCGACGTAGCGGACCAGCAGATCGTCGATCACGGTCTGGGCATCGGGTTCGTAGATGTAGTCCCAGCCATGTTCGGTCTTCTCGGCCTGCATTTGCTCGGACGACAGCGGGAGCAGTTGCTCCACGACCGATTCCTGGCGCATGGTGTTGATGAACTTGGTGTAGCTCAGGTACACCGCGTTGATCTTGCCTTCCGCGTAAGCGTCGAGCAGCACCTTCACGGGGCCGATCAGCTTGTCCAGGTGGGGCGTATCGCCCAGGCCCGTTACATGCGAAACCACCTTGGCACCGACGCGGTTCAGGAAACCCAGGCCCTTGTTGCCAATGGCCACGGCCTCCGTCGAAACACCAGCGCCTTGCAACTCACGCAGCTTGGTCGTCACGGCGCGCAACACGTTGGTGTTCATGCCGCCGCACAGGCCCTTGTCGGTGGTTACCACGATCACGCCAGCCGTCTTGGCATCGTTCACTTTCATGAACGCATGCACGTATTCAGGGTTGGCTTGGCCGAGGTTGGCTGCAATGTTGCGGATCTTCTCGCTGTAAGGGCGGGCAGCCCGCATCCGGTCCTGCGCCTTGCGCATTTTGGATGCGGCCACCATCTCCATGGCCTTGGTGATCTTCTTGGTGTTTTCCACCGATTTGATCTTGCCGCGTATTTCCTTGCCTGCTGCCATGATGGCTCCTCGTCCGGTTTAAGCGAACGACTTCTTGAACGCGCCGATGGCAGCGGTCAATTCGGCTTCTGCGTCCTTGTCCATGGCCTTGGCCTGTTCCAGCTTGGCCAGCAGTGCGGCGTGGCTGGTCTTCAGGAACTGGTGCAGGCCGTGTTCGAAGTCGAGAACCTTCTTGACGTCGATGTCGTCCATGAAGCCCTTGTTCACAGCAAACAGCGTGGCGCCCATCAGCGAGATGGACAGAGGGCTGTACTGTGCCTGCTTGAGCAGTTCGGTCACGCGGGCACCGCGGTCCAGTTGCTTGCGGGTGGCTTCGTCCAGGTCGGAAGCAAACTGCGCAAACGCAGCCAGTTCACGGTACTGGGCCAGGTCGGTACGGATACCACCGGACAGGTTTTTCACCAGCTTGGTCTGGGCGGCACCACCGACGCGCGACACCGAGATACCGGCGTTGATGGCGGGGCGGATACCGGCGTTGAAGAGGCTGGTTTCCAGGAAGATCTGGCCGTCCGTGATCGAGATCACGTTGGTAGGCACGAAGGCGGACACGTCGCCAGCTTGCGTTTCGATGATCGGCAGTGCGGTCAGCGAGCCGGTCTTGCCCTTGACTTCACCCTTGGTGAAGGCTTCGACGTAGTCGGCATTCACGCGGGCAGCGCGTTCGAGCAGGCGGCTGTGGAGATAGAACACGTCGCCAGGATAGGCTTCGCGGCCTGGTGGGCGGCGCAGCAGCAGCGAGACTTGACGGTAAGCCACAGCTTGCTTGGACAGGTCGTCATACACGATCAGGGCATCTTCGCCACGGTCGCGGAAGTATTCGCCCATCGTGCAACCCGAGTAGGCCGACACGTACTGCATGGCTGCCGATTCGGATGCCGATGCGGCCACCACGATCGTGTATTCCATGGCACCGGCTTGCTCCAGTGCGCGCACCACGTTCTTGATCGACGAAGCCTTCTGGCCGATGGCGACATAGATACACGTCACGCCCTGGCCCTTCTGGGCGATGATGGCGTCGATGGCGACAGCCGTCTTGCCGGTCTGGCGGTCACCGATGATCAGCTCGCGCTGGCCACGGCCCACGGGCACCATGGAGTCGATCGACTTCAGGCCGGTCTGCAGGGGTTGGTCCACCGATTTACGGGCGATCACGCCCGGTGCGACCTTTTCGATCACGTCGGTGAGCTTGGCGTTGATGGGACCCTTGCCGTCGATCGGCTGGCCCAGGGCGTTCACCACGCGGCCGACCAGCTCGGGGCCGACCGGCACTTCCAGAATGCGGCCCGTGCACTTGACAGTGTCGCCTTCGGAGATGTGTTCGTACTCACCCAGAATCACGGCGCCGACGGAGTCGCGCTCAAGGTTCAGGGCCAGACCGAAGGAGGGCTGACCGTCCTTGGTGGCGGGGAACTCAAGCATTTCGCCAGCCATCACGTCCGACAGGCCGTGCACGCGCACGATACCGTCAGACACGGACACCACGGTACCCTGGTTACGGATATCGCTGCTGGCGGCCAGACCTTCGATGCGGCTCTTGATGAGTTCAGAAATTTCTGCGGGATTGAGTTGCATGACTCTTTCCTTCTTTCTTTGGTTCGCTGTCCTCGCCGCGCGTTACGCGGTGAGGGCCGCTTTCATTTGTTCAAGACGGGCCTTGACCGAAGTGTCCAGCACCTCGTCACCCACAACTACGCGAATGCCACCGATCAGGGACGGGTCCAGCTGAGCGGTGAGATTGAGCTTGCGGCCAAAACGCTTTTCAAGCGCCGAGCCGACCTCAGCCAGTGCGGCAGCATCCATCGGAAAAGCGCTGTGCACCACAGCATCCGAGGAGCCGCTGCGGCCATTCACGAGGGCACGAAACTGTGCAGCGACTTCCGGGAGCGCAGCAAGGCGCCCGTTGTCGATGACCGTGCGCAGGAAGTTCTTGGCCGTATCGGGCAGTGCCGAACGCGCAACACCCGTGAAGACGGCGAACACTTGGTCTGCCGTCACCTTGGGGTTGTCCGCCAGTTGGCGCAACTGGGGGTTGGCAGCAATGGCCGCCAGTTCATCGACCCAGTCAGCGGTGCTGGCCAGGTCCATGCCCGCACCCGCAGTAGCGGCCTTGAACAGGGCTTCGGCGTAAGGGCGGGCAATGGTGGCGAGTTCAGCCATGTGTGTCCCCTTACAGCTCGGTCTTCAGGCGGTTGAGCAGGTCGGCGTGAACGCCGGCATTGACTTCCTTGCGGAGAATCTGCTCTGCACCCTTGACGGCCAGCGCTGCCACCTGCTCACGCAGGGCTTCGCGGGCTTGCACCGTTTGCTGTTCGGCTTCGGCACGGGCGGAAGCAACAATCTTGTTGCCCTCTTCCGTGGCGCGTGCCTTGGCTTCTTCGATGATGGCCTGGGCACGTCGGTCGGCGTCCGCAAGACGCGAGGCCGTTTCGTTGCGCGCCTGCGACAATTCCTTCTCGACGCGCTGGTTGGCAGCGGTCAGTTCGGACTTGGCACGGTCGGCAGCAGCGAGGCCTTCGGCGATTTTCTGGGCTCGTTCATCCAACGCCTTCGCGATCGGGGGCCACACGAATTTCATCGTGAACCACACCAGGATCAGGAAGACGATGGCCTGAATGAACAGGGTCGCGTTGATACTCACGGCAACACCTTTCTAGAGTGGCGTTGGGAGGGAATTACTTGGGCAGGTTGGCCAAGAACGTCGAAGCGAAGGGGTTGGCGAAAGCGAACAGCAGAGCAATAGCCACACCGATCAGGAACGCAGCGTCGATCAGACCGGCCAAGATGAACATCTTGGTTTGCAGTTCGTTGATCAGTTCAGGCTGGCGAGCCGACGATTCGAGGAACTTGCCACCCATCAGTGCGATACCGATGGAAGCGCCGATAGCGCCCAGACCAACGATCAGACCACAAGCCAGAGCGACGAGACCGAGAATGTTTTCCATGATGACTCCTGAGTTAAGAAAGAAAAGTTAAGGGAAAGAAAAAACGAAAGGGAAACTTAGTGCGCGTTGTGCGCCTGACCGAGGTAGATCAGCGCAAGCATCATGAAAATGAACGCTTGCAGCGAGATCACCAGAATGTGGAACAGCGTCCAGATGGTGCCAGCGATGACGTGGCCCACAGGCAGCAGCACACCCGACAGCGACAGTGCAGCTGCACCACCCATCAGGGCGATCAGCATGAACACCAGTTCACCGGCGTACATGTTGCCGAACAACCGCATGCCATGCGATACGGTGTTGGCGACATATTCAATGATCTGCATGAGCAGATTTACCACGCCCAGAATCAGGGCGAAGATGGGATTCTTGCTGGTGCCGAATGGAGCAGAAACGAGTTCATGAGCCCAACCGCCAGCGCCCTTGATTTTCACGCTGTACCAGAAGCGCAGGATCAGAATGGCGAATGCCAAGCCCAGCGTCGTGGACAGGTCGGCCGTGGGCACGACACGCAGGTAAGCATGATGAGGGTCGTGACCGGCAGCACCGTAGATCTGGGCCCAGATGGCGGGCAGCAGGTCCACAGGCAGCATGTCCATGAAGTTCATCAGGAAGATCCAGACGAACACTGTGAGACCCAGAGGAGCAATGAACTTGCGGCTTTCGGCGTTGTGGATGTTGGCCTTGGCCTGGTTGTCCACCATCTCGACCAGCATCTCCACGGCGGCCTGGAAGCGGCCGGGCACGCCGGAGGTCGCCTTACGGGCAGCTGACCAAAGGATCAAGAGGGTGAGGGCACCCAGAACCAAACCCACGATGATCGAGTCATAGTTGATGACCGTGAAATCAACAATCTTGGTCTGGTTGACGTTTTGAAGATGCTGCAGGTGGTGAACGATGTATTCACTTGCAGTCGGAGCGTGCGCTTCTGCGGCCATCGGACAACTCTTCTCTATATCAATCGGTTTTTCGGACACCAGACCGCACCAACAGTGCCGCCCAGTACGTTTTCATTGTGATCACCATGCCAATCAGCAAGGCCATCCAGCTCAAGTCCGGCACCAGCCGGGGTGCCGCTGCCAGCAGCGCCACCGTCAACACGATCTTGGCGATTTCCCAACCAAAGAACCCCAGCATGGCCGCACGCGGATCGGATGACGCCTTGTGGCGAAACACCCCCCTGGCGAACAAGCCTGCCGGAACCACCACTGCCAGCGCCCCGTAGGCCGCAGACCAGCCCACCGTTGCACGACCCGTCAGAACCCAGGCCACCAGGGCCACCAGCATTCCAACCAGCGCCTGACCTGCCACCACCTTCCACACCGAGATGGGAGGATGGCGACTGCGCCACTGCTCAGCCTCTTGGGCCGTCAGGGGCTTGAAGTCAGATTCTTCAGCCTCAGCTTCAGTCTCGGGAGCGATTGTTTTCATTGTTGAATGACGCCCGCGTTACAGACTGCAACTTTCACAAAGCCTCTAATTATAAGTAAAAACCCATGGCGGTCGGCAAAAACCCGCAAACCGGGTGTGTGGCCGGTGTGAAGGCATGCTCCATTGTGGTGACACGCCAACGGCCTCATCGGTAAAAACCGCCCCGCGACGCACCGACTTGGCGCACGCCGAATGGACCAGCAGAGCCTCACCAGCAGGCCTCTAGCGCACAATGGCACAGCGCCGCCAGCTATTGAAACCGAAGCAAAGACCCAAGGGCTTTTCACCATGACATCCACAACCCCTCCGCCCCCCAACGGTCTGGCCGGGCAGGCCACCGACCCACGCAAAGACTCGCTCATCGAGTACCCCTCCAAGTTCCCCATCAAGGTCATGGGTGCCAAGGTGGATGGTTTTGTGCACGCGATCACCGAGTTGGCACGCCAGTTCGACCCCACCTTTGACGCCAGCACGATTGAACTGCGCGACAGCCGCGCAGGCAATTACCTCGGAGTAACCATCACCATCACCGCGACCAGCCGCGAACAGCTCGACGACCTGTACCGCGCCCTGTCTTCGCACCCCCTGGTCAAGGTCGTTCTGTAAACCCGTGCCTGCCAGCCCCCAGATCCTCGGCCGGGTGGACTACAGCACCACCGTGCAGGCCATGCAGGACTACACAGCCACGCGCACACCCGACACCCCCGACGCCCTGTGGCTGTGCGAGCACGCGCCGCTCTATACGCAAGGGCTGGCGGGCAAAAGCGACCACGTCCTGGCCCCTGGCAACATTCCCGTGGTGGCCACCAACCGTGGCGGGCAGGTCACCTTCCATGGCCCCGGCCAAGTGGTCGCCTATCCACTGATCGACCTGCAGCGTGCTGGTTACTTCGTCAAAGAGTATGTCTACCGCGTCGAAGAGGCCGTGATCCGCACGCTAGCGCATTTTGGCGTCACGGGCCACCGCGTGGGCGGCGCACCGGGCATCTACGTGCGCCTGGACGATCCCCACAGCCACGCCATGCTGCCCCAGCGCCCGCAAAAGCGCACCGGCACCGACCCCTCTCCAGCCCCCGATTTCGACGGCCTGGGCAAGATCGCGGCCCTGGGCATCAAGGTCAGCCGACACTGCACCTACCACGGCGTCGCACTCAACGTGGCCATGGACCTGGAACCCTACTCGCGCATCAACCCTTGCGGTTACGCAGGATTGCAAACGGTGGACCTTTCTACAATCGGGGTCCACACCACCTGGGAAGAAGCCGCGCAGGTGCTGGGCCAGCAGCTCAGCATCCGGCTCGCGCCTTGACCTCCACCCCGTCGTTCACACGCCGCCCACAGCCATGAGCACCCCTGAAGTCGTCCGCGAAGCGCAATCCACCGAAGCCTACAACCCGCTGGCCAAGCAAAAGGCCGCCGCCAAGCTGTCGCGCATTCCGATCAAGGTGGAACAAGGCGAGGTGCTGAAGAAGCCCGAGTGGATCCGCGTGAAAGCGGGCAGCCCCACCACGCGCTTCTACGAGATCAAGGAAATCCTGCGCGAGCACAAGCTGCACACGGTGTGCGAAGAAGCCTCCTGCCCCAACATCGGTGAATGCTTCGGCAAGGGCACGGCCACCTTCATGATCATGGGCGACAAGTGCACGCGCCGCTGCCCGTTCTGCGACGTGGGCCACGGCCGTCCCGACCCGCTCGACAAGGACGAGCCGGTGAACCTGGCCAAGACGATTGCCGCCCTCAAGCTCAAGTACGTGGTGATCACCAGCGTGGACCGCGACGACCTGCGCGATGGTGGCAGCGGCCATTTTGTGGAGTGCATCCAGAACATCCGCGAACTGTCGCCCTCTACACAGATCGAGATCCTGGTGCCCGACTTCCGTGGCCGCGATGACCGAGCGCTCGAAATCCTCAAGGCAGCCCCCCCGGATGTGATGAACCACAACCTGGAGACCGCCCCCCGCCTGTACAAGGAAGCGCGTCCCGGCTCCGACTACCAATTCAGCCTGAACCTGCTAAAAAAGTTCAAGGCCCTGCACCCCAATGTGCCCACCAAGAGCGGCATCATGGTCGGCTTGGGCGAGACGGACGAAGAGATCCTGCAGGTGATGCGCGACATGCGCGAACACAACATCGACATGCTGACCATCGGCCAGTACCTGTCGCCCAGCAACAGCCACCTGCCCGTGCGCCGTTACGTGCACCCCGACACCTTCAAGATGTTCGAGGAAGAAGCCTACAAGATGGGCTTCAGCCACGCCGCCGTGGGCGCCATGGTGCGCAGCAGCTACCATGCAGACCAGCAGGCGCACGCAGCCGGGGTCTGACCCTTCAGGCCAGGCCCATCCACTTCATAGAAGGGCCCCGCCGTAGCGGCCCCCGAAGGATGGGCCGCTGATCTACTCACTGCTACCGATTTGCAGCAGGTTTGGCAGCACCCGCAGGAGCACCCGGTGTGGCTGCGGCTGGCGGTGGCAGGACTGCGCGCGGCCGGGCCGGCGTATCCGCCACGGCTTTGGCCTTGTCAACCACGATAGCAACTGGGGCCTCTGCAGGGCATAGCTCCGCAGGATCAATGCCACTGCGCTGCTGTCCAGCATCTGCAGGCGAAGGCATATCGGCACGGGTCACGTTGAGTGCAGGGAGCAATTGCCCCATGGCGCTCAGGGTGCGCGCCTGGGCCACCACTTGGTCATAGCGTGCGTTGACGTAGGACCGGCTGGCCTGGAATGCCTCGTTCTGGGTATCGAGCAAATCAAGCAGCGTACGCTGCCCCAGATCAAACTGCTGGCGATAAGCCTCCCGCGCCTTTTCGGTGGAAAGCCGGTGCTGGTCCAGATATGTCATCTGTTCAATCAATCGCCGCACGTCGTTGAACGCGATCACCGTGTTCTGGCGCACATCCCTGCAGGCCTTCTCTTTCAACTCACGCGCCTGAAACTTGTTTTCCACCGCTTGCTGCTCACGGGCCTTGTCGGCGCCGCCCCGGTAGAAGTTGTAGGTCAGCACCAGCTCGACAGTGCTGTCACGCGACCGCCCTTGCTCTCCGATCAGATTGCGGTCCCAGGACTGGCGGGCCCGGAAATCGACCCGGGGCACAAAACCCGCCTTCTGCGATGCAATGCCCGCCTCACTGGCCAGCATGTTCTCGATCGCGGCGTTGATCGTTGGACTGTTGTTCAGTGCGAATGTCACCACATCCTCGGCTTTCGGGGGCAAGGTGCTGAGCTTGAATCCTTCCGGCAAGGGCGCCAGAGCCCCGGGGGGCAGCTCCCCGATCAACCGCTGGTACCGGGCGCTGACATCGTGCAGGTTGGACATTTCCGTCAGCAGATTGGACTCCGCCAAAGCCAGGCGGCCCGTCGCCTGCTCCAGATCCACCCGACGGCCTACACCTGCAGAGGTGCGCTCGTCGATCTGGTTCGTGGTCAGCTTGTGTTCGACGTAATTTTGTTTTGCCTGCTCAACCAGTTCCCGGTAGCGCGCCACGTCGGCATATGCGCGCACGGCCTCCAGCGCAGCGGTCTCCGACGCTTCCACCAGCTCGTAATAGCGAGTCAGCTTGGCATGCCCCAAGCGCTTGACTTCGTTGCTGGTGAAAAACCCGTCGAACAACATCTGGTTCAGCGTCAGCGCCGCCCCCGTGTGGTGGTATGAGCCCGTGCTGCCAGAGGGGCGCACGCGGTTCTCCCGCCCGGTGCTGGCCACTGCATCGAGCTGCGGCAAGAAGCCTGCCCGCGCGACTCCGCGCTCGGAGTCGGCGGCCCGAAATCCGAACCAACGCGCTTGCACATCCGGATTGTTTGTCACGGCCTTTCGCGCCGCCTCAACCAGTCCTTCGGGGAGGGTTTGCGCAACAGCGCCCGTACTGGCGACAACAGCGGCGGCGATCAGGGTAAGAGGCAGTTTCATGGCGACTCCGAATCGTTTGTGATGCAGAATCGAAACGTAACATTTACCTTGAAACTCGCACAGTTTTTTTTTACAAAGAAAACTCTGCCCCCTGACAGGGTACTTTTCAGCAAGGTCACCGCGTTTTCCGCGTTCCATGCCCTCCCTACCGCCACTTTTCAAGCGCGTCCCCCGAGTCATTGCGCTACTTAGGGTGCTGGTGGCGTGCACCATTGCACTGGTGCTGGGGGCGGTTTTCAGTGCCCCGGATCTGGACAAGATCCAGGCGGTGGCGCTGCAGCGCTATGGCGCCAAAGGCGCTGATCTCGTCATTGCCTGGAGGGCCATGATGACCGAAGGAAGCCACCTGAGCGAGCCCGAGAAGCTTGCCCATGTCAATAATTTCTTCAACCGGCGGATGCTGTTCGAGAACGACATCGCCGTCTGGCAGCAGGACGATTACTGGGCCACTCCCCTGGAATTCATGGGAAAAACCGCAGGCGACTGCGAGGACTTCTCCATTGCCAAATACATCACGCTGCTGCACATGGGGGTGCCCAACGCCAAGCTGCGCATGATCTATGTGCGGGCCCGGATCGGGGGCGCTGGCAGCACGAAAAGCGAAGCACACATGGTGCTGGGCTACTACGCCAACCCCGCAGACGAACCGATGGTGCTGGACAACCTGATCACCACCATCCGCCCCGCCTCGTCCCGGGCCGATCTTTCACCCGTCTTCAGCTTCAACAACGAAGGCCTCTGGGTCTCCGGCGCCACCACCTCTTCGGCAGACCCGACGGCCCGCTTGTCGCGCTGGCGCGATGTCCTGGAGCGCATGCGGCAAGAAGGCTTCTGAACGCTGCGCCCTTTCTCGGAGATACAGCACCATGTCACTCACCAAACAACTCTGGCTTGCCATCGGCCTGGTCATGGCGATTGCGTTTGGAGGCAGCATGCTGGTCAGTGTGCTGTCTGCCAGGCACTACCTGCAGCAGCAGCTGCAGGTCAAGAACATCGACAACGCGACCTCGCTGGCGCTGGCCCTGTCGCAACTGGACAAGGACCCCGTAACGGTCGAACTGCAGGTGGCAGCACAGTTCGACGCGGGGCACTACCGCTTCATCCGGATTGTGTCGCCCACCGGCCAGACGCTGGTCGAACGCAGCTTCTCTGGCTCCTTGCAGGGCGCACCAGCCTGGTTCGCGCGGCTGATCTCCATGAACGCCGAGCCCGGCCGGGCCCAGATCCAGGATGGCTGGAAGCAATACGGCACCCTCACCCTCGCCAGCCACGACCAGTACGCCTACCAAAGCCTGTGGACGGGCACTCTGGAACTGCTGGCCTGGTTTGTCCTGGGCAGCATCGTTGCGGGTGGCATCGGCACCCTGGCGGTCAAGCGCATCACCAAACCGTTGCGCGACGTGGTGGCACAGGCCGAGGCCATCGCAGACCGGCGCTTCATCAAGATTGCCGAGCCGAGCACGCCAGAGCTGCGCAGCGTAGCGCGTGGCATGAATGACATGGTCACGCGCCTGCGGTCGATGTTCGGCGAGGAGGCCGCGCGCCTGGACGGCCTGCGCAAGAAGGTCAATCGCGACGCGGTGACCGGGCTTTCCAGCCGGGACTACTTTCTGTCGCACCTTCAGGAGGCGCTGGAAGGGGAGCAGTTTCTCTCTGCAGGCAGTCTGGTGATCCTGCGGCTGACCGATCTCGAAGGGCTGAACAACCAGCTGGGACACCAGAAGGCCGATGCACTGCTCAAGCACCTGGGCACCGTGCTGTACAAAAGCGGCGAAGGCAAGCCCGGCCAGCGGGCGGGTCGGCTCAAAGGGGGCGAATTCGGCGTGCTGTGCCCCTCCACGCCATCGCCTCAAGAAGCAGCACAGGACATCTTCGCCGCCCTGTCCTCACAGTGGCTTCCCCACTGGTCAGCGTTCGTCCCGGACCTGTTCCACATCGGCGCCGTGGGATACCGCAGGCAGGAGCCCCTGGGCGAACTCTTCAGCCGCGCAGACGAAGCACTGGCCCGCGCAGCGTCCCTCGGGCCCAACAGCATGTATGTGGATGAGGGCACGCACCCGGCCGACGCACGGCCTGCCGAACAGTGGCGCACCCTGCTGACCGAGGCAGTCAGCGGCGGCAGGCTCCAGCTGGCCTTTTACCCCGTGGTGGACGGCAGCGGGGATGGTGCCATCCACCAGGAAGGCGTGATCCGCCTGGTGGCCGATGCCTCCGGTGCGCTGCTGTCGGCGGGCGACTTCATGCCCATGGCGGCCCACCTCAACCTCACCGCCCCCATCGACCTGCGCGTGGTGCGCCTGGCCATCGAGCACCTGCGCAGCTCGGCCGGAGACATTGCGGTCAACCTCTCGGCAGAGACCATCGCGGACTTCCGCTTCCGCAACGAACTCACCCAGCTGCTGCACGCCTACCCCGACATGTGCGCGCGCTTGTTGTTCGAGGTGCCCGAATACGGCGTGTTCCGCGCGTTCGATGCCTTCAAGGAACTGGCCCACACCCTGCAGCAACTGGGTTGCCGCGTGGGCATCGAGTACTTCGGTCAGCGCTTCACCGAGGGCAACAAGCTCGCCGACCTGGGGCTGGACTACATCAAGGTCCACCCCAGCTACGTGCGCGGCATTGGCGACAACCTGGGCAACCAGGAGTTCTTGCGGGGCCTGTGCAACATCGCCCACGCGATTGGTATCCAGGTCATCGCCCTGGGGGTGGAGTCGCGGGACGACCTGCCGCTGCTGGCCTCACTCGGCTTTGATGGCGCCACCGGGCCGGGCATCCGTTAAAGCGGCCGGACACTGGCCGGGGTATTGGCCCATTCACAGCGGATGCATTCCTGCGCCCGCTAGACACATAGCCAACACTGATTAACCATTTAAAATTGATAGCAAACTCTCTTACTCCCATGCGCGGAGACGGCCATTTTTTATTAAGAACTCAATAGAAAAGGCCCTCACGCTGCGAAGCGCAAGGGCCTTGAGGCAAGAGCCACAGCGGCCAAAGGCGCCTGGAACACAGTCCCAGGCCAGCATCTGGGTCAGTCGTCGTTCGGCTTGACCTCAATCGTCACCACGCTGGGCGCCCCCAGGGCAAGATCCACCGCCAGGGCTGCAGGCGTGGTGTCCTCCACCACCACCGTCTGCGATGCGCCGCCAGCCGCAGGCCCGTTGCTGTCGAGCGTGATGGTGGTGTCGCCGGCGACGGCCGCGGGGGGCAGGCTGGCCAGCAGGTCGCCACCATCGTCCGCCAGCAGGTCAGCCACTTCGATCTTGTCGCCCTCGGCCAGGTCTTTGACGACATCCTTGTCAGGGGTGCCGCCCGTGGTGCTGTCCGCCAGGTTGATCTTGATCGTGTCGTCGCCATCCCCGCCGGTGAGGGTGTCGCTGCCTTTGCCGCCCACCAGGGTATCGCTTCCCTTGCCGCCGTCCAGCGTGTCGTTTCCGCTCTGACCGTCGAGCTTGTCGTCACCGTCGCCGCCCTTGACCACATCATTGCCTTTGCCCGCCAGCACGGTGTCGTCGCCCTTGCTGCCGACAATGGTTTCCGATGCATCGCCACCCTTGATGGCCAAACCGCCATGTGCGGGGTCTGACAGGCTCACCTTGTCACCGTCGAGCGTGTTGTCGGTGTCGATGACCACCTTGACGTCGATCGGTTTGGCCAGCTGGTCGCCGTCGCCATCCACCACCACCGCCTGGAAGTCGATCCACATCTGGTCGGCATAGACCGGCTTGATGACCGGAGGCTCGACCTTGGTTTCGGTGTAGGTCAGCGTCATGGCATCCGTCACGCGGTACTCTGTTCCATCCTTGGCCGCAAACTGCACCGTGTTGAAAGTCGCCGGGCCACTGGGGTCCACCCCGACGGGCGTTTCCACGCTGGCGTTCCCGGTGTTTGTGTTGTTGCCCGAAGTTGTTCCCTGGATGTCCAGCGCTGACCCCACGGGCGTGGTCGTGCTGGCTGCAGTGACGATGGCCGTGTCCTTGGTGCCCAGGTGATCCAGCTCGAAGCCCGCAGAGATCACATTCAGCCGTGTGCCATCGGGCTTGAAGAACTCGATGACCAGCCGCTCCCCGGCACCATCCCCTTTCTTGATGGCATCGGACTGGGAGTCTTCCTCGTAGCCCACGTAGGTCTTGTTGCCGATGTAGTTGTCTCCCACACCAAAGCCGCCACCACCGTTACCGCCGCCCGTGGACGACCAGTTGACGTCTTCGTCGCTGGTCACCGGGCCAAAGGTCGTGTCGTTTTTCTTCACCTCCCAATCGCCATCCCGCTGCCGCTCGACCTCGTTGACGATGGTCTTGTCCTTCTCGGCGGAAATCTGCATGTAGACGCCCGTGGCGGAATCCACATACCGGGCCGCGTCTGCATTGCCCCCAGAAGACGACTGCGTGTAGTTGTCGGGCTTGTACACCTTGTCCTGCGTGCTGTTGCCAAAAGTCACCGTCTTGGTCACCGTGGTCGTTTCGCCAGGGACTTCGGTCGTCCCCACCTGCACCTTGTCGGCCACAGCCACCATGTTGGTCACATAGCTCGTGGTGCCATCGGCGTTCACCACACCCTCCACCGTGAAGGCGGTCTTGATTTCGCCGCAGTCTTCGTACACCGCCTTGATGGTGCCGTCGGTGGTGGTCTGGTAGTACACCTTGTTGCCATCCACCGTCATCACCGTGGACTGCACCGAGCCCCCTTGCATGTACGACAGGGACACATAGCGCAGCGACGAGCCGCCCACAGACGCCGCTGTGGTAGCCGCCATGTTCACATCCGCCCCCACCACATCGGCCCCCACGCGGGCGCCCAGGTCAGCGACGACCTCGCCCACACCGCTGTTGGCGACCAGGGTGTCCTGCGTTCCGCCCATGTAGACCGGTGCATCGTCCTGAATCTTGACGTTGAAGCCCTGCACCTCGGTCTCACCACCCTCGGTCTTGTTGGCCACCAGTTGCAGGTACAGGTTTTCCTCGCCGCTTTCGGTGTAGGCGTGGTCCACCTGGCCTTTCAGCTCCAGCTTGTACTGGCCACTGTCGTCAATGGTGGCCACAGCCACCGTGCGTACGTCAGCGCCTGCCCCCGCCACACCGGTCAGTGTCTTGCCATCGCCCGACACCGTCCAGCGCACTTCGTCACCTGCCGAGGTGATCTTTTGTACCGGCACACCCAGGGTGTAGGTGGCGCTGCCCATGCCCAGCGTACCCGTGGTGTCTGTGGTGTGCGGGCTGCTGTCTACGTTGCCTGTGGCCAGGCCATCTTCATAGACCATTCCCAGGCCCTGCGTGCTCAACTGGTGGCCCGTGTCGATGGTCAGCGTGGCGCTGTCGGTGTCGCCGTCGCCGTCCTTCATCTGGTAGCTGAACTGGTCCTTGGTGCCGCTCTCCACATACTCTTCAAAGCTGACAGCCTTGACGAAATAGTCCGAGCTGTCGCTGCCCTTGTCGCCCGCCAGGTAGTCCACGCCGGTGAACACCACGTTCTGGAAGGCAATGGGGTTGCCATCGGCGCCCAGCACTTCGATTTCGACCTGGCCCTGGTGCACGTTGGTGTTGGCAAACAGCGCGCCGCCAATCATCCCCTCGCCCACCTTGTTGCCAGCAGCGTCGAACGCCTCCCAGCGGCCGGTTTCGCCGTTGTTGCCCGCCTGGCCGGATTCGTTCTGGTACAGGTTGGAGATATCCACCACCGCCCGCACGGCCATCTTGCCCAGGTCCACCGACAGGGCTTCCGTGCCCTGGCTCGGCGAATAGCCCACTTGCTCGGGGGTGCTCGCACCCACGTCACCGGGCACGGGCTCTGTCGGGTCATCCACGCCGGCGCCGTTGGGCTGGTCCGTGACCACTGCACCGCCGGTTTGTGCCACGCTCGGGTTGGTGATGAGCTGCTCGCCCAGGTTCGTGGTGTAAGGCTTGCCGTAGTCGAACGCATCGGTGCCTGCGGGCACACCGGCACCACCACCCAGCTGGATGGTCGTCTGGTGGCCTGTGTAGGTGTAATCACCATCGGATTCGATGGTGAGCGAGCCGTACTGGCCCGCCACCGTGGCGCTGCCGCCGCTGGCGACAGCCGTGCCGGGGGTCCACACCGCACCTTCAGCACCGGCGCGCACCTGGACCACCTCGGCCTTGGCTCCGTCCTGCATGCCTTCGTGCAGGTCCTGGCCCGCCACCCCCGAGGTGGTGCCTGCGCCCGTGAGGACGTTGCCGGTCGCAACCCGGTGGTCCACCACCCACTGCGTGCCATCGGTGTCGTCCCGTGCGATGGGGCCATCATCGGCAATGAACAGCATGCGGCCTACGTCGATGCTGGCCTGCACATGGTCGCCATCGCCGTCAACGGCGGTGAGCTGCAGACCAATCCTGCCTGCCATGCCTGCTTGCACCTCGTTCGAGTCGCCCGGCGTGGAATGCACCACCGTGCGCTGCTGCTCGAAGGTCACCTCACCTGTGGCGGCATCGACGGACAGAGTGAAAACCGTTTTCTCCTTGCCATCGACCATCACGTAGCCGAGCACCGAGCCTCCAGGACCATTTTTAAGCAGCACGTCCGAGGGCTGGCCGTTGGAGTACAGCGCGGTATCACGAAAGCCTGAGGCGCCGCCTTCGCCGCCTGTGAGTACCAGGCTATATACCTTGCTGTCTGACGTGGCCGCACCGTCAGCCCCATAGCTCACGGTGAAGCGTGTAGTCCCGAGATCGGACTCTGCCTCCTGATTCAAGAAGCTGTCGTCCACCAGCAGAGGCATGGTGACATTGAGCAGCACATCGTTGTAGTCCTGGTCGCCCCCACCATAGATGTCCTCCCAGTTCTGGTTGCCCGAAACCGGTCCCACGGCCACCGTGTTGACATGGGAGAGTCCGTCCAGGTTCAGCGCGCTGTTGTCGAACAGCGCCGCTGCCCCTTGCCCCGCCAGCGGCGTCCCGCCCGCATTGGCTACCCACTGCCCGCTGCCGTCCTTGGAGAAACTCACCGGGGTGCTGTTGCCCAGCGATCCATTGAGGCTGTCGCCATTCGGGATCATGAAGAAACCCACCTGGCCGGGCAACACGCCGGGCGGCAGGGTGACGCTGGTCACCGGCTGGTTCTTCACGTTGTCCCAGACCACCATGCCGGTGGTGGGCTCGCCACTGCCATTCTTGATGTAGTAGCCCCAGGTGTTGTTGTACCCGGCGTCGCTGCCCACCAGCTGCACGGTGATGCCCGGCACGGGTTCGGGCTCCACCGTGGCGATGACAGGGATGTCATCCTTGACGCTGGCCGCCAGCCCCACGCCGATGGAGTCACCATCGCGGTCCTCACCGACGATGTTCACCACGCCCAGATTCAGCGTGTCCTCGCCCTGGGCGGAGTGTGTCAGGGCACCGGTTACCGTGAGCGTGTACTCGCCGTTGGCCTTGACCTCCAGCACTGCGGCCGCACCGCTGGCAGTGCCCTGGGGCACCCCTGCAGCATTGAAGTACACCGTGCCGCCCGTAGACGGATCGACCAGCACGGTGGTGCCGCCAAACTGCACCGCCGTGACCTTGCCAAAGCCGTCAGCGCCCCATTGCACGGCGCCCGTCATCACCTTGACGCCCGTGGAAGCCTCCAGCTGTGAGCCGTTGACCAGGTCCGTGGCATCGCGCTCGTCGTTGCCGATCTTGGAACCTCCGCGCAGGGCCGATTCTTCCTCCAGCAGTGCGCTCAGCACCACCGGGGCACCATCCACCAGCGTGGCCTTGGGCGCATCGTCTTCCAGCGTGACCTTGAGTGCCATGCTGTCGGTCAGGCCTGTGGCAGGGTTGGCAGGCCGGTCGTTGGCGATGACGGTGAAATCGAGGTCCTTCACATCGCTGTCGGTGCTCGTGCCCGGTGCGGGCCGCGCATGGTCCACCGGGCCCAGCAGCTCCACCGTGCTGGTGTAGCCACTGTCGTAGGTGCCACCCAGCGTCACCTTGATGACCTGGGTGCCGCCCACCCAGCCCACCAGCTCGGTGCCAGACGGATTGGCCACCCAGTTGACCGGGACACCACCCGAAGTCAACACCGGCAGCGAACCCGGGGCGGTGTCGAACCGGATGGCCACCGTGTCTCCGATGTCCGGGTCCGCCACACCAAAGCCGGCAGCACCGTTGGTGCTCTGGCCTGGGTTTTCGCGGTTGCCCTGCGACAAGGCGTCTTCGTGCACGGTGACGGCAATCTGGTCTGCATTCGGCCCGGAGTAGCGCGACACCTCTCCGTCATCCTTGTTGCCATCGCCGTCCTTGTCGATCCATATCTGGGTTGTCTGGTCGTTGCCGGTCACGAACTCGGGCGCATCGTTGACGCCTTGTACCGTCACCCGCACGTTGGCCACGTCGGTGTCGCCGTCCGCGTCCTTCATCTGGTAGTTGAACTGGTCGGCCAAAGTGGCCCCGGCACCCAGGGCCATGGCCTTGAGGTTGTCGAGCGTGTAGGACACCTTGCCGTCGGTCTCGATCTTGAGCACACCCATGCTCCCGGTCGCGTCCAGCGACGGACCGGTGAGGTCGGTCGTGTCGTACGACCGGTCGCCGCCCGAGCGGGTGAACACCACACTGGCGGCACCACCGTCGGCCTTGGCTTCATAGGCATCGTTGGTGAGCACATTGCCGATGGCGTGATTCGTGGTGCCTGTGGCCCCCTCCGTGGCCACCAGGTTGCGGGCATCGTCCGCAGCCACCGGCCCGGTATCCTGGAAGTTGATCTGCCGGCCGATGTCGTACGTGGCCACGTTAGACAGATCGCCGTCGCCATCCTTGGCGTAGGCCGTCAACTGGATCACGCCACTGCCGATGTTGACGATCTCGTGCGGGTCGTTGGTGGGATGCACCACCGCACGGAACTGCTCCACCGTCACCTGGCCATTGTTGGCGGCATCGCCCGCCACCGTCACCTTGAACACATTGGTCTGGACACCGCCAATCAGGATGTAACCCACGGCGGCGTCGCCTTCCTTCTTCACCAGCACGGTAAAACCCGTTCCGGTGTCTTTCAGGGCAGAGGCCTGCCCCTGGGTGCCCACACTCAGGCCAAACGTCTTGCTGCCCGTGGCGGCAGCGCCGTCTGCTCCAAAATTGAACTGGAAGCTGCCCGAGAGCGCCTTGCCATCCGTGTCGGAGCTGGTGCCTGCATCGGCCTCGGCATCTTTCACCAGCAGTGGCACGTTCCAGTTCAGGTTCAGGTTGACGTCGTCATAGTCCTTGTCCGAGCTGGTGGAGGTGATCTTCAGGTCTTCCCAGTTGAAATTGCCCCGGCTGCTCTGGCCGGACGATGTCCCGGAAGGTGTCTGCTGCACATGCGACTGGCCATCGCTATTGAGCCGCTGGTCGGAGAAGTAGACCGGCGCGCCATCACCCGACAAGGCAACGCCCCCGACAAAGGCCGTCCACTTTCCGTTGACCTGCTGGAAGGACACGGCCTGCGCGTCGCCCAGTGCGCCGTTGCGACCGTCACCGTTGGGGATGATGAAGAAGCCGATCTGGTCCGCCGTGACCCCTGTGGGCAGCGACACCACCGCATTGCCCTCGGTCTTGACGTTGTCCCAGAGCACCATGCCCCCTTTGGAGGTGTCGATCGTGCCGTCGGGATTCTTGAAGTAGTAGCCGAAACTGTTGTTGTAGCCCGCCTCGCCGCCTTTGTACTCAACCGTGAAACCATGTGCCGCCACAGGCACGGCTTCGGACACCGTCACGATGGGTACGTCGTCCTTGATCGATGCATTGAGTTCCACGCCGATGGTGTCGCCATCGCCGTCCTGGCCCACGAAGGTGATTTTGGGCAGGTTCAGCAGATCCTCGCCCTGCGAGGAGTGCTTGAGCGCCGACAGCACCTCGAACTGGTAGGCCCCTGTTTCTGCATTCACCGTCAGCACCGCTGCGCCGCTGGTGGCGCCCGCCGCCAGCGCCTTGCCGTTCTGGTCGAAGTACACCGTCACCACGCCGCCCACCGGGCTGTAGCTGTTTTCGGTGAAGAACCCCGTCTGCACCTTGATGCCCGTGAGGCCGCCGAACTGGTCCGCGCCCCACTTCACCGCGCCCTGGAAGCCGGTGGCATCCGACTTCACATAGCTGAGGTCGGGGTTCTCGGTTTCGTTGTTGCCCAACGTACCGCCACCCGACACAGGCACGGACTCTTCCTCGACCAACACGCTGAGCTTGACGGCCCGCCCATCCACCCGGACCGCCTCTGGCACGTCGTCCTGGATCTTGGCGATGAGGTCCACACCAATTTGGTCACCGTCCCCATCCACCCCCACGAAGGTGACGGTGGGCAGCAGCATCAGGTTTTCGCCACCTCCTGCTTCGTGGTCCAGCGGACCGATGACGGTGAGGCGGTACCCGCCGCTATCGCCATTGATTTCCAGCATCACCGAGCGGGGGGTGCTCGTATCACCGTCAGCAATGGGCTGGCCATTGCGATCCAGGTACATCGTGGCAACGGTATTGCCCACTGCGTATTCCTGTCCGGCAATGCGCACAGCCTCCACGCCGCCGAACTTATCAGCGCCCCAGCGCACGACGCCCGTCATGGACTCGTGGCCTGTGGAGGCGCTCAACGAGCCCAGCGGTATCAGGCCCAGCAGCGAGTCAAACGACTCGTTGTTGCCAATCACGCCGCCATCGCCATTCGATGCAGACTCCTCTTCCAGCAGCGCGACCAGAGGTACCGGGACGCCCAGTACCTTCACGTGCACTGGCACGTCGTCCTGCACCCGGGTTTCCAGCGCTACGGAGATGGGGTCGCCATCGCCGTCTTCGCCCATCAGGCGCACAGTTTCCAGATTGAGCCAATCCTCCCCTTGCACCACGGTGCCACCGGCTGCATGGTTCATGGTGGCCAGCACGGTCAGGGTGTAGCTGCCCGAGGCCTCGACCAGCAGGCTGGCAGCGGCACCATCAGGTTGCGCTCCACCAGGCCCCGCAGGAATCACGGAACCATCAGCACCGAACCAGACGGTCTGCCCAATGGGCACCACACTGGCAGCTTCGCCACTGCCCACGCGCACGCCGGTGAGCTGACCAAAACCGTCCGCACCCCAGTTGATGGCGCCATTGATCTGGGTGAGCCCGCCGTTGGCGGTGGAAGTCAGCGGCAGGTCGTTCTCGTCGTTGCCGATCTTGGTGCCCCCCACGCGCACGGACTCTTCCTCGGCGTCCAGAGACAGGCTGGGCTCCAGCCCTGCTTGCAAGTATTGGTTTTCACCGCCCTCTTCGGGCCATTCTTCCCCATCATTGCCGTAGCGATAGACCGGCACGTCGTCGCCAAAGAGCAATCGCCCGCCCAGATCCAGCGCGGCCATCACGGTGTCGTCGTCGTTGTCCGTGGCGGCCAGCACCACGGAAAGCACGCCCTTGCCAATCGCTTGCAGCTCGTCCAGCCCACCTTCCACGCCATCAGGCGTGGCATGGCGAATGGCACCCGTCTGGGTCATGACCACGGCGCCCGTGTGCGGGTCCATCTGCAGCGTGAGGATCACGTTGCCGCTGCCATCGCGACCGACCACCTCGCCAGGGTTGCCCGTGGCACTCAGCATGATCTCGGTGTTGGTGCCGGTGGCATAGAGCCCCGTCGCGCCGCCGTTGCCGATCTGGAAGGCAAAAGCGTAGCCATCAGGAGTCTTCTCGCCTTCTCCCTCGCCCTCACTGCCTCCGCCAGGACGCAGCTTGGGACCATCGGCGCCAAAGGACACCACAAAGGCCGTGCCGTTGAAGGTGTTGCTGTCGGTGTCCGCATCGGGCCCTTGCGGGTTGTTTTCGGTTCCTTCGGACCCGGTGTTGGTGGCCTGGTTCACGCCACGGTCCGAGGTCATGAGCGTCGGGATACCTTCGGTGCTGGACTCGATCACAGGGATGTCATCCTGCACCGACATACCCACCTCGGCGGTGAACGCGCCGCCTTCGCCCGTAACGCCATTGATGGTCACGTTAGGCAGGGCCAGGAAGTTCTCACCGCCACCTGGGGCATGCTGCAGTGGACCTACCACCGTCAGCGTGTAGCTACCACTGGAGGTGATGACCAGCAGGACCGCTGGAGGAGTGGGATCGCCCTGGGGAATCGGCTGACCCAGCGCGTTGAAATAGATGGTCACGCCTGCCGCTGTGACTGGCACTGGTGAAAAACCTGGCACGCTGATGGAGGAAATGCTGCCACCGCCCAGGTCGAACGTGCCTTGCTGGTAGCTATAGAGCCCTTCGTCCTCATCGTTGCCAATCACCCCGGACACGCTGTCGCCACGGCCGGAAGAGACAGACTCCTCCTCCAACGTAATGCTCAGGTTCACCCGCACCGGTTCGGGCGATGGGGGCGGTGGCGAGACAGGGGGTGGGCCGGGTGGAGGAGGCGCCGGAGGTGGGGGAGGCGCAGGCACCGGAGGATTGGGAGCTGGTGGCGGTGCGGGAGGCACAGGTGTGGGCGCCGGTGCAGGTGCAGGCGCTGGCGCCGGTGCGGGCGTGTCGAGTGCCAGCACGGCCAGTGGATTCACATCGATCTGGGGCGCAGACTGGGGTGTGAAGCTGTAGAGGTAAGCCAGCGGGTCCACCCCTTCAAAGATGCGCAGCAGCTGCACAAAGCTGCTGCCCTCACCTTCACCGCCGCCACCACCACCGAGGCCGGCCGCTGTGGCGTCCAACTGCGCATTCAGGTCACCGCCACGCTCCAGCGCCTGGATCACGGTGTCAATGGTGCCCTGGGCCACACTGGCATCCTGCGCCGTGGGGCGCTCCGCCGTCTGGGTGACACTCTCGTCGAGCTTGATGTTTTGCTCAGGTGCCACGGCCAGCACCTTGCCGTCGTCCATCAGCAGCTCCACCCTGGAACCCGCCGGGGTCTGGACGACCTCTCCTTTTTGCAGAGTGTCCCCCGCTTTGAGGGCGCGGCGATTGCCATTGGCATCGACCGCAAATGCTGTGCCGGTCACGGCTACGACAGTGGCGATTTGAGACATGAGAATGCTCCGGTAAACCAGAAACTTCTGCGCCTTTTGCCCAGAAGAACGGCATGTGACTGATAGCTGTGAAGGCTACCGGCGGGGCCTCTGGCTCACCATTGGACTTAGGTCCACTTTTGGGGTCTGACGCCCCCTGGCACTCAAATCGTTTCGTTGCCCGAATCGTCTCCCAATAGATCCAGGCTATTACTCAGGCGCGCCCGCGTCTCCTTGCGTTCCAGCAATTTGTTCTGCGCGGCCAATGGCAGATCGGTGAAGCGGATGACGCCCCGCGCGATCAGCAACTCGATCAGGTCCTCCGTGACCCGGGCCAACCCCGCGTCCGAAGAGCTCAAGGGATGGGTGTCTTTGTCAGGCATGGCCGTTGGCCCCTTGGTTGAGGCGCAGCACCAGCTGCACGCGGTCACGCACATGGAGCTTCTCGAAGGTGGACCCGAGATGGGCCTTCACCGTCCGCTCCGAAATAAACAGCTTCTCGGCGATTTCCTTGTTGGAGAGCCCCCGCGCCACCGCCTGGGCCACCTCCAGCTCACGCGAGGACAGCAGCCGCTGCAATTCCTCCTGGTCCTGCGGCGCGGTCTGCGAAGCCGTCAGACTCCAGGTAGCAGCCGCCAGCCGGGCCACCAGCGCGGGCCCCACCCACAGGCCCCCGTGCTGCACCACCACGGCCACCTCCTGCAGCATTTCGGGGACGGCAAAAAGATGGCAGTACGCCCGCGCGCCCTCATTGATGGCACGCAACCCCTCGCGGTCATCGGGCACGCCGGACACCACCACCACACGGGCTGCGGGGGCCTGCGCCAGCACCGCGCGCAGCAGCTCCGGCCAATCGGAATACTCCGTGCTCAGCCACGCGGCCGCCGGCGTTTCACCGGCCTTTTGCAAGGCCTCCATCAGGGCGGCCCTGTCGGCTTTGCCAAAACAGGCCCCCTCTGGAAAGGCCATCCACCAGCGGTCTGATGGCTGCACAGAGTCACTGGCCAAAAAATGACGCATGGATCTCACCTCTCCGACAAGGCGTTGGCCTTGGCGCGCAACACAGGTTTGAGAAGGTAGGCCAGCACAGTCTTCTTGCCTGTGAGGATGTCCACCTGCGCCACCATGCCCGGAATGATGGGCAGGTTGGGGCCCAGGCTGGCCTTGCGCGTGCGCACACGCACCAGGTAGTTGGCGTTGCCCTTTTCATCCACCACCGAATCCGCGCTGATATTGACCACTTCGGCCACCAGCCCCCCATAGATGGAAAAATCGTAGGCCGTGAACTTGACCATGGCCTCCTGGCCTGGATGCAAAAAGGCGATGTCGCGCGGACTCACCTGCGCCTCCAGGATCAGGGCGTCATCCGAAGGTACGATTTCCACGACCTCCTTGCCAGGCTGCACCACCCCCCCCACGGTATTGACCAGAAGGCGCTTGACCGTGCCACGCACGGGCGAGCGAATGTCGGCGTGCTTGACCTTGTCGGCGAGCGCGCGGCCGCCTTCCGACATGCTGGAGAGTTTGCTCATGGTCTCTGACAGCTCCGCACTCATCTGGTTGCGCGCCGTGAGCTGCACCTCCTCGATGCGCCGGGAAGCCTCCTGGATGGCCGCCTGGACCCTTGAAATCTGCGCATCCGCTTGCTCTCGGTCACCCCGCAGCCGCGCCACCTCGCGGTCGAGCCTCAGCACCTCGACCTCGGAAACGGCGCCCGTGGCCACCATGGGCTTGGTGGCATTCAGCTCTTTCAACATCAGCTCCAACCCCCGCTCGGCCTGTTCCTTGCGCGCGCGCACCTCGTTGAGTTCCTGCTGCCGCTGCATCAGCTGGTTCTGTGAGATGGATACCTGCGCGCTGATCTCCTCGCGCCGCGACCGGTACAGGCGCATCTCCTGCGCCACGATGTCCGGGGCATCCCGCAGCAGCTCGGGTGGCGGAATGAAACTGCCCCCTTGGGTCAGGGCCTGCAGGCGCAAGGCCTTGGCCTGCAGTGCCAGCAGACTGGCCCGGCTTTCGAGCATGGTAGACAGAAACCGGGTGGAGTCCACACGCAGCAGCAACTGGCCCGCCTCCACCAGTTGCCCTTCGCGCACGGGCAGCTCTTCCACAATGCCGCCGTCCACGCTCTGGATCACCTGCACCTGGCTGGTGGGCACCACCTTGCCATCGCCGCGTGTCACTTCGTCCAGTTCGGCATACGCGGCCCAGAGCACCAGCAGCAGCAAAAAGAGAACCGCCAGGCGCAGCAGTGCGCGGGCGCGCAGAGGCTCCTGCTGCAGGCGCGCCCAGTCGGCGTCGTCCGCCCAGTCCAGCGATTCGGCAGCCCCTGCCGGCGTGAGCCGTTTGACCATGCGGCCAAAGATGGAGTCGCTGGCCGCTCCACCCGTCTTGACGACGCGCCCGATCTGCTGGAAGGCTTTCTCGTTGAGTTCGGCCATGTCACACCGCCTTCCCGATGCGCCCCTGCCGCAGCGCCTGCACCACCTGCTCCTTGGGTCCGTCGGCCACCACGCGGCCGGCATCCATCACGATGATGCGGTCCACCAGCTCCAGCAGCGACGTCCTGTGGCTGATGAGCACCAAGGTGCGGCCCTTGGAAAAATCTGCTAGGCGGCGCTTGATGTCTTCTTCGCTCGAATGGTCCATGGACGAGGTGGGCTCGTCGAGCAGCAACACGGCCGGGTCGTTGATCACTGCCCGGGCAATCGACACCCCCTGGCGCTGCCCCCCGGACAGCGACTCCCCACGCTCCCCCACCAGCATGTCGAACCCCTGGGGATGGGCATTGATGAGGGGCAGGATGCCCCCGATCTCGGCCGCGCGCACCACCGACTCATCGTCTGCCAGCGGCGCCCCCAGCGTGATGTTGTCGCGCAGCGATCCGTAGAACAGCATCACATCCTGCTGCACATAGCCCATCTGCCGCCGCTGCTCGGCGGGGTCCAGCTGCCGCAGGTCGATCCCGTCAATGAGCACCGCCCCCGAGGTGGGCCGGTACAGCCCCAGGATCAGTTTCTGCAGCGTGGTCTTGCCCGAGCCGATGCGCCCCAAGATGGCCACGCGCTCTCCGGGCTTGATGTTCAGCGTCACATTGCGCAGCGATGCTGCCTGCTGGCCCGGGTAGGTAAAACTCACATCGCGGAACTCGATGCCCCCGTGGAGCCGCCCCCGGCTGATGAAGCTGGCCCCTTCGGGCCGGTCCACCTCGCGCTTCATCATTTCGTTCAGCGAGGTCAGCGCCGTGGACGCCGTGTGGTACTGCACCAGCAGCCCCGCCACCTGCCCCACCGGCGCCATGGCGCGCGAGGCCAGCATGGTGCAGGCGATCAGGCCGCCCATGGTGAGCTGGCGCTCGCCAATCATGTACACACCCAGGATCACGATGACCAGGTTGATGAGCTGCTGCAGGAAGGCCGAGCTGTTGCTCGCCGTGGCCGATAGCAAGCGCAGCTGCACGCCCACCCGCGCCAGCAAGGCCGTGCTGCGTTCCCACTTGCGCTGCAGCGGCGCCTCGGCGCCCAGCGCCTTCACGGTCTCGAAGCCCACCAGCGCCTCGACCAGGGTGGCATTGCGCTGTGCGCCCGCGCGGTAGGTGGTCTCGGACAGCTCGTGCATGCGCCCCTGCACCGCCAGCGCATAGAGCAGCATCACCAGCGCACCAATGACCAGCGGAATCAGCATGGGCCAGGAAATCCAGCCGATCACCACAACAAAAATCAGCGCAAAGGGCAGATCGATGAACGCCACCACCGAGGCCGAACTGATGAAATCCCGCACCGACTCGAAAGACCGCAGGTTCGACGCGAACGACCCCGCCGATGCAGGCCGCTGCTCCATGCGTGTGCCCAGCACCTTCTCCATGATGTGGGCCGACAGCTTCACATCCGCGCGGCTGCTGGCCAGGTCCACAAACCGGCCCCGCAGGGTGCGCAGCACCAGGTCCCCCACGAGCATGATGGACAGCCCGAGCGCCAGCACCCACAGGGTGTCCACCGCGTTGTTGGGCACCACGCGGTCGTACACATTCATGGTGAAGATGGGCATGCCCAGCGCGAACAGGTTCGCCAGCAGCGCGGCCAGCAGCACATCGCGGTACAGGCCATGGTTTTCTGCCAGCACGGACCAGAACCAGTGCCCATGCCGACCGGCTTTCACCTGCGGCGCCCGCGCATCGAAGCGCTGGGATGGCCGCACATACACCGTGGTCCCGAGGTAGTCCGCCTCCAGCGCGGCGCGCGATACCTGGATGGGCGCATCGCCCAGCTCGGGCAAAACGACCAGCGCCTCGCTGCGCCCCTCGCTCCAGCCCAGCAGCACGCAGGCGCGCTCGCCCTGCAACAACAACACGGCGGGCAGCAACACGTCCTTGACACGGGCCAATGGCTCGCGCACCAAGCGGCTGCTCATGTGGGCGCGGCGCGCAGCACGCCCAAACAGCCCGGGCGTGAGCCGGTGCTGGTCAGCGGGCAGGCCCGCCATCACCGCCTCGGCGGTGGACGGCAGGCCATGCGCCTTGGCCACGATGAGCAGGCACGACAACAACTCGTCGGGACTGCCCCCTGCAAGCTCTGCAGGCGGTGCCACACCTGCATTTGAAACCATATGAGTTCCTTGTTGCTGAATGTTCCAAATCACTCTAGCAACATAAATTCAAACCGCGAAGCAATAAATGGCAGCCTTGGCAGCAACGGCCCCGCCCTTGCTCCTCTGGAGCCAAGCCAGCGGTTGCAGCAAAATCCGGGGTCGGACGCCCCCTATGGACACCCCAGACCAGCTCTCCCTGCGCCGCTACGGCGCCTCCCCCGGCAGCCACAGCCACGACCACTTCCAGATCCTGCTGGGGCTGTCGGGTGCGCTGGAGCTGGAGGTGGAAGGGCGCGGCGTGCGGGTGGCTACTGGCGGGGGCTGTGTCATCGCTCCGGGGGACCGGCACGATTTCGAGTCCGCAGGGGGCAGCCTGTGCCTGGTGCTCGACAGCGCCCACCCGGCCTGGGCTGCACTCGCGCGCCTGCCCGGGGCGATGACCCCGCCCGCCCAGGCGCTGCCCCTGGCGCACTACCTGGCCAGTGCGCTGCAGCAGGGCCGCCCGCTGGCGCTGGCCCATGGCCCCGCATTGCTGCGCGAGGCCTGGCTGGCCGCTGGGCACGGGCCTGCCACACAGCCGTACGCAGCCCCGGGCCCCACGCGCCGCCGCCCCATCGACTGGCCTGCGCTGCAGCAATGGGCCGCACGGCAGTGGCACACCGAGCTGACCGTGGCCGACCTGGCCGCGCAGGTGCACCTGAGCCCCAGCCAGTTTGCCGCCCGCTGCCAGGGCGACCAGGGCATGGGCGCCATGGCCTGGCTGCGCAGCCAGCGGCTGGCGCAGGCCCGGCTGCTGCGCAGCACGGGCATGGCGGTGGCCGAAGTGGCGCGGCGCACCGGCTACCGCTCGCCCTCGGCCCTCACGGCCGCCCTGCGCCGCACCCAGCATCCTTGACCCTGGACGCGGGGCAACCCCCCGCACGCGACGACAAACCGCCGTTGCGCGACGATGGGTGCGCGTAAGCTCGGCCCCCATGCAAGCCAACCTCTATGCCCTGGGCGCCATTGCGCTGTGGGCCTCGCTCGCCTCGCTGGGCGTGTCGCTCACCCACATTCCGCCGTTCCTGCTCACGGGCGTTGCGCTCATCATCGGCAGCGTGCCCGCCTGGCCGTTCGTGCTGCGCGACCCGTCGCAGTGGCGCATTCCGCTGCGCACGCTGGCGCTGGGGGTGTACGGCCTGTTCGCCTACCACTTCCTGCTGTTCATCGCGCTGCGCCATGCGCCGCCGGTCGAAGCCAACCTGGTCAACTACCTCTGGCCGCTGTTCATCGTGGTGCTTTCGCCCGTGGTGCTGCCCGGCGTGGCGCTGCGCCTTCCGCATGTGCTGGCGGCGCTGCTGGGGTTTGGGGGCGCAGCCATTGCGATTGCCGGTGGGCGCGAGTTGAGCGGCACCCTGGCCTGGGGCTACCTGCCCGCGCTGGCTGCCGCCTTCATCTGGGCCACCTACTCGCTGCTGACCAAACGCGTGGCCGCCTTCCCGACCACGGCCATCGGGCTGTTCGGGCTGGTGTCGGGGGTGCTGTCGCTGCTGTGCCATGTGGCGCTGGAGCCCGCCGTCAGCCTGCAGCCGCGCGACTGGGCGCTGCTGGCAGTGCTGGGCCTGGGGCCGCTGGGGGCGTCGTTCTTCATGTGGGACAAGGCGCTCAAGCTGGGCGACGCGCGGCACATCGGCATCCTGAGCTACATCACGCCGCTGGCCTCGACCGCCCTGCTGATCGTGGTGAGCGGGCGCTCGTTCAGCGCCAGCATTGCGCTGGCGACGGTGATGATCATCGGTGCGGCCATCATGGGCATGCGGGCACGCTAGAAATACAAACAAAATTGGCGTCTACCGCGCGTCCATCAAGCATTTATAGCTATCAAATTTGCACTTTCCTGCGTACCCGCAGAAACAACCAGCCGGTGACGGAGAGGTTCAGCAGGTTCCAGCCGATGCCGTTCACAAAGGCCGCGTGGTAGCTGCCGGTGATGTCGAAGATCCAGCCCGACAGCCAGCCGCCCAGCGCCATGCCCACCAGCGTGGCCATGATCACGGCGCCCACGCGCACGCTGGCCTGGGCGGGCGCAAAGTGCTCGCGCACGATGATGGCGTAGGTCGGCACGATGCCGCCCTGGAACAGGCCGAACAGCGCCGAGATAACGTACAGCGGCACCAGCCCGTCGTAGGGCAGAAACAGCAGCAGCGCCACACCCTGCAGGGCCGAGCCCAGCAGCAGCGTGCGGATGCCGCCGATGCGGTCGCAGATGAGCCCGAAGACCAGGCGGCTCACGATGCCGCAGGCGAGCATGAGCGACAGCATCTGCGCGCCCTGGGCGGCGCCAAACCCGAGGTCGGTGCAGTAGGCGACGATGTGCACCTGGGGCATGGCCATGGCCACGCAGCAGGCCACGCCCGCCACACACAGCAGCGCCATCGCGGTGCCCGGCGCCAGGCCAAAGGGGCGGGCGCGGTCCACGGGCATGGTGCTGGCGCCTGCCGCTTCAGCCTGGATGGCGGGTGGGCGCTGGCGCATGCGCAACGACAGCGCCAGCATGCCCAAGCCACAGACCACGCCCAGCGCCATGTAGGTGGGCCGCCAGCCAACGGTGTCGATGCCGTACTGCACGATGGGAGGCCAGAGGGCGCCCGCCACGTAGTTGCCGCTGGCGCAC
Organism: Acidovorax sp. NB1; assembly: GCF_005405905.1. GTDB lineage: Bacteria > Pseudomonadota > Gammaproteobacteria > Burkholderiales > Burkholderiaceae_C > Acidovorax. The sequence goes on from NZ_BJHU01000060.1 coordinate 31,849, forward strand.
ACCGCCACCGCAATGCCGCGCCGCCGGTTCCACCACAGCGCGGTGTCGGCCAGCAGCGGCGCAAACGTGGCCGAGCTGCCGATGAAGCCCATCACCGCATGCGCGATGCCAAACGCCCAGATGCTGCCGGAGAACGCCGCGCCCACAAAACCGCCCAGCACGGCCAGCGCGCCCAGCCAGAGCACGGGCGTGAGGCCGTAGCGGTCCGCCAGCCGGCCGGTGAGCAAGCCGCCCAGCCCCAGGCAGACCATCATCAGCGTGTAGGGCAGCGAGGCGCTGGCGCGGCCGACGCCGAACTCGGCCTGCACGGCCGGGAGCACCACCGACACCACATACATGCTGCTGTTGCCCAGCACCACCAGGCCCAGCGTGACCAGCAGGCGCTGCAGGGCCTGGCGTGAGTCGATGAGGGAGGCGTCTGCAGCGGGCGCAGAAATGTGAGTCAAATGGGCCCTTTGCGCCTGATCAGCGTGTCTCTTATGCTATCACTTTTGATACTTACTCACGACACGAGTAGCGCGGCTGGCTCCTCGCCGCCAATCACCTGCTGCGCCCAGGGCGCGAGCTTGCGGGTGTCGGCGCGCAGCACCTCCTGCTTGATCGCCAGGATCTGCGCCGGGTGCATGGAGAAGCTGCGCAGGCCCAGGCCCAGCAGCAGGCGCGTCATGGTCACGTCGCCCGCCGTTTCGCCGCACACACACACGCTCTTGCCCTGGCGCTCGCCCTCGGCGATCACGTCGCCCACCAGGCGCAACACGGCGGGGTGCAGCGGGTCGTACAAGTGCGCCACGGCCTCGTCGGCGCGGTCGATGGCCAGGGTGTACTGGATCAGGTCGTTGGTGCCGATCGAGAGGAAGTCGAAGTACTTGAGGAAGGTGCGCACCATGAGCGCGGCGGCGGGCACTTCGATCATGGCGCCCAGCTGCACCGGGCCGTAGGGCTCGCCGCGCGCATCCAGCTCGGCGCGGGCCAGGTCCACCTGCGCCAGGGTCTGCTGGATCTCGTGCGTGTGCGCGAGCATGGGGAACAGCAGGTTGACTTTGCCATGCGCGGCCGCACGCAGTACGGCGCGCAGCTGGGTGCGGAACATGGCCGGGTCGGCCAGGCTCCAGCGGATGGCGCGCAGGCCCAGCGCGGGGTTCAGGTAGTTGTCCTTGTGGGCCTTGTTATCGAGCGGCTTGTCGGCGCCCACGTCGATGGTGCGGATGGTGACCGGCAGGCCCTGCATGCCGTCGATGGCCTCGCAGTAGGCGCGGTACTGCTCGTCCTCGCCGGGCAGGTTGCCGGTTTTGCCCATGAACAGAAATTCACTGCGGAACAGGCCCACGCCCACAGCGCCCGCGCGCACGGCGGCGGCGGCGTCGCCGGGCTGCTCGATGTTGGCCAGCAGCTCGATCTTGTGGCCGTCGAGCGTGACAGCAGGGGTATGGCGCAGACGGGCCAGGCGCTCGCGCTCCAGCTCCACCTGGCGCTGGCGAAAGCCGTATTCGGCCAGGATGATGGGCGAGGGATCGACGATGACCACGCCCGCATCGCCGTCGATGATGACCCAGTCGTCCTGCCGCACCAGCTGGCTGGCGGCGCGCGCGCCCACCACGGCGGGGATGTCCATGCTGCGCGCAACGATGGCGGTGTGGCTGGTCTTGCCACCCACATCGGTCACAAACCCGGCGAACACGCTTTGCTTGAACTGCAGCATGTCGGCGGGCGAGAGGTCGTGCGCTACCAGCACCAGGGGGACGTCCACCGTGTCGTCCAGCAGCAGGTCTTGCTGCGTCTTGCGGCGCGGGCTGCTGGCGGGCGGTGCCACGGGGCTGGCCACGCCCTTCATGTGGCGCAGGATGCGCTCGACCACCTGCTCCAGGTCGGCCTTGCGCTCGCGCAGGTACTCGTCCTCCATCTCGTCGAACTGGCGCGCAATCACTTCGAGCTGCGTGGTGAGCGCCCACTCGGCGTTGTACAGGCGCTCGGTGATCCAGTGCTTGACGCCGCCTGTGAGGGCCTCGTCCTGGAGCAGCATCAGGTGCACGTCCAGCAGCGCGGTCAGCTCGTGCGGCGCGTCGGCGGGCATGTCGGTCTGCAGGCGCTGCAACTCTTCGACCACGGCATTGCGGCCCTGGCGCACGCGCTCGATCTCGCCCTCGACCTGGGAGGGCTCCACAAAATAGTGCGCCACATCCACCCGGCTCGATGCCACCAGCACGGCGCGGCCGATGGCGATGCCGCGGGCAACGGCGAGACCGTGGACGGAGAAGGTCATGGTGGTGTCACGGGGTCAAAAGGGCCAAGAAAACGGTCGAGGGGATCACTCCCCTTCGCCAAATTTGTCGTTGATCAGCGCCAGCAGGGCGTCCATCGCCTCTTGCTCGCGGTCGCCGTTGGTTTCCAGCTCCACCTCGGAGCCCAGCCCGGCGGCCAGCATCATCACGCCCATGATGCTCTTGGCGTTGATGCGGCGGTCGCCCTTGCTCATGAAAACGTCGCAGGGAAAGCTGCCAGCCAGCTTGGTGAGCTTGGCCGATGCGCGGGCGTGCAGGCCCAGTTTATTGCTGATGGTCGTACGGGTCTTGATCATGTCGGTGACGGCGGTTCTGGTTCTGTGGCGCGGAAATGGCCACCTGCATCACCCCTTGCGTGCCCCCCACCACCGCGCGGCTGACCACGGAGTCGAGGGGTTCGGCCCGGTAGCTCACGGCGCGCAGCAGCATGGGCAGGTTGGCGCCCGTCACCAGGCGCGAGCGCACGCCATCGACCAGGCGCTGCGCCACGTTGCACGGCGTGGCGCCGAACACATCGGTCAGCACCAGGGTGGAATCGGTGCCCAGCTGCTCCAGCAGGATGCGCGCCTGGGCCAGCGACTCTTCGGGCGGCTGGTTGGGCAGCACATCCAGCGCGGCCACGCTGTCACCGCAATCGGCAAACACGTGCAGGGCACATTCGCGCAGCGCGTGGGCCAGCGGGGCGTGGGCAATGATGAGGATGCTGGTGGGGCTCATGGTCATGACCTGCGCGCAACAGAGCGTCAACGGACCACAGGGCGCAGGGGCCCGGTGCGGTGCGTGGAGGCGGCTGGGTGGGCGTCGGTCTTCATGGTGCAGGGGTTGGCAGCACATTATGGCGCCGCCCCCGCAGCAGGAACCACGCATAGGCGCCCGCGTTGCACACCAGGTACACCGCCATGGCCGCCTGGAACGCAGGTACCGTGGCCAGGCCCGCGCCCGCAAACGCATCCACCGCCAGGCCAATGCCCCACTGCACCACAAACACGCCCACAAAGATCACCAGGTTGTAGGCCGAAAGCGCCCGCCCCGCCAGCGCCTGCGGGAACGCCATGGCCACGGCGGGCTGCGACAGCGACACAAAGGTGCACGACACGCAAAACAGCGCCCAGGCCCCGCCCCCGGCCTGCGGCCCGGCCAGGATGATGCCCAGCAGCACCACCGAGCACAACGGCAGGCCCCAGGCCATGAGCCGGTCGGCCCCAAACCCCTTGCGCAGCAGCCAGGGGTTGAGCATGCCCCAGGTCCAGAAGGTGCAGAGCATGGACACATTGATCCAGAACAGGCCAGTGGCGGCCTCCAGCGCGGTGTAGCCCGCCACCCGCTGCATCCACGGCCCGGCCCACAGGGTCTGCATGGCCACCATGCCGCCATAACAGAAGAACCCCAGCGGCGCGAGGCGCTGGAAGTAAGGGTGGCGCCACACCACGCCATAGCCCTGGGGCACGGCCTCTGCGGCGCTAGAGTCTGCCTTCGGCTGTGCCGCCGGGCCCCAGCCCGGCACCCACAGGGCGATCACCACCATCGACAGCGCAATCAACACCGCCAGCCCCCAGAACAGCGGGCGCCAGCCCACCAGCGGCAAGGCCCACTGCACGGGGAGCGTGGATGCCACCATGCCCAGCGAGCCGGTCATCAGCATCCACGAATTCGCCCGCATCTGGGCCACAGGGTCCAGCCAACGCCGGTAGCCCGTGAGCGGCGCCATCAGGCAGGCGCTGACACCTGCACCACACAACACGCGCCCGGCCAGCAGGCCCGAAAACCCGGTGGCCGCCGAAAACACCAGGCTGCCCACCACGGCCACGCCCAGAAACCCCAACGCCACCTTCTTGGGCCCGTGGCGGTCCAGCCACGTGCCCAGCGGCAGCTGCGTGGCCGAAAAGCCCAGAAAGTAGCCCCCGGCCAGCAGCCCCAGGTCACGTGCCTGCAGCGCAAACTCTGCCGCCAGCGTGGGCGCCAGCGTGGCCGTGACGGCGCGCACCAGCGCCGACAAAAAATAGGCAAACGCAAACGCCAGGAAAACAATGACGGCAGAGCGCCGCGACAACACGCCGCTCATGGCAACGCCAGGCCGGCAAAAAACTGCTCGGCCACCTCGGGCCGGGGTTTCTGGCTGTAGACCACCGCGTGGAACAGCCGCACCTCGGGGCCTGCAGCGCGCGCAAACCACACGGCCTGCGCCGTGACCACCGAGCCATCGGCACGCTGGCCCTGGGCCACCGTGCGCAGCGACTGTGGCAGCGGCAAGGCGCCGCGCGGTGTGTAGGGGGTGTCGGCCGCCGAGGTGGTTGCCTGTGGCCCCAAGCGCGCCAGCACAGCCGCCCGCCAGTGGGTGAGCGCCGTGCCCACCTGGGCCGGGTCGGCCAGCGCCGCGTGGGACACGGCAAAGGTCGCGCCATCGGCATCGCAGCCCACCATGGCCAGCGCCACCGGCGCCCCGGCCAGCTCCACGGTGCGGGTGGCCTGGTCGGGCTTGCAGGGCAGCGTGATGGTGAGGCCCGCCTCGGGCAGCGGCACGGTGCGCCAGTTCAGCGCGGGGCTGCAGCCCGCCAGCAGCAGCAGGGCCAGCGCCCCGGTCAATGTCCTATGCATCGGCCCATTATCTGCAGAGTGGCCCGAACTTTTGCCTGGGGATCGAATCGACCCCCAGGGGCGCCCATCCGGCACAATGCCGTGTGGGCCTCAGCCCCTCGATTTTTCTGGATGGATGGTGAAGTCATGGCGATCAAGCATTGGGCAGCAGGTGTGGCAGTGGCAGCGTTTGCGGCCGTGGGCGCGTACGTGTACCTGGACACGGGCCGCGCCGAAGCGCCCGCATCGACCTTTGTGCTTCTGGACGGCTCCAGCAAATCCACCGCCGACCTGAAGGGCAAGGTCACCCTGGTCAACTTCTGGGCCACGAGCTGCACCACCTGCGTGGCTGAGATGCCCGAGATCGTCGCCACCTACAACAAGTACAACACCAAGGGGTTCGAGACCCTGGCCGTGGCCATGAGCTACGACCCGCCCAGCTACGTGGTGAACTTTGCCGAAACGCGCAAGCTGCCCTTCAAGGTGGCGATCGACAACACCGGCAACGTGGCCAAGGCCTGGGGCGATGTGCGCCTGACGCCCTCGACTTTCATCGTGAACAAGCGCGGCGAGATCGTGAAAACCTATGTGGGCGCGCCCAACTTCCCCGAGCTGCACCAGCTCATCGAGAAGCTGCTGGCAGAGACCTGACAAAGTGTGAGCCGGACGGCGGTGCCGCTCTGACGAACAAAGGGGCTGATTCCTTGAGAAATCAGCCCCTTGCGCCTTATAGGCTTACCCTAATAGCTACTTATTTGATAGCAGACATCACTTCGCACGGTAGTTGTCATGGCAGGCCTTGCAGGTACCTGCCGCTGCGCCGAATGCGGTCTTGAGGTTGTCGAGGTTGCCCGTCTTGGCAGCGGCGGCCAGCTTGACGGTCTCGGCCTGCAGCTTGTCGGAATGCTCCTTGAACTTGGCCTGCTCCGTCCAGATCTCCGGCAGCGCCTTGGTGGGAGCGCCCTTGTCCGTGCCCGCGCCAAAACCGGCCCAGGGCAGCTTGGCCATGTCGGCGACGATGTCCGCGTTCTCCTGCGCAGCCTTGGCATCAAACGGCACGCGGCCATTGGCCATGGCGCCCAGGCGGCCAAAATGCTGGCCCATCACGAAGAGTGCGCTCTGGCGGTATTTGATGGCGTCCTCGGCCTTGGCAAACTGGGCCGAGGCAGGTGCCGACAGGGTCAGCGTGGCGGCGGCAAGGGCAAATGCGGCAAGTGCTTTCATGGGAGATTTCCTTTGTCGTGGGGTGGGCTCCCACCTTGGGGCCCGCTGGCAGTATGCCGCTTCGGGCGCGTTTTCGCATGGCCGGGGCCCTTCCAGCCGGGCGCAGCGTCCTTCACAATGCGCCCATCCCCTCCTCTCCTCCCCTGCCTTCGCCACCATGACGCAACACACCGTACGCATCTGGGACCTTCCCACCCGCCTCTTCCACTGGGCCCTGGCCGTCTGCGTGGTGGGGTTGGTCATCACCGCCAAGGTGGGCGGCAACGCCATGGAATGGCACTTTCGCCTGGGCTACGCCGTGCTGGCGCTGCTGGTGTTCCGGGTGGTCTGGGGGCTGATCGGCGGGCGCTGGTCGCGCTTCTCGGCTTTTCTGTATTCGCCCGCCCGGCTGGTGCGCTACCTGCGTGGCAACGCCCACCCCGAAGACAGTGCCGGGCACAGCCCGCTGGGTGCGCTGTCGGTGTTTGCGCTGCTGGCCGTGCTGGGCGCGCAGGTGGGCACAGGCCTGCTGAGCGACGACGAAATCGCCTTCGCGGGCCCGCTCACGCGTTTTGTCTCCAGCGCTGTGGTGGGCCAGGCCACGGGCTACCACAAGGAGATTGGCCAGTACCTCGTGCTGGGCCTGATCGCCCTGCATGTGCTGGCCGTGCTGTTCTATGTGCTGGTGCGCAAGCACACCCTGGTGCGCCCCATGCTGGGCGGCGACAAGGCCCTGCCCGTGCCCGCCGCACCGTCGCGCGACGACGCCCTGAGCCGCACCCTGGCGCTGTTGGTGCTGGCCGGAAGCGCCGGGCTGGCCTGGTGGGTCTCGTCGCTGGCCATGGCGGCAGGGTTCTGACGGCCTGGTCCAGGAACGACCTCGCTACACTGCGGCTTCCATCGTTTTGCCCCCTAGCGTTTTGGACAAGCCTTCCATCACCCTGCGAACCCCCAGCACCCCCGCCGAGCTGGACGCCGTGCGCGACATCTTCCGGGAATACGCCAGCACACTGGGCGTGGACCTGTGTTTCCAGGGCTTTGACGCCGAACTCGCCCAGCTGCCCGGCGACTACGCGGAGCCACGCGGCGCCCTGCTGGTGGCCGTGGTCGAAGGCGCCGTGGCCGGCTGCTGCGCCCTGCGCCCGCTGGACGCCGCCGACTACCCCAACGCCAGCGAGATGAAGCGCCTGTTTGTGCGCAAGGCGTTTCGCGGTTTTGGCCTGGGGCGCGAACTGGCCGAGGCCATGCTGGACCGCGCGCGGCAGGCAGGCTATGCCTGCGTGCTGCTCGACACCCTGGACGACATGGAGTCCGCCCGCGCGCTGTACACCGACCTGGGCTTTGAAGAGATCCCGCCTTACTATCACAACCCCATTGCCGGAGCGCACTACCTCAAGGTCGATATTTCTTGAGCTTTTTGGGGCCTCTGCGCGCATCCCATAAGCGCTGATAGCTATCAATTTGATAGTTCACATAGAATCACAGCGGCCTGGTGCCAAGCATGTCGAGCCTGCACAGGTTCGGGCCGTGGGGCAGCCCCACGGTGTTCTTCAACGCGCACATTGCGGCGCGCGAACCTCCCGCCAGCAGTGGCAACATGTTCGCGCCCAACCCGCTGGTTGGTGCCAGGCCAACCTTTTTCTGAGCGCCGCGCCATGAAGCTGTCGGCCCCCATCCGCGCCCTGGCCAGGGCCTTGGCATTGGCCCTGCTGGCCGATGCGGACAGCCCCGATCGCCGCACCCTGCACGCGCTGGCGGCCCGTGCTGGGCACTGCCTGGGCCAGTCCCCGCCCGCGCCCGACCCGCACCCCCTGCCCGAGGCGCTGTTTGAGCAACTGCGCCGCCTGTCCACGGTGTCCGCAGCCGAATGGGCCCGGCTGGAGCCCGAAGACCTCGCCACCTGGCTGTGCCGGGGTTTCTGGTGGCGCAAGGCCGGGGTGCGCAATGCCACCGCGCCCTGGCAGTCGCAAGAGGACGGCGACCCGGCCGCTGAAGACGACGACATCGGCCTGTGGGACCAGGACATCGACGGTGATGGTGAAGATGACGACCCCGGTGCCTCTACAGCCCCCTGGCACCAATGGACCGACGCCCAACTGGCCCAAAGCTTCCGCACCTGGGCGGCCAGCCGCCGCACCGGCAGGCCTTTGCACTGGCTGCTGCGCCCTGGCACAGCGGGCATGGCGCCCGCCTGGATGGGCCGAGAACCCCTGTGCCCCTTGCTGGGCAACGCCCAGGACCTGGCACAGGCCCTGGGCATCCCTTTGGAAGATCTGCTCTGGCTGGCGCCCGAGCACAGCCGTTGGCGCGAGCCCCAAGGCGGCGGCCACGCCTTGCCCGTTTCACACTACCGCTATCGCCTGCTGCTCAAAGCCAGCGGCGGCTTGCGCCTGCTAGAAGCACCACGAACGCGCCTGGCAGCCGCGCAGCGCAACATTCTCGACAAGCTGCTGGCGCACATCCCCACCCACGAGGCCGCGCACGGCTTTGTACGCGGCCGCAGCGTGGGCAGCCACGCGCAGGTGCACACCCGGCAGGCCGTGGTGGTCCGTTTTGATCTGGCCGATTTTTTCACCCACATCAGCGCCACACGCGTGCGCGCCCTCTGGCGCGCACTGGGGCATGGCCGCCCGGCAGCCGAGCTGCTCACGCGTCTGACCACCACCCGCACGCCTGCCGCCGTCCGCGAACGGCTGTGGGAAGACAGCGCACCGACCTCAGCACAGATGATTGCGCAGCGCCGGGCCAACTCGGCCCGCCTGGCGCAGCTCCATCTGCCCCAGGGGGCGCCCACCTCACCTGCCCTGGCGAATCTGTGCGCGTTGGGGTTGGATGTGCGGCTGCATGCGCTGGCGCAGCGCTTTGGCGCACGCTACACGCGGTATGCCGATGACCTGGTGTTTTCGGGACCGCAGAACCTGCAGGGCCAGTTTGCCGCGCTGCGCGCCTGGGTCGGCGCCATTGCGCAGGACGAGGGTTTTGCACTGCGCAGTGACAAAACCCGGCTGATGCCCGCCCATCGGCGCCAGTCCGTCACGGGTCTGGTGGTCAACCAGCGCCCGAACTACAGCCGGGAGCAGTACGACATCCTGAAGGCCCGGCTGCACCGGCTGGCGCAGTTACCCGGGGTGGATGTGGGCGAGCGCGCCCGGCTGGAGGGCGAGATCCACTGGGCTTGCCAGTGGTTGGCACCGTCCCGCAAGGACAAACTCCAGCGGCTGTTCGGTGCCATCCGGTTCACGGACGTGGCTGAGAGCGAGAGGTAGCTCAGGCCTTCTGGGCTTGCTCGAGCAGCGTGCCCGCGTCGCTGACTTCGAACTTGCCAGGGGCTTCCACGTTGAGCGTGAGCACTTTGCCATCGCGCACCAGCATCGAGTAGCGGTTGCTGCGCAGGCCCAGGCCCTTGCCGTTCAGGTCCAGCGTGAGGCCGGTGGCCTTGGCGAAGGTGGCGTCACCGTCGCCCAGCATGCGCACCTTGCCGTCGGTCTTCTGGTCCCGCGCCCAGGCGCCCATCACGAAGGCGTCGTTCACGCTCACGCACCAGATCTCGTCCACACCGGCCGCCTTGAACTCGGCCGCTTTTTCTACATAGCCGGGCACATGCTTGGCCGAGCAGGTGGGGGTGAAGGCGCCAGGCAGCGCAAACAGGGCAATCGTCTTGCCCGCCGTGGCCTTGTCCACCGGCACGGGGTTCGGGCCAATGCTGCAGCCCTCGCCTTCAACTTCCGAGTATTCCATCAGCGTGCTGGCTGGCAGGGTGTCACCGACTTTGATCATTGTTATCTCCTTGGGGATAGGTGGTGGGAGGGAGGGTTGAGAGGTCCATGGCAGAACATGAACCCGGGAATCTGCCGGGACGTCAAAAAAGGACGCCCACAAAGCAAAACGACCCACATTGTGGGTCGTTTTGAAGGGCCTTGCAGACCGGGGGTTCCCGGTCTCCAATGCAGCGCTGCCTATTACAGCAGGCCAGCCTTTTGCACCAAGCGGGTCGCGACCCAGTTCTTGGTCTTGGACAGCGGACGGCTTTCGGTGATTTCGATTGTGTCACCCAGCTTGTACTCGTTGTTTTCGTCGTGCGCGTGGTACTTGCTCGACTTGCCAACGATCTTGCCGTAGAGCTCGTGCTTCACACGGCGCTCAATCAGCACGGTCACGGTCTTGTTACGCTTGTCGCTGACCACCTTGCCAACCAAGGTGCGCTTGAGGGATTTTTTAGCTTCCGTCATAGGGGCTCCTTACTTGGCGGCTTGCTTTTCAGCAAGGATGGTCTTGGCACGTGCGATATCGCGGCGGGTGGTGCGCAGCGTGTTGGTGTTACCCAGTTGCTGCGTAGCCTTTTGCATGCGCAGGCCGAAGTGGGCCTTTTGCAGCGCCTTGATTTCGGTTTCGATGCCGGCGACGTCTTTTTGGCGCAATTCAGTAGCTTTGGTCATTTTCATGGTCTCCTGAATTAAGCGCCAAGGTGGCGGCTGACGAACGTGGTGCGCAGCGGCAGCTTGGCAGCAGCCAGGCGGAACGCTTCACGGGCCAGTTCTTCGGGCACGCCGACGATTTCGAACACGATCTTGCCGGGCTGGATTTCGGCCACGTAGTACTCGGGGTTGCCCTTACCGTTACCCATACGCACTTCTGCGGGCTTGGTAGAGATTGGCTTGTCCGGGAACACGCGGATCCAGATGCGGCCGCCACGCTTCACGTGGCGCGAGATCGCACGGCGTGCGGCTTCGATCTGACGGGCAGTCAGACGGCCACGGTCCGTGCACTTCAGACCGAAGTCACCGAACGCAACGGAGGCACCCCGCGTTGCGACGCCGGTGTTACGGCCTTTTTGCTCTTTGCGGTACTTACGGCGAGCAGGTTGCAGCATAGTTATTCTCCTTTACCGTCCGCTGCTGTAGCGGGCGCGGCGACTTTGCGTACGCGCTTAACGGCGGTGTTGTCAGCGCCACCGGCTTCGGCGGGCTTATCGCTGCCATCGGCAGGTGCGGAGTTCGCACCCACTGGGCGGCGTGGGCCACGGCCTGCGCCTGGACGGTCGCCACCTGGGCGGCCATCACGGCGTGGGCCACGTGGGCGGCGCTCTTCGTCTGGACGAGGAGTTTCCACAGCGGGCAGGTCATTGCGGCCCAGCGTGTCACCCTTGTAGACCCAGACCTTGACGCCGATCACACCGTAGGTGGTCTTGGCTTCAGAGGTGCCGTAGTCGATGTCAGCACGCAGCGTGTGAAGTGGCACGCGGCCTTCACGGTACCACTCGCAGCGAGCGATTTCGATACCGTTCAGACGGCCAGACGACATGATCTTGATGCCCTGAGCACCCAGACGCATGGCGTTCTGCATGGCGCGCTTCATAGCGCGACGGAACATGATGCGCTTTTCGAGCTGCTGCGTGATGCTGTCGGCGATCAGCTTGGCATCGATTTCGGGCTTGCGCACTTCTTCGATGTTCACTGCGACAGGCACGCCCAGGCGCGACGCGAGTTCCTTCTTCAGGTTCTCGATGTCTTCGCCCTTCTTGCCGATCACCACACCAGGACGGGCCGAGTAAATGGTGATACGGGCGTTCTTGGCGGGGCGCTCGATCAGGATGCGCGACACGGCCGCGTTCTTGAGCTTGGCCTTCAGGTACTCACGCACCTTGATGTCTTCGGCCAGCATGCCCGCGAAATCGCGGTTGCTGGCGTACCAACGGCTGGACCAGTTGCGGCTGACCGCAAGGCGGAAGCCGGTAGGATGGATTTTCTGTCCCATAGTCTTCCCGAGCCTTTAGTTGCCAACCGTCACGTACACATGGCACGTGGGCTTGCTGATGCGGTTGCCGCGGCCTTTGGCGCGCGCGGTGAAGCGCTTGAGCGTGGTGCCTTGTTCGACGTAGATGGTCTTGACCTTCAGTTCGTCGATGTCAGCGCCATCGTTGTGTTCGGCGTTGGCGATGGCCGACTCCAGAACCTTCTTGACGATGCCAGCAGCTTTTTTCTGCGTGAACGTCAGGATGTTCAGAGCTTGATCGACCTTCTTACCGCGGATCAGATCGGCGACCAGACGGCCCTTATCGACCGACAGACGGACGCCCCGGAGGACTGCACGTGTTTCAGACATGGTCGTTCCTTACTTCTTCGCTTTTTTGTCAGCGGGGTGACCCTTGAAGGTGCGCGTCAGGGCGAATTCGCCCAGCTTGTGGCCCACCATCTGGTCGGTGACATAGACCGGCACGTGTTGCTTGCCGTTGTGCACGGCGATGGTCAGACCGATGAACTCGGGCAGAACCATGGAGCGACGCGACCAGGTCTTGACTGGTTTCTTGTCCTTGGTGGCAACGGCCTTTTCGACCTTGGCCAGCAAGTGATGGTCAACAAATGGACCCTTTTTGAGAGAGCGAGTCATCTGTTACCCCTTACTTCTTGCGACGCGACACGATCATGATCTGTGTGCGCTTGTTGTTACGGGTGCGATAACCCTTGGTCAGATTGCCCCAAGGATCGACTGCATGGCGGCCTTCGCCGGTGCGGCCTTCGCCACCACCGTGAGGGTGATCCACCGGGTTCATGGCCACGCCGCGAACCGTAGGACGAATACCCATCCAGCGCTTCACACCGGCCTTGCCCAGTTGGCGCAGGCTGTGTTCTTCGTTGGCCACTTCGCCAATGGTGGCGCGGCATTCGATGTGGATCTTGCGCACTTCGCCCGAGCGCATACGCACTTGAGCGTAGGTGCCTTCACGGGCCAGCAGCGTTGCCGAAGCACCAGCCGAGCGGGCGATCTGTGCACCAGCACCGGGCTTCAGCTCGATGCAGTGGATGGTCGAACCCACGGGGATGTTGCGGATAGGCAGCGTGTTGCCAGCGCGGATCGGGGCTTCCGAACCGGACAGCAGGGTTGCGCCCACTTCCAGGTTGCGGGGAGCGATGATGTAACGGCGCTCGCCGTCGGCATAGCACACCAGAGCGATGTGGGCCGTACGGTTCGGGTCGTACTCAATGCGCTCAACCTTGGCGGGAATGCCGTCCTTGTTGCGCTTGAAGTCCACCACACGGTAGTGGTGCTTGTGGCCACCGCCCTTGTGGCGGGTGGTGATGTGACCGTTGTTGTTGCGGCCAGCCTTCTGGAACTGAGGCTCCAGCAGGGGTGCAAACGCTTCACCCTTGTACAGGTGGTCACGCGTGACCTTCACCACGGCACGTTGGCCGGGCGAAGTGGGTTTCATCTTGATAACGGCCATGATTAAGCAGCCTCCCCGGACAGGTTCAGCTCTTGACCTGGCTGCAGCGTGACGTATGCCTTGCGAACGTTGTCGCGGCGGCCCACGGTCTTGCCGAAGCGCTTGGTCTTGCCTTTGGTGTTCACCACGGAAACGCCCTTGACCTCAACCTTGAACATCAATTCCACAGCGGCCTTGATTTCTGGCTTGGTAGCGTTCTGCAGCACCTTGAACGTCACAGCATTGGACTTTTCAGCAACCATGGTGGCCTTTTCGGACACGATGGGAGCGACCAGCACTTGCATCAGACGACCTTCGTCAAACTTGAGCGTGCTCATGCGAACATCTCCTTGAGTTTGTCGATTGCACCCTTGGTGACGAGCACTTTCTTGAAACGGACCAGCGACACGGGATCGGCATAACGGGGCTCGACGACGAGCACGTTCACCAGATTGCGCGAAGCCAGGTACAGGTTTTCGTCCACTTCATCGGCAATCACCATCACCGATTGCAGATTCATGGCCTTGAACTTGTCAGCCAGAACCTTGGTCTTGGGCGATTCGAGCTTGAGCGAATCCACCACAGCCAGGCGGCCTTCACGGGCCAGCTGCGACAAGATGGCAGACATGCCAGCGCGGTACATCTTCTTGTTGATCTTCTGGCTGAAGTTTTCATCAGGCAGATTCGGGAAGATGCGACCGCCCCCGCGCCACAGAGGCGAGGAAGTCATACCAGCACGTGCGTTACCCGTACCCTTTTGCTTGAAAGGCTTCTTGGTCGAGTGACGGACTTGTTCGCGGTCCTTCTGGGCGCGAGTGCCTTGGCGGGCGTTGGCCTGGTAGGCCACCACGATCTGGTGCACCAGATCTTCGTTGTATTCACGACCGAACACGGTCTCAGGCACGTCCAGCTTGGACGCGCTCTGGCCTTGGTCGCTCAGGAGTTCGAGCTGCATTAGTTCGCTCCTTTGGAGGCTTTGGCCTTGATGGCGGGACGCACCGTCACGAACCCACCCTTGGAGCCCGGAATAGCGCCCTTGATCAAGAGCAGTTGACGCGCTTCGTCGATGCGGATGACATCGAGGTTTTGCGTGGTCTTGGTGACGTCGCCGAGGTGGCCCGTCATGCGCTTGCCGGGGAACACGCGACCGGGGTCTTGTGCCATACCGATAGAGCCTGGCACGTTGTGCGAACGGCTGTTACCGTGCGACGCGCGCTGCGAGGCCATATTGTGGCGCTTGATGGTACCGGCGTAGCCCTTACCGATGGAGGTGCCTTGCACGTCCACCTTCTGGCCGACAGCAAAAACATCAGCCACAGGCACTGCAGCACCAGCGGCGTACTTGCCGGCGGTTTCTGCGGTCACGCGGAATTCCTGGATGATTTCACCGGCTTCCACACCTGCCTTGGCAAGGTGGCCGGCTTCTGGCTTGGTCACGCGCGATGCTTTGCGCGAACCGAACGTGACCTGCAGGGCCACGTAGCCATCGTTCTCTTGGGTTTTGATCTGGGTAACGCGGTTGTTGGACACATCCACCACCGTAACAGGCACTGCGTCCCCATCATCGGTGAACAGACGCATCATGCCCACTTTGCGACCCAGCAACCCGAGGGAGTTGCTCAGACTCATTGGTTTTCTCCAAAACTTTCACCGCTGCGACTTCAATTGGCCTCAGCGTTTTTGCTCAGCACTTGCGCGCCAGCGTGCGAAAGAAGGTTAATAAAACTCCACCCAGACCCCGCGACTTTGCAGGCGCGAGAAAGGCGAAGCCCTAAAGTATAACGCGGACTGCTTTTTCAAGCAAGTCCGCGTTACAAACCATCCGACCGGCCCTTGCGGGCCAGCCTTCCGGGATTACTGCAGCTTGATTTCGACGTCCACGCCAGCGGGCAGGTCGAGCTTCATCAGGGCGTCCACTGTCTTGTCGGTGGGGTCCACGATGTCCATCAGACGCTGGTGCGTACGGATTTCCAGCTGGTCGCGCGACGTCTTGTTGACGTGGGGCGAACGCAGGATGTCGAAACGCTTCATGCGTGTCGGCAGGGGCACGGGGCCCTTGACGATGGCGCCGGTGCGCTTGGCGGTGTCAACGATCTCGGCAGCGGACTGGTCGATCAGCTTGTAGTCAAACGCCTTCAGGCGGATGCGGATTTTTTGCTTGGACATGGCGGGTTCCTTGTTCTGCTTATGAATTAAGCAATGATCTTGGCCACGACGCCAGCGCCGACCGTACGGCCACCTTCGCGGATAGCGAAACGCAGACCTTCTTCCATGGCAATGGGGTTGATCAGCTTCACAGTGATCGACACGTTGTCACCAGGCATGACCATTTCCTTGTCGGCTGGCAGCTCGATGGCGCCAGTCACG